>NZ_PDZG01000060.1 GCF_002735645.1 Iodobacter sp. BJB302
GACAGCCCCTTTTGCATCTGGATTGGGTTGATTGCCATGACGACCACTCCACAAAAGAACGTTCGTTCACCTTAGGCCTTTTAAGTGGTTTGAGCAAGGAGATTGAGCAAGAGACATAATCAGGATCTCTTTAATCACATTCACAACGCTGTTAATGCTGGCAGTGCGCTCTTTCAGTGATTCAATTTGCCCGGCTGAAACACGTACTTCCGCGGCAATTTGCTGAATACTCTGAATCGTGCTTTCAATCACATCACCACCACTTGCGGCCATCCTGCCTGCTTCACGCGCAGTGCGGTCACACTGGCTGCTCCGGTCTGCAACCAGGCCGATACTGACAGTCACCTCTTCAACACCCGCTGCCATGCTGGATGCGGCCCCACTAACATGATGAGATGCCTTAGACAGCTCATGGCTGCTTTCAGACAACTCACCCGCCGTGCCCGTTACATCCCGGCCAATGCGGTGCAGCTGCTGCAAGCTGCCTTGCAGTGTATCCAGCAGGCCGTTTAAGGCATTTAAGGATTCGGCAATTTCATCGTTCCCGCTTACTTTCATGCGCAGGGTGAAATCGTAGTTTGTGCCTAAATCAACTAAAAACTGGCGTAAATCCTGCAGCGGTTTTTTAATCCCCAGGGTAATCCAGATTCCTAAGCCAAAAGCCAGAAGCAATAAGGCACAGCCCACTGTTAAAGAGGAAGCAATGGCATTCGATATCTGAGCTTTAACGTCGCGGCTGGCTTCTTTGGAATAATCACTGTTATGCGCTTTTGCAGTACTTAAGGCCGCTGAAAATTTTTCAGCCTGCGGCGTAACACTTTTAGAAATATAACTACGCGCTTCCTCGGGCGGCAGGGTTAGCGAAAAACGAGCGCCTTCTGCAATCAGCGGCTTTAAGATGGCCAACTCTGCCACGGCTGCAGCCAGGTTTTTCCGGTCTGTATCATCATCAGTAAATTTTTCATAGCTTTGCAAAAGACGGTCAACCTCTGCCAGCGAGCTTTGCATTTTATTAATCTGCGCCTGCTTTTGCTGAGGATCGCTTTCAATAATGTGGCTCAATTCCATGCGGCGGGCGGCCATAAAGGCCAGCTCGGCATCATTGAGCGTTTCTAAAGAAGGCATCACATTGGCCACCACCTCTTCTACCAGCACATTAATTGCGCTCAGCTTTAAAAAGCTGACCGTAATCAACAGCAAGATGGATATGGCTGTTGTAGCCACTAATAAAGTAAGCCGGTGAGTAATTTTCAAGGTTATTTCCAATGAAAGTAAATGATTAAAAAATACAACTCACAATCTAATCTTAGCTTTTCAGACTTTCCCTGCAAGATATTTAATTTCACACTGCGTACATTGGAGCATGCCTTTCTTAGAGCGTTTTATTCTCTTTATTAAACGCAGACTCTGATTCCTTCAGCTTGTCCATTCCCGCTCCAACAGCAAACCCCTATTTGCACGGCCATTACGATAAAATATTGGGCGATAACAGGGGCAAACAAAAAAATGGCGGATGCAATGAGCTAAAAAAAACGCCCCAATCACAGACCGGGGCATTTTGCTTGAGCGAGGCTGATGCTTAATCCCGCTGACTGTCTAAATCCATTGTAGATAGCGATACAAATTTGCTTTTGTTTTTATACTTATAAGCAAACCAGATTGCTAAAAAGAGCGGAATGCCGATATAGGTTGCCGCAACGCTGGCCCAATCAATTTTACCTGCCATAAAAGCCTGATAATTCTGGCCCAGCATAATCACCATACAAAGCGCAAAAGCAAACAACGGCCCCAGAGGATAAAAGCTGGAGCGATAAGGCAGCGCACTTAAATCACGGCCTTGGGCAATATAGCCTTTGCGAAAGCGGTAATGACAAATGGCAATACCCAGCCATGCAATAAAGCCGGTCATACCCGAAGTATTTAACAGCCACAGATATACTGTTTTATCACCAAAAATAGAGGCAAAAAAGCACAGCATCCCCACCACGGTGGTGGCATACAGCGCGTTTCTTGGCACACCATTACTGGATAAGCGGGCAAATATTTTAGGAGCTTTGCCTTCAGTCGCTAAGGAATACAGCATGCGTGTGGATGCATACATCCCTGAATTACCTGCCGATAAAATGGCGGTTAAAATCACGGTATTCATTAAGCTGGCAGCAAAGGCAATACCGGCGTTTTTAAAAACCAGAGTAAATGGGCTCACGCCAATATCAGAGACATCGCCCTTTAAAAGATTTGGGTCGGTATAGGGAATCAACAGGCCAATAATCAAAATGGCAAACACATAAAACAGCAGAATGCGCCAGAAGACTTGCTTAATAGCACGGGGAATATCTTTTTCCGGATTAGCCGATTCACCCGCAGCAATACCGATTAACTCGGTACCCTGAAAAGAGAACCCGGCAATCATCGCCACCCCGAGCATGGCGGGGAATCCTCCTACAAAGGGTGCGTCGCCCAAGGTGAAGTTTTCCAGCCCCACCGTATGCGTGCCCTTCATGATGCCAAACACCATAAAGAGGCCGGTGCCGATAAATACAATCACCGTCACCACTTTAATTAAGGAGAACCAGTATTCCGCCTCGCCAAAGCCTTTCACCGATATAAAGTTCAGCGCAAACATAATCGCCAGGAATATCGCACTCCAGAGCATGCCGGGGCTGTCCGGGAACCAGAACTTCATCACCATACTGGCCGCGGCCAGCTCAACGGCAATGGTCACCGCCCAGTTGTACCAATAGTTCCAGCCCAGCGCAAAGCCAAAGCCTGGCTCAACAAATTTAGCGCCATAAGTAGAAAAAGAACCGGAGACCGGCATATAGGCGGCCATTTCCGCCAAGCTGGTCATCAAAAAGTAAACCATCAGCCCGATAACAGCGTAGGCAAGCAAAGCACCACCCGGGCCTGCCTGTGCAACCGTTGCACCAGAAGCCACAAACAGCCCCGTACCAATCGATCCGCCAATGGCGATCATGGTGAGATGGCGGGCGCGTAAATTACGCTTTAAGCCATGGCCCTGACCTGTATCTTCTCCAATCATTACATCTTCCTTTTCTAGCATTAAAGCACTTTAAAGCATTGCAAAATACAGCAGAAAAATCCGCCCAATAGGCTGCGGCGCGTGATGTTAGCACCAGAAAAACATTTCTTACACAGATAAATAAGCGATCGGGAATAACACCGTTTTGCGGAAAGTTCCGTAATTCCCTGAGCAAAAATTTCCATCGCAGGTTAAAGTCCGGTTTTTTTCCCTGCCGAATCCACTTATGAATGCCGTCTTAATTGCCGTCACACTGATGCTGGCACTCTCTCTTAGCCGCGTGAATGTGGTGATCAGCATTTTAGTCAGCGCCATGGCTGGCGGCCTGGTTGGCGGGCTGAATATCGCTCAGACACTGAGCGCTTTTAATTCTGGCCTGGGTGGCGGCGCAGGCATTGCTCTGTCTTACGCTCTTTTGGGCGCATTTGCACTGGCGCTGGCCGAATCAGGCCTGCCGCATGCCATGGCAGATGGCTTAGCCAAGCTGGCGCAGCAAAGCAGCACCGGCACAAAAGTAAAATGGGGGATTATTCTGGCGCTGCTTGGCCTTGCCATTGCTTCGCAAAATATTTTGCCTATTCATATTGCCTTTATCCCGCTGGTGGTCCCCCCCCTGCTCTATACCTTAGCCCGGCTAAAAGTGGATCGTCGTTTGCTGGCCTGTATCCTGACTTTTGGTCTGGTCACCCCCTATATGGTGTTTCCTGTGGGCTTTGGTGAGATTTTTCTGCAGCAGATTCTGCTCGGCAATATTGCAAAATCCGGCCTGGATGCCAGCCATGTGGATGTGATGCACGCCATGGCGCTACCTGCCTTGGGCATGGTCACGGGTTTGCTGATCGCCGTATTTATCAGCTACCGTAAACCCCGCCAGTACAATATTGATGCCATTGCAGCTGTAGAGCGCGAAGACGTGCACTACAGCCGCCGCAGCCTTTCAGTAGCGGGGCTGGCCATGGCGGGCACGTTTATCACCCAGCTCTATGCCGACTCCATGCTGTTTGGCGCGCTGGCCGGTTTTGTCATTTGCGTAGCAGGCGGGGCCGTGCCGCTCAATAAAGCGGATGGCATTTTTGCAGAAGGCATGAAAATGATGGCCGGGATTGGCCTGATTATGATTGCCGCATCCGGCTTTGCCGAAGTACTGAAAGCCACCGGGGATGTCACCAGCCTGGTTGAGCACTCCATGCAATATATCGGCGGCAATAAGCCACTGGCCGTGTTTTTAATGCTGCTGGTGGGCCTGATTGTTACGCTGGGCATTGGCTCTTCTTTTTCTACCGTACCCATTCTTGCCACCATTTATGTACCGCTGGCCATCAAACTGGGGCTGAGCCCGGAAGCGATTGTCTGCCTGATTGGTACGGCCGGTGCACTGGGGGATGCGGGATCGCCCGCTGCGGATTCAACCCTGGGGCCAACAGCAGGTTTAAATATCGACGGCCAGCATGATCATATGTGGGATACCGTGGTGCCCACCTTCCTGCACTTTAATTTGCCGGTACTCGCATTTGGCTGGATCGCGGTAATGAGCCTTTAAAACATCAAGATCATGCCTCTTGCCCGATCAATACTGTGCAAAGAGTTTTTTGGCAGCAAGATTAAGCAAGAGGCAATATCTGCCAGATCAGTAATGTGCTAAACATTCATTTCCCTCTTTCTGGGTGGCAGATAATTAAAGCAGCAATGGCCCCTTCCCCTTAGAAACACCCTTTATTAAATATTGAAATAGCCACTATGTTATTGATTACATACGGCATACCTAATATGAGCGGCCCAATTAAGCAGTAATACTGCTTCTTTAAGAAAATTAAATCCACCTTAAGCACACGGCACAATCACTGATCAATATTTAAAATAATAAAGAATCAGGCATCAAATAAAACTGAGCTGAAAATATTTAAAAACCATTGATTACCATCAATAAGCACAAGAAATAAAGCCACGTCCGTCGGATAAAATATGTGACTAATCCTTTGTATTGTATGGATTAATTTTTTACAGGCAGGCCGGTGTAATTAGTTCACCTTATGCCAGCCGGTTTACTGATAATAGAGAATCGCCCCTTCAAAAAAATAGACCATTCGTCTGTCTATTCATTTAACAAACAAAATACCGTACAATCTGAATCAGACAGACTTGATTTAAAACAACTCAGGTTTTAAATCAATCGATTACAAATACACCATTGAAGAGCTTAAAAAAAAACAAGTCATTTTTAAAACACACTAAATAATTAATACACAACAACAGGATTTCAAACATGAATAACGTTCGTCATGAAGAAGCCAGGCTTTCCGCAGCCCATCTGCAAAAAGCATTCAGCCATGCCATCCCGGAAACAGCAGTTATTCTGGGCTCTGGTTTAGGCGACTTCACTAAAATCGTCAAAGTATTAGAAAGCATTTCTTACGGCGATATCCCCCATTTCCCACAATCATCTGTAGCTGGCCATAAAGGCAAGCTGACGATTGCTGAAGTGGCAGACGGTAAAAACGTACTGATTATGGAAGGCCGCTTTCATTACTACGAAGGCTACACCCCGCAAGAAGTGACTTTCCCGATTGCTGTGTTTAAAGAGCTGGGCATCAAACAGCTTATCGTCAGCAATGCGGCAGGTGGCTGCAACCCAAGCTTTACTGCGGGTGACATTATGATCATTGACGATCATATCAACCTGACCGGTAATCACCCGCTGATCGGCAAAAATGACGATGCATGCGGCCCGCGTTTCTTAGACCAGACTGCGCCTTACTCACCACGTTTGATCGCACTGGCAGAATCGCTTGCAGCTGAATCTGGCGTAACGCCTAAGAAAGGCACCTATGTGAAGATGACCGGCCCAACTTACGAAACCCGCGCTGAAATTAAAATGGTTCAGTCCTACGGCGCAGATTCAGTAGGGATGTCGACTGTTTACGAAGTAATTATGGCTAATTACTTTGGTATGGAAGTGCTGGGTATTTCCTGCATTACCAATATGGCGACCGGCCTAGCTAAAACCCATCACAACCACGCTGCCGTGGTGGATGTGGCCAATAGCGTATCCGAGAAGTTTTCTAAGTGGGTTAAAAACATTGTGGTGGCTCTGTAATCATGGACGTTCAAAAAGATTCCAAGAAGAGATTAAATCTGATCGCTTACGTGTGCTATTTCTTTACTGGCGCTTTAATCACCACACTGGGCCTGGTACTTGGCCCGGTATCAGCCGCATTTCATAAAGACCCTGGCTTTATCGGCCAGATGTTTACCCTGCTGAATTTTGGTTTGTTTGTGCCGATTCTGGTGGGTGGTGTGCTGATGCAGAAATACAGCATCAAATCACTGCTGGCGATTGCTTCTGCCGTCACCATCGCACTGACCGTGGTACTGACCGTTGTGCCATCGATCACGCTGTTTGGTTTTACCGTGCTGATGATTGGTGCTGCGGCCGGTATCACCATGGCCGTGGGTAGTTATTTAGTGGTGCGGATTAATCCAGATCCTAAAGACCGCTCATCCAGCCTGATTTTTACCGACTTCTTCTTCAGCTTTGCAGGTGTGGTATTGCCGGTGATTCTGGGCTATCTGTTTAAGCACAACGCCAGCTGGCTGGTGATGTACTTCCTAATGTCGGCTATTTCATTACTCTTGATTGTGCTGATCGCTAAGGCGAAATTCCCAACCGTAGAGCGTGAAGTAAAATCGGAAGACGGCACTGCGGTTAAAGAGCCTTGGGGCAAAGCCATTTACTACGTGTGTTTCGCTGCCTTTGCGTTTATTTACGCCGAGCTGGTATTCACCATGTGGCTGCCAACTTACCTGCAGGATGCCGTAAAGCTGCCAGTAGATACTGCTGCACTGTACGTTACGCTGTACTGGGGCTCTAAGGCCACTGGCCTGTGGCTGAACCACTACACTGTGCGCTATGTACAACTGCGTACCTTCCTGATTGCTTCGGCTATCGTTGGTACAGCCAGCATTGCAACGATTGCAAATGTGCCACAAGCCACTGTAATCGGCGTGGCTCTGGTGTGCTTTGGCTTCTTTAACTCAGGTATTTACTCTGGCCTGATCAGCTACGGCAGCTTGCAAGTTAAAGTGTCTCCACCAAGCCTGATCTCAACGATCCTGACTTGCGGTTCAGTTGGTACACTGATTTTTGCTTCTGTATCAGCGTATATCTTCTCGAACTACGGCCTGCACTGGGCGCTGAATTCTTCCGTGATTGTGTATGTTTTCGCACTGATCGGGATTATTCTGGCAGGTTCATGCAGTAAAGCAGAAGAACTGCACGGTAAGCTGGGCCTGTAAGCCCCGCGCCACCCAAGCAAAACGCCCCAATTGGGGCGTTTTGTTTTGCATAGTATCTGCTTAAAAAAAATTATTAAATTTTAAATAAGCCCGCTTCGCGATCTGCCTTAGATGCATCGGCCATTGCTCTTTTTCAAGGACTTAAACCAGTGTCTGGTATTTATTCTTAAAAGGATTTTGATGCATGAATAATGACACTATCGTTGGAGCGACAGGGAAAGACATACTAAGCAGATAAAGCAGTCATCATACTCAGCAATTGAACAGGATCAACCGGCTTTTGCAAGAAATGCTCCACCCGGGCAATATTGATCGCTGCGCGTAATACGGCTAAATCGGTGCTCGCGGTAATTAAGATACGCAAAGCCTTTGGTTGAATCAACTTGGCCCTGGCCAAAAATGCAATGCCATCCTCGCCTGGCAATTGATAATCGCAAACAATGGCCGCAAACTGATGGTGCTCTAAAAGCGGCAGGCCAGATTCTGCGCTGTCTGCCAGATAAAGTTGGAGCGAAAGGCCCGATAAAATATGCTGAATCAGTTCCAGTATCACTGGCTGATCATCAATCACCAGCACACAAGGTGAGTTTACGGACCCCAATAATTGCTTTGGGTCTAGCACACAAGCCTGCCTCAACATGACCTCTAAATCTGCACTAGAAACAGGGCGCGAAATCCAATAGCCTTGAATCAAATGTGCGCCTAGCTCTAGCAAAATTTGTGCTTCTTGTTCGGTCTCAACTCCTTCTGCCAAAGCCTGCATCGATAAGCTGCGTGCCAGCTGAATAATAGTCGCTACAATCGCTTTATCATGCGCACTATGACTTAAGCCACGCACAAAAGATTGATCAATTTTTAGCCGCTCGGCAGGAAAGCGTTTTAAATAACCTAAGTTTGAATAGCCCACACCAAAATCATCAATCGCCAACGCCACGCCCAAAGCCTTAATCTGAGCAATGATAGCTAAAGCCAACTCTGGATCGCTAATCGATAAGCTTTCGGTAATTTCCAGCTCTAAACATTCAGGAGGAATACCGTGACAGGCCAGCGCATCGGCCACTCGATACACAATCGCATCACTTCCCAACTCTAGTGGCGACACATTCACCGCAACCCTCACCCAGCCCATGCCCGCTTGCTGCCAGCTCAATATTTGCTGACAAGCCGCTAACATCACCCACTGGCCGATCTCACAAATCAAACCTGTCTCTTCTGCCATCGAGATAAACGCACCTGGATAAAGCAAGCCATAATCAGGCGATTGCCAGCGTACCAGCGCCTCAACGCTCACTAACATGCCGGTACTTAAATCAACTTGAGGTTGGTAATGTAAAACCAATTCATTATGACTAATGGCATAACGCAAACGGCTCTCAAGCAAGCGCCGCGAATCTAACTCCTGCTGCATATGCTCAGAGAAATAGCACACTGCACTGCCGCCGCCCTCTTTAGCGTGATACATGGCAATATCTGCGCGTTTTAGTAATATCTCCGCATCTGAGCCATGCTCTGGGTATTGCGCAGCACCAATGCTGCCCCCCATAATTTGATCGATTCGATCCAGCTGAATCGGCTGCAAAATAGCGGCTAAAATAGCCTCTGCCATCTGTAAACGATCCATGGCACAGTGAGTAGGCACCGCAACCACAAACTCATCCCCACCCAACCTTGCCGCCGTTCCTCCTGCTAAAGGTAAAGTTTGTAGCCGCTTAGCAATTTCACACAGCACTATGTCGCCTGCAGCATGGCCTTGACTGTCATTAATAAATTTAAATTTATCTAGATCAATAAAAAATATAGTTAAACCCATGCCGTGCAGCCGTGCAGAGGCAATATGCTGGCTTAGCCGCTCTAGTAAACGGGCACGATTAGCTAGGCCAGTAAGCCCGTCGTGGGTAGCTTGATAACGCAGCTGATGATGCAGACGGCGCTGCTCAGACACATCGTGCAAAATAATAATACGTACCGGCCTGCCCAAAAATGCACTGCTACCGATAATAATATGCACCGCAGAAAAACTACCATCGCCCTTGCGCAACAAGATAGCGACGTCTTCTTGCCCCCCTTCACTAAGCGGGTCAACCTCATCATCCACCACCATACGCAACCAATTTAGGCCAATTAAATCTGCTTCTTGAGTAAAACCTAAAATCTCTGCTGCAGCAGGATTAGCCAGTGAAATTTCACCGCTCACTTGCGCCAGCAGCACTGCGCAAGGCATTTTTGATAAGACATCAAAAAACTCCTGCTCTTCTGCATTGCGCAGCTTTTCATAAGCCAAGCGCAGCGACTCAGTACGCTCTTCAACCAAACTTTCAGCGTATTGACGTGCTTTTTTTTCACGATCGATGGCACGGCGCAACGCCGCTTCAATTTCATCGCTCATGATTTAAGCCTTAAAGTGTACACACCCTAAACTCCGTCACCTGCATCTCGCCCTCATCCGCCAAATCACGGCGTATCACAGTGGCCTGACCACCGTAGTGCGCGATACACCCTTCAATCATGCCCAGTGCCAGATCAGCTAAATGGCGGCGAGAGCGATAACGTAATAGCAAAGAACCATCACTCCCCCTCTCAGTTTCTAGCATGGGTAAATCTGCATCGGGGTAAATTCTGCGGACCTCTACATGAATCTGTCCTTCGATACTCTCCAAAAAGGTATACACATCGGGCATAGAGCGGAGTAATTCTGAGCGCTGAGCAATCAGCCGGCCAAATAAATGCTGACCAAATGCCCGTACTAAATCAGGGACGGGGGTGCCGCAGCGCGCTGATAATGCCTGTACCAAGGCAAATATTTCATGAAAATCATAATACCCAGCCGCCGTATAAGCGCCACCGGAAGGCGGGTTAGCCGCTGTAATCATTTCATCTACAGCCACAATCCCCTGTACAGACTCAACAAAGTCCATAAACTCATTGAAAACAATACCTTTCATGGCATCACTCCATTGCTGAATTCACAATTTCTAATTGCTTAGCTTGGATGAGAAGTAAAACAAGTTCAAACCTTAGCTGCAAATATCGACGACACACGAGCAGACTAGATCTGAACACTCTGGAAGTGATTGCCAGCGACTCATTAAAACGCGTTTCATGCAGGCGAACTTTAGCAGTAAGCGGAAATTGGTAAGCAAAGCAAGAAGTGGCTGACCTAAACAACACGCCCTATCAAAGTGAATAAATATGCAGGCTCAAAAAAAAGCCACCAGATTTATTACTACGATATAAAAATCAGAAAAAAACGCTCACAAAAGCTCATCACTCTGAATACGTTTTAATTTTTTTTTAGGGCGCGGGTCAAAATAATGAGGCTGCAAACGAATAAATAATAAAGTACCCATCCCAGATAATACGCAGGCAATAATAGTGTTTTCTACCCGTGCCCGTACCAAGGAATGATGCTCCCCGCCAAAATCAAGCAAGACCATCACCAATGCTGTAATTGGAATCACCGCCAGCCAGTAATTACGCTCCAGGCAAATCGGGGTTACTGCCGCCAGAATCACCACCAATGCAGCCAGTTGCCATTCCGCCTGAAAAAAATACAAAACGGCCCAGCCCAGTAAAGCGCCAATAATAGAGCCGATTAAACGCTGCACCATACGATCAATCGTCAGCTTATTATCGTAAACCGTCACCAGCACTACGGTCAGCGGCAGCCAATAGGCACGCTCCAAGCCCAGCCCATAGCCAATTAAATAGGCCAGCACCACTTTGGCCGCAAAATAGAAGGCAAAAATAGAATTATTATGATCACGGCGTAAAAGGCGGCTCATTGCTTCATACAGCATGGGGCCGTTTTTAGGCTCGGGCGAGCGAAAAATAAACCGGTCCAGCAGCACGGCAAAAATACCCGAAGCCCCGCCTAACAATAAATAAGTACCCGCCAGAGGTGAAAGCAAGGGGGCACTGTCACCAAACAAGAAAGCAATCAGCCAGTATTTGCTCATCATTTCGACGGAATTACCTGCGCCCTGCAGCCAGCCGGTAAAAATTGCAAACGCCAGCAGAAAGGCCAGCGGCGCCCCCTGCACATAGTGCCCGGCAACGCCTGCAATCCCTGCCAGCAACATGCCTACCGTCATATACACCATCACGGTGATCCGCTCGGATGTATTGCCTCCATTATCCACAAACATGGTGTAAAAGCCTGCTACCGCACCATACACAGCCGGTAAAAACTCGCCCCGCAGCAACGCAATGCCCAAGGGCAGGCCCACAGCAATCATCACCCGCAACACCCGTCTCCACGGAATACCCTGCTGCGGTTTAATCGCCAGCATCTGAATCAGCTGTGTCTGCATATATAACCCTTTCAATAAGGGGGAGAATTTTACTGCTTAAGACGATTCAGGCTGTACTGACGATGAAGGTAAAAATAACAAGGGCATTAATCGCTGCCATGCGGTTTAAATTCAATGGATACCGAATTAATACAATAGCGCTCACCTGTAGGCATAGGCCCATCCGGGAAAACATGGCCCAGATGCGCATCACAATGACTGCAGCGTACTTCCACCCGAATCATGCCGTGGCTGCCATCCCTGATCCGCCGGATATTTGCGCCTGCCGCCTCAGCCCAAAAACTGGGCCAGCCGCAGCCTGCATCAAATTTGCGCTCGGATTCAAATAACACCGTGTCACAGCAGATGCAGTGATACTTGCCGCTGCCTGTCTGGCGATAATGCTCACCCGAAAAAGGCCGCTCGGTGCCGCCCTCTCTGGCCACCCGATATGCTTCGGCACTCAGTTGCTCACGCCACTCTGCATCGCTTTTCTTTACTTTTTCGCCCATCTTAAAAACTCCAATACGTCTGGTTTAAGCATTAAATCAAAACATCTTCTAAAAAATTCTGCGGGCACAAAGGCCGCTGAGAACAGCACACAGAGAAAACCAATTTCGGGGGCAAGTGCTGACCAAATTTAATCTTCCGGATAAGTCAGCTCCAGCCAGTTTTGTATTTCTTTCGCCACTTCCGTTTTATGAAAATCCGCCATCATGGCGTGGCCGCAATCTTCAATAATAATTGCCCTGGTATGCCAGGCACTGGCGCAAGCATGGCTGTCGCTGGGCGGGATCAGCTGATCAGCGCCCGCCCCCAGCACGAGGCAAGGCAATTTGGGGCAGTTTAAACCGGCAAAAAGATGAGGAATTGCCATTTCAGTTAAGGCCAGCATCGATTCAGGCTGGGCACGGGCGGCAAAGTGATCCACCATCTCCCGATCTGTTTTAGACGAAAACAACAGTTCGCGCACAAAGCTTGGGTTACCTGCCGCCGCCGCACCATGCCACTGAAACTGGCCCAGATTCCACAATAAACCCGGCTGCGAAGCCACAAGGTGAGCAAAAGAAGCGGCAACGCCATAAGGCGCAACGCTGGCCAGCAGCACCATGCCTGCCAGCTTTGCCTGCCTCGCCACCCGCTGCGCCACAAGCCCCCCCATCGAGTGCCCAATCAGCACCGGCGGCTCTGGCATCTCAGCAATCATCAGCAAAATATCTTTTACATAATCATCAATGCCAAAGTGATCGAGCTTCTCTCTGCCCATGCTGCCCGCATGGCCGCGTAAGCTGGGCGCAATGACATCCCAGCCTGCTTCTGTAAAATAAGGCAGAAAATAACTCTCCCAGCACCAAGAGCCTGCGTAAGCACCATGAATCATCAGTAAGGGTGGAGCATTCTTTCGCTTCTTTACTGCGTCAGCCTTTAAAATCTCAAGTTTATAACCGCTCATATATACTTTTTTCCCAGCCCGCTTAAACTAAATACGCAGCTCATCATTATTAAGGATCCACAATGCCCTACATCACACGTGATTTGAACGGCCAGATCAGCGCGGTTTTTCGCGATGCCAATACAGCAGCCAGCGAGTTTGTTCCGCAAAACGCGCCAGAATTGGTGCGTTTTATAGGGGCCCCTGCCAACACCGAATTATTCCATTCATTAGACAGCGATTTAATCCGGGTTATTGAAGACGTCATTGATGCGTTAATTCGTAAAAACTTACTATTACTGACTGATCTTCCTACTAAAGCACAAACCAAGATTCTGGCCAGACGTAATTTAAGGCAAAGCCTGCCACAGAGTACCAGTATCTTATCGCCGAACGACGGTTTAATTTAATCCGGCAAAATATGGCCGGGCCATCACAGTGCAATGTTGAAATTTAGCACCCTGCGGACTTGAACAGCGGCCAGCTGGCCCCACTTATCAACACATCTTTGTTCACTTATAAGCAGAGCACTTCAATGGCAAAAGAAACACTAGGCTTCCAAACCGAAGTTAAACAGCTTCTACAGCTGATGATCCACTCTCTTTACTCTAATAAAGAGATTTTCCTGCGTGAGCTGATCTCTAATGCATCTGACGCTTGCGACAAGCTGCGCTTTGAAGCTCTGAATGACGCAAGCTTATACGGGGAAGACAGCGAGTTAAAGATCAGCCTTTCCTTTGATAAAGAAGCACGTACTCTGACATTAAGCGACAACGGTATCGGTATGAGCCGTGACGAAGTCGTGAAAAACATCGGTACGATTGCCCGCTCTGGCACTAAAGAGTTTTTTGGCAAGCTCTCTGGCGATGCTCAAAAAGACGCTAACCTGATTGGCCAGTTTGGTGTGGGCTTCTACTCAGCCTTTATCGTGGCCGATAAAGTCACCCTCACCTCCCGCCGCGCCGGTGAAACCACCGCCACCCAATGGGAATCCGCGGGTGATGGTGAATTCACCCTGGAAGAAGTGGCTAAAGAAGGCCGCGGTACCGAAATCGTACTTCACCTGAAAGAAGGCGAAGACGAATATCTGTCGGACTGGAGCCTGCGCTCGATTATCCGCAAGTATTCTGACCACATCACCCTGCCTATCTTTATGCCAAAAACTGCGGGCTACGATGATGAAGGCAATATCACCCCGGCAGAGGGCGTTGAAGCCGTTAACCAGGCCTCTGCACTGTGGGCGCGCCCAAAATCAGAAATCAGCGACGAGCAATACACCGAATTCTACAAACATGTATCGCACGATTTTGAAGCGCCACTGGCATGGAGCCATGCCCGCGTTGAAGGCAAGCAGGAATACACTGAACTGCTGTACATCCCCAAACGTGCTCCGTTTGATATGCACGACCGTGAACGCCGCCATGGCATTAAGCTCTATGTGCGCCGCGTATTTATCATGGAAGACGCAGAAAAACTGCTGCCACAATACCTGCGCTTTGTGCGCGGCCTGATCGACAGCAGCAACTTACCGCTGAATGTGAGCCGTGAAATTCTGCAACACAGCAAAGACATCGAGCAGATTAAGCAAGGCTGCGTGAAAAAAGTGCTGGGTTTACTTGAATCCATGGCTAATTCTGACGATGCAGCCGAGCAAGCCAAGTATGTAACTTTCTGGGAACAATTTGGCCGCGTGATGAAAGAAGGCGTTGCCGAAGACTTTGCCAATAAAGACCGCATTGCCGGCCTGCTGCGCTTTGCCTCATCGCATACGGATTCTGCAGATCAGAATGTCAGCCTTGCTGCCTATGTGGGCCGCATGAAAGAAGGCCAGGACAAGATCTACTTTATTACTGCCGACAGCTTTGCTGCAGCTAAAAACAGCCCTCACCTAGAAGTCTTCCGCAAGAAAGGCATCGAAGTGCTGCTGATGAGCGAGCGCGTTGACGAGTGGATGATCTCTGGCTTAACCGAGTTTGACGGCAAAAAACTGCAATCCGTGACTAAAGGTGAGCTGGATCTTTCCAACTTTGAAAACGAAGAAGAGAAACAGCAACAGGAAGCGGCCGCCAGCGAGCTGAAAGACGTGCTGGATAAAGTCAAAGCGGTATTGGGCGACAAAGTGAAAGACGTCCGCGTCACTAACCGCCTGACCGACAGCCCGGCCTGCATCGTGGTAGAAAACCAGGATATGAGCGCCAACTTAGAGCGCCTCTTAAAATCTGCAGGGCAAGATGTCAAAGGCAGCAAACCGATTCTGGAAATCAACCCGGAACATATGCTGGTGAAAAAACTGAAAGCCGAGCTGGAAGGCGAGCGTTTTGGCGACTGGACCGAACTCTTGTTCGATCAGGCCCAGCTGGCAGAAGGTGCACAGCTGGATGACCCAGCGACCTTTGTGAAGCGCTTAAACAGCCTGATGATATCGGTAGCTGCTTAAAATCAGCGGGAAATAACCGTTTGCGCCAGGCTGAATATTGAACAGCAGAGAACACAGATCAACGCCAGAAACATGATTTTCGATTCTTCTGCTGTTCGGTAGCGGTGTTCACGCATCCGGCTTATTTCAAAAAAGGCCAGCTTTACGCTGGCCTTTTTTACACCCGCGCAACACTCTCCTGCTTTAATAAAGCAAGGCCTTAGCCCTTATTAATCACATTAAGGCAATCCTTTCACCCTTACCCCCCAATATCGCGTAGGCTGGCTTCGCCACATGGCATAACAGCAGGAATAAATATCATGGCTAAGGGTCAGGTACGCAGTAATCGCGAAACTAAAAAACCAAAGAAAGAAAAAGTAGCCACTACACCCGTCACTACTTTTGGCAATGCGGCAGCACAGGCCAGCGCGCAAATGAATGAAGCAAAAAAGAAATAAATACCGGTGTATATCTGTTAAAGCCCGGAAAAACACAGCCTGAGCTTGCTCCATATTGATATCGCAAACGATGCGGCATCAATAATGCGTACACAAAAAAAGGGCCGCTCTCTCAAAGCGGCCATTTTTATCGCAAATTTAAATCAATTAAAACAGCTCAATATCCCCTGATTCCGGCCCTGCACTTTCTTCGCTGGCCACCGGCACCATGCTGGCCGCTAAAGATAAAGCCTGGCGAATATCCATACCATTTAAAATATCATCAAATAATTTTTTCTCTTGCTCCATTGAATACTGCGAGCGAATCCTGTCCTGCAAAGCCATCCATTCCGATGGAACGTAAAGCCGGTTACGATCAGAAACCAGCTCGGCTAAGCCACTAATCGTGCCGCACACATGATCCAAACGCTGCGATAAGCGATCATAAAACTGAAAGGCAATCACGGCCTGCATATTGCGCTGGCCAATTTCTGCAATTTTGCTGTCTAAATCAAGCTCGGCCGGTAAGGATGAAGCCTGCGCTAATAAATCGTTGCGTAAAGATTCAATCCGGTCATGGGTATCGGCAAAAGAAAATGCCAATGCATTCAGCGATGCATTACTTTCTGCTACAGCATGCTTTACTTGCGCTACCGCAATACCCAGCATCAGCATTGTTTCACGCACCTGACTCCAATCCAGATCCGGATTACGTGCGGCAGAACCACCAGCAGGAAGCTCGATCATTTTAAGTATCACCAAAGAATGGCAGAACACTCAATTTATAGATTTAAACCGCCATGCTTGCCCAGAATATTGGCCTAACTTTATCGTGCCAGGGATAAAGACAGCAATGCCTGTAAGGCTTCTATCAGGGCCGCACATTCTTTATCTGTACCTATGCTGATACGTAAAAACTGATCAATACGCGGCTGCTTAAAATGCCGCACGATAATCGAACGCTCACGCAAAGCGGCTGCCAGCTGCGCCGCATCGTAATCCGGGTGACGGGCAAAAATAAAATTAGCGGCTGAAGGCAAGACTTCAAAGCCCATCAGCCCCATGGCCTGGCTTAAATGCTCGCGCGTCGCAATAATGGCCTGGCAAGTCTTTTGAAAATACGCCTCATCTGCAAAAGAAGCAGCCGCCCCGGCCAAAGCCGCCTTATCCAGTGGATATGAGTTAAAACTATTTTTAACCCGCTCCAGCGCCTCGATTAAATCTGCATGGCCAATCGCAAAACCCACGCGTAAACCGGCCAAAGAACGTGATTTAGACAGCGTTTGCACCACTAACAGATTGGGATAGCGATTCACCAGAGAAATCGCACTTACCCCGCCAAAATCGATATACGCCTCATCGACCAAAACCACTTGCTGCGGATGGCGCTGCAATAAAGTTTCTACAGCTTCCACAGGAAGCAATTTAGCAGTGGGGGCATTAGGATTGGGGAAGATAATCGCGCCGCATGGCTGATCATAATCATCGATATTGATCGCAAAATCAGCCGTCAGCGGCACAAGGCGATAATCAATGCCATACAGACCACAGTAAACCGGATAAAAGCTGTAACTGATATCAGGAAACAACAGCGGTGCATCGTGCTTTAGCAGCGCGGCAAAAGCATGAGCCAGCACTTCATCCGAGCCATTGCCCAAAAACACCTGCGATTTATCCACGCCATGATAGGCGGCAATGGCGGCTTTTAAATGATCACCATTCGGATCCGGATACAGGCGCAGGGTATCGCCCAGCTCGCCCTGCATGGCTTGCAAGACTTTGGGCGATGGGCCGTATGGATTTTCATTGGTATTGAGCTTAATGAGATTGCTCAGCTTGGGCTGCTCTCCCGGCACATAGGGAGTAAGCGTTCTAACCAGCGGGCTCCAGAATTGGCTCATATCTCAGACTCGTAAGGGATCGGGCCCCTATCTTATCAGCTGGCGCGCAAATGCAAAAACGCCAGACTCTTTTGTAAGAATCTGGCGTTTTTATATTCTGTTTTTTGGTGCCGACAGAGAGACTCGAACTCTCACGACCTAAGTCACTACCCCCTCAAGATAGCGTGTCTACCAATTTCACCATGTCGGCATTCAAATACTTGCTTCGTCAGAAGCAGAGAGGGACGCATAATAGTATAAAAATTGAGACTCGTCCATAGCTAAACTAAAAAAACATTAAAAAAAATCGATTCGGCTGATTTTTTGCAAATCTCATCAAACAGAGCTGCGATGTTTGAATTTATCATTTCTATCTGCTGATGCTTATCATTAGAATGAGAGCTGGCATAAGTATTCCGCCTTACTTTTATAAAGTGTTACTTCACAAGACCAATGCACCAGCCCTGCTCTACAGATATTAATAAAAATGAGGAGTCATAATATGAGTCAAGTAAAGACCTACACCCTGATCGCCCAGGCATGCAGCCAGCTGCCAGAAAGCCTGCGCCAGAATGATGGCATTCGCCAGGCCATTATCAGCATCAAAGAGCGCTATCCTGAATGGCTGCAGCTCAGCGCCCTTGAGATTCAGGAATTAAGTCAGGTCTCTAAAACACTGGGCCGCGCCTTCAGCAAAAGCAGCACAGGACAAATCACCCTGCAATTTGCCGCACTATGCGAAGTATCCAGCGAGCTGTTTAAAGAAGTAAAAGACATCCGCAAGGAAATCAAAGACATCATCAGCGATAACGAACAAGCGCTGCTGGATGACAATGTGGGCGCATTAGCCTATGTACCCGAGTTTCGCCGCTGCATGGGCCCGGCACTGGCCCGCTCGATTGTATTAAGAAACTTCGCCAATATGGTCGACGCCGTACTGCTCGCGCAGATTCAGTATTCTGATGAGAATGTGGAAATCGAATTACTGATTGAAGCGGCGTAATTTACGCATGCACAAACAAACGCCACCTTGATAAGGTAGCGTTTTTATTGGCTGCTGATGCGGCAAAGTAAAACCCAAATCCTGAACCACGGAGGGCACAGAGATCACGGAGTTTCACGGAGAAAAAATGAGTGTAAATTAAGTTGTTTTTTGTTTGAAGTATTCTTCAATACACAGCAATTTAAATTTCAATTATTACTCATCGCACGGGGCTTAAATCTCCCCCTGAAGCACGCCGAAGCGAGGAACAAGCGGGGTGGGGTCGTCGTCAATTCGTGTTTGAGCGAAGCGAGTTGAATTGACGCCACCTCGATTGTCCGCAGTGAGGGGCCTTCGTGCTGTTTGGGGTGGCCTTCTTTGGCTTCGTTTCTTGGCCACACAAGAAAGGAAGGCCCCGCGGTGGCTACCGCACCAAAATCAACGTGCCGAAGGCACTTAAACCTCCAGCTGATTACTTCCCCCCGCTATGCGTCAGCATGTAATCCGACACCGTGTAGTAATCCCTTAATTGCTGCTTCATTCTGGCGGCAATATCCGGATGCTCGCTGGCTTTATCTGCCGAAGGGGTATTGGATTTCATATCAAACAAGCCACCGCTTTTTTTGCTGACTTGCATAATGTAATACCAGTCTTTATCCAGGATACCAATCTCGCCGCCTTCATCGGGGTAAATCGTGAAGGCAAAGCGGGAGCCATCAAAGCGCGGATCAAGCAAATCGCGGCCCATGCCTTTGTTTATATAAGACAAATTAAACAGGCCAGCGATGGTTGGCAAAATATCAATTTGCGAGGCGGTTTTGTCGTAACGGGCAGGCTTTAATAGCTTAGGCGCGTAAAGAATAAAGGGCGTGTGCACCGAGGATAGTTTTAAATCCTGAAACGCACGCGGCACATTCGGGCCTACATCGTGGCCCATAGCGCGAATACCGTGATCGCCAAAGAATACAAACACCGTATTATCAAAATAGGCTTCTTTCTTTGCTGCTTCTATGAATTTTTCTATGCAGTAATCCATATAGCGGAATGAATTGTATTCATCCACCGCAGCAAAACCATTGGCATGCAATTCGGCGACACTTGGATTTTTTAATTTAAAATCAGTGTCTTCTGCCGGAATGGTATAAGGGCGATGATTACCCGAAGTTTGAATCACGGCAAAGAATGGTGATTTTTTCTCACGGAAAACTTTATTTGCTTCATAAAACAGATTTTTATCCGAAATCCCCCACACATCATTACGCGGGGCACTGTAGCTGCCCTCTTCGTGAATCTTCAGCCCGTCAATATTTTTGGTCAGCACGCCGCGCACATTGGCCCAGGTCGTGCTGCCGCCAATAAAGTAATCTTTCTCGTAGCCTTTAAAGGCATTAATTAATACATTTTGATTTACAGCGGCCGGATTACGGCTGGAGGTA
This sequence comes from Iodobacter sp. BJB302, assembly GCF_002735645.1. Taxonomy (GTDB): domain Bacteria; phylum Pseudomonadota; class Gammaproteobacteria; order Burkholderiales; family Chitinibacteraceae; genus Iodobacter. The sequence goes on from NZ_PDZG01000060.1 coordinate 20,209, forward strand.
TCTCTTAAATCAACATCCGGAATGCCGGATAAGCCCGCGAATATACCGCGTGCCGTACCAAAGTGCGGGGTATAGAGATTATCAAACCAGATGCTTTCTTTAGCCATTTGGGTAAAGAATGGCGTGGTCTCCAGCGGGTTACCATAAAGGCTGGTTTTGTAGCCGGAGAACGATTCCAGGTAAACCATCACCACATTGGGCTGGCCTTTAAACGCAGTGGGCTTAGGCTGGATGTGGCGCTCAAAATTCAGCGTTTTAGCATCGGGATGATCCACCCCTAAATATGCAGCAACCGCAGGGTATGCGGCCCGCACATCATCAATCGAATAGGTGTCTTTGGTATAAGACATCGTGTCAAAAAAGTTTAAAACAGGGTTCAGCGCTACAGCGGCAGCAAAGCTGTTGGTTGTGTAATAAGCATCGCTCCAGCGCAGCGGGTATTGCGAAAACTTACCGTGTATTCCCAGCAAAGTGGCCAGTAAAGACACCAGCACCAGCAAGCTGGTTTTCCACTTGCCCGCTTCCCAGCCTGCAAAGTGCGAAACCCAGCGCATCAGCCCTGCCACGCCCCATGTCAGCAAAGCTACCGACAAAGCCCAGACCAGCGTTAGTTTGCCCACAGGATAAGTAGACCAAACCATGCCGGCCGATTCATCCAGGTTGTATAAGAAATTCAGCACACTGGCAGAAAGCTTAACGCCCAGATAGGAGTAATGGGCAAAATCAACCATATGGCTAAAAATCAGCACGGCAAACACCAGCGCAAACCACAGCAGCCACAGCCGCTTTGCCAGCCCTTCTTTAAATGGCGTGGTGAGCTTAAAACCGCCAAGCAGCAGCATAGGTGCAAGGCTTAAAAGCCCCAGGCGCAAATCAAAGCGTGCACCCAGCAATATAGATTCCGCCAGTAAACGGCCGGGCAAAGGATCTGCTTTATTGCCAAATGCCGTAGCAAAGCCCTGACGGATCAGTATCCCAAGAGCAATAAAGGCCAGCAAATAGACAAGGGTAAAGCGAAATAAGCGAGGGATGCGCATGGGCTGTATGGGGTTTATTTTCCGGAACCGCGATTCTACCCCATGCTTTTAGTCAGTTTTCGCCGCAACTGTATAGAAAATGTATTTGGGTATTATTCCAGCCGCACAAATAGCCACGCAGAGCCCGTCTTTCTTTGATCTGACACAAAACCTGCAATATCCAGAATGGTTAAGCTCAAATTTTGACCTGCAGGCAGATCCGCCATGACTACTACCGCATTCTTTATTCCAGCAGTAAATCTGATGGGCGCTGGCTGTCTTAAAGACGCAGCAAGCACCATTCAATCCTACGGCTTTAAAAAAGCGCTGATCGTGACCGATGCCGTGCTCAATAAAATCGGCATGGTGGCTAAAGTATCCGAGCTGCTTGGGCAGTATGGCGTGGTATCGGTGGTGTTTGACGGCGCTCAGCCCAACCCTACCATCGGCAATGTTGAGGCAGGTTTAAAATTACTCAAAGAAAACGACTGTGATTTTGTGATTTCGCTGGGTGGCGGCTCACCGCACGATTGCGCCAAAGGCATTGCACTTTGCGCCAGCAATGGCGGCAATATCGCGGATTACGAAGGGCTTGATCAATCTAAAAAACCACAGCTGCCACTGGTTGCAATCAACACCACAGCCGGTACAGCCAGTGAAATGACCCGCTTCTGTATTATTACTGACGAATCACGTCATGTAAAAATGGCGATTGTAGACAAACACACCACGCCAATTCTGTCGGTTAATGATCCGGAGCTGATGCTGGATAAGCCTAAAGACCTGACCGCAGCCACCGGCATGGATGCGCTGACCCACGCCATTGAAGCCTATGTATCCACCATCGCTACCCCCATTACCGATGCCTGCGCGCTGAAAGCCGTGACCTTAATCAGCGAAAACCTGCGCCACGCCGTCAATGATGGCCACAACTTACACGCCCGCGAGCAAATGGCTTACGCACAATTTTTAGCAGGGATGGCCTTTAATAATGCATCGCTAGGCTATGTACACGCGATGGCCCACCAGTTAGGCGGTTTTTACGATCTGCCACACGGCGTATGCAATGCCGTGCTGCTGCCGCATGTACAGAAATTCAACTCCCGTATCGCCGCCAAACGCCTGGGTGAAATCGCCCACGCCATGGGCTGCGATGTACGCTTCTTATCAGACGAAGCCGCCGCCGAAGCCTGCCTGTCCGCCATCCGCCAGCTGGCAGCGGATGTGGGCATCCCGGTTGGCCTGATCGAGCTGGGTGTGAAAGAAGCCGACTTCCCAACCCTCACCGCGAATGCACTGAAAGACGCCTGCGGCTTTACCAACCCGATTCAGGCCACGGCAGAAGAAATTACTGCGATTTATAAGGCGGCAATGTAAAACGTAAGCGCAATAGATTCGCCTTAAATCAATAGATAACGCCGCATGCAAAGACGATTTGCTTGCGGCGTTTTTGATTATTTACCAGTGCAACATATCAAAACCCAAATATTGAAACACAGAGGGCGCAGAGAACACGGAGTTTCACTGAGAACGAATGAGTGATGTGGCAAAAAAATCAGGTATGGAAAACTGGCTTAATGAAATTGGCCTTCTTTAAACAATCAAACATACAGCCCTGAGAGTACCCGATATTCCGCGCCGTCCTCCCCACTCCCAAGCCTGCTATAATCCGCCGTTTTACGCGATGGCCTTACCATGACTGCTCCTGCCCTGATTGAATCCTTAGACTTTGAAGGCCACGGCATTGCGCGCGTAGAAGGGAAGACGATTTTTATTGATGGCGCCCTGCCACGGGAAACCGTCAGCTATAAAAGCTATCGCATTAAGCCGCGGTTTGAAAACGCCGAAGCCACGCAAATCCATACCACCAGCCATATGCGCGTTAATCCGCCCTGTCCGCATTTTGGTGTGTGCGGCGGTTGCAGCATGCAGCATCTGGAATTTACCGGCCAGGTGGCGGCCAAGCAGCGGGTGCTGGAAGACAACCTTAAACGTATCGGCAATGTAAAAGCCGAAATGATGTTGCCGGCGATTTATGGCCCGGAATGGGGTTACCGCCAGCGGGCGCGTTTGTCAGTTTCTTATGATGCGAAGCAAAATGAAGTGCGGCTGGGCTTTTTTGAGCGGCGCTCTAAAGTGATTGCGGCGCTGAATGAATGCCGTGTGTTACCGCCGCATATTTCCAAGCAAATCTTGCCGCTGCGCTCGCTGATTAAAAGTTTATCGATAAAAGACCGCATCCTGCATATCGAGCTGGCGGTCGGGGAGCATGTGGATATTCTGGTGCTGCGCACGCCAGTCGCCCCTAATAAAGCCGATCAGGCTTTGATTAAAAAATATGCGGATCAGTGGAAGGTACAATTCTGGCTGCAGGCAAAATCGGTTGAAGCGGCCACGCCGTTTTACCCGCTGGATGCACCGCAGCTCAGCTACAGCATCCCTGAATTTGGCATTGTGATGCGCTATAAGCCCACAGAATTCACCCAGGTAAACCACCGCAACAACCGCACGCTGGTAGCGCGGGCGATGGATTTACTTAAACCACAGGCCGGTGAAGTGATTGCTGACTTTTTCTGCGGCGTGGGTAATTTCACCCTGCCCATTGCCAAAAGCGGCGCAAAGACGCTGGGCATGGAAGGCTTGCAACAACTGGTCGATCGCGCCAATGAAAGCGCCAGCGATAATGGGCTTGCCAGCAACACCCAGTTTAAAGTGGCCAATTTATTTGAGATGAGCGAGAGCTGGCTGAAAAAACTTGGGGCTTTCGACAAGATGCTGATCGATCCACCAAGGGATGGCGCACACGAGCTGTGTAAATCCATCAGCGCCCAAAACGGCCCAAAACGCATCGTCTACGTATCCTGCAATCCCTCCACCCTGGCCCGTGATGCCGATGTGCTGGTGCACGAAAAAGGCTACACGCTTAAAGCGGCAGGGATAGTGAATATGTTCCCGCATACGGCACATGTAGAGAGTATTGCGTGGTTTGAGAAGGGCTAAGAGCATCGTTCATATTGCTTTCCCAAAATGGCATAGCCGTCATCCCAGAATGTATGAATCGGGGATCCAGCAGAACGGCTGGATCCCCGACGAAACTACCCGGGAATGACAATCTGATTCATAGCTGGCATTGAGACAAAACGCGAAGCAGATCTTCGCGTTTTTTATTGGCCATATCCACGGCAAATACTACCGAATGCCACTTAATACCTCGCCCCCGGCGCAGCAACTCAACTAAGCTTTAAGCGGTTTAAATTGATGCTGAGCGTCTTGCCAGCTGCACTCTATGGATATCAAATATGCGTAAATTATTGCTTAGCTCTGTTATTGCCCTTGGTTTATCAGCCTGTGCCAGCGTGATGCCTTCTTCCCCGGCATCCCCAAGTGCGGCTGCCCGCTTTGATGGCGAGTGGAATATCGTCAAAGTGAACGATAAAGCCGTCAGCAGCGATAGCAAGGCCACACTGGCTTTTGACGCAAAAACCATGCGTATTACGGGCTTTGATGGCTGTAACCGGGTGATGGGCAGCTTAAAAGACGATAATCAGCAGCTTAAAGGCATGCTGGCATCCACCATGATGGCCTGCATGGGCGACGAGAACAGCGCCATCAGCCACGCAGTGGGGCAGGCCTTTGCCACTGGTGCAGAAGTGAAAGAGCTGGAAGCCGGTAAGCTGATCGAACTAAAAAGCAAAGACAGCTCGCTGACTTTGGCTAAAAAACCTTAAAAGAAATAAAGCGATTTTCACAGGAGTGGCCTTAGCCGCGAAAGTACTGCGTATAAAAACATTCGCGGCTCGCTCCTGCGCTGCAGTATCGAAGGTGGGGATTAGTGTTTCCTGCGCACCGCTCTCACACCGGCTACATCCCCGCCAGCAAAAACCGCCGCTGAGCCGCAATAAAATCATCCGGATGCGAAGCAAAGGGCACGTGGGCTGCGCCGCTGTGAACGATCAGCTCGGCGTGAGGCAAAGCCTCTGCCAGCCACTGCCCGGCCCCCAGCGGGGTGAGCGTATCGCGGTTGCCAAACTGCAGTAATACCGGGCAGATCAGCTGATGTATTTGCTGGCGTAAATCGGTATCACGCAAGATGACCAGGCCTTCCTGCAGTGCCGCAAGGCTTGGCTCGCCGTGCAAGAATAATTCCTGGCTCAGCGTTTTTGCCATGGCCCGCGCCTCAGCGCCGCCTTGTACTTGCAGGCTGATAAAGCGTTTTAAAGTGCCTTGCCAGTCTGCGGCGAGACTTGCGGCAAATTGGCTCATAGTGGCCGTGGCCATAGCGGGCAGCCAGTCTTCCCTCTGCATAAAACACGGCGTAGAGGCGATCAGGCTGAGCGAGCGGATTTTATCCGGCGCAGCCATGGCCCAACTACTGGCCACCGCCCCGCCCAAAGACCAGCCCACCACTTGCACTGGTCTTGGAAACGCCGCATCCAGCTCTGCCACCATATGAGCCAGCGATAAAGGCTGGCTGCTGGTGCTTTTGCCATGGCCGGGTAAATCAACCAGATGCAGGCAAAAATCATCGCTCAGCGCCTCAGCCACACCGCGCCAAACCGTGCTGTTCATCGCCCAGCCATGCAGCAGCACCACATCAGGCCCACGGCCTGTTGATTCGATATGTAAAAAATTGCTTGTCATGCTTAGCAAAACCTTTCAAAAAAACAACTATTTGCCAAATACTTAAAAATTAAATACGGCTTTATGCTTCGTTGTGCCGGTAAAACCATATGCGCTAACCACAATATAAAAAGACCTTTTTAGTGCCTTCGGCACGTTGATTTTGGAGCGGCAGCCACCGCGGGGCCTTCCTTTCTTGCTTCGCCAAGAAACGAAGCCAAGCCACAAACTCAAAGCACGAAGGCCCCTCATCTGCGGACAGCGGCGGCTGCGGGACTCACTCGCTTCGCTCGCTCAAACATCCTCGCCGAAACTCCGCCCGCTTGTTCCTCGCTTCGGCGTGTTTCAAGGGGGGATTTAAGCCCCGTATCGAGAGCCTGGTCATGCTCATTTTTCTTTGTTTGCTACTAAAAACCAAATTGCTTAGTGCTTATGAGATTTCATCCACCCTAAAGCAACGCTTTTAACTCCCCAATCAAAGCCGCAACATCCTCATCAGAATGCGCCGCCGATAAAGTGATGCGCAGTCGTGGCGTGGGCACGGTGGGCGGGCGGATTGCGCCTGCCCAGATGCCGCGCTCAAACAGCGCTTTGGCGATGCGGATGGTGGTTTCATTATCCGGCAGCAAGACCAGCTGAATCGCCGTATTGGAATCAAGCAGCTCGCAGCATTCCTGTAAACCCGCTCTGAAGGCCGCAATATGCCTGGCCAGACGCTGCCGCCGCCAGGATTCGGCAGTAATTAAATCAAGGCTGGCCAGCATGGCGCAGGATAAAAGAGGTGGCATGGCGGTGGTGTAAACATAGCTGTGGGCGGTGTTCAGCAGCCAGTCGCACATGACTTGCTCACCCGCAACAAAAGCGCCCGATACGCCAGCGGCCTTGCCTAAGGTGGCCATATAAATAATACGCGGCGATGCAATACCAAACTCAGCCAGCGTGCCCCGCCCATCCCCGAGTACACCAAAGCCGTGGGCATCGTCTAAAAACAGCCAGGCATCGTATTTTTCGGCCAGCGCCAGGAGCGCCGCCACCGGGGCGATATCGCCATCCATGCTGAATACCGCGTCAGCCACAATCAGCTTACGTGGCGCGCTACTGGCGGCCAGCAGGCGCTCCAGCGCGGCCATATCCTGATGCGGGTAGCGCTTAAAATCGGCCCGCGATAAAGACACGGCGTCATTTAAAGAAGCATGATTGAGCTTATCGGCAAACACCGCATCACCGCGCCCCACCAGCGCAGTAATCACCGCCAGATTGGCCATATAGCCGGTAGAAAACCCCAGCGCAGCGGGCATGCCTACCAACTGAGCCAGCCGGTCTTCCAGCGCCTGATGCGGGGCAAAATGCCCTGCCAGCAAATGCGCTGCGCCGCTGCCCACGCCCCAGTCTGCCGCGCCTTGCTGCGCCGCTTGCACCACAGCCGGGTGATTGGCCAGCCCCAGATAATCGTTGCTGCAAAAATTGATCAGCTGCCGCCCAGCAACCAGAATATGCGCGCCCTGCGGGCTATCGATCTGGCGGCGGCTGCGCAGCAAACCTGCTTGCTGGCGCCCGGCCAGCCTAGCGGCAAATTGAGAGAAAGGCATGGGGAAATCCGGCGTGGAAAGCGGCAATTCTAACAGCTGACAGGGGAAGGTGCGCTGGCTGAAGCAGGGCCAGGGGGGCTGATGATGTAAATCGTAAAACGGCGGGCATCGCCCCATACGCGCTAACCAAAGTCAAAAAGATCTTATTAGTGCCTTCGGCACGTTATTTTGGTGCGGGCGTCCCGCTGGACCTTCCTTTCTTGTGTGGCCAAGAAAGGAAGCGAAAGAAGGCCACCCCACGAAACACGAAGTCCCCTGCGCTGCGGACAATCGAGTCGGCGGCGGGCGGGATTGGCTCGCTGCCTCGCTCCCTTGCCGAAACCCTGTCATGGTCTAATCCCAACAGACACCTCGATAGGTGCATCATTCACCTTAACGAGAAATATTAGATGACTTCAATGCGTAAAAAGTATGATGCCAGCTTCAAATTGGAGGTCGCCCGAATGGTGGTCGATCAGGGTCTCAGTGTGGCTCAGGTCGTACAAA
>NZ_PDZG01000061.1 GCF_002735645.1 Iodobacter sp. BJB302
GCAAGCATTTTGCTTAAAATGGCATCTTTACGAGCCTTGGGAATACGCGACATGATAAGTAACCAGCCCCCTGAGTAAGTTGGAATCCCTGAAAAGGGAGTATCTCAACTATCCTGACACAGGGGGCCCCTGCCGATGCGTGCTTTAAAAAACATCGCAGTTTGCTAAAGCCAGGCAGAATGATGAGCGTGGGCAAGCTTTTCTTGCTTATAAGACTAAGGCGCAAAAATTGCGCCTTAGTCTGTTGCAAATGAAATGGCTCCCCGGCGTGCCTTTATTAAATATGGCGGGGCTTTTTGCTGCTCCACCAAAACAGATGTATGCCAATCAGAATCATGGGCAGGCTGAGCAATTGTCCCATCGATAAATGCAGCGCCAGATAGCCAAGGAAATCATCGGGTTCGCGGGCATATTCGGCGATGAAGCGGAATAAGCCATAGCCTGATAAAAATAAGGCAGAAACCTGGCCAGTGCGGCGCGGTTTGCCAGAATAAAGCCAGAGAATAATAAACAGGCTAATCCCTTCCAGAGCAAACTGATACAGCTGCGAAGGATGGCGGGGCAGCCCGTCGTGTGCCTGCGGGAAAATCATCGCAAACGGCATGTCTGCCGAAGTAACACGCCCCCACAGCTCGCCATTAATAAAGTTGCCCAGGCGGCCTGCAGCGAGGCCCAATGGTACCAGCGGGGCGATAAAGTCGGTGACTTGAAAAAAGCTGCGGCCGGTTTTGCGGCCAAATACCCACATCGCCACCAATACACCCAGAAAGCCGCCATGAAACGCCATTCCGCCTTCCCAAACTTTCAGAATATCCAGAGGGTGCGAGAAGTAAAAGTCAGGTTTATAAAACAGTACATAACCCAGCCGCCCACCCAGAATTACCCCCAGCACGCCATAAAACAACAGATCGTCCAGCTCTTCAGGTTTCCAGCTATTGGATTTTTTGGCGCGCATCCGGCCTAAAAACAAAAACAGCATAAAGCCGATGAGATACATCAGCCCGTACCAGTGGATACCCACAGGGCCAAGTTGGATGGCTATGGGATTAAATTGCGGATGAATTAGCATGCAAACCAGCCTTCCGATAAAATGGGCCGATTATACCCTAAGCACTTAGTCTGAATATTTCCTTTAGGCTTGCCAGCCCTGTATGTTGGAGTGACAAAATCACTTTTAACTACGCAGAGTCGATCAGCCGTTTTTATGACTGCCGTCCCGCTTTTACCCAAGCTTTGATGTGCCAAACCATAGAAGCGGCTATTCAGATATTTGAAGTTTTTTTCCTGATTGATTACTTCGCTGCAAGGATCTAAAAAATGCCTGTTTATCGCTCCCGCACTACCACGCATGGCCGCAATATGGCCGGTGCCCGCGCCCTGTGGCGTGCAACTGGCATGAAAGATGGCGATTTTGATAAGCCCATCATTGCCATTGCCAATTCGTTTACCCAGTTTGTGCCTGGCCACGTTCACTTGCATAACCTTGGCCAGCTGGTGGCCAGAGAAATTGAAAAAGCGGGCGGTATCGCCAAAGAATTCAACACCATTGCCGTTGATGATGGCATTGCCATGGGGCATTCGGGCATGCTGTACAGCCTGCCCAGCCGTGATCTGATCGCCGATTCGGTTGAATACATGGTCAACGCGCATTGTGCCGATGCGATTGTGTGTATATCCAATTGCGACAAAATCACCCCCGGCATGCTGATGGCCGCGCTGCGCCTGAATATTCCGGTGATTTTTGTTTCCGGCGGGCCGATGGAAGCGGGTAAGGTAGACTGGAAAGGCAGTGTGCGTAAGCTGGATCTGGTGGACGCCATGGTGGAAGCCGCGGACAGCCGGGTGAGCGATGAAGAAGTAGCCGCCGTAGAGCGTTCAGCCTGCCCAACCTGTGGCTCTTGCTCGGGTATGTTTACAGCAAATTCGATGAACTGCTTAACAGAAGCTTTGGGTTTATCTCTGCCAGGCAATGGCTCGATGCTGGCCACGCACGGTGATCGCAAGCAATTATTCCTGCAAGCGGGCCGTACCATTGTTGACATCGCTAAGCGCTATTACGAGCAGGATGATTATTCGGTCTTGCCGCGCAGCATTGCCACCAAGGCCGCATTTGAAAACGCCATGAGCTTAGATGTAGCCATGGGTGGCTCGACCAATACCGTGCTGCATTTACTGGCAGCGGCGTTTGAGGCGGAAGTCGATTTCACCATGCAGGACATCGACCGCGTTTCCCGTGGCGTGCCGTGCCTGGCTAAGGTCGCGCCAGCCACGCAAAAATATCATATGGAAGACGTGCACCGTGCCGGCGGTGTAATGGCATTATTGGCCGAGCTTAACCGCGCTGGCCTGATTCATGGCGATGCTAAAACAGTGCATGCACCTACTATGAGCGAAGCGCTGGCCAAATGGGATATTGTCGCCAACGATAAAGAAAGCGAAGCGCATCGCTTCTATAGCGCGGCACCGGGCGGGGTGGCGACCACCATCGCCTTTAGCCAATCCATGCGCTGGCCAGAGCTTGATCTGGACCGCGCAAATGGCTGCATCCGTAATAAAGAAAATGCTTACAGCCAGGACGGCGGTCTTGCCGTGTTATCCGGCAATATCGCCCCGCTGGGCTGTATTGTTAAAACCGCTGGCGTGGATGATTCAATCCTTAAATTCACTGGCCGCGCCCGTGTGTTTGAATCGCAAGACGATGCGGTAGCCAGCATTCTGGCCGACCAAATCGTAGCGGGCGATATTGTGGTGATTCGCTACGAAGGCCCGAAAGGCGGCCCCGGCATGCAGGAAATGCTTTACCCAACCAGCTATTTAAAATCTAAAGGCCTGGGCAAAGCGTGCGCGCTGCTGACTGACGGGCGCTTCTCTGGCGGCACTTCCGGCTTATCCATTGGTCACGTCAGCCCTGAAGCGGCCGATGGCGGCTTGATTGGCCTTGTGCATGAAGGCGACACCATTGAAATCGACATCCCACAGCGCAGCATTCGCCTTAGCGTGGATGATGCAACGCTGGAAAACCGCCGTGCAGAAATGGAAGCGCGTGGCAAAAACGCGTGGAAGCCAGTCGATCGTCAGCGCTATATCTCACCAGCGCTGCGGGCTTACGCCGCCATGACTACCTCTGCCCATACTGGTGCGGTGCGTGATGTCAGCCAGGTTGAACGCAAAGGGTAATACTCAGGATTCAGTCCTTACTGAGCGCCTTAAGAAAAGTGCGCTGAAAGAGAAAAACCAAGCTGCAATGGCTTGGTTTTTTTCCGTGTGCGTAATTTTTTAGCAATTCATTTATTTTGAAAAGGCCACTATGAGCGCCATTGCAACCGCCATCCGCCGCGTCGTCACCTGCATCCCGTATGGAAAAGTCGCCACCTACGGCCAGATCGCCAGGCTGGCGGGCTACCCAAACCATTCCCGCTTTGTTGGCCGCTGCCTGGATGCATCCGTTCCCTGGCAGCGAGTCATCAACGGCCAAGGCAAAGTCAGCCCGCGTGGGCTGGATGGCAATGATGACGAACAACGGTTTTTACTGCAGTGCGAAGGCGTGGAGTTTGGAGAGGGCGGGAAGATTGAATTAAAGATTTTCTTGTGGGATGGGGAATGAAAAACCCCCACCTGATACAGGTGGGGGTAATGATTGGCAGAATTAGTTTGGATTAGTGCAAATAGAAGCAGTACCAAATGGGCTTGTCTCTCCCGGTGGTGGGACTTTGATATCGTTGTAGTCTTTAGCTACGCCAGGCAAACTAAACACTGCTGCATTTGAATACTCACTTCCTTCTACTCTGATAGTGGCCTGAAGTTTTACTATTGCCCAGCCAGAGTAGTTTTTTCCATAGAGTACCTTGATGAAAGCGCTGCCTGTTTCATCTGTCTTGACTGTGTTGCTGGATGGGTTAAGCGCATCGTAGACTGTTGCAACAAAACCTGGCTCCAGGGTGCCATTACCGTTGCCATTGCCATCTGAAGGATCATCTTCACCCGGGTCAAGAATACCGTCATTATTCTTATCTTCACTCAGGCATACTGCAGATGGGTGTTGTTTCCAATAGTCGGGTTTTCCATCACCATCGCTATCGCCATCCGGTTTGTAAATCCCTTTTAAGTACTTTGTCGGAATAGCCGCGAGCGTCACTTGTACGCCTGCAACTGGGTTACCAGCTGCGTCAGTGACAATTACGCTGTAAGGAGTAATGTTTTGAGTTGTGTTTTTATCTTCAATTTGGTTACCAGTACCTAAACGGATAAATAATGACTTACCGCCAACGGTCACCTGAGTTTTTGCAGTAACTGAAGGGTTGTTTGCCAGTGTGGCTGTAATGGTTACACCATCTTTGGCGCTGCTGCTATTGCCTGCCGTGTAATTGGTGCTGGTTTGACCCGAGCTGTTAGTGATACCGCTACCAATACTAAGCCTGCCGCCTGTTGGGTCAACCAAGTTGAAATTGACGATTTGGTTTTTTACTAAGTTACTGGAGGCATCCCGGACAATGGCGTTGATGGCTGTGCTTGCGCCTGCACGAACAACCGTTGTATCTGGCTGAACGACCACTTTACTTGGGGCAGTGGCAACAAACTCAACATCATAGTTGTTGCTTATACCGCTGGCTGTTGCTGTGATTTGTGATGCACCAGCTGTTGTGCTGGTGATTGTTACTGATACTTTACCATTTGCATCAGTCTTACTTGAGGAGGCCACTAAATTGCCACGGGTTACTGTGAACGATACAGGCACATTGCTTTGTGGTACGCCAGCAATTGAATACAGCAGGTCAAGTTTAACAAAACTATCCAGATTCACTTCTGCGGGGGTTTTGCCAAAATTTACGGCACCTTGTGAGGCAGAGCTGGGTGTTAAATCAAAAGTATTATTGCTAATTGAAATATCTAATGTTGCTGATTCACCAAGAGCCGTGGTCTTAACAACATCAGCACCCGCTTTAATGGCTTGATATGTGATTGTGGCTTGCCCGTTATCCCCTGTTGTTGCTTCAGTTGCTGCGACACCATTGACTTTGAATGTATTACCCAAGGTAGAAGCTAATGCTACTTTTTGCCCTGCGACGCCTTTACCTGCAGCATCTTTCAAACTAATTGTCAGCGAGCTTTCTTTATTCAGGACAAGAGAGTTACTGCCGTTAAGCGTGATTTTTGTCCCGCTTACAGTAATGGTTACTTTCTCTGATATGGCACCAGATGTTGCTTTGACTGTAATACTTCGGCTGGATTGATCACTGCCTGTGGTGACATTGGCTGTCGCACTGCCTGTCTTATCTGTGAGGCCAGCATTCAGTACTGCAATTTGTGCACTGTCCTGAGTACTAAAAATGACTGTTTTTCCTTCCAGCACAACATTATTAGCGTCTTTTACCCTGGCGGTAATAACTACAGGGGTGTTGCCATCAGAGGCAAGGTTAGGCGTACTGGCCAGCACTTCTATTTTTGCAGCAACACCCGATGCGTTAGGAACAGGCGTTGGCGTTGGTGTTGTGGATGAACTATCCCCACCAGATGATCCATTGCAAGCCGTCAACATAATCGTTGCCAGCAGCAGCAGCCCACCGGCGACTTTTCTCGCGGCTTTGCCGTTGAAGTTTATTCGTTCCACTGCATACTCCTTTACTTTTTTTTGGGGGGGGCAGTTTTGCCCAATAGATTGACACTTTTAAACCGATATAGATAGATTAAACGATATTGATTGCAATATAGCAATCTTCGTAAAAAATTTTATCCATGCTGAGCAATTTAATTTTTTGCTTAACTGTGTGGTTTTTGCTTATGAAAGAATTGATTTGTTTTAGTATGTATGATTGAGTACGAGGTGGGGTAAAAAAGCAATTAGGTCTAGGGCTTAGAAAGTGTTGTGGAAATAAGATTTCGAATTATTTATGTTTATATTTGGTCTAAGGTTATTTGATTATGGTTTATAAAGAGTGTTGTTGTTTTTTTAGTTGAAAATGGTGAGCAATGCCTGCTCACCATTCTAGGTTTTAAGCTATTAGTTCACAATCTCTGTCCACGCTGAGCGGCGACCTCTTAAATCTGGCCTGAGAAGTGCTTTCCCGTGTTCTGGTGTGCCATCTGGTTTGATGTCGAGGCTATCGTCTTTTTCAGTGATTACACTCGGGATTTGCTTTTGATCATCAAGCATAATGCCGTTTACATCGCTGCCTGTATTGATAGACCGGTCAAATTTCGGATTAGCACACATCCAATTGCTGCTGATTTCCAGTGGCAATAAATATTCTCTGCTGAGCCCGCCCGCTTCACATGCATCTCCACCCGGAATAGAAGTAAAGAAGCGTGCTTTTTCTCCTCGTGGCAGCGGATCATTCGCCAGGCGTTCTTTGTTGATGAACATATTGGCGCGCCAGCCCCTGGTTCTTTTATTGCATTCCAGCAGCGCCGCAGGTGTATCAAGCGCTCTGCTGTCGCCTTTGCGGGTTAACTGGATGTCATTCCCATTTTTTTCAAATTGCAGCTCGTTCAATGCCGCAGAGCTGCGTAAGGCAGTAAATGCAGGGTCGATAATGCTGGCGCTTGGATCAACTAACAGGCCATAAAAAGTATGGGTATCGCTGTTGGCAATATCGGCCTGATTTAAATAGCGCCCGGTTCCAAAGGTTACATAGTGCATGGCTTCGTTAGAAGTGTTTTTGTATTCTGTAGCTTTAACCACAGGGGCTGTGGTGATCGCTTGTGGCGCCTGATCAAACCCGGTTTTAGCAACTAGGGCACCGCTGCCATCTTTGGGATTAAAGCGCCATAAATTGCCCGCTAAATCACCTGCGTAGGCCATTAAAATGGTGTCATCAACGTTTCTGTTTTCAAATAAAACGCCAATTTTAGATAAACCACACAGGCCGGTATTGTTGCTGCAGCTGCTGGTGAAGGTGTTATCCAGCACCCCGGTTGCAGCATTTAAGGCAAAAATATAGCCTTTATTGTCTGCATTGTCGTAGCCGCTGCTGAGTAAGACTTTCCAGGTGTTGTTAACCTTTCCTACAACAGGAAAGCCATAGGTATTGCCAAGACGTGTGTCACTGAAGCTCCATAAAAGGGTTGGTTTTGTGCTTGGGTCGGTGATATCCAGCGCATAGTATTCACCGCCACCACCACGCAAGCCGCCAATCAGGATTGTTTTCCATGCATTGCCTACTTTGATGTCGGCAATGGTTGGTGCACCATCAACAAAGTATTTGAAATCATTTGTGTAGGCACGCTCTGCCTGTTGCCAGAGGCGTGGAATAACGGTTGGAGGAACAAAAGCCCATTTTTCATCCCCGGTTACGGCGTCAAAGGCATGCAACATGCCATCATTGGCCGGGGCGTATACCATGGCCTTTCTATTGGCATTGCTGCGTACAAAATCGGCATAGCCTGCATCGCTGTAGGCTTTGTTTGGTTTTTTTACATAGCTAACGCCACCATGAATGACTGAGCCTAAAAAGCCTGTACGTACACGGTATAAGGAGTTTGGATCTTTTGCATCCGGCTTGATCTCATTGCTTTTATCGCCACGCAAATAATTAATCAGAGCACTGGCCGTATTTTGGTTAAGTTGTGCGGAATTAAGTGTGCCATTGCTGGTTTTAAGCGCATTAACGCCTGCGGCCATGGCACTGCGAAGCGCACTGTTTTGGTCGTTAAAATCCGTAAGTGTGGTGCAGGCACCAGGCGTGCAGGTATAAATCTTCCGGTTCGCATGACCCAGCACCCCTAGTTTGGAGTTTGCAGACCAGGTAACAGCTTCTAATGCACTGGTTTCCAAGTTGAGGGTGCGTGCTTGTACATCTCCGGTCCAGCTGATGGTTTTAAAAGAACTGGAATAAATAGAATTATCCCCTTCGCTCATAAACGAGCTGGAGACATCGGACGATCCCACCGAGGCTGTTTTAGCCTCAATATCGCTAAGCGCTTTAGAGATCCCTGCCGCTACGGCATTTGGGTCTTTGGCGCTGAAGTACTCACCGCCGCCATTTACGGCTGCATGCCATAAATCATCGATGGTGGTCAGAGTGTCACCAACTACCTGCGGCCAGGGCACGCGTTTATTCGTTAGTGGTTCGTAGTCGCTTCTTTTTAGCTGGCCATCCATACCCAAGCCAAGCGTATAGGTGCGCATTATTTGACGCCCTTGGGCGCCACCCGCAAAGGCTTCTACCCCTGGCACGTTATTAGCCATATTGCTGCGAATATCATTTTTAAAGTAATACATGGCCACGTCTGCCAGTGTTTCACTTGTATTGGTGTCATCCCTCATTGGGTATGGAATATTGCTGGCGTTATCTTGCTTGCCTATGCCCGCATTATTGCCCCTGTTCCAGTAGCCATCGGTAGTGAGAATGGTGAAATTCTGCTGGCAGGTGTATTGCATTGGATCATTTACACCAGTAGGGAGCTGGCCGGAGTAGATTTTCCCAGTTGCATTAAGCGCGGTTTTAAGTGGCGTTCCACCTCCCGGATAAGTGCCATAGAGCATGGCATACCAAGCTGCTTTTTGAGGATTGGCATAGTTATTAATATTAAGATAGCGATCGCTGCTGTAGTAACCACTGGTTAGATTATTGATGGAAGAAAATCCTACGCGATAGCGGTCGCCAATGCTGGAAAAAGCCGCGCCAGCACTGGATTTCATCATCAAAATACGTGTACGGTAATAGCTAAACCAGTTGGCAAAGTTTTGTCTTTCTGCCGCTGATTTTGCGCTACCGTCTTGCGGGATAACTACTTTTTCCCAATCAGAGCCGGGCCAATTTAATGCCTGAGCACATTGATCCTCAGATGGTGCTTTGGCCGGTTTAAAGTTCCAATAGAACGCTGCTTCTCTGCTTGAATTACCATTGTTTGCACCGCTAACTTTGTCGTAGGCAAAAAAATCACGGCTCAGGTTGTAAGTTGCAGTGCTGCCGCTGCTAAAGCCGTCATACCATGCTGCAGTAAAGCTGGCATTCGGCATATCCGTGCCATTGGCATTTTTAGGTGCCAGATAGGTGGTCTTGGGGTTGTAATACACGCCATTGCAAGATGAATTATAGTAGCCAACGCTATTGCGCCAATGAATAACGCTGTCGGGCATAAAGCTCCATGCCATAGAGCCTGAGTCATCAATAATAAACATAACGTTCGGTTTGATATCACCCACGCTCAGCGTAGAGAGCGGTTTGTCTGCCGTTTGGGCTGCCCAGCTATTAAGGCTGATGCTTAGAATACTGAGTGCAATAATTTTCATGGTTTTACCTCAAATGCTTAGAACAGCGTGGCCTGATAAAAAGTGACAGTGTCTTTGGGGCCTTCGATTCTTACGGTTATTTTGTAAATCATTTGATACTCGGAATTACCCTCTGGCTCATTCGGTGACATCTTTTGCAGGTCGCAACCGCTGCGGTTTGGGGTTTTTTGCCCCGCCGTACTGCAACTGCGCTGAATAAAATAGGCTGCTCTGTATCCATTGGCATTGAGCGCTTCATTTCTTTTTGCCTGAGTAAGTGGGGCGTTTCCGGTTTTGGGATTGGCCCAAACCCAATTAATGCCGCCTGCCCATGCATTGCCGGCAATGGGGTTGGCGGTGTTGGTCGGGCTGTAGCCATTGGTGTCGGATGCACTGTTTAGCTCTGTTGGCGCGACCCGGGATCTGTCTACCAGCCAGAAGCGCGCCTTTTCCAGTGCCACATCCGCTGCTGCGGTTGTGCCCTGGCGCAGGGCCAGATTATTTGCAATCTGGTTGCTGCCTATCATTGATCGGACAAGGGCAATGGCTGCTAATGTCATCACCACCAGTACGATCAGTGAAATCAGCAGTACCAGCCCTTTTTGTCTGTTTTTCAGAGCTTGAGATGGCATATATGCTCGTTTATTAATGGGTTTCACAATATTGGGCACCTGTTTTACGGCGCTGCCGTGCTGATTAAATTAGGCTGATTGGCAAACTTCTGATTGCGCAGCGGCACCACGGTTTCGTGCACGGTGTAGTGGTAGCACTGCCAGTTGGTATCACTGGGCTGAGCATTGCCGGGCTTGCTGAATGCACCACCTGCCCATGAGAATGTGGCGCCGCTTGCCGTTGTACTGCAGCTGCCATCCCGTTTGGGTTTTTCGGGATAGTTACTACGCACCAGTACGCCATAGCGAATCGCGATCAGCTGTTGCCATCCCAAAAGGGTTGTGGGGGTTGTATTGCTCCAGCTGCTGACGTTATTAGGAATGTTGTCGCCATCTGTATTGGTATCAAAGCCATATTCTGCTTTTAGCTGGATGACATTTTCTGTTGTGATGTTCCAGCTGCTTTCATCGATGGCTTTATCTTTAGGCACATCCATGCTGATCAGGCTGCCATCCGTTTTATTGTCCGCCTGGCTGCATTGATTGGGGTTGCCTGCTAAATATACGCAGTAGGTGCGGCGAACCATCGTGCCAAAGTTAAATAAGCGCGTGGTGTTCATTGGCAGCGATGCCGGGAAAGGCTTGTTTAATGAAGTGCCATTCCAAAGCGCATTGGCGGTATGGCGCAGTAAAAAGTCTTTACCTGTTGAGGCGGGCGTACCTGTGCCGGTGCAATCGGCATTGGTGCAAGTTACCTGGAATAAAGGGCAGGCGGTTTGTGCCTGCTTGCCCGGATCAGGCCATACCACAACTAAATCTCCGGCCCGGTACTGGCTTGCCAGTAAGATATTGACGAATTGATCATCATTATTGGTGTGTGTCGTTCCATCACCAAACAGGGCTGGCATGCCCGCTGCTGGTGAGGTGCTGTACAAAATGGTAATCTGATCAGAGCCACCCGCTACAGATGTGATGCTTACAGGCACAAGCGGGAAGTTTGTGTAATTGGTATTTTGCGAAACCACATTACAGTTCAGTGCGCGGTTTGAGCCTATGCCGTAGCCTGCACGCTCCAGTTCTTTTTGGATTTGCATAATGGCAATCCCGCCACTGCTTTGAGCATTGCCATTGCCCAGGGTAGAGCGGCGAAAACCTTCACTGGTATTAAAGGTCTGGTAAATAGCAAGAGAAGCCAGTAGTGAAATCACAATGGCAACCATGATTTCGATCAGGCCAAAGCCATAAGAGGGGCGCATCTTATAGTCCACAGCGTATATGCTCCGTATCCAAAGGGTCTTTGGTTTCTAAAATGGTGGGAATATCAATCACGGTAGTGGCTTCATTCATGCCCTCGTTTTTACCAGTAGCGACCCCGGTTTTGGCACCATTTGGTGTTGGCCAGTTAATGCTGATCGTTACCTGGCGTGAGCAAGGGGTGCTGGTGGCAGGGATGTTTTTTTGAACAACTACTGTGCAAATAGCGTTTTTCAGGTTTTTATCGACTGCGCTTGCCCAATCCTTGGCGTTCGCAGAGGCCGGGGCTGCACTCTCACATTTGGTTCTTGCAATGGCAAAGCTGTCCAGTGTCGATACATTGCTGCGCATTTCGCCGTCTAATCTCTGGATTAACTGTGTGGCGGTTGTTCGGGAGCTGCTGCTCACCGAGTGCCGCATGGCATTGGCCTGGAGTGCGCTGATGGCCAAAATGCCAAATGAAAAAATACTGATGCCAATTAAACACTCAAGCAGCATCGATCCCCGCTGGGAATAAAGAATAGTCATGGGGCTTACCTCGAGCAGCTGGCTGGATTTTTTTTCGGGGCATCAGGCAGGCAAAGCTGCGTATTGCCGCCTTCATCAACTCGCATGCAAATTCTTGCCGGGTTTTTTACGATGTTGTTATCGTCAGCGGGCTTGTTGCAGTCTGCTACGGCCGATTTATCTTGGCTGACAATCAGCAGCAAAGACTGATCAGCCCGGCCAAGTGCGTCAAAACGGATTATGGATTGATCTGCGGTGAGCTTAAATTGAGCAGAGTTTCCTTCAGCAACCGTTTTGCCTTCAATAAAGGGGTAGTTGCTTTTGTTTGGCGCAGCGGTGGTGAGATTGACACAGGCAGGGCAGGCACGGATCAGCCAGGCCGTGCCATCCACGCTGGGGCTCACATTATTGGCATTGCGATTGGTGGCTGCAACGGCGTCATTTGTAAGAATCAGCTCAACATAGCCATTGCGTTTAATCGCCTCTGCACGGGCTAGCTGCACGGCGCTTTGGAATGATTCGGCATAGGTTCTAAGCTGCGTGCTGCGTACCCAGTCCTGAAAAGGCGGGCCTGCCAGCGATAATAAAATGCCAAAAATAAGCAGCGTGATCAGGATTTCGACCAGCGTAAAACCCCGCTGATTACGTTGAGGAAAATGTAAATCCATGATCAGCAGCCAGACTTTTTGCTGACCCAGCAGTTGTCAGGTTTTGGCCAGCCGCTGGGTGCTGCGGTGGTCGCTTTTATGCCCTGATCATCCAGCGTAAAGGTAAAGCCCGCTGTTTTTCCGCTGCCTGTGGCGATAATGGTAAAGCTTTCTGCTTCCTGGGGATTGCAACGGATGCTGAAGCTTTCTGATGGTTGGGCGTCTCTTTTGCAATCAAAGGTTTTATATGTGTGATTGTTCATATAAAACTGTTCAAGTTGTGTTCGCGTCTCACTGAGCTTGCTCTGGGGTTCTACCAGGCGGCTGCGGGTGACGTAATCGTTGTAGCTGGGGATGGCGATAGACGCCAAAATGCCGATAATCGCTACGGTGATCATGACTTCGATAAGGGTAAAACCGGCTGAAACTCGCATTATTGCTCCTACTGTATTTGAGGGCATAATGCTTACAAGTTGACCATTTATCCAGTAGGCTAAAATGCCTATGGATTTTGATCATCGGTCAATATTTATGGACGAACGGTAGTTGTGGTTTTGAATTGTGGGTTTTAAACGATTATTTGATGAATATGGCTGCAAAACAGGGAAATATATGCGGGGCACTGCTTTGGGAATATTAAGCTTTACATGATAAATATCATTAAATTCTAATGTTTGTTGCTTAAAAACCACGTATAAAAAAATAATTCGTTGTTGAATTCTTGCAGCTAACGGCCTGATAAATTAGGGTCTTATGACTTAGAATATCAAACCGCCGTACCGGCCCTGATGTAAGGGGCCGGTACGGCGGGCCTGGCTTAGCGCAGAATTTCACTCCATGAAGAGCGTTTTCCTTTCACCTGAGTATTGAGCCTTGCCGAGTCAACAGAGCCTGTGCCATCTGCATTGACTTTAATACTGTCAAATTTAGACGTTGTAATTGAAACCCGGCGTGATGGGTCATCGGATAATTTGCCATCCGAATTTTTGCCTACGCTGATAAATACATTGGTTGATGGATTGGCGCATAACCAGTCTTTGCTTAAATTAAGCGGCATTTTGTATTCGCGGCTGATCCCGCCTGGTGTGCAGGAATCTGCACCAGGAACAATCGAGCTGAATACGCCATAGGTATCAAAAGGAAATGGGTCATTAGGAATTCGTTCTTTACTAATGGGCAAATCAGCCCGCCATCCTTTTGTGCTGTTTTTGCAGCTGGTTAGATCAGTGCCTAAGGCGGAATTAGCTGCTCTTTTTAAAGTAATCGTATCAAAATTGCCATCGCCATTACTAAAGTCACCCGCTACAGAATTAGGGCAGTTATTAGATAAGCTGGTGCCATCAATACCATCCAGCGTGCTGACTGTGCCTCCCAGATTGTCTTTGATAGTTTTGTCGCAGGTTTTATCAATCACTAATTCAATTAAAGAACCGGATGTACCTAAATTATTAAAGGCAGAGTCAATAGCGCCTAAGCTGGGGTCTATTAATAAGCCATAAATGGTTTGTGTATCGCTGTTGCTCATATCGTTTTGATTTAAAAAACGCCCCGTTCCAAAGTTCACATAATGGGCGGGAATTCCACTGCTGTTTTTATATGCCGGCATTTCTTTAATCAGCGGGGCCGAGCTGATGGGCTGGCGCAATGCGCTGGTGCCTGTGGTTGCTGCTAATACGCCATTGCCTTGTGCGCCCGCCACATCAAAGCGCCATAAATTACCGGCTAAATCACCTGCATAGACCATTTTGATGGTGTCATCGACATCCGGCTCAGTAAATAAAGCGCCAATTTTGGATAATCCACATGTGCCATCGGTGGCGGTGCAGGTGGTGGTAAAGGTTTTTTCCAGAGCGCCGGTATCAGCGTTTAAGACAAAAAGGTAGCCCTTGTTATCGCTATTGTCATAGCCCGCTGTGAGCAATACCTTCCATTGGCCTGCTATTTTACCCACTACCGGAAAGCCGTAGGTTTTACCAAGACGGCTGTCTTTAAAGCTCCAGAGGGGGGCGGCCGGAACGGTTGCGGAAGGGTTGGTGATGTCAATGGCATAGTACTCGCCGCCACCGCCACGCAATCCGCCCACCAGAATGGTTTTCCAGCTGCTGCCATTATTTATATCGGCAATGGTGGGTGATCCGTCTACAAAATACTGGAAGTTGCTGTCGTAGTTTCTGTCGGCTTGTTTCCACAGGCTGGGCAGCAGGCTGGGAGGAATAAACGCCCATACTTCCTGCCCTGTTGCGGCATCAAAGGCATGCAGCATGCCATCATTGCCCGGGGCGTAAAGCATAGCCCGGCGGCTTAAGTTGGTACGCGAAAATGCGCCATAGCCGGAATCCGGATAAGCTTTTTCGGATTTTTTAACATAGGTCACACCGCCATGGATAATCGCACCAAGGATTTTGGTACGCTGGCGAAAGAGCGCCGTAGTGGCTGCTAAATCAGGGGCTGAAGTGGTGGGCTCATTGCTTTGATCGCCCCGCAGGAAATCAACCAGTTTAGTGCCCGTAATGGCCGTCTGCTGGGCTGCGTTCAGTGAGTTTGCTGTTTTTAAGCTGGTTACTCCTGCCGTAATGGATGCATTGCTGCCATAGGTTGCGGCGTCAAAAGTAGTGAAGCTGGTGCAGCTTCCTGCGCAGGAGTAAATCACCCGAGGGTTACTGCTTAAATTGCGGGTGGCGAGTAAATCTTGGGCAGACCAAAGAGCTGTGGTGGTAAAGGTTGAGCTGCTTACATCAACAGTTCGGGCCGCTACATCGCCGGTCCAGTCGCGCGTTTTATAGCTGCTGTTGTAAACCTTATTGTCTGCTGCCGTCATAAACGCGTTGGATACATCGGGCGCGCCCACCGATCCCAGCCTAGAGCTGATATCGTTCAGAGCACTTTTCAGGCTGGCTGCCACGGCATTAGGGTCTTTGGCGCTAAAATATTTGCCTCCGCCATTCACCCCCGCATGCCATAAATCATCAATGGTGGTTAATTGATCCCCAACCACCGTTGGCCAGTTTTTTGTGCCATTTTTAATGCCCACAAAATCATTGACGCTGCTGTCTGTATTGGTTTCGTAATCATCCACATAATTGAGCGTGCCATCCATCCCCAGGCCTAAGGTATAGGTACGCATCATTTGCCTGCCTTCAGGGCCGGTATCAAATGCAGGAATGCCTGGCGCATTATTGGCCATGCCCGTGCGTAAATCGGTTTTAAAGTATTTCATTGCCACATCGGCCAGATTATTAGATTGGCCTGCTCCGTCGTACATGGGCCTTGGTACGCCGGAGCCGGTGTCCTGATTGCCTACAGAGACGCTGTCGCCACTGGCATTCCAGTAGCCGTCGGTGGTTAAAATTTCAAAGTTTTGCTGGCAGGTGTACTGGATAGGGTCGGTTACCGCGCCTTTATTGCCTGCATAAATCTCCCCAACGGCTTGTAATGCTGTTTTTAAAGGCGTACCACCGCTGGGAGGAACGCCAAAAAGCATGGTGTACCAGGCACTTTTTTGTGTGCCGTCGAAATCAGAAATATTTAAAAATCCTGAGCTGGCAAAGTTATTCGAAGACAGTCTGCCTATCCGTGAAAAGCCAATGCGGTAGCGGCTGTCCATATCCGCAAAAGCAAGGCTGGCACTGGATTTCATCATCATGATACGGGTGCGGTAATAGCTAAACCAGTTGGCAAAATTTTGTCGTGCAGCCACCGATGCCGCGCTGGCATCACTGGGGATTTTTGTTTTTGTCCAGGAGCCGGTTGTGAGCGTGCTGGTTGATGAGGGCAGCGATGTATTGCATTCCGTATCCGGTGGTGTGCTGGTGGAATAAGTCCAATAAAAAGCCGTTTGTAGCGGTGCGTTGGCACCGCCGGTTACATTGTCATAAGCAAAAAAATTGCTGGATAAATTATAGGTGCTGCTGTTATTGGGGCCGCCCGAGGTGCCTGTATTAAATCCGTCATACCATGCAGCCGTGTAGCTGGCATTGGCTTTACTTGTGCCGTCGGCATTTTTTGGGGGGAGGTAAGTGGTGGCCGGGTTGTAATACACTCCATTGCAGTAGGAATTGTGATAACCCACTTTGGTTCGCCAGTTGCTCACGCTATCTGGCATATGGCTCCAGGCCATCGAGCCGGAATCATCAATTGTAAACATAATATTGGGCTTTACATCGCCGGTGGTTAAGGTTGACAGCGGTTTATCAGCCGTTTGTGCGGCAAAGGTGCTGACGCTAAGGCCAAGCCATCCCAGGGTAAACAGATTGAGTTTCATGATGCTTGGTCCTTAATAAAAACGGCTTGAGTGCCGGGCTGCCGGGTGAAACTTGTTGTGTGGCTTAATAAATAGAGGCCTGATAAAAGCTGACGGTGTTTTTAGGGCCTTGAATTCTTACCGTAATCAGGTAATTCACATTAAAAGATGTTTTTTCTTTCAGGCAATTGGGGCAGGCTTTCACCAGATTGCAAGGGTTGCCCGTAGCCGCAACGGTATCAATCACCAGTGTGGGGGCAGCGGCGTTGCTGCAGCTGCGCTGAATTAAATAAGAAGCACTGAAGCCATTCAGGTTTGTGACTGTGGCCGTACTGGTGGCCTGTGGCATAGCGGCGGGCGTGCAGGGTTTGGGAGTGCAGGTGGTGGCTACCCAAACCCAGTTGCTGCCTGCCCGCCACTGCGTGCCGTCATTCGGGTTAATCGGGCTGACGGTGTTGGTGGCGCTATAGCCATTGGCTGCAGAATCCGCATTTAATGTGGCGGGTGATGTGCCGGAGATGGCAATCAGCCATTGGCGTGCTGTTTCAAGCGCCACATCGGCAGCGGCTGTGGTGCCCTGGCGCAGCGACAGATTATTGGCAACCTGAGTGCTTGTAGTGATGGATCTGATCATGGCGATACCCGCCAGGGTCATAATCACCAGCACAATCAGAGAGATAAACAGTACCAAGCCTTGTTGGTTGCTTTGGGCAGGAATACGTGGCGTGCTCATGCTGTCGTCTTCCTTAGAGATTAGTGGTGGGCTGATTGAGCAAAATCTGATTGCGCAGCGGTACTACGGTTTCATGCACGCTGTAGCGGTAGCATTGCCAGTCGGCATTGGTGGGCTGGGTAAAAACATCTGCACCTGACCAGCCTAAGTAGTAGGCCGCAGTGGTGAGGGTAAACGCATCACTGGGCGTGGCGGCGGTGTAGTTATTTGCGCTGTCGTTAACGCAGGTGCCAGCCCGGTTGGGTTTTTGCGGATTACTGGCGCGTACCAGCACGGCATAGCGGACGGCCAATACCTGCGCCCATTGGGCCGGGGCGGCTTTTTGCCAAGTATCAACGTTATTTGGAATCGCATCGCCATCCACATTGGTATCCAAACCGTACTCGGCTTTCATTTGAATCACATTTTCTGTTACAACTTGCCATGCGCCATCGGCTGCAGCCGTTGCATCCAGTGCATCTGCGCTCAGCAGCGAGCCGTGGATTTGGGTGCCGGCCCCCGCGCAACCATTGCTGTTGCCACTGAGATAAACGCAGTAAGTGCGCCGGGTGAGCTGGCCAAAATTATATAAACGCGTGATTTTGCTTAAAGCCGCCGGGAAGGGGGAGTTAAGCGTTGCAGAGTTCCAAGCATTTGCTGCATTGCCAATGGCAAAACCATCGGTTGAAGCGGGTGTTCCGGCGCACGGCGTGGCATTGGTGCAGGTCACCTGAAACACCGGGCAATTGGCCAGCCCCGATTGCCATGCAATTACCAGATCATTGACGGCCATGCTTTGCCCGCCTAAAACATTGGCAAATTGAGTATCGGCATTGCCGTGCTCAATATCGGCCAGCTGGGCCACCTGTCCTCCGCCAATAATGCTGCTGCCATATAAAAACGTGAGGCTGTCTGATGTGCCCGCGCTCTGGATTAACACCGGGATAAGCGGAACATTATTCAGCGCGGCTACCCTGGAAACCACATTGCAATTAAGTGCACCCGCATCCCCAATGCCCAAGCCGGATCGTTCTGCATCTTTTTGTATCTGCATCACGGCAATCCCGCCATTGATTTGCGCGCCTGAGCCGCCCATGCTGTTGCGCCGGTAGGCCTCATTCACACCAAAAATTTGATAGATAGAAATCATGGAAACCAGTGCAACAACCACTGAAACCATGAGTTCTACTAAACCAAAACCGCTGGACTGGCGCATAGCATGTCTCTTTAGTTATTGCACAGAGTGCCGTTAGGGGTGTCGCTCCACACCGTCTGGATATCAGCCACATTGGTGGCAACATTCATTTGCCCGCCGCTGATGTCTGTAACGCCGCTGGCACCGGTCAGATCGCCACGCCGTACTGGCCAGGAAATGGTCACGGTGGCCCGGCGAAAGCACCGGATCGTGCGCCCGGCTGCGTTATCGTTATCAATCACCACGCTACAGGTGGCGCCTGGCAGCTGCGCGGCAACGGCTCTGGACCAAATTCCCGCAGTGGACGTTGCGGCGGCAGATGTGCAGCTGGTCATCCGGAAACTGTCTAAATTGGCTGTGCTTGGATTCACCCTCATCAGGCCATCAATTCTTTGCATCAATTGCATGGCAGATGTGCGTGAAGAGGTGCTGGATACATGCCGCATTGCGTTGCCTTGCAGGGCCAGAATAGACAGCACGCCAAATGAAAATATCGTAATGCCTACCATGGCTTCCAGCAGCATGGAGCCGCCTTGCTTAATGCGGGAATGCTTATAAATCATGGCCTCTAGCTCCTGGCACAAGAACTGGGGTGGGTTGCCGGCGCGTCGGGCAGGCACATTCTGGCGTTACCGCCCCGGTCTAAAACAACACAAACTCTGGCGGGGTCAGTTACCGGCCCCGTGCCAGCCAAACTGCACGATGCAGGGGTTGCCGCTGCTGCGGTATCGGCCACAATTAAGTTAAATGCGGCATCGGCCCTGCCTAAGCCATCAAAACGAATTAATCCGGCGCTGGCATTGAGTGCAGGGGGATTACTGCTACCGCCTTCTGCCAGCACTTTTCCGCCAATAAAGGGGTAGGTTTCTGCTGCCGTGGCTGCGGTTGTGATATTGGCGCAGGTTGTGCATTCACGGATCAGCCAGGCTGTGCCTGTTGCGGAAACCGTTACCGCATTTGCGTTTCTGGAGCCATCAGCCCCAACCGCACTATTGGTTAACACTAGCTCTACATAGGCATTGCGATTAATGGCCTCGGATCTGGCTGTCTGAACTGCCGTTTGAAAAGATTCGGCAAAGCTGCGCAATTTAGCGCTGCGTACCCAGCCTTGAAACCCGGGCATGGCAATCGCGGCCAGTAAGCCAAAGATAACAAGCACAACCATAACTTCTATCAGGCTGAAACCATGGTGCTTTTGTGGGAAGGAGTTCATTTTGCAGGCTCGCCTAACAAATATTCGGTTTTCTGCTGACCCAGCAATTATTGGGAGAAGGGTTAGACCAGCCAGCTGCCGCAATTGCCGAAGTCTTTTGGTTAAGGTCATCCAGCGTGAAGCTGAACCCGGTCATTTTATTGGTGCCCGTTGCGGTGATCGTGAAGGTATTGGCCGTTTGCGTGGTGCAGGTGATGCCAAAGTTTTCATTCCCCACTGCGGCCTGTGTGCAGGTGAAGCCAACATAGGTTCTGTTGTTTACAAAAAACTGCTCCAGCCGCACCCGGGTATCACTGAGCTTGCTTTGTGCCTCTACCAGGCGGCTGCGGGTGACATAGTCGGTGTATTGAGGAATGGCGATTGCGGCCAGAATGCCGACGATGGCAATGGTGACCATGACTTCAATCAGGGTAAATCCGTGTGGGTTTCGCATATCCGCCTCGTTTGCCTTAGTCGATTTGCTTTATTTGCTTGTTATTCCTATGGAATATTAATCAGCATTCAATGATTTAGCTAAAGCATGCGAGCAGCGGGGGATTTTTGAGGTTGAGTGGTTGGCTTTGCCGTTAATCGGCAGTGAATGGTAAATAAAAAAGCCCCCTGCGGAGAAAGGCAGGGGGCTGGTGATGGCAAACTAAAAACAAATGGCTTCGTTTATAAAATGGCTTTTCTCCGTGAAACACGAAGTTCTCTGGGGCGAAGTGTTTCAAGATCTTGTTATTGACGCGTAATAGCCTTGTTTAAGGCAAAAACCGCTCCAGCAGCGTATTTAAAAAACGCTGGCCGCGTAATGTGGGCTGGATATGATTAAGCTGGCGCTCTAATAATCCATCGGCCACGGCGCGTTCAATCTGGTGAATGACTTTAGTCAGCGGCAAGCCGGTGCGCTCTTCAAACAGGCTTAAATCAAAGCCGCCGGTCAGGCGCAGGGCGTTGAGCATAAATTCAAACGGTAGCTGCTCTAAAGTAATTTGCTCTGTCGTCTGGATGGCCGAACCCGAAGCCATTTTTTGCAAATATTCGGTCGGCTGTTTATAGCGCATCTGGCGGATGATTTTATCGGGGAAGCTGATCTTGGCATGTGCCCCCGCACCAATCCCCAGGTAATCACCAAACTGCCAGTAATTTAAATTATGCTTAGCCTGACGCTTAGGCTGGGCAAAGGCGCTGGTTTCGTAATGCTCAAAGCCTGAGGCGGCCAGCTCCGCTTCAATCGCATCCGACATATCGGCGCTGCAATCTTCATCCGGTAAGGCAGGCGGGTAGCGGTGGAACAGGGTATTGGGCTCTAGTGTCAGGTGATAGGCCGAAAGATGCGTGGATTTACAAGCAATGGCAGTGCGAATATCCAGCAGCGCCTCGGCCAGTGTTTGCTTAGGCAGGGCATACATAATATCCAGATTGAAATTATCAAAATGCTGATGGGCAATCTCGATGGCGCGATGGGCTTCTTTATCATCGTGCACACGGCCCAGCGCTTTAAGATGCTCAGCATTAAAGCTTTGAATACCAATCGATAAGCGCGTGACGCCTGCGGCGCGGTAGCCGGCAAATTTTTCGCTCTCGAAGGTGCCGGGGTTGGCTTCCAGCGTGATCTCGGCATCGGGGTGCAAACGCACGCGGGCGCGAATCCCTTCCAGCAATTGATTAATCGCCTCGGCAGAAAACAGGCTTGGCGTGCCGCCACCCATAAAAATACTGGTAATCGGCCTGCCCCACATCAGCGGCAAACAGGATTCCAAATCGGCCAGCAGGGCGGCAATATACTGCTGCTCTGGCAGCGCGCCTTTTTGCGCGTGCGAGTTGAAATCACAGTAAGGGCATTTTTTAATGCACCAGGGAAAGTGGATATACAGCGCCAAAGGCGGTAAGGCAGAAAGCGCCCAGTTAGCTTTGCCGATGGGCATGGAAATCGATTGCATGGTGTTCACTTCTTATGTGGGGCGGGGTATATCTTGATTAAGCTAAACCTTGCACCTCAGAGAGCACTGAGGACACAGAGTTTCACAGAGAAAGCATAGGAAATTGATTTGAATGATGCTTAGCCAAAGCGTCCAAAAAAAACAATCATTCTTTATTAAAAAGTGAAGAGTGGTTTTCTCCGTGTAACTCTGTGCTCTCTGTGGCATCGCGGGCTCAAGATTTGGGTTCTTTGGCTCTGATAATTTATCAATCGTTATTTCTGATACGGGTTATTCAGCTCATCCACCAGCCTGTGCAGCACGGCTTTGATCTGGGCTTCTGATACTTCCATCAGCAGCCCGTCTTCCAGCAAATCCTGCGCCATTTGTTTTAGCTCATCCAGATTCTCATTCATCACTTTTACTTTTTCGGTGCAAGAGACCACCGATTCATCGTCTCTAAGCCATGTGGCCCAGCGGGTTTCGCCTTGATTGACTGCCGCGCTCATAAGCCTGTTTCCTGCAATTTAGCGATCAATTCCCGCAAGGCTTTGCCTCGATGCGAGATCTGGCTTTTTTCTTCCGCGCTGATTTCGGCGGCTGTTTTGCCAAACTGCGGCAGCAAAAACAGCGGATCATAGCCAAAACCTCCCTCACCCCGGCTGATTTCAAGGATTTCTCCCTGGCAAATGCCGTCGCTAATCAGCGGCTGCGGGTCATCCGCATGGCGCACCAGTACCAAGGCGGCATAGTAATAAGCGCTGCGATCCGCCTGCCCGGCAAGGCTCTCGACTAATTTCTGATTATTGCGCGCATCCGATTTGGGCTCACCCGCAAAGCGGGCCGAGTACACACCCGGTGCGCCGCCCAGTGCATGCACACAAAGGCCGGAATCATCGGCCAGTGCAGGCAGGCCGGTAATCCGGCTGGCGTGGCGGGCTTTTTCTAAGGCGTTTTCAATAAAAGTGTGGTGCGGCTCTTCGCATTCGGCCACGCCCAGCTCGCCCTGCGGCACAATCTGGATATCCAGCGCGGCAAACAGGCGGTTAAATTCTTTTACCTTACCGGCGTTATTACTAGCTAAAACGATGATCTTTCGATTTGTATCTAGGGGACTCGTCATTGGTAATTCTTCTTTTGTAAGATAAGCAGCTCTTGCTCGCGCTTCATTTGAAAGCGATTCAAAACACTATTGCCAATTAATAAAGGGCCGTTGTCCTGATCGCGCACACTGGCTTGCACATTATTCAGCAGCAGGGAGCCAATTCGAACCTGTGCAATCGTAATCTGCCAGGATTTAATGATGCCATTGGCTGTTTGTGTGCGGGCCTCGACACCTTGCTTGTAATCCACACCCATATTGCTGGCCAGATTACGTGGCATAGATAAAAAGCTGGCACCAGTATCAATAATGCCGCGCTGGCTGATGCCACGCACGGCAATATCGGCATAATAATGGCCTTGTGCATCCGGGCTTAGCGTAAGGCTGCCTGCGCT
Organism: Iodobacter sp. BJB302; assembly: GCF_002735645.1. Taxonomy (GTDB): domain Bacteria; phylum Pseudomonadota; class Gammaproteobacteria; order Burkholderiales; family Chitinibacteraceae; genus Iodobacter. Next base: position 22,989 of record NZ_PDZG01000061.1, read on the forward strand.
GTCACTTTCTGCCCTGGTGCTGGCGATATAACCTTGGCCCAATAAAAGCTGACGCTGGCGTGTGCCTATCATTACAGTCGCTTGCTCGCTGCTCACTGCCAGCAATTTGACCTCGCCCATTTGCTCACCAATTGCCAAGGTCTTTTTTTGCCCGTCAATCAGCAAAATGCCCTTATTGCCCATCGCAGCCAGCAGCGTTACTTCGGTGGCGAATGCGGGCGGGATCATCAGTGTCAGTAAAAGGGCGAGTCGCTTCATTTAAGGGTGGCCTTTAGTTACTTCACGCAGGGCGTTTTCAATCAGTTGGAAGTCAGCGTCTTTAAGCAATTTGGAATCAGACAACATCCGTCGCCAGGTTCTGGCTCCTGGCTGATGCTGAAATAATCCCAGAATATGGCGGGTGATTAAGCGAATCGGCAAGCCCTGCGCCATTTCGGCCTCAATAAAGCGTCGCATTGCGTGCATCACTTGCACGCGGGAGGCAGTATGCGCTGCGCCGCCGTAAAATAACTCGTCTACCTGCGTCAGTATCCAAGGATTATGGTAAGCCTCGCGCCCCACCATCACGCCATCCAGATGCTTTAAATGCTCTGCCGCCTGCTCATGCGTAGTAATGCCACCATTTACAATGATTTCTAAATGCGGGAAATCCTGTTTTAACTGATAAGCATAATGATATTTAAGCGGCGGAATCTCGCGGTTTTCTTTAGGCGACAAGCCTTTTAAAATCGCATTACGCGCATGCACAATAAAAGTATTACAGCCTTCATCAGCCACCGTGCCTACAAAATCGCGCACAAAGTCGTAGCTTTCTTCATTATCAATACCGATACGATGTTTGATGGTGACATCAATATCCACCACATCTTTCATCGCCTTTACACAATCCGCCACCAAACGCGGCTCTGCCATCAGGCAAGCACCAAACGCCCCATTTTGCACCCGCTCGGAAGGGCAACCCACATTTAGATTAATCTCGTCATAGCCCCAGCTCTCGCCAATCCTGGCGCAAGTGGCCAAAGCCTGCGGATCAGATCCACCCAGCTGCAGAGCAATCGGGTTTTCAATCTCATCAAAATTAAGATGCCGCTGTTTATCCCCATGAATAATCGCCCCGGTCGTCACCATCTCGGTGTACAGCCAGGTGTGCTTGCTCAGCAGTCTTGCGAAATAACGATAATGGCGGTCCGTCCAGTCGAGCATCGGGGCGATTGAATAGCGGCGGCTGGGTTGAATGTCTGTAACTGCTTGCTGTTCTTGCATATTTTTACTTCTACTTTGATGTGCTGATTCATCATGGCGGATCGTTTCCCTGGCTGGTAGCGCTTATTGCTACACAGGACGGTAAACAGCAGCACCAAGGTGCTGGTTTGCTGTCTGGAAAAAATGAAAACCACAATTTAAAGAAAGGCTATTGGCCGCATTGTCCTATTTGCGGTGGGGTGGGGTCAAACTTGGTGGTCTGATAGGTCTATTTTTAAACGGCACTGGCAGGGGAAAAACTTCATAAGTCAGTAACACACACAGCGCATAGAGTGTGAATACCGGATGATAGGAGGGGCTATTGGACTGTGTGCTTTGCAGTATGTTGTTTTGGCAGATGATCTAATTGATCTGGATTGCTGGTGATTATTACTTGGGTAATGTGCTCATATTCTGTACGGTTTACGTTTCTATTTCTGTGCATTGGCCTGTTATGTCTTTGTATAAACTCTGCTTTTTTTGGGGCCTTGCTTCTTCTCAAGCCTTGGCCGCGCATTATCAAATCTCGGTTTTTCCTGATACTCCCACGCAATTACAGGCCACTTTGACTGATTTTCCAGCCAGCACTCAGGATAGGGTGTTGCGTTTGCATGGGGTGGGCAGGGGCTTGGTTTCGCAGTTGCTGGTGCCTCATTGTGTGAATCAGCCGCTGGTTTCGCCAAAGCCTGGCGAGTGGGTGTTGCCTGCGGGCTGTAACAAAGTGAGCTGGGGGATTGATGTTCAGCCTGCCCCAAGTGCCGGGGTGGATTCTTCTGAGCAAAAGAGCGTTTATTTTCAGGATAAAAAATGGTGGCTGCTATCCGAGCCTACTTCTTTATTGCGCTTAGATGGTCAGTTTGAAGATACATTGAGTATTGTAGGGACGGATTTGCAGCAGGGGTCTATGTCGGCGGGTTCAGGGCAATGGCGCGTGCCGGCTAAAGGTGCGCCAGAATATTATGCATTTGGTCATTTGGCTTTAAGCCAGCAGCAGCTTGGGCCGTTTAGTGTGGATTATGTGGCCGATGATGCCGCTGAGGTGGCCAGTCTGCAGCTGCCCGCGCTGCATGCCGAGGCGCTGCGTTATCTGGGCGCAATCCTGCCCCCGGCTAAGGACCTCGCGGCAAAAGATCGCCATCTTTTTGTGTTGTGGCTGGGCATAGATCATAAGAAAGGCCGCGCTGGTGGTGCTGCGGGGCATCGCTCGTTTTTGGCTAATTATATAAAAGGGGCTGAAAACACGGAGGCTAGCACCGCGCTCACTCTGATGATTCTGGCCCATGAGCAGTTTCACCAGCTGGCGGCGATGTCGCAGACGCATAAAGTGAAATCGCCAACCTGGGCTGGCGAGAGTCTGGCGCATTACTATGGTTTAAAAACCTTGGCCAAAAGCCAGCTGCCAGAGGATGTGGTCGCTAGGTTGCGCGGGCATTTTATCCAGCCGGGCAAAGTGCCTGAACAGGGTCTACTTGCCTTAGAGCGCCAATATCAGCAGGGTGATCGTAGTGTTTATCCGCTGTTTTATGCTCAGGGGGCGACGTTTTGGGCAGAGGTGGACGGGCTTTTGCAAGCAGCCAGCCATCATAAACGCAGCCTGGATGATTTTTTACCCCTCTTGTTCGCTCATGATTTTACTCAGGCAGGGCAATTGCCCCCTCTGTTTGTATCGGAGCTGCGCCAGGTGCTGGGGGGGGATTTGGATGCCGTGCTGGTGAAATACCTTGGCAAGTAAAAACGGGCGCTTGGGTTTATTTAGCCAGCTCCAGCTCATCCAGGCCAAAAAAGCGTTGCTTGCGTTTGATTAAGTCCATCGCCAGATGCAGCGTTTCAGTGCTGTGCATCAGTTCTAATGTGTGATGAAACATTCCGGTTTTGTGCATATTAAGCACCCCATCCACACAGCGATATACGCGGCGGCGGGATTCTTCCACTTCGTCAAATTGATGCACCCAGTCGCAGCCTTGCTGCGTGGCGTATTTGTCGCCAATGGCCAGAGCCAGCAGCGTTTTCAATTCACCTATATATAGTGTCTCCCATGCCGATCCAGCTGCGGCGGTCAGGCCGGTGATTTCCAATACAGATTTGTCATCGGCTAGATTAAGGTGTTGCAGGCTGATGAGCAGCGCGGCGCATTCGGTCTCATCCAGCAGCTGGAGTCTTAATATAGCGGTGCGGATTTCATTGCAACTGCGCTCAGTTTGCTTAGGCATAGGGTGCTCTGTTTTAGGGGAAATAGATCAATCGGCAGCTAATTTACAGGGTGTTCCCAAAGCCTGCTTTAGGAATTTTCTGGCAGTGCAGCATGCTGGCGCTTGCGGTTTCAATTTCTGGCTATTTAAAATCATATACTTACCGTATTAGACTGGTTTTATCGTAAGTAGGGTGTTGACCTAAATAGCTTAGCCCCGTATATTTCGCTTCCTCGCTGCAGCGCACACGGAAACGAAGTGATGCAGATAGCGAGCCGATCTTTAAAAAAATACAGTCGATGAGTGTGAGTGCTTGATTCGGAAGCGAAACAAGTGCTTACATGAGTAAGGCGTAACCAGCGATGGTTGCGCTAAATAAAGTAAGCCAGTAAGTACTAGCTTAGCGATTAAACTAAAGAGTTTGATCCTGGCTCAGATTGAACGCTGGCGGCATGCTTTACACATGCAAGTCGAACGGTAACAGGGTGCTTGCACCGCTGA
>NZ_PDZG01000062.1 GCF_002735645.1 Iodobacter sp. BJB302
CTCGGAACTGGAGCTGGCAAGATGAAGTGCAATTGAACCCCGACCGGGCTATTGAGCCTAAAACAAGCGAGGAATTACAGGTCGCTTAAATCGTAAAAACATCTCAACTATCTTGACAATTACCGAAGGCAACAACAGCCCACAACTTGGCGCTGCCTCATCAAACACACCCAGCGCACGGAATACGGTATGTGCCAGCAGGATATGCCCACAGGCATTGGGGTGGAAGGCATCGGCCATATAGACGGGCAACTTTGCGGCGAGGGTTTCCCACACGGCGGCATGGTCGATCAGGGGTACGGCCAGCTCTGCCGCCAGATTACGGATGGCCGCATTGTATTGGGGCAGCGTCAGCTCCCGCTCGGGGGCAAGCCCCGGCAACACGGGGGTAACCGTCTGCAAAATCACCTCGCCGCCCCAGCCCCGCACGGCGGAAATCATCGAGGCCAAATTGGCGCAAAACTCCTCCACCGGCACATGCTGCCCATCGGCCAGCCTGCTGTTGCAATCGTTCATTCCGGCCATCAGCAGCACTACATCCGGCTTGAAGCGCTCCACGCGCAGGGGGAAATGCTGCAGCATCTGCCGCGTGTTATGCCCGGAACACGCCGTATTGAGCATCACATCATCCGCCCGCCCCAGCTCAAAACGCAGCCGCTCGGTAAAGTGCTCACTAAAACAACGCGCCCCCGCCGTATGCAGCACGCCATGGGTAATGCTGTCGCCGTAAAACAGCCAGGTGCGCGGGGATGAGGATTGCAGCAGGCTAGGTAAAATCATGGCGATTTCCGTAAGTGCGTCAGTTTCTTAGTAAATAAGCAGCGGCGGCTGCTTTGATATCAGCGATCCGGCGGGGATTGATGTTTATGCAGGGCGTTTTAACAGAGGCCCGCATCAAAGCGCTTTTTTGAAGAAAACCACCCGCTCCGTTTCATTAAAACCAAGTGATTTATGCATGGCATGGCTTTGGGTGTTGTCTATTGCCGCATCAGAGGCAAATTCCTTACAACCATGCTCTTTGGCCCATTGCTCGGCGGCAGCAACCAGCTTGCCCGCGACGCCCCGCCGTCTTGCGCTGGGCTCAACATAAATGCCTTCAAGAAAAGCCACCGGCGAGGACTCCGTGCCATTTACATAATCGCCCCGCACGGCCAGCTCAATAAACCCAAGCGCCCTGCCTGATTGATCGTATTCCACAAATTGGGCAAAACGCTGCGGCGAAGCTAAAAACAACGCCATTTCTGCCAAGTGCTCAGCATTTGAGCAATCAGGCCAAAGCGCTGCCCGAAGATCAAGCCAGCCCGGCTGATTAAGAGATTTACAGGGAGTGATCATTTCAATACCTAAAAAGATGCAGGCCGCCATAGGCAAGGCCCAAAGGCATGAGGCGCATCGTTTTGTGGGGCGCCAATAAGCTCAGCGTGCGAGGTTTGCGTCGCTCAGCGATAGGTGCGCCATTCCATATGGCGTAATGCGTCAGGAAAGACTCCCAGACATATTAACGCCCTACAAATTCATTACGACTTACGGCCTTAACTAATTAATCCATAAGAACGAGCCATGACATCATTAATCACAGCAACCGAATTAGGCCTCAGCCCCAAGGTGCTTACAAGCGTTCTGAGTACTGAATTCAGGGCATCCTGTAAAGGGGGCAACCATTCCGATCGATGGTTGTTAATAACCAAAACCAACTTAAAATCTTCTTGCAGAGTCAATGATTTGAAACCATTCGGTAAATCTGTGACTGACTCGCGATGCCGATTCAATTTAGCGGACAGCACCAGATGCAGCGCATTACTGAGTTTCTGTCTGATTTCATCAATAAACGCATCAAATCCTGGTTGTGTTTCCGGCCTGGGAGAGGAACTTTTTGCTTCAACTAACCAGATAACACGCGGCTGGCCCTCTTTTTGTCTTATCAAGGCAAACTCAGCCATCATCACCTGCTTTTGAATACGCTGATAAATAGCCGATTTTTCTAGTTCAAAGCAATCATCAACGGAATATGGGCCAAATGACATACCAGATTCAATAATCGTTTTACTCATCCCAGCGTCAACTCCACTTCTTTTCGATACAAATCGATTGATGCCGCAATAATAGGATTATCTGGCATACCTTCTTGAAGATTATTGCTGTGCCACACACCATCTACCGAGGAAATGACCGGAATTGATAGCTGCTTTTCTTGCGCAAGGAGATACAGTTTTTTTATGACAAAATAAGAGTGGCTTGCAATAAAGAACTGAATTCCCTTTGCCGCTAATATACTAATAATTTCCAAAAGCTGTTCGATTGCAGTGGGATGCAAGGCAGACTCTGGTTCATCGATAAACACAATCGATTCAGGAGATAAGTAGCGATTGCCAAGTAAGGTATCCAGAATTGCTATTTTCTTTATTCCCTCTGCTGTTACGCCAATCTGAAACTTTTGATTTTTTTTGTTTTTAAACTGCCATGTTCTACTTATTGCATCAAATTCAATTTTCCCATCCAGAATTGTTTCTAATTGCGTTCTTGATTTAGAAAACACTGCATAATTTCTTCCTGCCGTAGTGCCATAAGTGAGCGCTTTAGCAAGCTCATAATAGGTATCATCAAAACCAAAATCTTTGTCCTGCTCTCGGCTTTTTAAAATAATATGCTGTAAGCTTAATACTTCTTTAGGTGGCAAAAATATTGAATTAGCCTCTCTAGGAGGCACATGATTTTCTATCGTAGCAATATGTTTGGTCGTATCTTTACCAAAAGAAAAACTAAAATTTCGTTGATCAACCGTGAGTTCACACGTTAAAGAACTTTGACTCTTCCTAACTAAATCACCAATCTTATCCTGTTGAAAAGTCCAATAAAGCTTATCCGCTAAAATTTCAGCAGCATTTCTTTGCTCTTGCCCACGCTTGTATTCTTCCAAGGTGCGAATACTGCTATAGATTGCCTTGAGTAAAAACGTTTTACCGGATCCATTCCCGCCAATAATCAAGTTAATGGTGCTCAGACTTGACCAACGCAGATTCATCGTCGGACCAAAATTATCAAGAGAAATTGTATTAATCATTTTTTACCTTTGGCTAGGGTCTGTTGACGTTTCATTCACGGCTGCGTTTGGCCCAGTTTTGGGGCTGAACAAGGAGAAAATTGCGACATGGTACGAGTACCATGAGCGATTTTTAACGCAGTTCCGCCCCAAAAATGGGTTAAACCCGAAGGGCTGAGCCGGAAAATGGCCATTCACTGCGTTATGCACCTCGACAATAAGCAGTTATTGCCTTCGCCCTCATGCCTTGTACCTGGCCGTTTTCCGGCTCAGCGCAATTGTGAATGAAACGTCAACAGACCCTAGGGAATTTTAAGCTTATTATCACGCTATTATTATTTAATATGCTTTAAATAGTAACTGGCTAACCCAACTATCGTACTTGGAGTCAGCCGTGACGAGCATGATGCATAATTACTCTGAGGCCTGTGGAGCCCAAACATTCCATTAACCCACGTATTAAACTCTATTGAGAGCAGAGTGCACTCAACCTCCTCGCATTCAATTGCCTCGCTAGCAAAAAACCGACAAACCTTGCAGGGCGGATTAGCCGCAGGCGTGACGCGATTCAGGCCTCGCGGTAAAAATCAAGTGTGCAACGCGGGTTGATAAAACTAACCCGCCATACAGGGCTTGGCTAAACTACCACGTTATCAGGCGTATTCGACGGGACGTAATGTACTTTGTAGGCGTTTTGATTCGTAATATTCTTCAGCTAGCGCAGTAGTTTTAAAGTCGGCGTCAAGACCTGCAATCTTCTCAACAGCTCGCTTCACATCTTCCAGATCCACCCTAAAAAACTCCTTACGCATGTTCACTGCGTTAACGCGCTGACGAGAAAACTCACGATGTAGCGCAGTTTCGAGCAAGGGGGCATCATCAACATAAATCATTGCATGTACATCAAATCGGAATGGGACACTGGCATCTCCGAGTTCTTTCACTCGATCCATCGGATCTAATCGGCGGGTAAGCCCAATCTTATAGACATCCTCCCCAAAAGAACCAACATTGCTAATGACGTAAACATGACCTTTTCGAGTCTGTTCAGCCATACTCTTAGCCCGTTCATTTCGTTGCTCAGCATCTTGAAGTAAACTTTCTAACTCAAGAATTCGAAGATCCGCCATCGCTTTCTCTTCAGCAGAGGCGTTACTAAGGTCTGCTCTCGCCTTGAGAAGCATCTCTCTGTATATACGTTCTTCTTTCTCCGACTGAGCAATCGCTGCCTCATATTCACGGATAACTTTTTGCTCTTCGCGAATTTGTTCCCTAATCAGCCGCTGCTCGTCCTGCTCCTCTTGTCTTTTGAGGGAGAACTGATATTGAAGTGTGCACTCTTCAAACTTTAATTCGACGTAACTAAGATTGAATCCACAATGCAGAGTAACTGCATTTTTCTCCATCACATTTGCGAGCTTTTCAATACGATCAAGTGTCCGTACGTAGCTACTCGGGTTTACTTTTTCGATCAAGAAATCACACTCGATATTAAAAGCAGTGAGCATTAGCTTGATCTGACCATCTAGGATCTTTTTATCCCGAGCACCATCCGCCGTGATTTGTACTGACAACGGAACTGTAATTGCTTCTCCAGCGTTTATTAATGCTTTTTGTTTCTGACGTACTCTTGAGATTTCAACGGTATATCTATCAGAAGTTTCAAATAAGTAATCGGGCATCTCGTAGAAGCCGTTATCGACAAATTCCTCAACTCGGCTGTAAAGGTCGATTTTTGAGATCAAGTCATGTAGCTGAACTGAGCTAGTGGTAATACGCTCTCCTACTTGAAGGATGTCCCGCTCTAATCTAACCAATTCGGTTTTTTTGACGCGAATCGACTCAAGCAGAACAACTTCCTGTCCTTTTAAAGCTTGCAGTGCCGCAGTGTCATTGCTAACGCTTTCATACTCAGCCCTAACCTTATGCAGCTTTTCAGACTCCGCTAGGATAGTTTGCTCAACACTGGTTTTATGCTCTTGTAGCACCTGTAACGCGGACTCCGATTCAGCGCGTGTCGCAATAGCAGCCTTATTTCTTTCTGAGGCTTTCGTAGTTTCGCTATTGAGGTCTTGAAGTTCATCTTGCTTACTCTTTAAACTTCCCTCTAGCTCACTTAATGCCCTTTGGCCTCGAGTTAAATCACTCTTAGTTTGTTCTAGCGTCGCACTTTGCAGTTTTATTGCATCTTCCAAGCCCCTGTATTTTCCAACCTTCGCGTCCGCAGCCTTCTTTGTAAAATACCAAGTCCCGATTACTGCTAGAACAGCAATTACGACTACCAGAGTTAAATTCATATTACCGTACCCATTTATTAACAAACATGTTTTTAAGCGTTACTCGGGCTTCGCATCGCTGCCTGTACGCAGTCACTTCGGCTTCCCAATTAGCTTTTACCTTGGCCTTTTCGGCTAGGATTCTTTCTGCCCGCAAAGCTTTCTGGTTCTGCTCATGCCGTTTTTTATTTTCTGCAACAACACGTACCCGTTCCCGCTCATTCTGCTCCTGAACCTTACTCCGCTCCGCCAGTGCTCTCAGCCGCTGCTTTTCAGCTTCGGCCTGCTGCTTATTCAATAGTGCCTGCCGTCTTAGTCGTTCTCTCTGGGCTGCATGCTCTGCTTTTTCCCGCTCGCGGTTAAGCCGCACAAACTCTTTTTCGCTTTGTGCACGCCTCCGAGCGGCATCCCTGGCTGCAGCACGATTTGCTCGATCAATCGCTTTTGCTACCTTAACGACTGAGGTTAATAAATTAGCCATTTATCTTCCCTCAAATTTTTCACAGTACACATTAATATTTCGCCACAATTATATGTCATTTAGCTTTCGATAAAATTCACTAAATGTAATTATTTGCTTAGGCAAGTTTCATCTGCCCAAGCAGTTGCACTACGTAATTAGATTGTTGGTCTGATAAAGCGTTAGCCCAACCTACCTTACTTTCTATTTCCAAACATAGCGTTAAGGAAATCCTGTAAAGCGGGTTAGCCGCAGACGCAACCCGCCTTACAAGTTGGGCGATAAAGGTAAGTTAGCTTAGCGGGATTGATAAAACTAAGTGGTGCTAAGGGGCTGGACATCGCAAAAATAATACGATGCTTTAAAATGCCCACCCCCTATTCAGCAGAGTTTTCACATTATTCGCACAGTACAAAACTAAGCAACTAAAACAGAATAATATCAGCAAACAGTAAGCATAATTTATTATCTCTTACGCCAAACACTAAACTCCTCACCCTTATCCGTCGCTCTGGTGGTTTTTTTCAACAGCTTATATTCGCCAATATTCGCAGGCATGGTTCTGCCCTGGATTAATAGCTGCGGGCATTCTTTGCCCCGGCCTATTTCAAAGCGCTCTACCCGCATGCCGGTGTAGTAGTGGAAGTTGCCTCTTTCGTGTTCCCCTAGGCCAAAGCTGGCCAGGCACTGAGTTTTGTCCAGTTGGCTGGCTAAATCCAGCATCATGGGTTTATAGCTTTTGCTGTAATTTAAGCCGGGCAGCAGCAGGCTGAAGACGAGACCATAGCTCATGACCAGCACGGCCAGCCAGCGCACTGCGCCCTGGTGTTTGCTCCAGGCTGGCGCTCGCCAGGCCAGATTCCACACGATGATGGTGAGTGCTAGGGCAAACAGCACAGTCAGCCAGTTTGGCTTTTCTGCAAAGCCCGGTAAGAAATGCAGCAGGCGGGCTTGCAAGGGCAGGCCAAAGTAGAGCGCGGCCCAAGCCCACCACAGTAAAAGCGCACTGACGGCCACTAAGTACAGGGCGACAAGACCAAGGCGGCGCTCAAAGGCTGCAGGCACGCTGGATGCTTGCGCGCCCATCCATACCGCAAACGCCACCACGGCAGGCACGGCGTATAGCTCCATCGAGGTTTTAGCCAGGGACAAGATGGTGTAGGTCAGCAGGCAAAGCAGCGCTGCCGGGGCGGCGTTTTTAAACGCATCTAGGCGTTGCCTAAAGAATAAAACCGGCAGGTAGAGGATAAGCGGGAAGGCGTGCCAGGGCAGGATCTTCAGGTAAAAGCCACGCTCGTATTCTGGGCCAAGGTTATTCTCGCCCAAGAAGCGCCCAAGATTATTCACCCAAAACCAGGTATGAAATAACTCGGGCGAGGCCAGCCATAAGCGCCAAGGCCAGATCAGCCACCAGGGCAGTGCAGCCAGCAGAGCGATGCTCAGCGTCAGTAAATAGGCTTTGTGACGGAAAGTGCGATCAAAAACCGGCAGCAGCAGAGCCGCCAAACCCAGGCAACCCGGGCCTAGCAGGCCCTTGGTTAAGAAAGCCATTCCCCAAGCCGTGCCCATCAAAATACCACTGAAGAGTGGCCGCAGCGGGAAGACAGAGAAGGCATAAAGGGCTAAGGCAAAACTGGCAAATAAGGCGCTATCGGTCAGAATATGATGGCCGTTACCGACCAGGCCCAGCGTGCCTGCCAGCAAAATGGCGGTGAGCCATGCTGCTTGTGATGGATTATTTGCGCGGCTGCGGGCAGCAAATTGCCCTGCGGCCAAGGCGGCAAAAATAAAGGTCAGCGCAATATAAAATGCCGCAGCCAGCCTTGCTGCCGCGTGCACAGGCAGCCATGTAAAGATATAGCGAGAGAAGCCCGCTGCCGTCCAGAAAAACAGCGGCGGTTTTTCCATAAAAGGCTCGCCAGACAGCATCGGCACCAGCCAGTTATCCCGCAGCGTGTATTCATAAACCAGCCCAAGGATATAGCTTTCGTCGGGCTTCCAGGGGTCATGCGGGGCAAACGAGGGCCAGAACCACAACGCCAGCAGGGCAAAGCAGCACCACTTCCAGTTAACTCTAAAACTCATCCCTTATCCCCCCAGCGCTGCATCAGCTGATGTGGGATTTGGAACTGATCCAATATCCTTGCCACCACAAAATCGACTAAATCGGCGATGGTTTTAGGGTGGTGATAAAAGCCCGGATTAGGCGGCAGAATCACCACGCCCAGCCTTGCCAGCTTGAGCATATTCTCCAGATGCAGCACCGAAAAAGGTGCTTCACGTGGAACAACCACTAATTTTTTGCCTTCCTTAATCATCACATCCGCAGCGCGCTCTAATAAATTATCCGAAGCGCCCACCGCAATCGCCGATAAAGCGCCCATGGTGCAGGGGCAAACAATCATGCCGTCACCGGGATTAGAGCCGGATGCCATAGGGGCAAACCATTCCTGCTGGCCAAAAACTTGCAGCTTTGATTCATCCGTAACGCCATAGCGCTGGCGAAAAAGCACCGCCAGATCGGCCGCGCGCGAAGGCCAGGTTTCATCCAGCTCTTGCTTAGCCACAATTTGCGCCGCCTGGGTATAGAGCACATGCACAGTGCAGCCTGCCGCCAGCAAGCATTCCAGCGTACGCAGGCCATAAGGCAGGCCGGATGCGCCGGTAAAAGCCAATGTTATTGTTTTCATTTGAAACCTATTAAAACGGTGTAATACCTAAAGGTCTGTTGATACAGACTCAGGGTCAAAAACAGAAAGTGAAGAGAATTTAATCAATGGATACTTATAACACTTGAGTATTGCTGTAGGACGGGTGTAACCCGCCGTTTTCCGAATATTACAGACATAAATCTGGCGGATTTCACACCATATGTGCCAACCGTTTTTTTTTCATCAGCAAACAACGAAAAAACATTATATCCACGCTCTTGGCACAGGGCTTTTACCCTCCCCTGAAAACACGCCGAGCGAGGAACAAGCGGGGTGGAGAAGTCGTCAATTCGTGTTTGAGCGAAGCGAGTTGAATTGACGCCACCTCGATTGTCCGCAGCGAGGAGATGTCGTGTTTTAGGGGCGGCCTTCTTTCGCTTCCTTTCTTGGCCGCGCAAGAAAGGAAGGTCCAGCGGGACGCCCGCACCTAAACCAACGTACCGAAGGCACTTAGATCTCTTACTTTACCTAGAGCGTAAGAGATTTAACCGCCCTAATTTCTATGAACATCTTCACTCATTCGTCAGCAACTTCGCTGCAATCACCCCGTTTACCACACCAAATACCAATGCCGCAGCTGCAAACAAGGGCACTAAATGGATGATGCCATTGTGTGGAATCAGCCACAGCCTGGCTAATAACAGCTGCCCGGCCATATGGGCAAAGGCGGCGGCAAGAGAATGCGAAACTGGCCCGAACCAGCGCCTGGGCAAATTATTTGCTGCCGCCAGGGCCAGCAGGCTGCATAAGCCACCCATCAGGCTCATGGCAAAGCCAGGGGATAGAAATCCTCCGATGACAATACCACTGCCGATGATTCTGAGCATGGAAATCCATGCGGCATCCCGCCAGCCAAAACGCCAGAGCGCAATCAGGGTAATGATATTAGCCAGCCCCGGCTTGATGCCCGGTATGGGCGAGGGAATACCTGCCTCCAGCACCGACAGCGCAATCGCCAGCGCGGCATAGCGGGCAATACGTACATCGTCGGGGCTTGGCTTGATGCGGATTTCAGTAACTGAGGCTGTCGATTTCATAAGGGCGCGAGCCTAAAAGCTCGATGCTGATCCGGTTAGGCAGGCAAATCGCCATCTGGCCAGCCTGATCCAGCCAGCCGATGCGCACACAATACTGGCGCGGGCAGGGATCACTGCTAATCCGCACCCGGCCCGATTTTACTTCTACAGAAGTCAGCCCTAGGGGGCCTGCCACCTGCAAGGTGCGCTCTGCGTTTAGATCCAGCTCGGCAAAGACTTTGCCTGCCTGATAGATACGCACCCGCGTGGCACTATCCTGCCGCCAGCTCCAAAAACCCAGATACACCACAAAAGCCAGTGCCACGATGGCAAACGGCCAGTCGCCTGGCCGCATTGCTTGATTATTCCTTCTCCCCCTGCCGTCTGAGGGGCCAGAGGGAACACCTGCGGTGCTTTTGGTTTCAGGCATGCTGCTCACGGTGTCTGAGCAAGACCTGCCTGTGCGCTGCAAAGTGTTTGGCTAATTGCTCTGCCAGATACACCGAGCGATGCTGGCCACCAGTGCAGCCAATCGCTACCGTGATATAGCTGCGGTTATCGGCATCAAATTCTGGCAGCCAGGACTCCATAAAGGTTTTGATATGGGCGAGAAAACGCCCTACCACGGCTTGCCGCTCCAGAAAGTCCATCACCGGCTGATCTTTACCTGTTAGCGGGCGCAAAGCTTTATCGTAATAGGGGTTAGGCAGGCAGCGGGCATCAAATACAAAATCCGCATCCATAGGCAAGCCGTGCTTAAAGCCAAACGATTCAAAAATCACAGTAAGCCTGGAGCGATCCAGCGCTACAAACTGCCTGATCCAGCTGCGCAGCTGATTAGCCGATAAATCACTGGTATCAATGCGATGGGCAACGGCCAAGAAATCCGCCAGCATTTCACGCTCTAAAGCAATGGCTTCGCTTACCGTTAATGAATCACCAGAAAGCGGGTGGCTGCGCCTTGTTTCTGAAAAGCGCTTCACCAGCGTTTCGTTATTTGCTTCCAGAAACAGCATTTGCACTTCCAGCCCAAGCTCCATCAGGGCTTCCAGATGATTGGGGAAGCTGGCAAAGTTATGGGCGCTGCGTACGTCTACTGAAATAGCGACATTGGGGTAGCCATCTTCATCCAGCAAAGCCACCGTTTGCGGCAGCAAGGGTGCTGGCAGATTATCAATACAAAAATAACCCAGGTCTTCCAAAGCTTTCAGCGCAACGCTTTTTCCTGCCCCTGATAAGCCAGACAGTAAAATTAGCTGCTGCTTACTCATTCGCCCATCTCCATAAACTTTTGGTGTCTTTCAATAAACTCACGCGTGGAGTCTATACCGCGTAATTGCAAAATATAATTTCTAACCGCAGCTTCAACCAATACCGCTAAATTTCGACCAGCCGCCACAGGAATCACCAGCTTGCGAATCGGCACGCCCAAGATATCCTGCGTGGCGGCCTGCATTTGCAATCTGTCCATCGGGGCGACTTTCTCGCCGCCTGCCTTAGCCAGATGCATAATCAGCTTCAGCGTTTTACGCGGCCTGACGGCGGTTTCACCGAAAATAGTACGGATATTCAGCACGCCAATCCCGCGTACTTCCAGAAAATCTCGCAGCATGGGCGGGCAGCGCCCTTCCAGCGTTTCGGGGTTGGTGCGATAAACCTCAACCACATCATCTGCCACAAGGCCATGGCCGCGTGAAATCAGCTCCAGCGCCAGCTCGCTTTTACCCATAGAGGATTCGCCGGTCAGCAATACGCCGACTTCCAGCACATCCAGAAACACCCCGTGCAGATGCGTGGAAACCGCCAGTGCCTTCGAGAGGTAGTAGCGCAGTACATCCATCAGATAGGGGGATTGCTCGGGAGAGGTGAGCAGCGGCACATGAAAACGCTCGGAGGCTTCGCGCAGGCAATCGCCCACAATCTGCCCGTTGGCCACAATCACCGCCGCCATTTCATTTGAAAACAAGCGGGCGAGAGATTCTCTTTGGGCTTCAACGCTAAGCTGCAGCAGATAAACCGTTTCTGCCACCCCAAGCACCTGAATGCGGTTGGGGTGGATAAAATTCAGGTGGCCAACCAGAGATAAAGTCGGTTTTTGCTCCGACGCATCATTAGATAACAGATTATTCGCACCCGATTGCCCTGCTACCCATGTGAGCCGCAGTTTTTCGGCGTTATCAATAAAAAGTTGTCTAACTGAAATCTGTGGCATAAGGCTCCCAAGTGCTGATTAACTTCCAGATCTGGCCTGGCTCTGTTGCTGCCAGCAAGCTCTCCCGCAGGACTTTATCCGAGAATAACTGAGCAAGTTCTGACAAAATTTGCAGATGTAAATCAGTAGCGTGGGCCGGCACAAGCAATACAAACACTAAAGAAACAGGCTTGCCATCAGGCGCATCATAAGGAATAGCCTCATTCAGGCGCACAAAAGCACCTGTCGCTTCTTTTAATCCTTTAATCCGGCCATGCGGAATGGCAACGCCCTGACCTAAGCCTGTGGAGCCTAGTTTCTCACGGGCAAAGAGGCTGTCAAAAATAACGCTGCGGGCAATACCGTGGCTATTTTCAAACAAAATACCGACTTGTTCGAAAATACGTTTTTTGCTGCCAACTTCCATATCAAGGAAGACATTTCCACTAGGCAGTATTTGGGCGATCAAGCTCATTGTAGACAGACCAAAACAAGGACGACACCTATTGTAGCGCCGTCGTTTAAAAACAAAAACGGGAACCTGAGTATTCCGGTTCCCGCTAAGATGAGAAATGTCGCTTTATTCAGCGGCAGGCTGATGCTGTTTAATGGACTCGTTACGGTGATCCATCGATTTTTCTTTGTGTTTTACAACCTGTCGGTCCAGCTTATCAGCCAGTAAATCAATGGCTGCATACATATTCTCATCCGCTGCTTCTACATGGATATCGCGGCCGCGAACATGAACGGTGGCTTCAACCTGATGTTGCAGTTTCTCCACGGAGAGGATGACATTAACGTCAATCACATTATCAAAGTGCCGGATGACCCTTTCCATTTTGCTGTTTACATACTCGCGGATAGATGGGGTCACTTCAAGATGATGGCCACTGATATTCAAATTCATAGGGTTACTCCTTCCGTTGGGGCCTTACAAACTTTTGCGCTGACTTACTGGGTAAATCTGCAACGCCTCACGGTATTTGGCAACTGTACGACGCGCTACCACAATACCCTGAGCGGATAATGCTTCTGCCAATACGCTATCACTTAAAGGTTTTTTCTTATCTTCTTGCTGCACCATCTGCCTGATCAATGCTTTGATCGCTGTAGCAGAACACTCTCCCCCGGCATCCGTATCCACATGGCTGCCAAAGAAAAACTTAAATTCATACAGGCCACGCGGTGTGAGCATATATTTTTGCGTGGTCACCCTGGAAATAGTCGACTCATGCAAATCCAGCTCTTCGGCGATGTCCCTGAGTACCAGGGGGCGCATCGCGACTTCACCGTGTTCAAAAAATGCCCGCTGCCGCTCTACAATCGCTGTTGCTACCCGCAAAATAGTATCAAAACGCTGCTGCACACTTTTCACTAACCAGCGCGCTTCTTGTAACTCGCGTGCTAAATGCCCGCCATCGCCTTTTTGTAAGATATCTGCATAAAGGCGGTTTACCCGTAATTTTGGCATCGAGGCATCGTGTAATCTGACACGCCAAACGCCTCTTACTTTTTGCACAATCACATCAGGGCTTACATATCTGGGTGATGCTGCAGACCATTGCGCACTCGGTCTGGGGTTTAAACTTACAATCAATTCTTGCGCGGCTTTTAACTCAGCATCCTCGCATTTAAAGGCTCTTTTAAGCTTAGTGTAGTCCCGTCCGGCTAATAAATCGAGCGAATTCTGGGCAATTTTTAACGCTAATTCTCTTGCGGCACTTGCAGGTTTCTGGCGCAGTTGTAAGCACAAACAATCTGCAGTATCCCTTGCCCCCACCCCTAACGGCTCTAAGTGCTGTAAGCGAATCAAAGCAATCTTTAAGTCATCAAGTTCGAGCTCATAATCTTGGATAAGTTCCTCTGGCAGCTGCGAAAAGACATCTTCTAAGGATTGAGAAAGAAAGCCTTCATCATCCAGCGCCTCAATCAGCATCATTAACAAGGATTTATCCCGGTGCGACAAGGGCAATAAGCCGGCTTGTTGCAAAAGATGCTCCCGCAAATCTAAATCACGGGCAATATTGCTGGCAGGATCGAAATCTTCATCGTCATCCGATCCGCCATGGCCCGTTCCTTCCCAGCGCAAACCATCGTCTTCGCCCATTTCCCACTGAGGCTCGGGCTGCTCTGCCTCGCCTGCGGCAGCTTCCTCGCCCCGCTCCAGCAGCGGATTTTCACTTAAATACTGTTCAAGCTCTTGCTGAAACTCAAGGGTAGAAAGTTGCAGCAGCTTAATGGCCTGCTGCAACTGAGGAGTAAGATTAAGTTGCTGGGATAACCGCAGCTGCAGGGTTTGTTTCATTTACATACGGAAATGTTCACCGAGATACACCCGACGCACACTTTCATTTTCAACAATATCTTTCGGAGCACCTGACGCCATTACCGCACCTTCGGAAATGATGTAAGCGCGATCGCAAATACCAAGGGTTTCCCGCACATTGTGGTCAGTGATCAAAACACCGATTCCTCTTTGCTTTAAAAAACCAATAATACGTTGAATATCCATCACGGCAATCGGGTCTACCCCTGCAAATGGCTCATCAAGCAAGATAAACCGCGGGTTAGCAGCCAAAGCTCTGGCAATTTCTACCCGGCGCCGCTCGCCCCCTGATAAACCCATTGCACCTGCATCGCGCAAATGTGCGATATGTAAATCATGCAAAAGCTCATCTAAGCGGGCGTTCATTTCTTCGCGGTTTTTACAATGCAGTTCAAGCACCGCAGTGATATTTTGCGCCACTGTCATTTTACGAAAGATAGACGCTTCCTGTGGCAAATACCCCAAACCACGCCGCGCCCGCTGATGAATGGGTAAATGGCCAATATCCTCGCCATCCAGCGTAATACGCCCGCCATTCATGGCCACGAGGCCAACAAGCATATAGAAACTGGTGGTTTTGCCTGCGCCGTTTGGGCCCAGCAAACCCACTACTTCGCCACTGGAAATCTCCATAGTGACATCACGCACTACGGTTCTTTTGCCGTAACGTTTTTCCAGCTGTTCAGCACGTAAAGAGCTGGTCATGGGGCTGGTGCCTTTTTCGGTGTAATCACGATATTCACGCGCCCATTGCCTTCAGGCTTACTTTGCGCCTGATAGGCTTCATTGTTCAGATCGTAGGTAATCACATCACTGTAGATTTGATCTTCCCCACGTTTGACCCATGCTTTGTCCATAAGTTTAAGAATGCCAGTATGACCATCGTAATCAAAGCGTTGCGCTTCGGCATCTACCCAATCATTACCACCATCCATTTTCTGCCGGAAACGCACTGGTGCGCCGTTGCCTGCAACAAACTGGTTGCCCGCCTCATCCTGCCGTACAGTCAGCTTATCAGCACGGATACTGAGCGTGCCCTGAGTCAGCACCACATTTTTGGTACAGACGCTGGCCTGTGTTTTTTGATTCATTACACAATTTGCAGCCTCAATATTGATCTTTTTTTCGCGGTCTGCTTTTTCTGCATATGCAGAGCCTGCCAGCAACATGAGTAATACAACTTTAACGGGTACGAATCGGCTCATAGCTCATCCTGACTTTAGATTTAAGTTCCAGCGTTTCAGCCTTGGAATC
The DNA here is from genome assembly GCF_002735645.1 of Iodobacter sp. BJB302. GTDB lineage: Bacteria > Pseudomonadota > Gammaproteobacteria > Burkholderiales > Chitinibacteraceae > Iodobacter. The sequence continues at coordinate 15,275 of NZ_PDZG01000062.1, forward strand.
AGCAATAAAACCAACTGACTCAATAACATACGTGCCCATTTTTGCAATTGCAGGCGCTTCAGAGCTTGCGAGACCAGCCTGTGGCAAGACATGCATATCGCGCCCATTAATGGTGAGCTCTGCCTGTGTGCCGCTGGCCGCTCTGACCATGGTTACTACACCGGGGAACCACACATCAGTCCCCTGATTCACTGATTTAGCCCGCTCACCATGTACATCCAGGCGGGGCTGATCCGGCGCGGTATAGCGCAGCTGCGGTTTTTCCAGCCACGTAATATCACCGGCAGGTAAATGCGAAACATGAGTCGCCGTCAATAAAGACAATGGCTGCCCGTTTTCTCCGAAACGAACGGCCATAGCTTTATCAACCAGCATATCAGGCTGATCTGAATTAATTGCCACAGTTGAGCCGGGCATACTTGCCGCCCTGTCCAGCAGCCAAGTCAGGCTGCCCAACAAAACAACAAGGGCCAAAGGCAGCAGACGGGTTGTACCGGGCACTGCCATCAGGCGAGGTAAGGCGCCATGGCGGCATCAAGCGTGCCCTGAGCCTGCATCAGATACTCGCAGACTTCCCTTACCGCACCACGCCCACCCGGGCTGCCTGTAATGTAATGCGCGTGCTTGCGTACCAGCTCCGGAGAATCAGGCACGGCTACAGCAAAGGCCACCCGCCGCATCACGGGTATATCAATGACATCGTCGCCCATATAACCACAGGCGTCTTTGCTCACACCCGCAGCCAGCAGCAAATCTTCATAGCTGGCGCGCTTATCGTGCGCCCCCTGATAGAGGTAATCAACGCCCAGATCTTTAGCCCGCTTTTCAACTAATTTTGAAGTACGGCCAGTAATAATGGCCAGTTTTACCCCGCTTGCGCGCAGCATTTTCAGCCCATGGCCATCTAATGAATTAAACGCCTTCAGCTCTTCACCGGCATCGGTGTAGTACAAACTGCCATCGGTCATTACGCCATCAACGTCAAAAATCATTAAACGCACTGCTTTGGCCATATCGGTCATTATTCTGTCTCTCAATATTTTTACTCGTAAGGTATTGCAAACAGTCACCGGCAAAAAGCAGAAACCCGCATTTCATAAAGAGTAAATGAGGGCTTCCAGGGCTTTTTTCTATGTGCAATTAGCACAATGCCAGCCGCAACCAAAATATGCAGTCAGTTTGCAACAGCCTTCCATTTTAAACTACACGGGCACGCAGCAGGTCATGCATATTAATGGCACCAATCAGGCGGCCCTCTTCCAGCACCAGTAAGCCATTGACCCGGCGGGCATCCATTTGCTGCACAGCTTCAGCGGCCAGCTTGCTTGCCTCTATCGTGGCAGGCTTAAGCGTCATCACTGTAGAAACCTTGGTATCTCTCACATCTACGCCCAGATCAAGCGCGCGGCGCAGATCACCATCGGTGAAAATGCCTGCCAATTTACCTTCAGCATCCACCACGGCGGTCATGCCCATGCCTTTTTTGCTGATTTCCAGCAGAGCATCACGCAGCAAAACGTCCTGCTGCACCACGGGCAACTCATCACCGGTATGCATTAAATCACGGACCAGCACCAGTAAGCGCCTGCCTAAACTGCCACCGGGGTGCGAAAGCGCAAAGTCTTCGGCCTGAAAACCACGCGCTTCCAGCAAAGCCACCGCCAGCGCATCACCCAGAGCAAGGGCTGCTGTTGTGCTGGCTGTAGGCGCCAAATTCAAGGGGCATGCCTCCTGTGATACGCCCGAATCAAGATGAACAGTCGCTTGCTTACTTAGAGTAGATTCAGCATTCCCTGTCATGGCAATCAAAGGAATAGCCAAGCGTTTCAGGCTGGGTAATAAAGCAATTACTTCATCACTTTCACCCGAGTTCGACAACGCCAGCACCACATCGCTGCGGGTAATCATACCCAAATCGCCATGTGCAGCTTCAGAAGGATGGACAAAAAAAGCAGGTGTGCCGGTACTTGCCATGGTGGCAGCAATTTTTTTGGCAATATGTCCCGATTTGCCAATGCCAATCACGATAACCCGCCCATGGCAGGAAAGAATCAGCTCGCACGCTTTAACAAACTGATCATTAATTCGCCCGGCCAGTGCGAAAACAGCTTCAGCCTCAACCCGCAGTACGCTGCGCGCGCACCCGAGGATAAATTCAGCATTTTTCATATGCGCGAAAGTATAAGAGAAGCAGCCCCTCTCCCGCCACCTGCGTCTGCTGGCAATATGCCAATCAGGATCAATAAATACGGTGGTTTATACGTTTAAGGTCAATTTGCAATAGAACTTCACAATAAAATCAGGCTAAGATCTGCAATGAAAAAATCATAAGCCACCTGCCATACTAAATCTGTGGCAACAAGAACGCTCAGCTGATTTACACAATTGCCCTTACCCGCCGCTTTGGCTGGCAAACATGTGGAAAACCACCTTGTACGGTATTTTCCCTTCAGCACACGAAAACAAACAGGCTGCCCGGATGTAATCCTCAGCATTTTGTCTGCAAGCGATAAACTTACTCTGCCTATGTCCATCCATCTGTCCTCTTTATTGCTCCTGCTTGCTGCTGCCGTTCTGACGGTTGTGCTGTGCCGTCGCCTGAAGCTTCCCGCCATGCTGGGCTACCTGCTGGTGGGCTTACTGATTGGCCCGCACGCCTTGGGCTTTATTGCCAGCAGTAATGAGGCAACACACCTTGCAGAGTTTGGTGTGGTGTTTCTGATGTTTACACTGGGGCTGGAATTCAACCTGGCGCGCCTGAATGCAATGCGCCGCATTGTATTTGGCCTGGGGCTGATGCAAGTCAGTGCCATGCTGCTCACCGTGATGGGGATTTGCTTTTTTGCAGGCATGGATTGGAAAGTGGGGCTGGCCCTGGGCGGCGTGCTCTCCATGTCATCCACCGCCATGGCATCCAAACTGCTGGCCGACCGTAACGAGCTGCATTCTCCGCACGGGCAAAACGCGATCGGCATTTTGCTGTTTCAAGACTTAGCCGTTGTGCCCTTCCTGGTCATGATTCCGGTACTGAGCCTGCCCGGCAGCGAGCTGCTGATGGCGCTTGGGCTGGCGGCGGTAAAGATTCTGGTGGTCTTATTGGTTTTGCTCTACTTCGGGCAAAAGCTGATGCGCCCCTGGTTTAATATTGTGGCCAGACAGCACTCCAGCGAGCTGTTTATGCTTAACCTGCTCCTTGTCACGCTAGGCATTGCCTGGATCACCGAGCTGGCCGGTTTGTCCCTTGCCCTCGGGGCTTTTCTGGCAGGCATGCTGATTGCCGAAACAGATTTTCGCTATCAGGTTGAGGACGACGTACGCCCTTTCCGGGACTTGCTGCTCGGGCTGTTTTTTGTCACGGTAGGGATGAATTTAGATTACACGGTACTGCTTGCCCAATGGTGGCGGGTGCTGCTGGTGCTGTCTCTGCTGGGGCCAGGAAAAATCCTGATGATTGCCGCGCTCTCCCGCTTGTTTGGCAGCACACCCGGCGCAGCATGGCGCACGGGCTTTACAATAGGCCAGGGCGGCGAATTTGCTTTTGTTATGCTGGCTTTAGCTTCTAAAAGCGCCCTGCTGTCTGAAGATATTTTACAAACCACCATTGCCGGCATTGTTTTATCCATGCTGATTACGCCATTTTTAATTCAGCACTCAGATAAATTAGTACTGCGTCTTGCGCGTTCAGAGTGGATGAACTTAGCGGCCAATCTGCACCAGATTGCCGTGCGCAGCATGCAGCAGCATGGCCATGTTATTTTGTGTGGCTATGGCCGCAGCGGCCAGTCTTTAGCCCGGGTTTTAAGCCAGGAAAACATTGGTTTTTTTGCGCTGGATTTAGACCCGGACATGGTGCGTGAAGCCTCTGCAGCCGGTGATTCCGTGGTTTATGGCGATGCAGCCAAGCGGGAAGTATTAATTGCTGCAGGCTTAATGCGGGCCAGCGCCATTGTTGTCACCTACGCCGAAACCCATTCGGCCATGCAGATTTTAGAAATCGTGCACTCAATCCGCCCGGAGCTGCCCGTTGTTATCCGTACCCAGGACGACAGCGATATCGATCAGCTCAAAAATGCCGGGGCCACCGAAGTGGTCGCCGAGATCATGGAGGGCAGCCTGATGCTGGCCTCGCACACCCTGATGCTGCTTGGCGTGCCTTTGAATAAAGTGGTCCACCGCGTACGCGAAGTACGGGAAGCACGCTACCAGTTGCTTCGCGGCTTTTATCGTGGAGTAAGCGAAGATGCTGACGACAGCGAACGCCCGCAGCCGCGCTTACACACCATCTACCTTGCCAATGATGCTGCGGCCGTGGGCCAGCATCTGGGCGAGCTGAAACTCGAAAACCTGAATATTGAAGTTCGCAGCGTACGCCGCCGCAATATGCCCCCCACACAGCCCGACACCAGTTTTGAATTACATGCCGGAGATATTCTGGTGATATTAGGAGAAAGCGATAATCTGGCGGCGGCCGAAATGCGTTTGCTGCAGGGCAATTAAAAAAACACTAACGCTTAATATACAGCAGGTTACACCACAAAGGATTTGACTTACACAAAAAGAAAGCTGACCATGGCACCCGCATGCCTGCTTTACAAAAGCAGAAATGCAAAGCCTGGTGGCGGACTAAAACACCATTTAGGCCGCTGCTGCATCCTTACCAAGGAGGTCTGTATGCGTCGTCATCGCCTTACCCTGCTTGCCTTACTCTCTGCCACACTCTTCAGCCAAGCCCCGGCGGCTGAAATCCCCCCTGAGCTGCAAAAAGCAGCCAGCAACGCCATGCTGCTGCAGTTGCAGCCCCCAACCCAGCAGGGCGTTCTGGTCGAAATCCAGAAATCACTCGCCGACCCGCGCTGGATACTTGGCAGCGCCACCCTGATCCTGCCCTCGCACCTTGATGAAGTTCCTGAAACGCGCTTTTTTATGGCGCAATACACCGCAAATAACTGGCAGGTGGCCATTGAAGGCAGCGCAGAATATGTGCAGCTTCTGGAGCAAGCGCCAGGCGCACTTTTTGCCCCCAATGAAAGAAAACTTCTGCTGCAGGCCCACAGCGTTAATCAGCGGCTAAAACGCAGTGCACCACTGGCAGAAATACAAACAGGCCTTGGCCTGCCATGGGCAGAAGGCAGTGCATGGCGACTGACGGGCGGCCCGCACGGCGACGATCAAACCAGCCGGCCTTTTAATTCTCTGGATTTTGCAGGGGGCAACGGCCGGGTACTCGCGCCCCGCGACGGGCTGATTTATCAAAGCTGCCTGCGTAATGGCAGCGGGCTGATTACCCTTGTCCACGACAACGGCTTCAGCAGCAGCTATTACCATATGGAAAACCTGACAAATCTGAGCAATGGGGCAGCAGTCAGCAAAGGCACTTATCTGGGAAAAATCGGCATGGGCCTGCCTTGCGGCGGTTCAACAACAGGGCCTCATGTCCACTTTGCCCTTAAACAAGGCAGCAATAAAACACCGGTCGATGGCAAAGTCATTGGTGGTTGGTTGTTCCGCGAAGGCAGTGCCCCCTATCAGGGCTACGCATCGCGTAATGGGAATCGCGTCAATGTTGGTGGCGAGCTGAATAACTTTGGCGGTGGCAACTCGCTGCCTTCTGGTGTGATTACGCCCAAAAGTGGTGACAGCTACGTTAATTTGCGCCAATCACCCTCTTTAAGCGCCGCCATCACAGGAAGTTTGCAAAAAGGAGAAACGGCCTCCATTGTTTGCAGCGCTCAGGGCGACTGGGTAGATGGCGTATGGGGGCGCACCCGCCTATGGAACCGCCTGACGGCAGGCAGCTGGATCAGCGATGGCTTTATTGATACCGGCAGCAATCAGGCTGTTGCACCGCCTTGCTGACAACTTAAAAAAAATCCACGCCGCGGCGTGGATTTTTTTCCCTGCAAAGCCTAACGACGATTATTAAACTTAGGCCTTTTGCCTAATTTCACAGGCAAGACGACAGGCTTGCCACGGCGAAATACTTCCATTTCTACCTCTTCATCAGGCTTGAATGCTGCAATCAGATTCAGCATTCCCGATGCATTACGGACTTCTGAGCCGCCAATTTTAAGTAAAACATCGCCAGGCTTCAGGCCTGCTCTGTCGGCAGGACCGCCACGTACTACGCCTGCAATCAGTGCGCCCTTTGCTTCATCCAGGCGAAAAGACGCCGCCAGCTCTGGCGTGACTTCCTGCATCTCTACCCCCAGCCAGCCACGAGTTACGCTGCCGTCTTTAATCAGCGCATCCATAATTTGCCGGATGGTTGATGCAGGAATAGCAAAACCAATCCCCAGGGAGCCCCCTGTTCTGGAATAAATTGCGGTATTGATTCCCACCAAATTACCCTTGGTATCGATCAAAGCGCCGCCAGAATTACCGGGATTAATCGGGGCATCAGTCTGAATAAAGTTTTCAAAGGTATTGATACCCAGCTCGGAGCGCCCTAAAGCAGAGATAATCCCCATCGTAACGGTTTGCCCCACGCCAAATGGGTTACCAATGGCCAGCACAACGTCACCGATTTCTGCCTTACTTGCATCTGCAAAAGTAATGGCAGGTAAACGATCCAGCTCAATTTTAATCACCGCCAGATCCGTATCAGGATCGGCACCAATTAATTTAGCCGTTGCAGTGCGGCCATCCGATAAAGCCACTTCAATTTCATCGGCCGACTCCACCACATGATTATTGGTGATGATATAGCCCTGCTCAGACACAATTACCCCTGATCCCAGGCTTGAAGCACGCTGCTCTTCCCCTCCCAGGCGATCGCCTAAAAAGCGCCGGAAGCGCGGATCATTGAGCAAAGGCGGCAGCGGGGTCTTTACTTCCTTAGCAGTGTAGATATTTACCACCGAAGGCATAGCTCGCTTTGCGGCAGGGCTGTATGACGCCACAGCAGGCGCAGAAGCCACTTCTGTATGGCTTTGCTGCACAGTCACCACAGGCGCGGGCGCAGGGGGCTGAAGCAAATCAGGGCGAAGTAAGGACAATAGAAACCAGACAGCAAGACCTGCTGTTGTAGTTTGTGCGAAAATTAACCAAAGTTTTTTCATGTTTTCCAAGGCGCTGTTGAATATGCCCATAGCACGACAAGATCTAGAAAATTATATCGGACAACTGCTGCTCGTAGACACTTGGCGTGACTACTGCCCAAATGGGCTGCAAATTGAAGGCCGTCCGGACATACAGCGTATCGTCACCGGGGTGACTGCATCCCAAGCATTGATTGATGCAGCGATCGATTTAAATGCGGATGCCCTGCTCGTTCATCACGGCTTCTTCTGGAAAGGTGAAAACGCCTGCATAACCCGCACCAAGAAGGCCCGCATCGCCAAATTGCTGGCGAACGACGTTAATTTATTCGCCTATCATCTTCCTCTTGATGCTCATCCCACACTGGGAAATAACGCCCAACTGGGAGAAAAATTAGGCCTTACAGGCACCCATCGTTTTGGTGATCAGAAACTGGGCTGGCTGGGCGAGCTGGAAAAACCGCTCACATTGGCAGAATTTACACTACAAATTGATGCGCAATTACAACGCTCCCCGCTGGTAATTGGCCCGGCGGAGCAATTAATCAAACGCGTTGCCTGGTGCACCGGCGGAGCTCAAAGCTTTTTTCACGAAGCGGCGCAATTAGAGATTGATTGCTTTATAACGGGTGAAGCCTCTGAATTTGTCACCCATCTGGCTAGGGAAAGCGGAGTGAGCTATATCGCCGCAGGCCATCACGCCACAGAACGCTATGGCATCGAAGCATTAGGCAAGCACCTGGCCAGCCAATACGGGCTGGAACATATTCATCTTGACCAAGCGAACCCCGTCTAATGAAACGTTTTTTACTCTCTCTGGCCACCCTGGCCCTGCTTTCAGCCTGTGCCAGCGCCCCTCAGAGTACGGGCGCCAATCAGGCCAAACCCCCTGTCACTATTCAGCAAAACCCAGTAAATACACCAGAAACAACAGACAGCCAGACCAGCATCCTGATTAAAGACAGGCCAGCGCGAGCGATCTTTGACGATATCGTGGTCTATCGTAAACAAAAAGGCATGCAGCTCAAACGCAGAACGGCCCAGCGTTTAGAATTCAGTATGCAAATTCCTAATGTCACCCAGGCAACCGAGGCCAGAATGAGTTATATCCTTGCCCCGCTCGATGGAGGCTGGCAGCTTTCGGCCAGAGTCTGGCAAATTACTGCACCCGGAACGGCACGCGAAAGTGTCAGTGAAATTACATCGGCTGTCGCCGATAAAATACATGAAGAATTACAGACTTACGCCCGTTCTAAGCCCTAACTAGGGGCACGGGCAAGAAAGATTATCGAAGACATGCGCGCAAAGCTTTAAGTTCCCCTGTCGTTTCAGGTAGAATTTGGTGGTTTTAGCCGTCAATCAGGGATTGGGTTATGAGTGACCAGCAAGTAGATAACAGCAAACGGCGATTCCTGCTGATCGCCACGGGCGTTGCCGGTGCGGTAGCAGGGGCGGGTGTAGCAACGCCTTTTATCGCCAGTTTTTTTCCTTCAGAGCGGGCCAAGGCTGCGGGTGCACCCGTAGAATTGGACATCAGTAAGCTTGAACTGGGCCAACAAGTGACCACCGAATGGCGGGGTAAGCCGGTTTGGGTTGTGAAACGCACACCCGAAATGCTGGCTAACTTACCAAAGCTCGACGGCAAACTGACAGACCCAACATCAGCTGCCAGTGAGCAACCAGAATACTGCAACAACGCTGCCCGTTCGATTAAACCCGAAATCTGGGTTGCACTTGGCGTCTGTACACACTTGGGCTGTTCGCCAACCTTCCGCCCTGATCTGGCTCCGGCCGATTTAGGTCCGGAATGGCTGGGTGGCTTCTATTGCCCATGTCATGGCTCCAAATTCGACCTCGCTGGCCGCGTCTATTCCGGCGTTCCGGCACCGAAAAACCTCGTCATTCCACCGCACAAATATATTACAGAAGCGCGGTTGTTGATTGGCGACGATAAATAGAGGCTGACCCATGAGCAAAGCACAAGAGATGGGCCAGCAGGCCCTCAACTGGGTGGATGAGCGTTTTCCGCTGACCTCCACCTGGAAAGCACACATTTCCGAATACTACGCACCAAAAAACTTTAACTTCTGGTACTTCTTCGGCTCCCTAGCGATGCTGGTACTGGTGATTCAGATTGTCACCGGTATTTTCCTCACCATGAACTACAAGCCGGATGGTTCTTTAATTCCGGGTACCAATATCTCGGTGGCATTTGCCTCGGTTGAATACATCATGCGTGATGTGGCAGGCGGCTGGCTGATTCGCTATATGCACTCCACTGGCGCATCAATGTTCTTCGTCGTGGTTTACCTGCACATGTTCCGCGGCCTGATTTATGGTTCTTACCAGAAGCCACGCGAGCTAATCTGGGTATTCGGCATGATGATTTACCTCTGTCTGATGGCCGAAGCCTTCCTGGGTTACCTCTTGCCTTGGGGCCAGATGTCATTCTGGGGTGCGCAGGTTATTGTTAACTTGTTCAGCTCTATCCCTGTAATTGGCCCAGATTTATCTGTGCTGATTCGTGGCGACTTTGTGGTGTCTGACGCTACACTGAACCGCTTCTTTGCACTGCATGTGATTGCACTGCCGCTGGTATTACTGGCGCTGGTTGTTGCTCACTTGGTCGCCTTGCACGAAGTAGGTTCAAACAACCCGGATGGCGTAGAAATTAAGAAAAAGAAAGACCCTAAGACTGGCATTCCACTCGACGGCATTCCTTTCCACCCTTACTACACCGTGAAAGATATTTTTGGTGTTTCAGTATTCCTGGCCGTATTCAGCGCGATTATCTTCTTTGCGCCGGAAATGGGCGGTTACTTCCTTGAGCACCCGAACTTTGATCCGGCTGATGCACTGAAAACCCCTGCGCATATTGCACCGGTATGGTACTTCACTCCGTTTTACGCCATCTTGCGCGCAGTGCCTTCTTTTGCAGGTACCCAAGTTTGGGGTGTTATCGCGATGGGTGTCGCCACCATGATTATTGCAGCGCTGCCTTGGCTGGATAAATCCCCGGTGAAATCGATCCGCTACCGTGGTCCGATTTACAAAACCATGCTGACTCTGTTTGTGATTGCCTTTATCGGCCTTGGTATCCTTGGCGCATTGCCTTCGACCAATGTCCGCACTGTGATCGCACAGATTCTTTCCGTGGTTTATTTTGCCTTCTTCTTTGGTATGCCTGTCTATACCAAGATGGACAAAACCAAGCCGGTTCCTGACCGCGTAACGATGCACTAAGGGGAGGACAACATGAAAAAAATACTCAATACACTGCTGTTCGCCCTTTTGGCCAGCGTTAGCTTTGGCAGCCAGGCCAATACCGAAGTGCATCTGGATAAAGCGCCGATTAATCTGCGCGATACCGAAAGCCTGCAGCGTGGTGCGCAAACCTTCGCGAACTACTGCTTGTCCTGCCACGGTGCCGTAGCCATGCGCTACAACCGCCTGCAAGACATCGGTCTGACCGAAGACCAGATCAAAGCCAATCTGATGTTCCCTACTGAAAAAGTAGGTGATTTGATGAAGGTGTCGATGCAAGCCAAAGACGCCAAGGTTTGGTTTGGTGCAACGCCGCCTGATTTGTCGGTTATTTCACGCTCACGCGGTGCAGATTACCTCTATACCTATCTGCGCAGCTTTTACCGTGATGACACCCGCCCTACCGGCTGGAACAACCTGACTTTTGATAAAGTCGGTATGCCCAACGTATTGTGGGACTTACAAGGTCAGCAGGAATTAGAAGTTAAAAAAGAAGGCGAGCACGAACACAAAGCGCTCAAGCTCGTTAAACCAGGCAGCCTGACCAAAACTGCAGAAAATGGCGCATTCGATCAAGCCGAATTCGACCACCGCGTTGCAGATCTGGTGAACTATATGGTTTATATGGGTGAGCCAGCTCAGGTTAAACGCGAGCAAATAGGTTATGGCGTATTGCTGTTCCTATTATTCTTTTTAATTCCCATCAGCTATATGCTGAAAAAAGAATACTGGCGTGATGTTCACTAGACGCATTTAGTATTAAAAAAAGCGATAAGGTTTCCTTATCGCTTTTTTTATGCCCGCAATCTACAGCAGTAAACCTCCCATTTCCAAATTCCCCCATTCCTGACACGGTAATCCCCCCATTTCTAAGCTCACTTAAAAGTAGAGGTCAGGGATGTAATGCCAGTTTTTGTTTCGGGGTGATGCCGCCCAATCCCATGTGCGGGCGCTCGTTATTGTAAGTCCAAAGCCATTGCGTTGCAGTTTCTTGCACTTCGGCAAGGCTTTCAAAATCATCGCAAGCCAGCCATTCATAACGTACGGTGCGATTATAGCGCTCAATATATGCATTTTGCTGTGGATTGCCAGGCTGAATATAAGCCAATTCAATCGATTGTTGCTCTGCCCAATTCTTTAGCAGATGGCTAATATATTCAGGGCCATTATCGGATCTGATTCGCTTGGGCTTGCCGCGCCATTCAATGATTTGATTCAAGCTGCGTATTACGCGCTCTGCCGGCAAAGAGAAATCAACTTCAATACCTAATCCTTCCCGATTAAAATCATCAATCACATTAAATAAGCGAATGC
>NZ_PDZG01000063.1 GCF_002735645.1 Iodobacter sp. BJB302
TCAGCGGTGCAAGCACCCTGTTACCGTTCGACTTGCATGTGTAAAGCATGCCGCCAGCGTTCAATCTGAGCCAGGATCAAACTCTTTAGTTTAATCGCTAAGCTAGTACTTACTGGCTTACTTTATTCAGAGCAACCATCGCTGGTTACTCCTTACTCATGTAAGCACTTGTTTCGCTTCCGAATCAAGCACTCACACTCATCGACTGTATTTTTTTAAAGATCATTTGCTGCGGCTAGAACACCGTGTTGCTGTGTGCGCTGCAGCGAGAGGCCGAAATATACGGATCTTGCCGTACCAGGTCAACCACTACCGTGCAATAAAACCGTAGTAATACGTTAACTTATTGATTTGTATAAAATACAAATCTGTATGCAAAAAACAAAACCATACGGATTTTTCAACAAGCGCCTTTTGAATAGACGCAAAAAAAGAACAGCACCACTCAAAAACAGGCAAAAAACGAAAAAATAGCAGAAGAAAACTTAAAACATGCGGTTTTTTATCCGCAGCAGAGGATTTTCAACACAAAAAAAAGGCGCTGTAAATATACAGCGCCCATTCACTACAAACTTACTTTTCGCTGAGAATGCGAACTGCATCAGCCAATGCAATTTTTTCCATCTCGCCACCGGCACGGGCAATGTATTCAACCATGCCTTCTGCCAAACCTTTTTCACCGATGGTGATGCGATGAGGAATGCCGATGAGTTCCATATCAGCAAACATCGAGCCCGGACGCTCATTACGATCATCCAGCAACACATCAACGCCTGCAGCCACAAGCCCGGCATACAGCGTATCGGCGGCAGCTTTAATGGTTTCTGAACGGTGATAGCCCATAGGCACAATCGCTACAGTAAATGGTGCGATGGCAGCTGGGTACTTAATCCCGCGCTCGTCATGATTTTGCTCGATGGCAGCGGCAACGATGCGCGATACGCCAATACCATAGCAGCCCATTTCCATCGTTTTTAGAGAACCATCAGCATCTGTGAACTGACACTTCATTTTTTCTGCATATGTAGTACGCAGCTGGAAGATGTGGCCCACTTCGATACCACGGCAGATTTCCAATGTACCTTTGCCATCAGGGCTGGCATCACCGTTCACCACATTACGAATATCGGCAACAATATTTGGCTCTGGCAGATCACGGCCAAAGTTAACGCCTGCTAGGTGGAACTTCGGCTTATTTGCACCACAAACAAAATCGCTCATAGCGGCAACGGTGCGATCTGCGATCACACGAATGCCAGCTGGAATTCCGACTGGCCCAAGGAAGCCCGGCGGGCAATTGAAGGCTGCGCGGATTTCTTCATCGCTAGCAAAGCGGAAATCAGCCATGCCTTCAACCTTACCCAGCTTGACTTCGTTCAGATTGTGATCGCCGCGCAGCAGGGCAATGACCAGCTCATTGGCGGATGTCATCAAGGCCAGTAATTTAACAGTGCGCTCAATACTAATATCTAAGAGTGCAGCAACAGCTTCGCACGAAGTTTGCTTAGGCGTATCAACATCACGCATCGCCTCAGCTGGCGCACGGCGTGGCTCTGCAGGCGCAAACGCTTCGGCAAGCTCAGTATTGGCTGCGTAATCAGAATCTGGGCAGTAGGCCAAAAGATCTTCACCAGCATCTGCCAACACATGGAATTCATGACTGCCCGAGCCGCCAATTGCACCGGTGTCGGCCGCCACAGCGCGGAACTTCAGGCCCAGGCGATTAAAGACATTAGAGTAACTTTGATACATCACGCCATAAGTGGCTTGCAGCGATTCAAAGTCGACATGGAAAGAATAAGCATCTTTCATCATGAATTCGCGCGCGCGCATCACGCCAAAACGTGGGCGGATTTCATCACGGAATTTAGTCTGTACCTGGTAGAAGCTCACTGGCAGCTGCTTATAGCTGCGTAATTCTGAGCGGGCGATATCGGTAATCACTTCTTCGTGCGTTGGGCCAAAGCAAAACTGGCGCTCGTGGCGATCGGTGATTTTCAGCATTTGCGGGCCAAACACATCCCAGCGGCCGGTTTCTTGCCACAGCTCTGCTGGTTGCACCGCAGGCATCAACAATTCTTGCGCGCCTGCTTTATTCATTTCATCGCGGATGACGGCTTCAACTTTACGCAACACGCGCAAGCCCAGAGGCATCCATGTATAGAGGCCGGACCCCAGTCGCTTGATTAAACCTGCGCGCAGCATCAGCTTGTGCGAGATCAGTTCGGCCTCGGAAGGCGCTTCTTTTAAAGTCGAGAAATAAAGTTGTGACGTGCGCATGGCGGCAACCGGGTTCATTTAAAAACAAAGGAGGGATTTTAGACGATACACCTGCCCCTGTGCCAACCTTGCATAAACATTTCGCAAAGGAGCCAGAGGGGCATTGACTTACTTCAGGCAGGACAAGCCTTTTAAAATCGCTTCAGCCATTTGATTTTGAGTAGCTGGCTCCTGCAAAGTCAGCGCTTCAGCGCGATTCACGATCACGCCCGCTTCAAACAAGATTGCTGGGATTTTGCCGAGGCGAACCACAACAAAATCAGCGTCGTAAATGCCAAGCTTAGGATCAAGCTGCAGACGATCTTCGCCTGCAATACCTAGAGCATGGTGGTCCGTGGGCTTAAAGCCCTGAGCAAGCAGAGATTGCGATACAGCCTGAGCACAGGCAAAAGAGCGGCTGAACTGCGAGGCCTGCGAATGAACAAACAAAGAATATCCGCTAAATTGATCCGCATAGCGCTGACTCTTACCCGCCACATCCCACACCTGCAAATACTGAGGCTGAACCGAATCATGGTGGATAGAAATCAGCAAATCAGCCGCTGCTGCGGCCTGTACCCGGGCACGCAAGTCGCGCATCTGCCCATCCGCATTAATCAAGACCACCTTATGCCCTGCTGTCTGCAAGGTGCTTTCTACCCGTCGGGCAAGCGCCAGGTTGTAGCTGAACTCGCTCATTCCATAGGCGCTCGTTGCACCAGGCGCGGCCAGATAGTGGCCGACATCTACAGCAATCGTAGCGGCCTGCGCCGGTACGGCAAAACTAAGCAGCAGGAGTAGTCGCCACATTGGCTTTCTCAGCACGTTTGATTGCAATTTTTGGACGCAATATATTCATCATCACTACATCGCGCAGCCACATCAGAAGCAATAGCCAGACCACCAGAACACCCGCATAGGGGAGACTGTTGTTTTGGAAATCAGGCCATACGGAGGCCAGAACAGGGTTGATTACAAATTGCACACTGGCAATCACCACAACGAGCAAAACCAGAGTCGACATTGCGCGTTCTTTTAAAAACGTGCCGCGCAACAAAACACGCTGCTCCCAGCGGCTTAGGCCATCAAGTTCCGGAACATGATCGGGGCGAAAATAAAATGACATGGCTACCTCACAAAAGAGCGGCTAGTGTCGCGTCTTGTTTCTGACTTGGCAAGTCAAAAACTCTTTTTCACGTCTTTTCATTCACTTGTCCTCCGGCTGAAAACACCAGGCCAGCCAGACATGCAAATAACATTGCAATAAGGTGCAAAGACTAAAATCAAGTAAATATTCAATGAAGATAAAAAATAACAAGTCAGGTTAAATGCATACTTACCCACTAAATCATTAAAAGCCAAAAGCCTTTCCTGATTTATAAAGATAGCCTTTCAGCAAATCAGCTTATTGATGCCATCTTTTCGAAATCTGTCTTTCAAAAAAATGACGGGGTAGTTCTATGTCCTTTTTTTCAGCAGCAATTATTTCGGAAAATGATCTATGTCTCGTGCAAATTGGGGCTCTCGCCTCGGCTTTATTCTGGCCGCTTCTGGCTCCGCAGTTGGCTTAGGTGCCATCTGGAAATTCCCCTATGTAGCAGGTAAAAACGGTGGTGGCGTATTTTTGCTGGCCTACCTTGCTTGCGTTTTCACCGTTGGTATCGCGCTTCTGCTGGCAGAAATGGTAATTGGCCGCGCAGCCAACCGCTCTGCGACCACGGCATTTCGTAATTTAAAAGGTGGTCTCTGGCCTTGGGCAGGCCGCTTATCTGTACTGTGTATTTTTATTGTGATGGCTTACTACAGTGTGGTCGGCGGATGGGTGATTGCTTACATTGGCAAATCTATTACGGGCGAAGCACTGGGACAAGACACCAAGGCACTCGGTGCAGCCTTTACACATTTTATTGCTGACCCTGCCAGCGCCCTGTTTTATACAGCGCTCTTTCTGGGCGTAACCGTTGCCGTTGTATTAGGTGGTGTACAAAAAGGCATTGAGCGCATGAGCAAAGTGCTGATGCCTGCTCTTTTTCTTTTAATGCTTGTCTTAATTGCCCGCTCGCTCACCCTGCCTGGCGCATGGGAAGGCGTTCGCTACTTTATTACCCCGGATTTTAGCAAGCTGACTTCCGCCATGGTGGTTGATGCCCTTGGGCTGGCGTTTTTCTCACTGTCTCTGGGGATGGGAATTATTATTTCCTACGGCTCTTATGTAGATAAAGAAACCAATCTGGCCGGTGCAACACTGTGGATTTCTATCCTGGCTACCTTAGCCAGCGTTTTGGCTGGCTTTATGGTTCTGCCTGCCGTATTTGCTTTTGGCGTTGACCCTGCAGCGGGCCCTGGCCTGACCTTTATCACCATGCCAGCCATCTTTGCACAAATGCCATTTGGCCAGGCGTGGGCAGTTGCCTTCTTCTTGCTACTTTTATTTGCAGCACTCACCTCATCGGTATCGATTGTTGAGCCGATTGTTAGCTACTTCATTGATGAATTTGGCTGGGAGCGCCGCCGTGCGGCTTATATCACCACCGCTGCCGTATTTATTGCCAGCATCCCAGCGGCCCTTTCTTTTGGCCCGATGGCAGAAATGAAATTATTCGGCAAAACTGCGTTTGATCTGATGGATTACGCAACGTCCAACATCATGATGCCTGCAGGCGGCATTTTAGTTGCGATCTTCGCAGGCTGGACCATCTGGCCACGCATCCATAGCGAGTTGCTCAGCAATGGTGGCGGACGCTGGATCCCCGCTTTCCGTGGTATTTGTGCCATCGTTGCGCCCATTATGATCGGCGTGATCTGGGTACATAATCTGTAAAGCAAACTTTCGCATATAATCCAGCGGGGCTTCGGCTCCGCTTTTTTTTGACTCTTGGTGGACGCCAGCGTGAGCAGTTTTACCTTTCAGCCCATCGGCTACTTGGCCACTCCCTTTGCAGATAAATTTGGTATTCCACGCCAGCCCAGCCTGGCCCCCAACGCATTGGGCGTACTTAAGCTACTGCCGCCTTATAACCGCAGCGAAGCCGTGCGCGGGCTGGAAGACTTTTCTCATGTCTGGCTCACCTTTGTGTTTCACCAAAGCGCCACAGACTGGAAGCCCACCGTGCGCCCGCCAAGGCTGGGGGGTAATACCAGAATTGGAGTTTTTGCCAGCCGCTCACCGTTTCGGCCCAACCCGATTGGCTTGTCTTTAGTTGAACTTATTAAAGTGGATACGCAATCTGGTGTCACCCTGACATTTAAAGGGATTGATTTAGTCGATGGCACGCCCATTTTAGATATCAAGCCATATATCCCTTACGCTGAAAGCGTTCCTGATGCGCGGGGCGGATTTGCTGACAGCCCTCCGCCAGAACTTAAAGTTGTTTTTAGCCCTGATGCAACAGCCCGCCTGATACCGGGGCTGCGTGAATTAATTGAAGACGTATTAAAACAAGACCCCCGACCAGCCTATGCCAATGATGCAGACCGCATCTATGGCGTAAGGCTGTATCAATTTGATGTGAAATGGCGCTGCGACGGGCAAACCGCCTGCGTGATCGCCCTGGAGAAAGTAGTATGAAAAAACTGTTTGCAGGCTTAATCAGCCTGAGCTTTTTAGCTGCATGCACCAGTAATCCGCCTGCGGAGCCCAAACCACTGCCTAAGCTTAAAATTGGCTTGGCACTCGGTGGTGGCGCGGCCAAGGGCTTTGCCCATATTGGTGTGATTAAAATGCTGGAAGCCAACGGCATCGTTCCAGACGTGGTTTCTGGCACAAGTGCAGGCAGCGTCGTTGGTGCGCTTTACGCCTCTGGAATGAATGGTTTTACACTGCAGGAACGTGCATTTGGCCTGGATGAATCACAAATCCGCGATTTAAGCCTGATGTCTGGTGGCTTAGTTAAAGGACAGAAACTGCAAGATTACGTCAATAAGCTCGTTGATAACCGCCCCTTGGATAAGCTCAACAAACCTTTTGCGGCGGTAGCGACCGAGCTGGACACCGGCACACGAATTTCTTTTGCACGGGGCAACACCGGCCAGGCTGTGCGTGCTTCATCCAGCATACCCGGTGTATTTGAGCCAGTGATGATTGCCGGGCGCCGCTACGTGGATGGCGGTGTGATCAGCCCTGTGCCTGTTGATGCGGCCAAAGAGCTGGGTGCTGATTTTATTATCGCGGTTGATATTTCATCTAAAGCCAACGGCAGCAACACCCCAAACAATATGCTCGGAATCGTAAACCAAGCCGTCATGATCATGGGGCAAAAACTGGGCGAACAAGAAATGATTCGCGCGGATTATATTCTGCGCCCTAAGGTAGGCAAGATTGGTGCCGCAGATTTTGATCAGAAAAACGTGGCCATTTTAGAAGGTGAAAAAGCAACGGTTGCCGCCATCACAGAAATTAAACGCCGTATGCTTGAAAAGCAAAAAGCGCTGGCTAAATAAGCTGCACAGATCTGCTCATTTAAGTTTGTTGCTTAATCTGACCATGTAACACGCAGTAAAGCGGTCATTATTTTTTTGCCAGGCACGCTGCTTCAGCTTAACGCTAAGCAGCCCAAATATTAAAACCAGAGAGCGCAGAGTACGCAGAAGAAAGAGTTAACCCGCTTTCTCTGTGCACCCTGTGCTCTCTTTTTTTTCAGAGCTTCAAGCGTAGCGAGCAGGCACATCCTGTTGCAGGATCTTACTAAACCGCTGAATATTTAAAAAAGAAACCAGACCATTCAGTTACGCTGGCCACAGGCAGAGCTGCTCTGGCTGCACTCTGGCCTCTTCAAATCTGGCCCCTACTCCCAAAAGCCTCACAGGTTTTTTACCCCGCTCAAAGCCTTCAGCCAGCAAAAGCCCAAAAGTTTCTATCGATGGATGCGGGCAAATGCACTCCACCGTTGTCTGGCTAAAATCACTGAATTTTATTTTAACGAAAGCTTTATGCTGACGCTCGCCAATAGCGCGCTGCATTCTCTGCTGCCAATCACTCACCAAAGCGGGTAAAGCGGCATGGCAGGCGGCCAGATCAGGTAAATCATGGTCAAAGGTATTTTCTACCGATAATGATTTTCGCCGCTCATCGCAAGCCACAGGCCGTAAATCTATTCCCCGGCATTGCTCGAATAACTGGCTGCCAAATTTGCCGAACTCACGCAGTAACCGCTCCAATGGCCAGCCCTGCAAATCAGCGCAACAATGCGCCCCCTGCCTTGCCAGACGGGCAGCAGTCACTTTACCTACCCCCCAAAGCTTTTTAAGCGGCAAGCTAGGCATAAAGGCATCGATATCCTGCGGGCGAATCACAAACTGCCCGTTCGGCTTATGCCAGTCACTGGCAATTTTGGCTAATAGCTTATTGGGGGCAATGCCCGCGCTGGCGGTAATGCCGACTTCTGCAGCGATACGCTCCCTGATTTCCTGCGCCATGCGTGAAGCGCTGCCCTGACAATGCGGCAGGCCAGTGACATCTAAATAAGCTTCATCAAGCGACAGAGGCTCAATATTGTCGGTGTAATCGGCAAAAATAGCGCGCATCGCCTGTGATGCAGCGCGGTAACGGGGGAAATCAGGGGGAAGTAAAACGAGCTGGGGGCACATTTGCTGTGCGCGATAAGTAGACATCGCCGAGTGCACGCCAAACTTGCGTGCCGGGTAATTACAGGTGGCGATCACACCGCGCCGGTCAGCCTCTCCGCCAATCGCCAAAGGCACATTACGCAGCGCAGGCTGATCGCGCATTTCAACTGCTGCGTAAAAGCAATCGCAATCAATATGGATGATCTTGCGCTGGGCGTACACGGTGTAATCCAAGAAGAATCTGTACCGTTATTGTACGATCGTTCTATAAGATTGTCAGCACCACAATCGCTCATGCTGATGTAAGGCGTGCCCGGCACAGAACCTATGGCTTTATTCCTGATGCTGATGCAAAGCAAGCAGATCAAAAAGCTGAGGCTCGAAATACTCGCCCTTCTCATCCCAATGCCGCAGCTGGAAAGCCAGCTTCTCTAAAGAAATATGCCCTACTCCAAAACGGTCACGGGTTCTTTTTAGCATCTGGGCCTGGCCTAATAAATAAGCACGCCGGTCTTCAATTTCTTTTCTTTCCCGCCGGTGCGCACCCAAAGACAAATGCAGCCAAATCACCATAGGTGCCGCAAGCCACCACCACTCCATAAACAGGCTTACCAGCGCCAGCAGAGATAAAGAGATATACCAGCACTGATCGGCAAATTCGAATTGAGGCATCCAGTTTGATAAAGAGGGCCAGCGGCGCTTCAGTAACGATGCGGTAAGCTGATCATCCAATGCATCATGTTTTTTCCGTGCGAGGCCGGTATCCAGGGCCAGGGTGACATACCACTGAGTAATCAGGGGGCAATGCAGCCAGGGCGAAGCCAGATAACGCTGTAAATGCTCGCTGAGCTGCGTTTTAAATTCTTCGCTCAGCAAGGGCGGCACGCTGTCATTTTGCATTTCGCTGTGTGCATGCTGAACCAGCAGCGGATAACCCGCCACATCCGTCAGCTCGCGGCGGCGGTTAGACAGCAAATCAGGGGGCAGCGCTAATGAAGGGTGATCAAGGCGCACATAGTTAAACAGCAAAGCTTCTAAATCTGTGAAGTCCGGCGTTTTTCCTTGCTCATTTTTAAGCTGATCACGTAAGCGAAGAATTTCAGCAGAAACCAAGGCAGCAATTGGTGCGGCTTCAGGAACCCATGTAAACCGAAGTAAATTTTCTGCTTTATAAAACGCCTCTTCATACTGGCGGGCATAGCCTTCGTAATACATGCCCATGGCTTCAGCATCGCGCGTTTTATCTCCGGTCAGCAGGGGCAAAGTAGGCGGTGAGCGTTTTAAATCCAGACAAATCCGATTGGCAATGGTTGCCAGCTCAGGGGCAATCCCTGCACGGGCAAACAAAGGATCAAGCTCGCGCTTTTTTTGCCGAACCTGCTCCAACGCCTTCCAAACACTCCATTCCGCCATTATTTTCCTGAATTACCCATTACAGAGAGAAACACAAACTTAAAAATGCACAGCATAATAAAGCCGCGAAGCACCTGATTCATCAACGCGGCTTATTTGCAGTGGTTTTTCAAAAGCGATTATTCAATCCGGCAAGCTTGTGCAAAATCGAGGCGGGGGTTTCTTGGATGAAGCTGAGTTGTATCGCCATAACCCAAATTAATCAAGAAATTAGAACGCCATTGGCTGCCGGCAAAAAAAGCCTCATCTACTTTGCCCTGATCAAAACCAGACATTGGCCCGCAGTCTAAGCCTAATGTGCGTGCCGCCATAATTAAATAAGCACCTTGCAAACTGCCATTTCTTTGTACTGTGCTATTAATGGCGGCTTCATTACCAGCAAACCAGCTTTTTGCATCTGCTTGTGGAAATAACACAGGCAATTGCTCATAAAACTCTAAATCATGAGCCACAATCACCGTCACCGGAGCGCTCATGGTTTTTTCAATATTACCTTCACTCAGGGCAGGCAATAATTTGGCCTTGGCCGCTGCAGATTTAACAAAAACAAATCGTGCAGGTGCCGCATTTGCGGATGTAGGTGCCCATTTTAATAAATCATAAAGCTGATGAAGTAACTCATCACTTACATCACGATCCTGCCAGGCATTATGCGTACGTGCTTCAGTAAATAATTGCGCCTGAGCTTTGTGATTTAAAACTGAATCTATAATTAAAGTCATTTTTTCTTTTCCTTGCTTTGTAAACGAGACTCTAAAGCCTCACAGAGTTTTTCTAAGATGCTGATTCTGGCCTGGTATTTATTATTTGCGCCTATCATATGCCAGGGCGCATGCAGTGTATTGGTGCGATCAATCATATCGCTGGCGGCCACAATATATTCATCCCATTTATCGCGGTTACGCCAGTCTTCATCGGTGATTTTAAAACGCTTAAATTCAGTTTGCTCGCGTTCTTCAAAACGCCTTAATTGCTCTTCCTTGCTAATGGCCAGCCAAAACTTTAATACGATGCTGTTAGCGGCATCTAATTCTGCTTCAAAATCGTTGATTTCGTTATAGGCACGCATCCAGTCTGCACGCGGCGCAAACCCCTCTACCCGCTCAACTAAGACACGGCCATACCATGAACGATCAAAAATCGTCATCCGCCCATGCTGGGGAACATGCCGCCAAAAACGCCAGAGGTAGGGCTGAGCGCGCTCTTCTTCTGTTGGCGCGGCAATAGGAACCACCCGGTACTGACGGGCATCCAGTGCTGCGGTAATCCGCCGGATACTGCCTCCCTTGCCTGCTGCATCCATTCCCTCAAATACCAAAGAAACCGACATCTCTTTAAATTTAGGGTGGCGGGTCAGCAAATTAAGCCGGCCTTGTAATTCTTCAAGCTTAACTGAGTAATCTGCCTTGCTTAAATTGCTGTCTAACTGCAATTTATCCAAGAGGCGCAATCCATCAATCGAAGGGAGCAATGGTGCGGCTTCGATTCGCCTATGCGTTGAAGTGCCACGCTCCAGATGGTGCTTAATTGCTTCTTCAATCTGTTTGCCTACTGTGAGCGAGCGATAATTTGCATCCGTCCCTTCGATCACCCGCCAAGGTGAATCTGCCAGATTTGAGCGCATCACCATGGCGAGCTGCGCTTCCATAATCTGATCGTAATATTTCAAAAATTGCTTATCCTGATCAGTCACCCGCCAGGCGGTGCGATCATCAGCCTCCAGCTTCTTAATGCGTTTTTTTAGCTCATCCTTGGGCAGGTGCAGCCAAAACTTCAGCAGCAATACGCCTTCATCAGAGAGCATCTTTTCAAAACGCGCAATGCGCTCTACTTCATGCTCAAAGCGATCCGCGTAGCCGCCTTGCAAGTAATCCCACATAGGGCCTGCATACCATCCCCCAAACATCAGCGCAATTTTGCCTTTGGGAGGAAGTGCCCGCCAGAAACGCCACATAGCGGGCCTGGCCTGCTCTTCATCGCTTTTTAATCCAAAGGCATGGCTTTCTATCAGCCTTGGATCCAGCCACTCCAAGAGTAAATTAGCCGTTTCTGCCTTACCCGCAGTGGGTACGCCACCCAATAGAATCACCACAGGAAAATCAGCCAGCTCTTTTAATTGGTATTGCACGGCCAGCAAGGCCTCACGCAATAAAGGCTCCTGCTCTTTATAAACGGCTTTATCTACTTTATGACCTAACTGTGCAGATTCAAACATGCCTTACCCCCAGCGTTGAGTAAGTTCATTATCAGTCAGGAGTACGAAACTACACCAGTACCAATATTACTTAAGATGTATTTAATACAGAGCAAATTGAAAGCCTGGCCGCCTGAATACAGCTTATTCAGACGAAAAAAAAGGAAGCAAGCTTCCTTTTCTGTGATGGCGCTAAAGAACTTACACTGAGAATGAAGAGCCACAACCGCAAGTAGTCGATGCATTTGGGTTCTTGATGGTGAACTGTGAGCCTTCAAGGCTTTCAACGTAATCGATCTCGGCCCCCACCAGATATTGGTAGCTCATCGGATCAACCAGTAAGGTGACACCGTTTTTTTCAACCGGGGTATCGTCTTCATTCATGATTTCGTCAAATGTAAAACCATACTGGAAGCCAGAACAGCCGCCGCCGGTTACAAACACACGAAGTTTCAGATCCGGATTGCCTTCTTCGATAATTAAATCACGGACTTTTTCCGCAGCAGAATCAGTGAAAACAAAGGGGGTTGGCATGTCGGTCACAGTGTTCATGGGACACTCCAAAAATAGTTGACTAAAAGGATAAGGTATTATCCACCGCGCAAGCCGCAGCGGTCAATATTCGGCAGCTGCAACGGTCAATCTTCTACTGTCGCTACACTGGCCGGATCAATTTCTTCCTGCTTGCCATTGCTTAAATGCAGCAGCTTGCCCTGAATCATTGCCCCGGCATGCATTTCTAGTGTTTTATAACTCAAATCGCCCTTAATGCGGGCCTTGGTTTGCAGTTCAACATATTGAGCCACTTCGATCGGGCCAATAATCTCGCCGTTATGAATCAGATGAGAGCATTGTACGCTGCCTTCAATGCGTGCTTTTTCACTGATGACCAAAGTACCACTTTTAGGATCGCTGGCTGAAACCCGGCCAATCACCGTACCATCAATTCTTAAACCGCCTGCAAAACTAATATCGCCCCGCACCGTCGTACCTTGCCCAATCAGGCTATCAATCTTGGTTGAACCTTTTTTGCTTTTAAACACGTTCATCCTCCCTTTTTCTGACAGCTGGCAACCGCCTGCTTATTGTTATCCGTAAAAATACGCGCTTCAAATAATTGGGGCAAAGCACCTGCGGGCAGTGTCAGCTCGCCTTCCTGCCGCAAATAATGGCTAAATTTCACCTGCAAGGGTTCGATCTGCATATTTTGACGTTTGCCGTGTTCCTGATATTGCACGCTGGCCTGTAAACGCCCGGCAAACTCTGTACTGCGGTCAGTCCCCTGCACCAGCAGCAAGCGATAGCGCCAATGCCCGCCGCCCACTGATTGCAACTCGCAAGCACTAAAGCTTACGGCCCGATTGCGATCATTGCTTTGTAATAAAGACTCAAAAAATGACAGGGCCTCCTGCTTTGCAGCCAACTCGCTCTGCGCCGTGCTTAAGGCCTGAACCAAACCATCACGCTCGCCCTGGCCCACTTTAATTTGCTGCTCCAGCAGTTGCAGTTTCGCCTGGCCCGCGCCTAATTGCTCAGTCTGGCTTGCGAGGCGCTGCATTTTTTCTGCCAGATACACTGCATTACGATTTAAAGCGTATTGATAACCCACATAGGCGCCAAGACCTAAAAAACTCATCGCCATACAAAATAAGGCAGCAATACGCAGCAATCGTCCCCGCCAGCCAATCACAGGCTGCAATGACAAAGGCGCAGCCATTAGCCGCGCACGTTGCAAACGATAAAAACGTTTAATAGGCATTTAAGGCAGCAAAGGCACAATGTCGAGGCCGGTGCCTTCAGGCAAATCGAAGAGGATATTCATATTTTGTACAGCTTGCCCAGCCGCACCTTTGACCAGATTATCAATGGCCGATAAGATCACCACCGTGTCGCCGCCTTGCGGACGATGCACCGCAATCCGGCATACATTGGCACCGCGAACGGAGCGGGTTTCCGGATGTGAGCCAGCAGGCAACACATCAACAAATTGCTCACTCTTATAACGCTGCTCAAACAACGCCTGCAGATCAACATCTTTAGTTATTCTTGCATAGAGCGTGGCATGGATGCCGCGGATTAGCGGTGTAAGGTGAGGTACAAAAGTTAAGCCAACAGGAGCGCCAGCTGCGCGTGCCAGGCCCTGACGAATTTCTGGCAAATGCCGGTGACCTGCCACTCCGTATGCTTTGAAATTATCAGCCGCTTCGGAAAATAAAGCGCCCAATTCGGCTTTACGCCCGGCACCAGAAACGCCCGATTTACAATCGGCAATCAGGCTGGCGGTATCAATCACACCCGCTTCAATCAAAGGCAAAAAGCCAAGTTGCACTGCAGTAGGGTAGCAGCCTGGGTTTGCAATTAAACGAGCCCCTTTAATTGCAGCACGATTAATTTCCGGCAAGCCATACACGGCTTCTTCAACCAGCTCCGGCGAGGCATGTTGCATGCCATACCATTTAGACCATTCTGCGATATCTTTAATGCGGTAATCCGCAGCCAGATCAATCACTTTGACCCCGGCATTTAACAGCTCACGAGCTTGTTGCATCGCAATGCCATTGGGGGTCGCAAAAAACACCACATCGCATTCAGTAAGACGGGCTTCTTCGGGTGTAGAGAAAGCCAAATCTACCCAGCCTCGCAAGCTTGGGTACATTTCGGCCACTTTCATGCCCGCTTCTTTTCGGGAAGTCACGGCTTGTAATTTCACACCAGAATGACGGGCCAGCAAGCGTAGCAGCTCTACGCCGGTATACCCCGTACCACCAACAATCCCTACTTTGATCATGCTCTGTTGTCTCTTTTGAATTAGCGATATCGAATGTTAAAACAAAAAGGGCTGCATATACCCGCTCATTTCAAGGGAATATGCGGTAAACCCCAGTCTGCGTCAAATTTTGTAAGTCATTTTGTTTTAAAACAGATTTTATACAAAGCAGAAAACACAAAAGCCACCCGAGGGTGGCTTTTGTAGAAAGCAGTTCCAGCGAATTAACGCTTGGAGAACTGTTTGCGACGACGAGCGCCGTGCAGACCCACTTTCTTACGTTCAACTTCACGAGCATCGCGAGTAACAAGACCTGCTGCTTTGAGGCTGCCTTTAAGAGCTGCATCAAATTCAATCAGAGCACGAGTTACACCGTGACGAATCGCACCGGCCTGGCCGGTTTCACCACCACCAACAACATTAACCATAATGTCGAAGGATTCGAGGTTTGCGGTCAGTTCCAGAGGCTGGCGAACGACCATGCGACTAGTTTCGCGAGGAAAGTAAGAATCAACCGGCTTGCCGTTGACTATGATATTGCCGCTACCTTTGGCTACGAACACACGAGCAACTGCGCTCTTGCGACGGCCGGTACCGTAATAGTATTTACCTACCATGATACAAATTCCTTAGTAGAAAACGCGTTAACGCTTAGATAGAAAAGGTTTTAGGCTGTTGCGCGGTGTGCGGATGTTCGCTACCTGCATAAACCTTCATCTTTTTGATCATAGCGTAGCCGAGAGGACCCTTTGGAAGCATGCCCTTAACAGCCATTTCTAGCACGCGTCCCGGGAATTTTTCTTGCATCTCGGAAAAGGTGCGCTGGTAAATACCACCTGGGTGACCAGTGTGGCGGTAGTAAATTTTATCTGTTGCTTTGTTGCCGGTTACGCGGATCTTGTCTGCGTTCACCACCACGATGTGGTCACCACAGTCTACGTGAGGGGTGTACTCAGCTTTGTGCTTGCCACGCAGACGTTTAGCGACTTCAGCCGCGAGACGACCGAGAACCATATCGGTAGCATCAACAACGAACCACTCGCGCTTAACTTCGTGCGGTTTGGCAGAAAAGGTTTTCATGACTGCTCTTCCACGTTACGATTTTGAGAAAGTCGCGGATTATATCTGTACCCGCATTTACTTGTCAAATCTAGTGACTACCCATTTCAAAAATGAGCCTAGTCTAAAAAAAACGCAACCCATCTGGATTGCGTGAAATCCCACCAAAAAGGAGGATGGAGGAGACAACAACAAAGTAAAAAACACTCTGATGTTAGGCCCATTATTACGTGAGACAGAAAGCATGACAAGACATATTTTGCGATGCAAAATATCAGGCGCGATGTTCGGCATGCTGCCGGGGCGGTAAATCGGGGATAAATCCCCCGGCAAACACAGGGAAAACAATATGAAAGTGCGCGTTAAATGGGTAGAAGAAGTGAGTTTTCTGGCACAGTCAGAATCAGGCCATGCGGTGCTTATGGATGGCCCTCCAGAAGGTGGTGGCCGCAATCTGGGGCCCAGACCGATGGAAATGGTGCTCATGGGCACGGCAGGCTGCTCGGCTTATGATGTTATCCATATTCTCAAAAAAGGCCGTGCAGACGTCAGGGACTGCGTTGTAGACGTTGATGCAGAACGTGCAGATACTGAACCTAAAGTTTTCACCAAAATTCACTTGCACTACACCGTAACAGGCAAAGATTTGAAAACCGAACAGGTGGAGCGGGCAATCAAATTATCAGCGGAAAAGTATTGTTCTGCATCGATCATGCTGGCAAAAAGCGCAATTATTACCCATGACTTTGTGGTGATTGAAGCCCAATAAAAAACGCGCCACTGGCGCGTTTTTTACAAAAAATTTTAATTTCAGATTTTTTTTGCAGCTGCTGTATTTTTTTGTGGTCTGGTATATAAAAAGGCATACGGCAGCCCCACAAAAAGGGCTCCGCCCACTAAATTACCCAGTGTGACCGGCAATAAGTTAGCCGTAAAAAAGTGCGCCCAGGTAATATCCAGTCCCGCCAGCATTGCGGCCGGAATAAAAAACATATTGGCAATACTGTGCTCCATGCCCAGCGCAACAAACGCCATTACAGGGAACCAGATCCCCAACATTCTGCCCAGCGTATCTTTAGCAGAATAACCTTGCCATGTTGCAATACAAACCAGAAGATTAGCCAGCACCCCGCGCATAAAACTCACCATAAAGGGATTTGCCAGCTTGTGCTCCGCCACGCTGAGCAGGTACTGAGTGCACGGCTGCCCCGCAGGGAAAAGCTGAGTCATATGGGTAAACGCCCAGGCTGCTAAACAAGCACCGATAAAATTACCTGAATATGAAACACTCCATACGCGAAGCACCTGCGCAGGCTGAAGTTTTTTTCTCCACAGCGAAACAACCTGGGTTGCGCAGTTTGAAGTAAATAAATCGGCCCCTGTCAGCACCACAGCAATAAAGCCCAGGGGGAAAAGCGCCCCGAACAAGAACTTTGCCAGCCCGGGATTACTTGCCAGTAATTCTGCAGAGCCACCGGTCACCACAATCGCTAATAAGCCCCCCAGGCCGATAAATGCACCGCCCAGCATCGCCATCACAATTAAACGGGAAAAAGGCAGCGCAGCTTTATCAAGCGCAGCGTGGTCAACATAATCAACAATCTGTTGTGGTGAGTTCATTTCAGACATAGGAGGCCCCAGAGCAAAATAACGTAAATCGTTAATCAGCGTTATATCTGTAAGCCTAAGCGCAAATCTGTAAACTATTTACTCGTCATACACCCTATT
The DNA here is from genome assembly GCF_002735645.1 of Iodobacter sp. BJB302. GTDB lineage: Bacteria > Pseudomonadota > Gammaproteobacteria > Burkholderiales > Chitinibacteraceae > Iodobacter. The sequence goes on from NZ_PDZG01000063.1 coordinate 16,986, forward strand.
TTAATTTGCTCTGATTTAGCTCAATTTTTAGAGCCGGTAAGAAAGTGAAGTCATCACAATTGAGCTGAGTTTCATGGCCTTAACAATGGGGATCGGCAAAGGTGCAGCTCCTAATTCTTCTGCTTTTTCTGCATGATGGGTTTCGTCAATATGCATCTGTGCAACAATGGCCCTGCTTTTTGCATCCTGCCCGGGCAATTCGCGCAGATGAGATTGCAAATGATCTGCAACCTGGCGCTCGGTCTCTGCCAGAAAGCCTAAATTCCACTTATCCCCAATCACCCCCGCGGTGACGCCAATGGCCAGAGAGCCTGCGTACCAAAGCGGGTTCAGCAGGCTTTTATGACTGCCTAAATCAGCAATGCGCGCTTCTGTCCATGCTAGGTGCTCAACTTCTTCATGCGCCGCTTCACGCAAAGCATCGCGGGTAGCCGGATCACGCGCCGTTAAAGCCTGGCCCTGATATAAAGCCTGAGCACACACCTCACCACAATGATTCACCCGCATCAGACCTGCCGCATGCTGCTTTTCTGCCGCACTCATTTCAATATCTGCAACAGCTGCATCAGGATGAGGACGTACGCTTTGTGCAGAGGCTGCAAGTGTGCGTAAAACGGTATCAAACTCAGAAATAAACTGGTCCAGAGAAGGGAGTTTCAGCATGAGGGTCTCAATCCATAGAATGCAGCGATTTTACCCCATAAATGCAGTAAAACCATGACAATTGCGGGGTAAACCATTGCCAGTACTGGATTTGAGCCATGTAACGGGCGCAGTTACCGCGTGCTATAATTGCGCGGAATTTCGCCCTCTAATCACATCTTTGGAAAAACACGATGAAACGTCTTGTTGTTGCAGCAAGCCTTGTTCTGGCCAGCCTGAGTGCATTTGCAGCCAATCCGCAGGTTGAATTGACCACATCTAAAGGCAAAGTGGTGATTGAGCTTTATCCAGAAAAAGCCCCACTAACTGTGGCAAATTTTTTGCAATATGTTAAAGACAAACAATACGACGGCACTATTTTTCACCGTGTGATTCGTGATTTTATGATTCAGGGCGGAGGCATGGACGAGAAAATGGCCGAAAAACCAACTCGCCAGCCTGTTAAGAATGAAGCCAAAATCGCTTTTGAAAAAGGCTTAAAAAACGACCGCGGCACCATTGCCATGGCCAGAACAGCGGATCCGGATTCGGCCACCGCGCAGTTTTTTATTAATTCAAAAAACAACGACTTTCTGAACTACCCAAGCCGTGATGGCTTTGGTTACACCGTATTTGGCAAAGTGATTTCTGGCATGCCGGTAGTCGATCAAATCAGTATCAGCCCGACAGCACCTGGCGATGTGCCAGTAAATACCATTACCATTCAATCAGCCCGCGAGCTTGGCAAAAAGTCAGGCAAATAACATTTTTTAAAAGGAAACATCATGAGCAAGGTAAAACTCACCACTACTTTTGGCGATATCATCGTTGAACTCAACGAAGAAAAAGCACCGATTACCGTCGCTAATTTCTTGCAATATGTTGAAGAAGGTCATTACGACGGCACAATTTTCCATCGCATCATCAATGGATTTATGGTGCAGGGCGGTGGTTTTGCGCCAGGCATGGACGAAAAGAAAGAAGGCCGTGCTCCGATTAAAAACGAAGCAGCCAATGGCTTGAAAAACGACGCCTACACTTTAGCAATGGCGCGTACTCCAGACCCGCATTCAGCGTCTTCACAATTCTTTATTAACGTAGCTAATAACGACTTCCTGAACTACCAAAGCCCAACAGCTCAGGGTTTTGGCTACTGCGTTTTTGCCAAGGTTATCGAAGGTAAAGAAGTGGTTGATCAGCTGAAAGCCGTAAAAACCGGCAGCAAAGGCTTTCACCAGGATGTGCCTAAAGAAGACGTAATGATCATTAAGGCTGAAGTTTTAGCTTAATGATTTCAGGTGCCAGCCTTCGCTGGCACCTCTCAATACCTTACCCCAGCCAATTGAATGCCATCTCCCATTTTATTTATCTCAGACCTTCATCTTTCCCCAAACGATCCGGCAACGACAGCGGCTTTTCACACTTTTTTACAAGGGCCAGCACGCACAGCCAGCGCCTTGTATATTTTGGGAGACTTATTTGAGTTCTGGATTGGGGACGATAGCTTAGACGAAGCATTTAATGCAGAAATTGTGCATGCGATCGCACAGCTGGCCGGGCAAGGCGTTAAGATTTTCTTTTTGGCAGGCAACCGTGATTTCTTACCGGGCACGCGCTTTGCTTCAGCGGCCAAGCTCATTATTCTGCCTGACCCCAGCCTGATCACTCATGCTGGTAAAACGCTCTTAATTACCCACGGCGATGCACTATGCACCGATGATCTGGCTTATCAGCGTTTTCGCCGCATTGTTCGCTCCCCCATTATTCAAGCTTTGTTTCTAGCCCTGCCCCGAAGCTGGCGCCAAGAGCAAGTCGACAAACTTCGCCTGCGCTCTAAAGCATCCAATCAAATGAAACGCAGCGAAGTGATGGATGTTAATACGCAAGCCATAAGCCGAATCATGGCCCAATATCAGGTGCAAACCCTGATTCATGGCCACACTCATCGTCCGGCCCAGCATAGCTGCGAGCAGGGAGAACGCTGGGTCTTGCCCGATTGGTATCACGGAAAAGGCGGCTATTTAAGATGGGATGAAAAGGGATTCAAAATCCTCACACTCGACAATCAACTATTTCAGGGGGATTGATAGTTGTACTTCTTTTCGATGGCCTCAATACTGCCATCTTTGCGCATTTTTTCTAGTACCACGCGCCAGCGCTGCACATTCTGCGGTGACATTTTCAAAGAAGCAGCAACGTACAGGGTTGTACGCATCAGAACCTCACCGCGAACTAAATCCTGCACATCCAGACCAGCCTCCCGCTGAGCGTGAAGGGCAGTATTCCATGACGCGACCCAAGCCCCAATTCTCCCTGTTGCAAGTTTTTTTGCATTAGTGACTTCCATCGGCACCACTTCAATACTATTGATGAACAGCCCTGCAGCCAGCCCTTCTCCTACAGAATTACGCATCACACCAATCGTCAAACTCTCTAGCTGATTACGCACTAAGGGCTTGGGCTGGAATTGCTTACTACTGATCAAAACAAAGACTTCATCCACTAGCGGGGCCACCCACTGATAACTACTCTCACGAGAAGCCACCCGGCCAGGTGGAGCGAGCAGAATATCCACTCCCTGCTTGGTTACGGCCAATGCGCGTGCAAAAGGCATCACCTGCACAGCCGTCGGCTCATTGAGACGCCTAGCGGCTTCTTGCAAAATTTCTACAGCCAGACCACTGCCCCCTGCTGTGCTCAACACAAAAGGAGGCACCTCAGCGCCTATCAATATGACCGCAGCGGCCGAGCGAGCAAAGAGCAAACCAAGGAGAAAACAGTAACGCCTTGCGAACATAGCCGGCCTTATTTGAATTGAGTGCATTCAATAGCGAGAATTCGCCAACCAACAAAGAGACTCTCAATCTAAATATAGTTTTTCTCAGGCAAACACGCTGAAAGTTAAACACTTTCAGCAAGCTGAACAAACAAGGTTCCAGTCACGCAATACGCACGGCTCATAAACGGACCAATAAACACACCGCCTGTGCCTCTACTGCCTCAGAGGCACCAACAGGCCCCAGTTTTTCATAGGTTTTCGCTTTTACATTTACAGCCTGTATATCCACCCCCAAATCGGCAGCAATATTGGCGATCATGGCAGGAATATGCGGTGCCATTTTCGGCTGCTGGATCAGGATAGAGGCATCCACATTACTCACCTGCCAGCCTGCCTCGCGCACCCGCCGTACCGCTTCACGCAGTAATACCCGGCTATCCGCACCTTTAAACTCCAGCGCGGTATCAGGGAAATGCCGGCCAATATCTCCCAGCCCTGCCCCACCCAATACAGCATCGGTAATGGCATGCAACAGCGCATCCGCATCCGAATGGCCAAGTAAACCCTTGTCAAAAGGAATATCCACCCCGCCCAAAATTAATTTGCGACCTTCTACCAGACGATGTACGTCCCAGCCTTGTCCTATTCTCATTGATTTATCCTATCGCCCTGCTGCCATAATTTAAGCAGCGAGGCATCACGTATGGGTAAGTGGCTTTTAACTCCGCAGGCAGCCCGTTACGAACAGCCTGCACGTCAAGCTTTGACGGCGGATTAATCCTGTTGGCCTGCTGCCAGAATCAGCGCAGCAAGGCGTAAATCTTGTGGGTAAGTGACTTTTAAATTCCACGGGCTGCCCATGATTAACTGGGGCTGCAAACCGAGTTTCTCCAGCGCGCTGGCTTCATCGGTAATATCCGGCCCCATTCCTGTGGCCAGAGCATGGGCCAGCTGCGCTACACGAAACATCTGCGGCGTTTGGGCCTGCCACAGGCCGTCTCTTGGGTGGGTATGAGCAATATGCTGGTCAGCCTGTGCCAGCTTTAAGGTGTCCGCCACAGGCACAGCTAGAATACCGCCTACGGGGTGACCGGAGAGCGCGGCTATCATTTGGCTGACTAAAACAGGATCAAGGCAGGGCCGGGCCGCATCGTGCACCAAAACCCAGTCATCCACCGCAGCCTGCACAGCGTACAAACCATTAAGCACTGATTCAGCACGGCTGGCCCCGCCGCAGCGCAGCACTTCCAGACGAGCGAACCCGCTCCAATCAAAGCTATCCCACCATTCATCTTCCGGCGAGATGACCACCACAATACGATCCAGCTCGGCCACCCTAGCCAGGGCAGACAGGGTGTGCCAGATCAGCGGCTTACCCGACAGATCAAGATATTGTTTCGGCGTAAGCGATGCCATCCGTGAGCCGCTACCCGCAGCAGGAATCAGTGCGATATGCTTCATGCGCCTTTTTCCATCTGCCGCCACAGGCACTCGCCCTTCACACTTTTATCTAACACTGCCAGATAAGCTTCATGCTCTGCCCGCTCTTCTGGTGTTGCCTTAATAATGCGCAGTGGTTTTCGATTACTTTTAGCAAAAGCTAAAGCCGCATCGTTACCAGCGTAAGGGTCAAAATCAATCAGCAGGCTATCCTGACCGCGGGTCAGCCCCAGATAAACTTCAGATAACAGCTCGCAGTCGATTAATGCGCCGTGCAGCGTACGATTACTGCGGTCGATATCAAAGAAATCGCACAGTGCATCCAGATTATTACGCTTGCCCGGCCGCTGATCTTTGGCCATGACCAGCGTATCAATCACATTGGCCACATGATCAGTAAACTTACCACGGCCAATTTTACCCAGCTCCATATTCAGATAGCCCACATCGAAGGGAGCGTTATGAATAATGATTTCGGCACCGGCTACAAAATCAAGAAACTCATCAGCAATCTGCGCAAATTTAGGCTTATCAGACAAAAACTCTGTTGTTAAGCCGTGCACATTCAAAGCGCCTTCTTCACTGTCCCGGCCCGGATTGATATAACAGTGGAAATGCCGGTCTGGCGACGATAAGCGCCGGTCTATCATTTCTACCGCAGCAATTTCCAGAATACGGTTACCGTCTTCAACCCGCAGACCGGTTGTTTCGGTATCAAGAATAATTTGCCGCATCAGCCACGTCCCTGCGCAATTTCTACGCCTTTATTTGCCAGTTGATCGGCACGCTCATTACCCTCGTGCCCGGCGTGGCCTTTTACCCAGCACCATTCAATCTGATGCTGAGCCTGTGCCGCATCCAGCTCACGCCATAAATCGGCGTTTTTAACCGGCTGTTTCGCTGCCGTTTTCCAGCCGTTTTTCTTCCAGCCATGAATCCATGTGCTGATGCCATTTTTAACGTACTGCGAGTCGGTCCAGATCACCACGTCACAAGGGCGGTTTAAAATACCCAGCGCTTTAATCACCCCCATCAGCTCCATGCGATTATTGGTGGTATCCAGCTCACCCCCGCACAATTCTTTTTGTTTATCGCCATACTGTAACCAAGCGCCCCAACCTCCGGGACCGGGATTGCCTTTACACGCACCATCGGTGTAAATCACTACTTTATTCATTCTTTTATCCTGGAAAATCGCAGTATGAAACGACTATTAATGATAACGGCCCTATTAAGCAACAGCGTCTTTGCTGCGCCCTTTTGCCCATGGCCTGTGCCGGGCAGCGAAACCAAACGATTTATCAATCTCACCGTAGTGCAAACCATAGAGATTACCGATGAAGAGCTGCGCATCGCATTTGGCGGCGGCAATCTGGGAAGCGGCCATGAAATTAAACTGCCCATCAAAAACCGGGCAGATGGCCTTAAAACCTTACAAGAAATGAGTGATACCGCACGTCGCTGCGATCAGCCCAGCCCGCATAATAAAACTTAAATCACTTCATCAGGGGATCACTGCCTTGCAAATCTCTTTTTAGTACATGTCTTTTATCTACACCTGCCACCGCAGCGCCCGTAACGACAGGTGCCGTGCGCCATTTGGGGCCAATCAAGCGCATGCCATGCACTCGTTTCACGACATCCAGGCAATATACCCCCCCGGCTGCGGGCCACCACCTATCCCCCGCATCCTCCAGAAACCTGCTTCTGGACAGCCATTTCTCTCTTTGCACCGGCAAACCATAACAAAGAAATTCACCCCGCATGGTTTCAAAACCCAGCAAGGCTAACCAATCTTTCAGTCTGGGCAAAGATACAAAATTGCCACGCCAGGGCGCAGGATGAGCGCCATTTCTTAAGCGGCGCAAACCCCACAGGCTCCACGGATTAAAACCCGTGATCAATAGCCGCCCTTCTGGCATTAATACGCGCTCTGCCTCCCTTAACACGGCTTCAGGGTTAGCCGCAAAATCCAGCACATGGGGCAGAACAAGTAAATCGATGCTCTGATTAGCAAAAGGCAATGCTTCGCCCGTGCAGCGCAAAGCCACACCCGCAGTTTGCCCGGCCTGAAAACGCCACGCCATGCGATTTGCCCGCAGGCAATCGAGCTGAGGCAATTCAAGCTGCACTGCCTTATAGCCAAAAATATCAGTCACAGTACGGTCGTACCAATCCATCTCCGCACTAGCCAGATAGTGACCTAATGGGGTGGCGAGCCAATCCGCAAAGTGGTTCAATCGAGCATCAACATTTAAAGGCATTCTTGTATGATCCGCATCAGCGCCGTGCCAATTTTCGAAGACAATTATATCTGGGTTTTGCAAGAAGGCCGTCATGCCATTGCAGTAGACCCGGGCGATGCTCTGCCTTTGATTCATTATCTCAAAGAAAATCATTTAGAACTGGCGGGGGTTTTGATTACTCACCATCATCATGATCATATCGATGGCCTGCCTGTACTCTGGTCTCACTACCAGATGCCTGTATTCGGACCTGCCGGAATCAAAAATGTTTCCAACCCGGTGCAAGAAGGCGAAACATTACACCAGCTTGGTACAGATTTTAAAGTTCTGGCCGTACCTGGCCACACTTTGGATCATTTGGCCTATGTGGGGGCCGATGCACTCTTTTGTGGCGACACGCTGTTTGCCGCAGGCTGCGGACGGCTTTTTGAAGGCACTGCCGGGCAAATGTATGCGTCCCTGCAGCGCTTTGCAGCACTTCCTGATCACACGCTTGTTTGCTGTACCCATGAATACACACTCGCCAATCTTAAGTTCGCTCTTTCAGTAGAACCAGATAATCAGGCATTGCTCGAACGGATACAATCTGACACGGCACTGCGTCAGCAAGCACTCTCCACTCTGCCTTCCACTATTGCTAAAGAAAAAGCCAGCAATCCCTATTTACGCTGCAATCAAAAGAGTGTCATCCGCGCCGCCCAACAGCAAAATCCCCATGCGGAAACTGCAGTAGAGATTTTTGCTGCGCTGCGCAAGTGGAAAGATAACTTCCGTTGATTTCAAAGGAATATCTGCCATTAAGCATAAACAGATTGACAAGATTAGACAGCAGCGGCAGCATCGCTCGATTATTTGTATTTATTAGCGCAGGTACCCATGAAACAAAGCATCCTCGTTGGTCTCATCTCAGGTCTGTGTTCCTTGGGTTCCTACGCAGATACTGACGCCCCAGCCAAGCTGGATTATCAGCTGCACAATCCCAATTTTGATCCTCAGGATGACACATATCGTACGATCGATGCGCTGTTTTCTGATGTGGTCAGCGCCCCAGAATACGCCGATCTGTGGGCCCGTGTCCGTACAGGATTTACCATCCCCGAGCTGGACCACCAATTAGTCAGCAAATGGGAAAACTACTACGCCAGCCGCCCTGAATACCTGAACCGAATCATCAAACGTGGCACACCCTATTTGTATTACGTGGTGAATGAAGTTGAAAAACGCGGTATGCCTATGGAAATCGCGCTTTTACCCATGATCGAATCCGCCTTTAACCCCAAGGCAGAATCATCGGTAAAAGCAGCGGGTATGTGGCAGTTTATGCCTGCCACCGGTAAGGATTATGGCCTGGAGCGCACATGGTGGTATGACGGCCGCCGTGATGTTGTTGCAGCCACCAGCGCAGCCCTGGATTACCTGAGCAGCAGTTACGGCCAGTTTGGCGACTGGCAGCTGGCCTTAGCTTCGTATAACTGGGGCCCGACAGCAGTGGCACGGGCAGTAGCAAAGAATGAAGCCGCCAATCTGGGCACTCAGTTCATTGATTTGCGCATGCCAGACGAAACACGAAACTATGTGCCAAAGCTGCTGGCTGTGCGGAACATCATTGCTAATCCTGGCGCCTATGGCGTTACCCTGGAATCCCTGCCTAATAAGCCTTATTTTGCCACCCTGACTGTTGGCAAACATATGGATGTAAAAGTAGCTGCGGAGCTGGCCGAAACCCCTGTTGAAGAATTACTGCGGCTCAACCCGGGTTTTATCCGCCCCGTTATTGCTTATAAAGATGATCGTTCATTGGTATTACCTGTCGCCAAAGTAGCTGCTTTCCAAAAAAATCTGGCTGACTACGATAAGCCCCTGCTTAACTGGCAACCCTATGTGACCAAACAGGGTGAGTCTTTTGAACAGCTGGCAAGCGCATTTGGCGTTGCCGCAAGTGAGCTGAAAGAAATCAATGATATCGGCGGCCGTGAACGCATCGCCCGTGGCCAGACGATTCTGGTGCCTAAAATTACCGGTCTCGATGTCTCTGACCGGCAGACCCTCACTGCCTTAGCAGCCAATCGTGCCGCTGAGCCCGTTGATACTGGTGCCAATGATAAACCTCATGCGCCCGTACTCGCGAGCGCGGAGCATCGCGTCATCAAGGGCGACACGGCATACAATATTGCAAAACGCTACGGTATGAATGTAATCCAACTTCAGGCCATGAATAAAACAGCCGATGCGCAAGTGCAAATCGGCCAAATTTTACGTGTCTCAGCCCGGCCTGAAAGTGTAGCTGCAGGCAAAGATGGCCGTGAATATATCGCCAAACGCGGCGACACCTTTGCGTCAATTTCTAAACGCTACAAAGTAGCCACTGCCGATCTGAAAAAATGGAATGGCGCCAAATCAATTCAGGCAGGCACTAAGCTCGTTATTTATTAAAAGCCAGCTCAAATAAAAAGGCCTCTGAAAAATGAACTGACCCCAATTAGTTGGACAGTATAAAAGCTAGGCGCTCAAGGGCTGGGTTCTGTATTGCACAGGACTCAGCCCTTTTAACTTCAGTTTGATTCGGTCGTGGTTATAGTAATGGATGT
>NZ_PDZG01000064.1 GCF_002735645.1 Iodobacter sp. BJB302
TTTGATACCCGCTTCGCCAGTTAAATATTGCTGAACGACAGAGAGCTTGAATTGCGTTGAGTACTTGGACATAAAAACACCCCAAAAATATGGACGGGTGTCCAACTTTTGGGGTGCAGTTCAATTCTCTGGCTGTTTTTTTATTAAAAATCAATGCTTATTCCTGGCTAATCACAAATACAGTCACCCAAATCCAATCTACACCCTTTTCAATCACAGAGCCAAGGCGCACCATAAACACCCGTTCACGCGCCTGAACGCGATAAATTTTATCTGTACCATAATCAGCAGAATGCAAAATCAGCGTATTCACATTTTTGCCATCCATTTGATGCGGCAAATAAAGTGCAGTACGCACATGCGGCAAATCCGCCACGCCCAGGGTGGAATCTGCGGCTAAAGAAATGTGTTCGCGGCGCTCTTCTTTCTCCAGATATAAACTAACCGCGATAGGGGTAGCCACAAGCGACTGAATACCCACATAAACCTCATCATCCCCCAAGCGATTTAAACGGCGAATCACGCCTAAGTGCCAATTCTCATTTCGCCCTAAGCGATTAGCCAATAATAAACCCGGCCTGATCCATTCATTTTCTGAAAGATGAACAACGGCACCATAGCCCCCCACACTTTCATTCTCAATATTCCAGACCTGCCAGTCCTGCGGTTTATTCTCTACCGTTTTAGAAGGTGCGCCCTTTTCTTTTGTGCGGGTAGAAACAAAACCATAAAGACGCATATCCATGATTTCATCGTAATCGACTTTACCGCGGTCATCACCCGCATTTCTGCGCGTATTTTTATCGTTATCCAAACGCACATGCGCAATAATTGAATCAAGCCCGGAAATAATATCGGCTATTTTTGCAACCTTTTTACGCTCACTTCTTTGCACCACGCTATTACGAATACTCATCAGCCAGAAAAGATCAAGGTGTTTAAGTAATTCAACCGCAAGTGGTGCCGGGCACTCCTTACCCATACCCAGATCACGGGGCGTAGCACCATTTTCCAGCCGGCGCAAAGTATCTTCTAATTCATGCATTAAATCATGCAAACCCCAGTATCTGAATGGCTCGCCCTCGCTTTCTGCCTGAATTTTTTGCACGCCTTCAGCCGCCTGCAAATTCACACATAAATGATAACGCCCTTCCTGGAATTTCCGTGACAATTGAATTAATTTAGACCACTGATTCAGCCAGTGATCCACCCAGTCAATTTGCCTGACTGATAAATTATTATTGGATAAAGAGCCAAGCATTAACATCTGGATATATTCATCTGCGCATGAGGTCACTTCATTTGCATGTGATGGATATAAAGGAAAAGGATTACTGTCACAACCTTCAATTTCAGAAAGACGATAAAGCTGATGAGAAAGAGTCCACAACTTGGGGGGGACTTTTTCAAAACGAAAATAATGCCATTTCGCCTGAATGGATAAATAATGCAGGCTGCGTGCCAATACTTTAGGCATTAACAAAGCTAATTCAGCTTTTTTGCTGCCTTCAATTTCTGACTGAACAAACAGCTGATAGACCGAAGACATATCCGCAGCAAAGCTGGTAATTTGCTTCCATAAACGGCTTTCGATGTCTTTAGACATCCGCGGATTAGCAATATATTGGTAACAAACAGCTTCATATGAAGATTGTGCCGTATCATCAATCAACAATAAAGCCTGCAGTCCATCTAACGTTGCAACCCTGCCTTCACCGATAAAGGCAGTAACTGCAGCATGAATTTTTAACTGCTGGGATTGAGTATCAATTTCTTGCAGGCGTTTGCACCACGCTGTAGCTGCTTTCGCATTTACAAAGGGTGATTTATCTTTGGAAAAAATAGCAGAGAGAATATTACGCATAAAATCGCCTGTCAGGCATTAGTCGCCCCATTGAGGTCGGTTTCTTCCATCAACCAAGTTTTAGCATCGTCACTTTCGGTAAACATGCCAATTTCTGCATCCGTAAACAGACGGCTTATCCATGCTGACCACGTCACCCACTGGTCAGAGCTCACAACCGCAACCCGCTGAAATATTTGCCCGTGCTCACGGACAAACTTAATTTCTTCCAAAGCCATGTCAAGCGTATAGCTCAGCATTTCACTTAAATCAAATAACAAAGCAACCGGCCCGTGAAATTGAGACTGGTAAAGAACAGCCTGCTCAAATTCGCGATAATCCTGCAGGGTAAATTCACCAAAAACCACGGTCTGAATATAATCATTTTCATGTGAAATGCTAATCATCACGTACTCCCCTCAAGGAAAACTTACGAATACATGCTAGCTCTTAAAAGTAATAGCCTCTGCTTAGTTTACTGAGCTTCCCCCTGCTTCGACAAGGATTACATTTATTTTAATTATTTATACCATCTATTTACAACTTTACCCGCCTTTATTATTTATTTTCACTTGCCATGAGCATTTATCATGCAATGCTAATTGCAAACACATATTCTAAACTTTAATTTTCGACTATAGGTAATTGATTATATTGATGACCATCAATTGATAACAGAATATAAAACAACACCTGCGGGAGTGTAATGACAAGTGCTTTGACTTTTATAGCTTTTGCAAATCAATCAATAGCTGGCGGGTATGCAAAGGCGCATCACCCAAAATCGCAGAAAAAGCCTGCCTCATTAATAATTTTCCCTGGGCTGCCGCCCCAATGTAATCACCCGCAGCAAAAGCCATTAAAGCACTGCCGTCGTATTGCGGATAATTGGCCCGTGCAGGAACAATGCCTTCAGTAGGATCAAAGCTGTATCGCTGCCCGGCCTCAAGCGGCTGATCAATGCAATGCAGCCAGTTTGCGCCATAGCCCATTTCATCCAGCAGGATACGCTCAAATTCACGCAATACCGGCTCTACGCCTGCGCCACTAGCAGGCAAAACCGAGAGCGCTCTAATCGCTTCAAAATAGCTGGCAAACAGCAGAGGATGGGATTCGTCACGAGGTAAAAGACGCAAGAGCAGCTCGTTGAGATAAAAGCCGCAAAGCAGGGGCAGGCCTCTCAGCTGCGGAATACCACCCTGCCAGTCTGCCGAGTGCAGCGTTTTAAGCTCACCCACACCAAACCAGGATAAAAGTACCGGCTGAAAACCAAGGAGAATACTGCGAAGTTGTGAGCCGGGGCGTTGGGCACCCCGGGCCACCATCATGATGCGGCCATGATCCCGGCTGAACACATCCAGCAGGCGGCTGGTTTCTTTGTACGGGTACTGATGCATTACAAAGGCCGCCTGATTATCAATGCGTAGCTTAGGTCTTGCCACAGTGCTTATTCGTAGCCGTACTGACGGACAAGACGTGTGTCATCTGCCCAGCCACTTTTCACTTTAACCCAGACTTCCAGAAACACCTTGGCATCAAAGAGTTTTTCCATATCCTGACGTGCTTCGGTGGCGATGCGTTTGAGCTTTTCACCATTCTGACCAATCAGCATGGCTTTTTGCCCGTCACGATCTACCAAAACAGCAGCATGGATGCGACGCAACTCACGTCCGTCTCTGGTTTCATCGTCTTCAAACTTTTCGATTTCAACAGTCATAGAGTACGGTAATTCTTCGCCCATCAGGCGGAAAATCTTTTCACGAATAATTTCAGCGGCTAAAAAGCGCTCATTACGATCGGTCACCTGATCGACATCGTACAGAGGCACTGATTTTGGCAAAAGTGGCTCAACCACTTTCAGCAAGACATCAATACTCAGATTTTTTTGCGCAGAAATAGGCACAATCGCATGAAATTTAAAACGCTCATTCATCGCTTCAATAAACGGGAACATTTCATTTTTATCTTTCAGCTCATCAATTTTATTGAGCACTAACAGCACAGGGCGATTATCAGGCAATAGTTTTAATACTTCTTCGTCCGCAGCGCTGAAATATCCCGCCTCAATCACATATAAAATCACATCAACATCAGCCAAAGTGCTGGTGACGCTGCGATTCATCGCCTGATTAAGCGCATTTTGATACTTGGTTTGAAACCCTGGCGTATCAACAAACACAAACTGGGCCGTATCAGAGCTGTGTACGCCCGTAATACGATGACGTGTCGTTTGTGCTTTACGTGAAGTAATACTGATTTTCTGACCAATCAGCTGATTCAACAGTGTTGATTTACCCACATTAGGGCGGCCCACAATGGCCACAAAGCCGCAGCGAAAATCAACAGCTTCGTTTTGGATATCCATCTCGCTCATACGCGTTTACCTTTTGCTGCCGGTTTGGCAGCGTGTTTACTTTTTAACGGGGCGCTGTCCGGGCTTTTATGCTTACCTGGAAACTGCTCCCTCAGAATGGCAAGAGCGGATTCAGCCGCCAATTGCTCAGCAGCGCGGCGGCTGGTGCCCACGCCTTTAGTTAGCAATTTGGCCTCTGCAATGCAGCAACTTACTTCAAAAATCTGATCCGGCGATTCGCCGTCCTGCCTGAGAATAGTGTACGCCGGTAACGTATAACGGCGGGCCTGCAGCCACTCCTGCAAGCTGGTCTTGGCATCTTTTGCACCAAGCAGCGGATCAATGGCAGCAATCCTAGAGGCAAATAAAGCATTGACCACGGTATCTGCCGCATCAAAACCACCGTCCAGCCAGATTGCACCAAAAATAGCCTCAAGTGCATCGGCCAGAATAGATGGCCGGCGATGACCGCCACTTTTCAACTCGCCTTCACCAAGCCAGATAAAATCACCCAAATTAAGCTCGCTGGCAATACTGGCCAGCGCTTCCTGACGAACCAAGCTGGCCCGAAGACGCGATAAATCACCCTCAGGCAGCTTAGGAAACGTCAGATAAAGCGCACGGGCAATCAGCGAATTTAAAATACCGTCGCCAATAAACTCCAGCCGCTCATTATGCGTAGAAGAAAAACTACGATGGGTTAAAGCTTGTTTAAAGAGTTTTGGCTCTTTAAAAGTATAAGAGAGCACCCTTAAAAGGCGCTCCGGGGGAAGAACAACACTCACGACTAATTACCCGCAGCTTGCTGCGTATTCGATTTTTGGATATCAAAAGCGAACAACAGACTCATATTACCCACGATTGGAACAACCCGCTCGTAGCTTAAACTTACCGTGGTATCACTGCCTGCCTGAGTAACTTTTAATTCAGCAGCACTGATATCCCGAATATTATCAACCGACGCCTGGCGCATAAAACCCTCACGAATTGCTGCGGGTTGCTGTGCACCATATTCTCTTACCGTACGCTCAATGGCTTTTTTTACAGTAAAGAATTCCAGATAAGTCGGAACAACTTTTAATGCCGTAATTGCAATCACGGAGCCCACAATAGCGAACATTAAAAAAGAACCGAAAGACACACCACGCTGGCGATTAAGCATGATTTATTCCTTTAGCGAATCGAGGTGCCAACGCGCCCCAGATCTTTAAAATTAAGCCAAATAAGAAAAGCCTTACCCACCACGTATTTATCAGGAACAAAACCCCAATAACGGCCATCGGCACTGTGATCGCGATTATCGCCCATCATAAAGAAATGACCTTCAGGTACTTTGCAGCTGAAACCTTCTTCATCATAGCGGCAATTTTCCCGGTATGGAAAATCGCGTACTTCACCCAAATTAACCGATGGCACGTCAGCCATTGCTAAGGTTGAATAATCATGCGTACCCAGTTTTTCATTAAACTGTTTGTTATTAATCAGGTAAGTACCCTGCTCAACATACTCATGATCGGGCAAATCGGCAGTTGGAACCGCCTTCCCATTAATGGTTAATTTTTTATTCCGATATTCAACGGTATCGCCCGGCAAACCAATGACGCGCTTAATATAATTAAGCGAAGGATTTTCCGGATAATTAAATACCATCACATCGCCATGTTCTGGCTTACCCACCGGAATCATCACATTATTAATCACGGGAGTACGCAGGCCATAAGCGAATTTATTCACCAGAATAAAATCACCCACCACTAAACCCGGGCGCATTGAGCTGGATGGAATTTGAAACGGCTCAACCAGAAAAGAGCGCAATACAAATACCGCAAGCAATACAGGGAAGAAGCCGCGACCGTACTCAACCCAGTCTGCAACCGGTTTTTCACCGCGCTTCTTCCCCCAGACAAACCGGTCCAGCCCCCAGATCACTCCCGTCACCAATACAAAGATCAGCATCGCCGCAGAAATCGAGCAGTATTGCACCAAGACAATAAACAGCCCCATTACCACACAAAGATAGCCGTATTGCACTAAAGAAGGCGGCTCACTGCCTTTACGCTCATGCTTGGCGCCAATGCCCACCAAGACCGGCCCTAAAATGACGAAAACAATCCCGAGAAACAACCAGTTCATCCGTTTTCCTTTTTATTTGTTAAGTACTTAGGTAAAAGTTTTCGAACAAGGCATCCAGACGCAGACAGTATGAATTCTACGGCGAGAAAGGATAACGAAGCTCGAAGACTTTTATTAGGGCACTTATTTATCGCTCACTTGCAAAATCGCAAGGAAGGCTTCTTGTGGGATTTCAACGTTACCAACTTGCTTCATGCGCTTCTTACCCGCTTTTTGCTTGTCGAGCAGTTTACGCTTACGCGAAACGTCACCACCATAACATTTTGCCAAAACATCTTTACGCGTGGCTTTTACCGTTTCACGCGCGACAATCTGGCTGCCAATAGCTGCCTGCACGGCCACATCGTACATCTGACGCGGAATCAGCTCGCGCATTTTCGCCACCAGCTCACGGCCACGGTACTGGCTGCTGCTGCGGTGAATAATCAGGCTCAAGGCATCCACACGTTCGCCATTGACCAGCACATCCAGCTTAATCAAATCAGCGGCCTGGAATTCTTTGAAATCGTAATCAAGCGAGGCATAACCACGGCTGACAGATTTAAGGCGATCAAAGAAATCCATAACTACTTCTGCCATCGGCAGATCGTAGCTCAGCATGACCTGGCGGCCCATATACTGCATATTGCGCTGAGTACCGCGCTTTTGATTACACAGCGTCATCACTGCGCCCACGTAATCCTGTGGTACCAAAATCGTTGCAGTGATAATCGGCTCACGAATTTCTTCGTATTTAGAAGGATCCGGCAGCTTGGACGGGTTTTCGATATGAATCACTTCGCCTGATTTCAGCAGCAGCTCGTAAACCACTGTGGGCGCAGTGGTAATCAGATCCATATCAAATTCGCGCTCTAAGCGCTCCTGCACGATTTCTAAGTGCAGTAAGCCTAAGAAGCCGCAGCGGAAACCAAAGCCCAAAGCCTGTGAAACTTCAGGCTCATAATGCAGTGAAGCATCGTTGAGCTTGAGCTTTTCCAAGGCATCACGCAGTTTTTCGTAATCATGGCCTTCAATCGGGTACAGACCCGCAAACACCTGTGATTTTACTTCTTTAAAACCAGGCAAAGGCTCAGTTGCCGGATCTTTAGCCGTGGTGATGGTATCGCCCACCTTGGCATTGGCAATTTCTTTAATACCGGCAATGATAAAGCCCACTTCACCGGCTTTCAGTACGGGTCTTTGCACTGTTTTTGGCGTGAATACACCGACTTGTTCGCAAAGATGCTGCGACTTGTTCGACATAAACATGATTTTTTCTTTCGGGCTGAGCTGGCCGTCCACCACACGCACCAGCATGACCACGCCAACGTAATTATCGAACCATGAATCGACAATCAGCGCTTTCAGCGGGCCATCCGGATTACCCTTAGGCGGAGGCACCTTGGTAATCAGAGATTCAAGAATATCTTCAATACCGATACCGCTTTTAGCCGAGGCGTGCACGGCATCTGTGGCTTCAATACCGATGATGTCTTCAATTTCCTGAATGACACGCTCAGGATCGGCAGCAGGCAAATCGATTTTATTTAAAACCGCCACCACCTCAACGCCCTGCTCCAGCGCGGTGTAGCAGTTGGCCACAGTTTGCGCTTCAACACCTTGCGAGGCATCAACAACCAGCAGCGCGCCTTCACAGGCAGCCAGAGAGCGGCTCACCTCATAAGAGAAGTCAACGTGTCCGGGGGTGTCGATCAGATTAAGATTATAAATCTCACCATTACGGGCTTTATATGTCAGCGCAGCGGTCTGCGCCTTAATCGTGATACCACGCTCTTTTTCGATATCCATCGAATCGAGCACTTGCGCACTCATCTCCCGCAGCTCAAGGCCGCCGCAGAATTGGATAAAGCGATCAGCCAGCGTGCTTTTGCCGTGATCGATGTGAGCGATGATCGAGAAATTACGAATATGATCCATTGGCCTGCCAGATATTTCACGAAAAAGGGGTACGCGATCGTACCCCAAATATTAATTTCCACTGATTTTAACGGAAATTAGCAATATAGGCATCAAGAGCCGCTTGATCGAGGTGGTAATGGCAAATTTCCACCCCGTCAGAGCCCGCCAAAACGGGCACCCATTCGCCATATTGCGCTTCCAGATGATCGACATCATCGATATCAATCCACTCCAGCTCAAAGCCTGCTATCAGTGCCTGCTGCTGCAAAAGATCCCGCATCACATGGCACAGACTGCAATATTCTCTTCCGTATAACTTAAGCTGAATCATTTAGCAGGTGCACGCAAAGTCAGAAACATAGAGGCATCGCCACGGATCACACGCAGTGCCGTTGCTTCATTTGGCTTTAAAGCGGTCAGTATTTGTTTAAGCTGAGCAAGGCTGGTCAGCTCCTGATTTGCAACACCCACAATCAGGTCCCCTCCCTGCAAGCCAGCCTTAGCAGCTGGCCCGCGGGCAGCCTGTACCAGCACCGCAAACTTCAGCCCCATTCCTTTCAGCTGTGCCGGATCAACCGATTGCAGCGACAAGCCAAAGCGCCCGCCCTCGTCATTCTGGTTGCCACGATACTCACGCTCGGCTGTAGTGCGATCAGATTGTTCCAGCACGCCAATCGTTACACTCACATCACGCAAGGCTTTATCACGCCAGATTTGCACCGGCACTTTTGTACCAGGGCGCACGGCAGCCACATACTTAGGCAGATCACTGGCTGTGGCAATGGCCTGGCCATTAAATTTCAGAATCACATCACCTGGTTTTAGACCGGCCTTATCCGCCGGGCCATCTTTCTCTACGCTGGCCAGAAGTGTGCCGTTGACTTTGCCCAGGCCAAAACTCTTTGCCAGATCGTCATTTAATTCCTGAATCGCCACACCAATACGGCCCCGTGTAACTTTACCGGTGGCCTTCAGCTCGTCAGCAACCTTCATCACCACATCAACCGGAATCGAGAACGACAAGCCCATAAAGCCACCCGAGCGGCTGTAGATTTGCGAGTTAATCCCAACCACTTCGCCAGCCATATTAAAGAGCGGGCCACCCGAATTACCGGGGTTAATCGCTACGTCAGTCTGAATAAAGGGCACAAAGGTTTCATCAGGCAGGCTGCGGCCCTTGGCTGAAACAATCCCGGCGGTTACCGTATTTTCAAAGCCAAATGGCGAGCCAATCGCCACAACCCACTCACCCACTTTTAATTTATTTGCATCGCCCAGCGTGACTTTAGGCAGGCCTGTGGCATCAATTTTAAGCAAGGCCACATCGGTACGGGCATCCGCACCAATCACTTTTGCTTTAAAGGTGCGCTTGTCTGTGAGCTTTACGGTAATTTCATCGGCCTGAGCAATCACATGGGCATTGGTCAGAATATAGCCATCCGCCGCCATAATAAAACCAGACCCTAAGGATTGGGCCTGGCGCTCGCGGGGCTGCTGTTGCTGGCCATTTCGCGGCAACATGCGCGGCACAGGAAAACCAAAACGGCGAAAGATATCCATGCCATCTTCATCGCCAAACTGCTGGGGCTGCTCTTTGATCGTAGAGGTCGTAGAAATATTGACCACAGCCCGGCCTTCTTTCTCAACCAGCTGAGTAAAATCAGGCAAGTTGGCAGCCGCAATGGATGAGACAGAAACAAAGCCCAAAGTAAGGCTTAACAGTAATTTTTTCATCATGGTTTACGTTTCATCTGACAAGGACTAAGAAACGGCGGGTCAGACACTACTTTGCCCGCCACAATGACTGGCTCTGCCGAAGCCGCCAGCTGGTGCTGCTGTTTCAGCAGCACAAAACCCACTACAAACCCAAGTACGCCACCCAACACCGCACTGGCAGGCATCTGAGGCGCAAGCCACTGGCCTGCTGCTGCGCCGGCAATCAGCAAGAGCAAAGGTACTCCATAGGCCCACACGGCACTTTTAAGCAGCATTTGCTCTTCAACTGCCACCGTCACCCAATCCCCCGCCTTAAAAGACAAAGGATTTTTAACCCTGAAGCCATCTTGCGACTGAGCAAACATGCGGCTCAGCGCCATAGCTTTGCAGCCAGTTTCTGGATCGCACCGGCCACAGGGCGTATGTGGCTTTATTTTCACCCAGGCATGAGCGCCATCCAGCCGCTGCACCTGAGCCTCTGTTTCAATCATTTTTTGTCACTAGCGGGGTTGAAAAGCAAGAGCAAAGGCCTTTACTGTTTCAGCAGGCACTTCACCCAATACGGTGACCATCTTTCCATCAATTTGCCGCACCTGCATATGCATCGCGCCCTGATGTGAAGCCCCTTCTCTGGCTTCTGCCACAGCAGGCTCCAGAAAGACCGAAACCGTCACAAGACCATCACTGTACAGATGCTGTACCACCGGCATTTCTTTGCCAATCAATGTGCGCTGGATACTTTTCATAAATCGAAAACCGCGGGGCAGATGATCGATAATCCAAGCGGGCTCAACAGGCGCACTGGCCACACCCTGATTCGACTCGATAACGACCGGGCGCAAAGGATTAACCGGATTTAATAATGCGCGATCAACCTTACCGAGGGTGAGTGCAGAAAAAACAAATAATTCAACCGGCTGAGAATACGGCCCCAAGCGCTCGGATTTTAAAATCAGGCCACTATCAATATGCATCCACAAACGCAGCGGAAAACGGTAAACATCTCTGGGCTCCAGCTCATAAATTTGAGCATTTAAACCTGCAACCCGCTCCATACCGCTTTTTTTAAGCTTGTAATTCAGCAATACAGAATCGGCGTTTTCCGGCAAATGCTGGGGAAACAATTTGGAGCTGAAACGCCGGTCTAAAGAGACTGCCCGCTTAGATGGCAGATAAATGCTGACGTGATCACCCTTGCGATAATACTCGCGGCGCGGGCCATCCAGCGACTCCCGGCGCTCAACCTCCACCGGCTCACTACCCACATGCACAATTCTGAATGTTTCAGTGGAATCACCATGCTGATGCGTGAAGAGACCCTGAAAATCATTCTGTTTAGCCGCAGCAGACATCCGGTTCAATACAATCACGGCATCTGAATTATTCAGCTCGGCTGCGGCCATGGCGCCCGCAGGAAAAAACAAACTAATGCACAGCACAAATGGCTTTAATCTACCCAGCAAGTCGCTCATCTAGCGCATATTCTCCGTGCCAAAATCCGCATAAACAATATCCCGCTCAGCCAGTACATTGCCAGATTCCTGGCTATGTGCAGCCAGGTAGGCGCGTATAGCAGGTGGTTTTTTATCCACGGGCTTCGCATTTTGTACCGCCACCATGGCAGGCGCAGTGTTAAAGCTTGTTTTAGACTGCCATGCCGCCACACCCACAAAGGCAATTGAGGCTGCTGCAGTTAAAGGAACCAATAATTTTTTCATCACCGAGCTGCGTTTCAGACGCTGCGGGGCCACCACCGTAGGCTCCGCCGCCAGCCGCGCAGAGAATCGCGTCATAAACTGCGGAGAAAGCAAGGGGTGCTCCTGCATATTATCGCTGAGCTGATGCCAATCGTACCAATCCTGATTCAGCGAGGCATCGCGCTTCATTTCAGCAAGTAAACCATCGATGTCTGCCACATCAAGCTCGCCATCCATTAAGGCGGAAAGTTTTTCTTTCATCACATTACCCTCTCATATCCTTCGAAGCTTACCAGCGCTTATCTTTTCCGACGACATCCAGTAAAGGCCTCAGCTTATTTGCGATAGCCTCACGAGCGCGAAAAATCCGAGAACGAACCGTACCAATGGGGCAATTCATCACGGCGGCGATATCTTCATAACTTAAACCATCCATTTCGCGCAACGTAATTGCCGTTCGCAACTCGGAAGGTAACTCATCAACCACTGCATTTACTGTAGAGACAATCTGCCGGTTAGAGAGTTCAGTTTCAGGCGTATGGTAATCCGGTATTTGTGCAGCAGCATCCAGCGACTCCCCCTCCTCGTCTTCATAAAGACTCGCCAGCTGAGGGCGGCGGCCAAGGGTAGCCAAATGATTTTTAGCCGTATTAATGGCAATACGATATAGCCAGGTATAAAAAGCGCTTTCGCCACGAAACGATGGCAAGGCGCGATAAGCCTTGATAAACGACTCCTGAGACACGTCCTCGATCTCTGACTGATCCCGAATCAGCCGCGACAAAAGACGTGCGACACGCCGCTGGTATTTCACTACCAGCAGTTCAAAGGCTCGCTTATCTCCCGCCTGAGCCCGCAGAACAAGCTCCTGATCGATATCACGATCGGTTCGCTGAATCAAAGATGTCTCCAAAAGATATTTACACTCACATGGGGTTGACCATGATTTTTATCAAGCCAGCGCATACAAAAGCTGACAGATTTGGCTTTATACACGGCGCAGTCGGTCTGGCCTCTGTTAATATTCCATTTTTCTGGGAATGGAACACCTGCAATGCGTGAATTTGATGCATTAATCATCGGCAGTGGCCTTGGCGGAATGACCATGGCTCTGCACTTAGCTGACCACATCAAAGTGGGCCTGGTGACCAAGCGCGAGTTGCGGGATGGCGGCAGCGGCTGGGCACAGGGCGGCATTGCAGCAGTACTCGATGGCACCGACAGTGTAGAGCTGCACATTCGTGACACCCATGTCGCCGGCGCGGGCCTGTGCGACCAGGAAAGCACGCGCTTTATTGTTGAGCATTCCAAAGAAGCCATCGACTGGCTGATCCAGATGGGCGTGCCCTTCACTAAAGACACCGAGGGTGACAGCGCCTATCAGGGCTATCACCTCACCCGCGAAGGCGGGCACAGCCACAGACGCATTATCCACGCGGCAGACGCCACCGGCGCAGCCGTCATCGATACACTGGCGCATAAAGTAGCGGCTCACCCCAATATCACCGTGCTTGAATCGCATATTGCCGTTGATTTAATCACCGATCAAAAATTGGGGCGCGAGGGCAAGCATTGCTACGGCGCTTATGTTTACGACAAAGAAACCGACCGCGTTGAAACCATCGTGGCAAAGTCCACCGTCCTTGCCAGCGGCGGCGCAGGCAAAGTCTATCTTTACACCACCAACCCGGATGTAGCAACGGGCGACGGAATTGCCATGGGCTGGCGCGCTGGCTGCCGTGTAGCCAATATGGAATTTATTCAATTCCACCCTACCTGCCTTTATCACCCGCACGCCAAATCATTTTTGATTACTGAAGCTGTGCGCGGCGAAGGCGGCATCTTAAAGCTACCTGATGGCACCCGCTTTATGCCCCAGCACGACGAGCGCGCCGAGCTGGCGCCCCGCGATATTGTGGCCCGTGCCATCGACTTTGAAATGAAAAAAGGTGGTTTTGACTGCGTTTACCTAGATATCTCCTATAAACCAGCCGCATTCATTAAAGAACACTTCCCAAATATTTATCTGCGCTGCTTAGAGCTGGGCATCGACATTACCAAAGAGCCGATACCGGTAGTGCCCGCCGCGCATTACACCTGCGGCGGCATTGTCAGTGATACCGCTGGCCGCACCGATGTGGCCAACTTATATGCAGTAGGCGAAGTGGCCTGCACTGGCCTGCATGGTGCCAACCGGCTTGCCTCCAATTCCTTGCTGGAATGCATGGTGCTTGGCAAAGCAGCAGCTGCAGATATTTTACTAACCACTCAGAGTGAACGCCCTGCCATCCCTGAATGGGACGAAAGCCAGGTGACTGATCCTGATGAAGAAGTGGTGATTTCACACAACTGGGATGAATTACGCCGCTTTATGTGGGATTACGTTGGCATTGTGCGCACTAACAAACGCCTGGAGCGCGCCTTACACCGTATTGAATTACTGCAGCATGAAATTGACGATTACTACAGCAATTTCCGGGTCTCTAACGATTTGATCGAGCTGCGCAATCTGGTGCAATCTGCCGAGCTGATCGTACGCTGCGCCATGGCACGACAAGAAAGCCGCGGCCTGCACTACAGCCGCGATTACCCCGGCATGCTAAGCGAAGCAAAAAGCACCGTCCTGAGCCCAGACTAAAATCTTTCCTGATCCCCCAAACAAGGCAACAACAGATTGGATAAACCTATAAAAACCATTGAAAAAGGCATTTACCAACACTACAAAGGCCCGCTTTACCAAGTGATTGACCTCGCAAAACATAGTGAAACCGAGGAAGAAATGGTGGTATACCGCCACCTTTATGGTGAATTTGATCTTTGGGTGCGCCCACTGGCGATGTTTATTGAAGAGATTACTTACAACTGCGAAACGATGCCGCGCTTTCGTTGGCATTCTAGGTAGGTCACTGCGGGGACCAGCAACCTGCCGGACTTAAGACTGATTTGCTGCGGGGAAGCCGGATTTGGCCATATTTCACGGACTTCCCCTCGTAACGATCACTTAAGTCCAACAGGTGGCTAACCCCGCCCAATTCTCTTCCCCCACATTGGCCCGCTGTGCAAAATAATGTGCAGGCGAATCGCCAAAGTTGCGTTTAAACATGGCAATAAAATGGCTGGGAGAAGCGTAGCCCAGCGCGTCGGCGACATTGGCTACGGATTCCCCCAGTGCCAAGCGCTCTAGTGCATGACTAAGCCTTGCTTGCTGTCGCCACTGGCTAAAGCTACAAGCCGTTTCGCTGCGAAACAAGCGGCTTAATGTGCGCGGCGATAGACCTGCCCAAGTGGCCCACTCTTCCAGAGTGCGCTCATCGCTAACCTTCGCCAAGATCGCTTGCGTCACTTTTAATAAACGCCGGTCGCTGGGCAGCGGCAAGTGCAAGGGCTGATGCGGGGCGCTACGCATTTCATCAAGCAACACGGCGATGACTCTTGCTTGCTCGTCGTTTAGCTGCACTTGGACAGACCAGGTCACAGCCCTAAGCACCAAGGCCCGCATCAACTCGCTAATGCCAATCACGCAGGGCCGATCTGGCAAACACTGACTGGCCTCTGGCGTAATAAACACACTCCAACCATGATGCGCGCCGCTCACACTCACTCGGTGCGGCAACCCCGGCGGAATCCAGCCAGCTCTTTGTGGCGGCAAAAGCCATGAGCCATGTTCGGTTCGCACATGCAAAAGACCACTATCTACACAAAAAAACTGCCCTCGCAAATGGCTATGGACATCGATCTCACGCGTGCCAAGGCGAAAATCGCTATCGGCACGGTCTTGTCCGCTCACCACGATGAGCTGGGGACCGCTGGCAAGTTCACTCGCTTCAACTTCAACAATATGATGGGTCATGGCTGGATAATGATATTTTTCGACCAAATCACGTTATCAGCCTTTTGAGCTTTAAGACAATACTTCATCAGCCCTGTCTAATTACTCCAACAAGCCGGCCTGTCAGGCTTAAGCGATCATAGCGAGGGAAAGACCGGCTGGAGACAGACTTCATGTATTTTTGAGGCGAATAGCGAGCTATTTAACGAAAAAATGCGTGGAATATGGCCAAATCCGGCTTTCCCGCAATAGATCAGCCTTAAGTCCGGCAGGCGACTAGACAGCACATTAACGCTTCGAGGTAATCCGTATGTCTATTGCTCTTCCCGCCAGGCCCAGCCTGCTCTACCCCCATATGCCGCAATGGGTGGCCCTGCTTATTGCCTGCGTCTCTTCCTTTATGGTGGTGATGGACGGCTCCATCGTCAATGTTGCCCTGCCCTCTATGCAGGCTGACTTACAGCTTTCTCCCACCCAGCTGCAATGGGTGGTGGATGCTTATTTGCTGATGCTCGGTGGCTTTATGCTGCTGGCAGCCCGAGCCAGCGATTTATTTGGCCGTAAACTGATTCTGCAAAGCGGCTTGCTGATTTTCACCTTAGCCAGCTTGGCCGGTGGCTTGGCAGACAGCGCGATCAGCCTGCTTGTTGCCCGTGCCGTGCAAGGATTTGGCGCTTCGGCTCTCGCCACATCCACCCTCGCGGTGATCGTTTCGGCCTACCCAAGTGGCCCAGCTAAAGCCCGCGCAATTTCGCTTTGGGCAGCGTCCAGCGCCGTTGCTTCGGCAATGGGCGTAGTGATTGGCGGCGTGTTGATTAGTCAACTTAGCTGGCGCTGGGTGATGTTTGTGAATGTGCCTATTGGTATCGTGCTCATTATCGCCGTGGCGGCAAGCCTTGCACCCAGCAAAGCACAAGCAGTTCGACTTGATTTAGCGGGGGCGGTGAGCATCACACTTGGCATGGGCGCCTTGATGCTAGGTATCACCCAAATCAGCAGCGCAGGCTGGGCCACCGCTCAAATCACCCTTGCCGTCTCCGCCCTGCTACTGCTTGGCTTTATTTTGATTGAAGCCAAAACCAGTCAGCCGCTTATCCGGCTGGATATTTTCAAACTCGCCAATGTCCGTACGGGTAATTTAGTGGTAATGGGGCTAGGTGCAGCGCTCACCAGTGCCAGCTTTTTTATCTCGTTAATTCTGCAGGGCGTACTCGGCTATAGCCCCCTACAAACTGGCCTAGCCATGTTGCCGATGGGAATCACGCTAGCAATTGCAGCGATTATTTCCAGGCCAATGATGGATTCAGGCATTCGTAAGCTACCCCTCTATGGTGGCTTACTCAGCGCAGCGGGGCTGTGCTGGCTAAGCCAAATCACCCTCCATGCTGATTTTTATACCGCCATCCTGCCGCCCACCCTGCTGATCGGCTTGGGGCTTGGACTGATGCTGATGACGGCCACGCATACGGCGCTGGCAAGCATCCCCAATAAAGACGCAGGGCTGGCATCTGGCTTATTTAATACCGCCCGCCAACTAGGGGCAGCACTTGGCATTGCTCTACTATCTACTTTGGCCCATGCACAGCAAGGCTTAGCGGGCTATCAAAATGCCTTGCTGGCTTGCGCCCTCATCAGCGCATTGGCGGCGATAGCCTCTTTGCAGCTCAAACCTCACGCGGCCTAGCATGCATGCAAAAAACCCGCTACAGCGGGTTTTTTGCATATCAACATCGATATCAATTTAAAATTATATTTAGCCGTGTAAATCATGGCGTTTGATTTAAGGCAGGGCCTGATTTTTTGATCCGCATAACGGGATTGCACGCCGGTTGTAAATTCTTGGCTAACATTTCACCACAGCGATACAGCGCCGTTCTGACCTGTTGCATTACCCTGAGTCACGCCGCCTGCCGGGCAGCCCATGGTCAGAAATTTATCATCACAATTAAATTCTGTTTCTTGCCTCTGGGTTGCCACAAAGGATTGCCCAAACATTTGGAAGCTACAACCCGCCATCACGGCATTAGCGTGTGTGCCGAGCTGGCGTTCCGCGATAGCGTGGACCGAGCCATCGACTTTGAAATAAAAAAAGGCGGTTTTGACTTCGTTTGATCGAGCTGCGAAATCTGGTGCAATCTGCCGAGCTGATCGTATGCATGCGCCATGGGCAGAAAGCCGTGGCCTACACTACAGCCGCGATTACCCCTGCATACTGAGCGAAGCAAAAAACACCGCCCTGAGCCCGGACTAAAAACTTTCCTGATCACCCAAACAAGGTAACAACAGATTGGATAAACCTATAAAACAATTAAAAAAGGCATTTATCAGCACAACAAAGGCCCGCTTTATCAAGTAACCGGCGTAGCCAGGCACAGTGAATCAGAAGAAGAAATGATGATGTACCGCAACCCTTATGGTGACTTTGATCTTTGGGTGTGGCCGCTGACGATGTTTACAGAAGAAATCACCCATATTGGTGAAACCATGCCACGCTTTCGCTTGCACTCCAAGTAAACCAGAGCGACATTTAACCAGCCCCATTCAGAAACAAAAAAAGGAAGCTTTATGCTTCCCTTTTTTTGTTTCTGCCGGGAGAACCCCGCTTTTATTGCCAATTAAGAGCACTTTAAATTACTGACAACTGCTTTACTGATGAGCTCTCCACGATCTTTAGCAATTTGTTTGAACGAGGCTTTAAATTTAGCGCGCTCACCTGACTTATAACTTTTTGACATTGCCATGCTATTTCCCAGGGAAGAGCCATTTGCACTATAAAACCGAACATCCATGGTTAAATAAGAATTGCATGATTTTGTATATGTCACATAACCATTTAAATCAAAACGATCATCCAGCGTGGCTTCCAGTTTTAATTCTTCCAAATTTGCCACTTTAGAAATTTCAGGCGCCACTTCAATTTTAATGTCCTGAAATCCGTTTCGCACCGAAGTACGCAGATTATTGATGCCATCCCGAACCGGGTTAGCGCAGCCAAATAAAAAGCACAGCGACAAAAGAGGCAAAACTTTTTTCATATCCATCCCTTTTAATTAAATTTAAATAGACAAGGCGTAGGAAATAAGCAGCACACCTTACCAAGACACTACACGCATCTGAACAAAACCCCAAACATCAAGACAAAAGCATATCAAAGTTTGACCCATACACGAAGAAACTTTAAATACCGCATTCTGACTACGTAAAACCACAGAAAGAAACCATCAACCCTGCGAGCTATTCTTACATTTACGTTTTTCATTAAGTGGCGAAAACAAACAAGTTTGACCTGAAGTGCAAAACATCAACGCGCAAATTTAATCAACGCTCAGTAGCAGCGAAAAAAATATTTTGTTGCTTAAACAGCAGCAATTTTATTTGAGCGTGCGACGCTCCCGGCACTAAACACCGGTATTTGTATGCTATTTCGTTTTGTACGCCAGTACTTTTCATTACGATGAAACAAACAGACAAATAAAAACCCGCCGCAGCGGGTTTTTATTTATCACCATTAAATATCAATTAAAAATTGTATTTAGCAGTGTAAATCATTGCATTCTGATATGAAGCGGAGCCCAGCTTTTGATCCGCATAGCGGTATTGCACGCCTGTTGTAAATTCTTTACTGACATTCCACCACAGAGATACAGCGCCGTTCTGGCCTGTTGCATTACCCTGAGTCACGCCGCCTGCCGGGCTGCCCATGGTCAGAAATTTATCATCACGATTAAATTCTGTTTCATGCCACTGAGTGGCCATAAATGACTGGCCAAACATTTGGAAACTATAACCCGCCACGTAACCCGCCATCACGCCATTAGCGTGTGCGCCGATATTACGATCAAATTGCTGATGGCCACCAATAAATGGCTTAATCCAGAAATTGCCATTTGAAAGACTGGTACCCAGGCCTAAAACGCGGTTTTGGCTGAAGAAAGTGCCATGATCACGCGCGTCATAAAGGTGAACATAAGCCTGTACAGGCACGCCACCTAATTGCACTAAATTAAAACGGGCAATGGCTTTTGCTGCATAACGGCGTTTATCACGACCATCTGTTTCGCTTGCGCCCTTGGTCGGGTTTTCAACATCGAAGAAACCGTATGCCTCACCCCAGTCGCCACCGAAGCCACCTTCAACTTCTAAAAAGGCAAAATCTTTTTTGCCGGCAAATGCACCCGCATTGGTGCGGGTTTCAGTGCCATTAGACCAATCAAGCCAGTTCACACTGACATTTTTAAAAGACCAGTCGTTGCCGGCAAATGCAGCAGGAGTAGCAAGAATGCTGGCTGCGACTAAAATATTGCGTAGTTTCATATTAAGCTCATCATTTTATTATTTAATTCGGTAAAAATCTGTAAATCCTCTTCCCCCAACCGACACAGGGGAGCGCAGCATAACGAGTTTATTTACGCCAGTAAATAAAATACGTTTAAAAAGCAGATTAATGGATTTGAACGGTAATATTATTGATTAACCTTAAGAAAACCGTACTCACTCTAAATAATACGATGACAGTGCACATCACCATTATGCCAAATAAATACACAATAAATAAATACCCTTACACAACAACATTTGCAGCGCCAATTAACCTGTTATTAAACATGATCAAATAAAGCACCATTACCCTGCAATATGGCGCCCAACTAAACACGCAGCAATCTAATTTAATGACTTATTTGTGCGTTTTATCACAAAAAATAAACCCATCAAAACAGCCGTTTTTTACCCTTAAAAGTACTGATTAAATCCGCCCGACCAAAAATCCAAGATCAAGAGCCAATACGAGCAAAAAATCTGCACAAATAATGCGCCTGCCCTTCACCACCAACCAGCCTCAGGCGTACTCAGCCATGCAGCTGATCATGTTAAAATTTACCCCCCTCCTATCTACTTGCTCAGGAAAATCTCATGCGTATCGGCACACCGCTCTCCGCCTCTGCCACCAAAGTAATGCTGTTAGGCAGCGGCGAGCTGGGCAAAGAAGTTATTATTGCGCTGCAAAGACTAGGCGCAGAAGTGATTGCAGTTGATCGCTATGCAAACGCGCCTGGTATGCAAGTGGCGCATCGCAGCCATGTGATTAATATGGCCGACCCGATTGCGCTGCGTGCCCTAGTGGAGCTTGAACGCCCGCATTTAATCGTGCCCGAGATTGAAGCCATTGCAACATCCGCCCTGTTAGAAATAGAAGCAGATGGCCTTGCTGTGGTTATCCCTAGCGCCCGCGCCACTCACCTCACCATGAATCGCGAAGGCATTCGCCGCCTGGCTGCTGAAACGCTGGGCTTACCTACATCCAGCTACCAGTTCGCTTCGTCTCTTGATGAAATGCGGGCCGCCATCGAAACCATCGGGCTGCCCTGCCTGATTAAACCGGTAATGTCCTCGTCCGGCAAAGGCCAGTCATTTATTCGTGATGCCGCAGAAATCGATGCTGCGTGGGATTATGCCGCCAGCGGCAGCCGTGTTGATCAGGGCCGCGTGATTGTTGAGGGCTTTGTCGATTTTGAATACGAAATCACGCTGCTCACCATCCGTGCGCTGGGCCCGTCTGGCGGGATCGAAACCTTTTTCTGCGACCCGATTGGCCATGTACAGAAAAATGGCGACTATGTAGAAAGCTGGCAACCCCAGGCAATGCGCCCGCTGGCATTGGAGCGCGCCCGTGATATCGCCCAAAAGATCACACAGGATTTAGGCGGCCGTGGCTTATTTGGGGTGGAGCTGTTTGTAAAAGGCGACGACGTTTGGTTCTCCGAAGTCAGCCCGCGCCCGCACGACACGGGCCTTGTGACACTTACCAGCCAGCGTTTTTCAGAATTCGAGCTGCACGCCCGAGCCATCTTAATGTTGCCCATTGATGCCACACTGCGTGAACCCGCAGCCAGCGCCGTCATTTATGGCGGCATGGAGGAAAAAGGTATTGCTTTCGAAGGGCTGGCAGAGGCGCTGGCGGTGCCCCGCGCCGATCTGCGCCTGTTTGGTAAACCGGAGAGCTTTACCCGCCGCCGTATGGGCGTAGCACTCGCAGCAGGGGCAGATACGAACGAAGCACGCAGCCGTGCCGGGCAGGCAGCCAGCTTAGTTAAAACAGTAAAAGGTTAAATATGCAAGAAGTAGCAGAAATGACGCCCTACCAGCTTTTAGGCGGCGACGCGGTATTGCGGCAATTAGTCGATCGCTTTTACGACATTATGTATAGCGACCCGCGCGCCAGCGGCATCCGTGCCATGCACGCTGGGGACAGCACGGTGATTCGTGATAAATTTTTTGATTTTTTATCCGGTTGGCTGGGCGGGCCGCAGCGTTTTATCGAAAAGTACGGCCACCCCATGCTGCGGGCACGTCACATGCCCTTTGCCATTGGCGAAGATGAACGCGATCAATGGCTGATGTGCATGTTTCAGGCGATGGAAGAAATTCCGATGGAAACCACATTACGTGATCATTTAGAAGATGCGTTTTTTCGCACGGCTGATTTCATGCGGAACAAATAAGCGGGCATTAATTTAAATCCATTAAAAACTGACTTTTATTGTAATAAACATAATTAACTCAATCGTCTGTAATTAACACCTGATTGACGCAAAACACCCCTGCCAATACCGTATTCATGCAATTGAATGCGGTATTTTTTTGCACAAATAATCAAACAAACCACTCCGCAAACTATTTATCAATTTTCTGTTTATTCTGCTGGCAATACGCTGAATCAACTCTACAATCTATTACAAAGCTTACCTTTGGAGAATCCCATGCTATCAAAATTTACGATTGCCGCAAGGCTGGTGGGTGGATTTGCCCTGCTTCTGTTTTTACTTATCAGTGTGGGTGTACTCGGGCTATGGGGGCTTAATCGACAAGCAAGCCTCACAGAAAACATGCTACAACATGATTTAAACTACTCGCTTGATCTGATCGAAGCCCGTCATCAGGTTACAGATTTAAGACGCTTTGAAAAAGATATCTTTTTAAATTTTGAAAACACTGAAAAAATCAAAGAATACAATCAAAAATGGCATGTTGCTCTTGAAAAAGCAAATGCAGCAATAAAAAGCGGCTCGGCCAATGCCAGTTCTGGAGATATTCAAAAATTAAATGATTTGTCTCAACACCTTAAAATTTATGCCGATGGCTTCAGCAGGATATCAGATGAAGTAAAAGCAAAGAAATATCAAAAAGCCGCAGATATCAATGCCGAGTTTTCAAAATATAAAGAACCTGTCCGCTCAATGCAGGATGGGCTGACAGCCCTAGCAGATGAAGCCATCTCCAAAGCAAAAGGCATGGAAAAAACGCTGGGTACCATTACCACAGCAACAATCAGCATATCTATTACACTGATGTTTTTTGCCATTTTAATTGGCGTTTCCAGCGCGCTGATTATTATTCGCAGTATTCGTAAACCTTTGACTGTTTTACAAGAAGTGATTACTGAAATTGATCAGACAGGTAATTTAGCGCTCAGGCTTAACCAGACAGGTATTGATGAAATCAGCCAGTCATCGGCTGTCATCAATCGCTTGCTGATTAATATGAGTAAAGTCATCAGCGAATCCCGCAAAAACTCCAGCCAGCTGCTAATCTCTGCCGAAACACTATCAACTGCGGCAAGGCAAATGACTGATTCATCAGAAATACAGTCTTCCGCCTCAAGCGCTACAGCCGCAGCCGTTGAAGAATTATCTGTCAGTGTAAACATGATTTCATCCAGCGCAGAAGGATTAAATACCGAAGCAAGGCAAGGTGCTGCAACGGCCGCTGAAGGTGCACTTTCTGCCAACCGCACCGCCGATGAGATCAGGCAGATTGCCGAGAACATCAACAGCTCCGCTGCTGTTATCGATCAGCTTAACCAGCGCTCAGGCGAAATTGGCAGCATTGTGATGGTAATTAAAGATATTGCGGACCAGACCAATCTGCTGGCACTCAATGCCGCCATTGAGGCCGCGCGCGCCGGGGATTTAGGCAGAGGCTTTGCGGTGGTTGCCGATGAAGTCAGAAAGCTGGCCGAGCGCACCACACAAGCTACCACTGAAATCACCAGTAAAATTGAATCGGTGCAAAGAGACACCGGTACGGCATCTGAGGGCATGCAGCACGCCAGCCGTATGGTAGAAAGCGGCGTACGCAATACGCAGAGCGTAGCCGAATCTTTGGCCCATCTTGAACAGCAATCTAAAAACACGGTCAGCGATATCGCCCAAATGGCAGACGCCATTGGTGAACAAAGCTCCGCAAGCCAGGATATTGCTAACAATATCGAGAAAATAGCTCAGGCCAGCGAAGAAAATCACGCCACAGCCAGCAGCACCAGCGAGCTTTCCGAAGAGCTTCGCCAAATTGCAATCACGCTCAACACCTTAATCAGCCAATACCACACCTGATGCCCATCACCTGATGCATAAAAAAACACCGCTGTTGATATCAACAGCGGTGTTTTTTTTTACAAAGCTAAAAAATTAATCAGCCTGATAAGGATAAGGTTTTTGCTGAACCTTTGATTCAGCAGTGCGCACCCGCTCGTCTAAATCCAGGGGGGCTTTATCCCACAGCAGTGCACGACCCTCAAGCTGGCCCTGAGCCACTTCAGGGTTATCCCCTAAATAGCCTTGCATAAATTGGGTGAATTCTGAAACGTATTGTGTGTTCTTAAACATGGCATTCCACGTTAGATGTGACGAATAAAGCCATTATACCGCGTTCAGCAGAAATGGCAGTGCTGCCGCGTGTAATACTGGATTGGCTGCAGCTAAAACCCGCCCTTCACTATGGATATCCAGTGCCATTCCCTGCCAGTCTGTCATCAGCCCCCCCGCCCCATTAACGACAGGAGCCAATGCAGCAAAATCGTGCAATTTTAAACCTTCCTCCACCACCAGCTCCAGCCAGCCACTTGCCACCTGTGCGTAGAGATAGCCATCTCCCCCATAGCTGGTAAAGCGGCACTCAGCGGATAAACGCGCAAAAGCTGCAGCGCCTTCAAGCAGATACTGAGGCCCGGTTGTTCCCAGCCTTGCCGCCTGCAGCTGATCAATTTGGTTGGCCACAACCGGCTCACCATTGAGCCATGCGCCCTGACCCGTAATCCCCAGCCAGCGCTCATTCTGTACAGGTTGATTAATAATGCCCAATACCGGCTTGCCATGATGCAAGAGGCCAATCAGCGTCACAAACAAGGCCCTGCCCACCGTAAACGACTTGGTGCCATCAATCGGATCCAGCACCCATACCCACTCTGCATCTTCACGCTCCCGGCCAAACTCTTCGCCGATAATGCCATCTAGCGGACGCTTTTGCAGGATCAGCCCGCGCATTACACGCTCGGCCTCTTTGTCTGCAATTGTGACTGGGCTATGATCATTTTTATCGTCTATCGCCAGTGGGCTGCGAAAATAAGGGCGTATTACCGCACCACTTACATCGGCCAGTTGATGTGCCAGGGCAATGATTTCATCAGGCAATACCATAAACACTCCTAAAATAGCGATTTTCTTCAGCAAAAAGTAACATAAACAAGAAGCAAATAATAATAGTTTTTATTCTCCAGCCAAATTATAACGCTTACTTACCTAATGAAATGCTTTTCATTTTTAAACACCATTTCATTAAGAAAACAAGAACCATTCTTAATAAAAATATAAAACGCCCAATGGTAAATTATGGGCTGGCAATAAATAATAAAAAGAATAGAATAACAGCTGATAAATCAGGGAAACTGATTTTCAATTCCCACAGAGAAAAAAGGGATTTGAAACTGACAAATGCCCGCCACTAATAAATTTAAAATTAGACCGGGTCCACGGAGAATACACAATGCAAGGCAGCAAACTCGTACTTAACTCGCTCAACAGCGTTCTTGGCAATGAGCTGATCGCCATCAATCAGTTTTTCTTACATGCGCGGATGTACCGCAACTGGGGCTTAAAAAAACTGAATGATGCGGTGTATCACGAATCGATTGATGCCATGAAGCGTGCAGATAAACTGATCACCCGAATCCTGATGCTGGAAGGCCTGCCTAATTTGCAGCAACTTGGCAAATTATATATCGGTGAAAACACCCCGGAAATGCTGGATTGTGATTTAAAACTGGTCAGCAGCCACCTCACTACTTTGCGCCAGGCCATTGAAACCTGTGAGCTGGAGCAAGACTACGTCTCCCGCGATATTTTGGAAGATCTGCTCGAAGACGAAGAAGAATACGTTGACTGGCTGGAAACCCAGGCCGAGTTACAAGTGTCACTGGGCCTTGCAAATTACCTCCAATCACAAATCGACGCATAAGGAAGATCACCATGCAAGGTAAACAAAATGTCATTGCAGGCTTAAAAGAGCTGCTCGTTACCGAACTCACCTCCGTCGATCAATACTTTGTGCATAGCCAGATGTATCACAACTGGGGCTATAGCAAGCTTTATGAACGCATTGATCACGAACGTCAGGATGAGATTGGCCACTCCACTCTGCTGATTGCACGTATTTTATTTTTAGGTGGCATACCCGATGTAGCCGGGCGCGACGCGCTGCGTATTGGCGCAGATGTCCCCGCCATGCTGCAAAATGATTTACTGACCGAATACGATGTGGCCGCCGCACTGAAACGTGTTATCGCCATTTGCGAGCAGGAGCAAGACTACGTCAGCCGCAATATGCTGGTTAAACTTTTGGACGATACCGAACAGGATCACGCCCACTGGCTGGAACAACAGCTTGGCCTGATTAAAGCAATAGGCCTGCCAAACTATTTACAAACACAGCTCTAAGATTTTTTTGGATTAAAAACAGCCGCTCACTGAACTGCACCCCAAAAGTTGGACACCCGTCCATATTTTTGGGGTGTTTTTATGTCCAAGTACTCAACGCAATTCAAGCTCTCTGTCGTTCAGCAATATTTAACTGGCGAAGCAGGTATCAAAACGA
>NZ_PDZG01000065.1 GCF_002735645.1 Iodobacter sp. BJB302
GCGACAGCCCCTTTTGCATCTGGATTGGGTTGATTGCCATGACGACCACTCCACAAAAGAACGTTCGTTCACCTTAGGCCTTTTAAGTGGTTTGAGCAAGGAGATTGAGCAAGAGACATAATCAGGTCAATTGAAATGTGCTTTAAAGTGATGATCAGATGCAAATCAATTTGTTCCTCATCTAAAATAAGGAGTCAATCACCGCTGTAAAGGCAGGCAGAGCAGGCGCTCAGACTGTGAGTGCTGCTTGGCAGGGTGATTAATCATGCCTGATTTGCTCAATCCCTTTCTCCCGGGACAGGCTAAAAGCAAGTAGAATCAGGGCGTTTAAGAATAAAGAACTGAGAATGGGAATATGCTGACTTTCCAAGAAATTCTGCTCACGCTGCAAAACTATTGGGGCCGTAATGGCTGCGCACTGTTGCAGCCGTACGATATTGAAGTAGGTGCCGGTACATTTCATACCGCTACTTTTCTGCGCTCCCTGGGCCCAGAGCCTTGGAATGCGGCCTATGTGCAGCCTTCACGCCGCCCTAAAGACGGCCGTTATGGTGAAAATCCAAACCGTTTGCAACACTATTATCAGTTTCAGGTGGCTTTAAAGCCGTCGCCAGACAATATCCAGGATCTGTATCTGGGCAGCCTGCGCGAGCTGGGTATTGATACCAGCGTGCACGATATCCGCTTTGTAGAAGACGATTGGGAAAGCCCGAGCTTGGGCGCATGGGGCCTGGGCTGGGAAGTGTGGCTGAACGGGATGGAAGTTACCCAGTTCACCTATTTCCAACAGGTTGGCGGTATTGATTGCAAGCCGGTATTGGGTGAGATCACTTACGGTGTTGAACGTTTGGCCATGTATTTGCAAGGCGTGGAAAACGTTTACGACCTGGTATGGACTGTTTATCCGAACGGCCAGAAGGTTACTTACGGCGATATCTATCATCAAAATGAAGTAGAGCAATCGACTTACAATTTTGAACACGCCAATGTGCCCTTGCTGCTCGATTTATTTAATAAATTTGAAAGCGAAGCCGCACGCCTGATGGAAGCCAATCTGGCGCTGCCTGGCTACGAAATGGTTATGAAGTGCTCGCATGTGTTTAATCTGCTGGATGCCCGTGGTGCGATTTCGGTAACTGAACGCGCTGCGTATATCGGGCGTGTGCGTACGCTTTCACGCCTTGTGGCTCGGGCTTATTACGATTCGCGCGAAGCATTGGGCTTCCCTATGTGCCAAGTTACACCGGCTTAGGGGGCATGATGATCCGCTATCTGTTGTTGATTACTCTCCTGGCTGGCTGTGGAAAATTTGAAGATGAGGTTTACGGCCCGCTTGAAGTTCCAAAAGAAGGCGACTGGCGCAGTTACGGCACGATGGCGGATTATGAAATGCTGGTCGATGTGAAATCGATTACCCATGACGATGATTACGCGCCAACCAAATACACCTATGTCTGGTTGCAGCAGAAGTTTAATCAGGATCAGGTTGATGAAACGACCAAAAAGAAATATCGCCTGAAGTATTCGCGCCATGCCATTGATTGCCCGTCTAAAAAAATGGCGGGTGTATTAAGCGATTTGCGCGATGCGGAAAACGAGCAGGTGGCCCGCTACGATATTCCGGGCTTTCAGTGGGAATTCGATGAGCCGCCAGCCAATAGCTTTGGCGGTGATTTTGTTCGCCAAGTTTGTAAAATCATGGCCGAGAAAGAAGCTAAAGCTAAATTAGAAGAGAATTAATCCCCATGTCCAATCCTATATCTCAAACACTGCTGATTGAAATTTTTACCGAAGAATTGCCACCCAAAGCACTGCCAAAATTAGGCGCAGTGTTTGCGAGCGGTATTTTTGATGAATTAGCCAAGCTGGGCTTTGTGGCTAAAGACGCTGAAGTTGAATCGTTTGCCAGCCCGCGCCGCCTTGCCGTATCGATCGCTGATGTACTGGCTGTGCAGCCGGATCAGGCCATCGAGCGCCGTGGTCCTGCGGTTGCTTCTGGTTTGAAAGATGGCGTGCCAACGCCAGCCCTTACGGGTTTTGCGCGCAGCTGTGGTGTGGATGTCTCGCAGCTTTCGCAAGGCTCGGATGGCAAGCAGGATGTGTATATTTTTTCATCGGTAAAAACAGGTGAAGCGCTGACTAAAGTGTTGTCAGGCATTATTGCCGCCACGCTTAAAAAACTGCCTGCGCCAAAAATGATGCGCTGGGGCGATCGGGATGGCCAGTTTATTCGCCCTGTGCATGGCCTGGTTGCACTGCATGGCAGCGATATCGTGCCTGCTCAGGTCTTGCATCTGGAAGCGGGCCGCAGCACGCTGGGCCATCGTTTCTTATCCAGTGGTGAGATTGAGCTGGCAAACGCCGATGAATACGCAGCCCGCCTGTTTGATGATGGCTTTGTAGAGGCAAGCTTTGATGCACGCCGTGCGCTGATTGCTGATCAGCTCAATAATGCCTGCCTTGAGCTGAATGCTCAGATTGCGCCATCGGATGGTTTGCTGGATGAAGTCACTGCGCTGGTTGAATGGCCAGTGATTTACACCGGAAACTTCGACGAAAAATTCCTGCAAGTGCCGCAAGAGTGCCTGATTTTATCGATGCAGCAGCATCAGAAATACTTCCCGCTGCTGGATCAGAATGGCAAATTGCTGCCTAAATTCTTAGTGGTTTCTAATCTGGAAACTGCCGATCCAAGCCATATTATTCATGGTAACGAGCGCGTATTGCGTGCTCGCTTGTCTGACGCAGAGTTCTTCTTTGAGCAGGATAAAAAGAAGAAGCTTGAATCCCGAGTGCCGCAGCTGGCCAATGTGGTTTATCACAACAAGATCGGCAGCCAGCTTGAGCGCGTAGAGCGCCTGCAAAAAATTGCCGGTGCCATTGCGGTGAAGCTGAACGCCGATGTGGCCGATTGCAAACGCGCTGCATACTTAGCCAAGGCCGATTTGATCGCCGATATGGTGGGAGAATTCCCTGAGCTGCAAGGCGTGATGGGCATGTATTACGCCCGCATCGATGGCGAAAACGAAGCGGTTGCTAATGCCATTGAAGGTCATTACCACCCGCGTTTTGCAGGTGACACCTTGCCGGCAGGTGCTGTAGCTCAGGCTGTTTCGCTGGCGGATAAGCTGGAGTCCATTGTTGGTATTTACGGCATTGGCCTGATCCCAACAGGCGATAAAGATCCGTTTGCCTTACGC
Source organism: Iodobacter sp. BJB302 (assembly GCF_002735645.1). Classification (GTDB taxonomy): domain Bacteria; phylum Pseudomonadota; class Gammaproteobacteria; order Burkholderiales; family Chitinibacteraceae; genus Iodobacter. The sequence continues at coordinate 3,201 of NZ_PDZG01000065.1, forward strand.
CGCGCCGCGCTTGGCGTATTGCGTATGGTGCTGGATTTACCGCTGGATCTGAAAGAATTACTCAGTATTACCAGCGATGCTTTCCCTGAAGGGGTGGTTGCAGATGGTACTGTTGAGGGCGTGTATGGCTTTATGCAAGATCGTCTGAAAAACTATCTGGCTGCAGATTACCCGGCCGCAGATATCGATGCTGTTTTGGCACTGAACCCAACGCTGCTGAACGAGATGGTGATTCGCCTGCAGGCTGTTGCGGCATTTAAAGCGCTGCCAGAAGCCACGGCATTGGCCGCAGCAAATAAGCGTATTCGCAATATTCTGAAAAAAGTCGAAGGCGATTTGCCAGAGCTGAATGCAGCCCTGCTGAGCGATACGGCTGAAATTGCCCTGCATGCTGAGTTATTAAAGCTGCAGCCAGTGGTGAGCAGTGCTCTGGCTAGCCAGGATTTCACTGGCGCACTGAAAGCACTGAGTGCTTTAAAAGAGCCGGTGGATGCTTTCTTTGATTCGGTGATGGTCATGGCCGACGATTTAGCCGTGCGTGGCAATCGCCAGGCGCTGCTCGCCGCGCTGGCCAGCCTGATGAACCGCGTGGCTGAGTTGTCTTTATTGGCTGAGTAAACGCAAAAAACGCTCAAAAGATCTGCAGACACTAAGAACCAGGATGGGTAAAGCTGGCATACAGAGCTTAGGTATTTTCTGTGTACCCGGTGTTGTCCTCTGTGTCTGCGGCTCTTTGAGCTTTTTTGAAACAGGTTTAAAACGGAGTCGCGTATGAAGTTATTGATTCTCGACCGCGACGGCGTAATCAATGAAGACAGCCCGGATTACATCAAAACGCCGGAAGAATGGCTGCCGATTGCAGGCAGTTTAGAAGCCATCGGCGAGTTATCCCGCTCGGGGTGGACGATTGTGGTGGCAACGAATCAAAGCGCTATTGGCCGAAAAATGATTGCGGTGGACGCGCTCAACCGTATTCATGCCAAGATGCACCGCGCCATTGCCGGGCAGGGCGGGCATGTGGATGCGGTGTTTTTCTGTCCGCATGGCCCCGATGCAGGCTGCGTTTGCCGTAAGCCTAATCCAGGTATGATTTTAGATATTTCCAGCCGTTTTCACGTGCCTTGCTCGCAATTGACGATGGTGGGCGATTCGCAGCGTGATTTACAAGCCATTGCGGCTGTAGGCGGTAAGCCTGTACTGGTTCGCACCGGTAATGGTATTAAAACTGAACAGAAAGGCCTGATGCCCGAGGGCACGCAGGTATTTGACGATTTGGCGGCATTTGCCGCGCATTTACTTGTAGTTAGCCCTGCTGGATTGGTGGGGTAGAAATAAATGGGTTTTTCGTCTGGCAAGACGTGAGGAAGCCGCATAGCGAGCTATGCAATCACGAACAACGCAGCCAGGCGAAAAAACGCGATTTATGCCCGCCTTATTCATCAGGACTAACTACTGGCACCAGAGGGTGAAGATTAAATGATTTGGTTGCGCTCCATTCTGTATTGGCTTGCTGTTCCTGTAGTAACTCCCATTTTCTGTGTGATTGCGATTTTGATTCTGCCGCTGCCTCCTGTGCTGCGTTACCGGATTATTCGTGGCTGGTCGTGGACAATGCTCAAGTGGCTGAAATTCACCTGCGGCCTGACCTATCGCGTAGAAGGCATTGAAAACCTGCCCGCAGACCCTGCCGTGGTGATGTGCAAGCATCAATCCGCTTGGGAAACGCTGGCTTTGCAGCATGTGTTTCCGCCGCAAGTTTGGGTATTGAAAAAAGAACTGCTGAAGTTGCCGATTTTTGGCTGGGGCTTAGCGACTTTATCGCCGATTGCGATCGACAGATCGAACCGTGCCGAGGCGCAAAAGCAGTTGATTGATCAGGGTAAAGATCGCCTGGCTAAAGGCTTCTGGATTGTGATTTTCCCGGAAGGCACCCGTGTTCCATCGGGGGGCTACAAGCCGTATAAGCAGGGCGGCGCGCGTTTGGCTGTTGATTTGGAAGTACCGATTGTGCCGGTGGCGCTTAATTCGGGCGAATTCTGGCCTAAAAATTCATTCCTGAAATGGCCGGGTGAAATCACCATGGTGATTGGCAAGCCGATAGAGCCTGCTGGCCGCAGCCCGCTAGAGCTGACGCAAGAAGTTGAAACTTGGATCGAAAATGAAATCCAGCGTTTTGGCGGCGTTGGCCCTTGTTACTCTCCTAAAAAATGACCGCGCATTCGCTGCGTCTGGCTGATCGTGAGCTGCCTTATCAGCTGGAGCGCAGCAGCCGCAGGCGCTCGATTGGTTTAAAAATCACAGCCAATGGTTTAACCGTGATTCTGCCTGCCCGCGCGCCATTAAAAGAGGCTGAGCGGGCCATCGAGAGCAAATTAAAGTGGATACTGGCCAGGCTGGCTACGCCGATAGTGGCTCCTGCTGCACTGGCGGTTGGCAGCAGCGTACTGTGGCAGGGCCAGGCTAAATTTGTGCAGCACTGTGCTGGCCGTACCCGGCTGGAAGAGGATGTGCTGTATGTATCAGAACAAAGCCCCTTGCCTGTCACAATCACACGCTTTTATCAGCGCAGCGCCAAGCCTTATTTCTTACAAAGGCTTGCGTACTGGAGCGGGGTAATGGGCCTTCAGCCGCGGCAGCTGTTCTTAAGCTCGGCTAAAAGCCGCTGGGGAAGTTGCACCGCCTTGGGGGATATTCGCCTGAACTGGCGCTTAATGCAGGCTCCGCCACAAGTGATCGATTATGTGGTGATCCACGAGCTGGCGCATTTGGCAGAACTCAATCATTCAGCACGTTTCTGGGCCATCGTCGCCAGCGCCTGCCCTGATTGGAAAACGCATCGGCTTTGGCTGAAGCAAAACGGTGCGATGCTGTTTGCTTGGTAGGGGGGGCTTGGTGGGACAGTCAAATCAATATTTTTTAGTGCCTTCGGCACGTTGATTTAGGTGCGGGAGTCCCCCGCGGGGGACTTACTTTCTTGCTTCGCCAAGAAAGTAAGCAAAGAAGGCGACCCCGACTAGCACGAAGGCCCCTCACTGCGGATAATCGGTTCGGCGAAAAAGGCTGCTCGCTCGCTGCCTCGCTACCACTTTTCCGAAACCCCGATCCGCTTATTCCTCGCTTCGGCGTGCTTTAAGGGGACTTTAAAAAGCCCCGAGCCAAGATCTTGACCATTACGATTTTTCGTTGTTTGCTGAAATAAAATCAAATTCAAATAATAACTTTTTAAACCCTGTATTTCTCCGTGAAACTCTGTGTTTCAAAATTTGGGTTTTACAACACCACATCGAAGATCTAACTCGCCCCCAAAACCTGATTCAGCGCCGCTCTGGCAAAGACTATCGTTTCACTCGCCGTTAAACCAATTCCATTAGGATGTATTCTGCTCCAGTCGTCTGCTGCGCGGCCGTGCAGCCAGCTGCCGCTTTGCACTGCATCCAGCGGTTTAAGCCCTTGTGCGGCAAGTGCGGCGATAATGCCTGAGAGCACGTCGCCTTGCCCTGCGCTGGCTAGGGCTGCATTGCCGCTGGCGTTGATGCTCCAGCTTTGCCCGTCGCTGCATACCGAGCCCGCTCCTTTGAGCAGCACGGTGGCTTTATAGCGCCGGGCGAGGGTGAGGGCGGATTCGATTCTATTGGCTTGCACTGCCTGAGTGCTGATGTGCAGCAGTCTTGCTGCTTCGGCAGGGTGTGGTGTGATTATGCTGGGGGAGCTGCGCTCTTGCATGGCGGCAGTCAGCTCTGCTGAGCTGGCGAGTAAATTAAGTGCATCAGCATCAAGCAGCAGCGGCAGTGGGCTGGCAATGCTTTGCTGGAGTATTGCAAGAGCAGTGGCGCTATTGCCAAGCCCGGGGCCGGTAAGAATAAAGCTGAGGGCAGGGTGCTGCAGGGCTTCTTCAGCAGTGTACAGCATCAGCTCGGGCTGCACAGGGTCTGCGCTCAGGGTTTTATCCAGCAGCCCCAGTACCACGCGGCCTGCGCCCATATGTAAAGCGGCCCGCCCGGCAAGCAGTGCTGCACCTAACATGCCGCTGGCTCCGCCCATTACGCCGACGGTGCCGTAGCTGCCTTTGTGGCTGTCTGGGTTGCGTAATAGCTGGCCCACGCTGGCCGGGGCATGGTTTTGTAAATACCCGTCGGCTTCGGGATAGAGATGAGCTGGGATTTGCAAATCGTGCTGGCTGATTTCACCGCACACATCGCAGCCTCTGGCAGTAAACAGGCCGGGCTTGTGGCTGATAAAGCTTAGGGTGTGAGTGGCGTGAATGACGGCTCCGGGCGCTGCCCCGCTATCTGCCATCAGGCCACTTGGGATGTCTAATGCAATAATCGGGCAGCCCAGTGCTTGCAGCCCGGCCATGATCTGGCCATCTGCTTCAGATGGTGCGCGATTCAGCCCAAGCCCAAACAGCCCGTCAATGGCAAGATCGGCTTGATCCGGCGTGCTGGTAATGGTTTGGCCGCCAGATGCCTGCCATTTGGCAAAAGCATCTTTGGCATCTGCAGTCAGGCAAGGGCTGGTCAGCCTTAGCAAAATGGTTTTGCCTGCTTGCTGAAGCAGGCTGGCGGTGATTAAAGCATCGCCACCATTATTGCCCGGCCCTGCCAGCACATAAATAATTTGTGCTGCGGGATAGTGTTTTAATATCCAGCTGGTGCTGGCCTCACCCGCTCTGTGCATCAGCGATAAACCGGCTGCAGCGCTTTCGGTTTGTCTTAGTTTCTGGCTAAAGAAGAGCGGGGAATTGATCATTCGCGTGAAATTCGCTGGCGTTCAATTTTGTTAATAAAACGCTGAATAAGCGTTTGCATTTTTCCGGATAAGTCAAAAAAACGGCAGCCTACCCGCTGTGTTTTAATGCCATTTCGCAGTGTTACATCAATCACAATGCAAACTTGCATATCGACTTCAATGACGCCGATATCAAGCAGCTGTACCCGGCAATTATGCAAAGTGTCACCCACCTGCATGGGCAAATCAGGGGATACCCCAAGCAGGCTTAGGCCGCCAAGGCTGATATCTGTGACTGACAGCTCAGTATGCCCCCCGTCAAATGGGATAACACAGGCCACTTTTTGCGACATGGGGATATCCAGTCGATAAAAGTCACGCCTTTGCATACGCAGTGTTTGTATCGGGCCACTGCTGCGAATCGCTGTGCGCCCTTCATAGGCGACGAGAACGGCATCGGGCAGCTCAAATTGCACTTTCACTTTATTTACAACGCCCACCAGCAGCATCCGGCCTTCTTTAATCAGTGCGGCATTGGTGACAATATCGTTACTGGCATCAAACAATAATTCATTGTCAGTAATGCTGAGCAGGGTGCTGATTGCAAATGGCTCACGTTTACCTGCAGGGTAAAGGCAAATAATTTCACCGTTATCCAGTAATTGCTTTAGCAAATACTTTATTTCTATGCTGGCGCTGACGAGATAGGGCCCCGTATCTGATACAAAAACGGGCTCCAGCGTGGGAGGTTGTTGCATTGTGTTAATCAGTAAAAGAAAAGATAAGCTACTTTATATCATTGGCAGGGACTTAATCCTAGCTTGCTTTACCATGCGCTTTAATGAATATAGTGTAAGTCATTCTATGGATTGACTATTGTTCAGGTCAGAAATGACAAGGCCTGAACGCTTTAGTTTGCGATAGACAGCAAGGCTTCCAGTTCCTCCAGCCGCATTCGTTCTTCTTTTTGCCGCTCTGCAGCGCGGGGGCGTACATGTAAGCTGATTGGACTATCGTCAAACCAAAAAGAGAATGAAGGGTAATCTGCAAGCTGGCGGCCGTTGGCTGGCGGCAAAATATCGTAATCAATTTGCTGGTTGAGTAAGAAAATCTCAGCAGATTTAGGATCATCTAAAAAGATAATCAGATTTATGTCGGAGTTTGCGCCAGCAACGCCGGATAAAACCGATCCCGTGAGGCAGGGTCGGAAATGCGCCAGAATCCGCATCACTTTAAGTGCTTTATGCCTCAGATTATTGAGGTGGTTGCTGTGTTCCGGGTGGTAAACCGCCCTGTAATTGGCCAGGGCGGTTTCTATTTCCTGATTCGAGGGCATCATGCGCCCTTCGCTAATCCCTAATTGTCTGGCGGCCTTTTTTTTGGCAAGTGCAAAATCATGCAAAAGATCTTCAGCAATTAAGCGCGCCGCACGTTCGGCTATCCGGGCGCGCAAGACAGAAGACTGACGGTCGAGAACGTGCGGCTTGCTCATAGTTTAGGTGCCCCTAAAAGAGTAATTCCTTGATCTCATCCAGTGGTTGAGCGCTGCCCGCTCCGCCTCCTAATCCTAATTCTGGATTGGTTTGCAGATATTCGCTGAAGAAATATTCAGTATATGAGCCACGCTCTGTCTGAATGGTTTGTGGCGTAACCCCTTCAGGCACCGGATAGCTCACATTGTCTACGCCTTTAAGCGCCTTATTCATGTAGTTAATCCAGATGGGCAGGGCTGCTACTCCGCCGTATTCCCTTGCGCCCAAGGAGCGGGGCTGATCGAAGCCTACCCATGAGATCGCCACAAGGCCGGGCTGATAGCCTGCAAACCAAGCATCATTGGCATCATTGGTTGTACCGGTTTTACCTGCTAAGTCACTTCTGCCCAGGATATTGGTTTTGGCTCCCGTACCCTGTGTGGCCACATCATGCAGCAGGCTGTTCATGACAAAGGCGTTTCTGGCGTCCAGTGTGCGCTGTGCGTTTTCTCCTGCAACTTCAGGCTGGGTTTTTGCAAGGACACGGCCACGGCTGTCTTCAATCCGGTCTACAAAATATGAGCGTACGCGGTAGCCTGTGTTGGCAAAAACCGCATAGGCTTCAGCCATTTGCAGTGGAGTAACGCTGCCTGCACCCAGTGCCATCGTGAGATAAGCAGGGTGCTGCTTAGGGTTAAAGCCAAAACGGCTGATATGGGCCTGGGCATAATCCACGCCAATTGCCTGCAGCACGCGAATAGTCACTAAGTTTCTGGAGTGGGTTAAAGCGGTACGCACACTCATCATGCCTTCAAACTTACCGTCACTATTTTTAGGCTCCCAGCTTTGTCCTCCTACCTGAGCAGGATCAATCACCAGTGGCGCGTCGTTAATTTGTGTGGCAGGTGTAACACCGCGCTCCAGGGCTGCAGAATAAATAAATGGTTTGAAGCTGGAGCCGGGCTGGCGCCATGCCTGCGTCACATGGTTAAAGCTGCTGCGGTTAAAATCAAAGCCGCCAGCCAGCGCTCTGATTGCACCATTTTGTGGATCTAATGCAACAAATGCACCTTCAACCTGAGGAAGCTGAGTCAGGCTCCAGCCTTTTTCTGTTTGTTTAATCCGAACAATTGCACCCGGGCGGATTCGGGTTGCCGGCGCGATTTTTTCTGACAGCATGGCGCGTGCAAAACGTAAGCCCTCTGCATTAATTTCAACTTGCTCACCGCCTTTTTTATAAACTTTTACTGACTGAAGGCTGGCACTTAATACGATGGCAGGTTGTAAATCTCCCGAGTCTTTTTGCTCCGCAAGTGCTTCGTCCAGTAGCTCTTCTTTGCCCGGAAGAAGTACTTCAGGGGCAACAAACCCTTCTGGGCCGCGGTAGCCGTGGCGAACGTCGTAGTCAACCAAGCCTTGCCGTAAAGATTGATACGCAGTTTCCTGACTGTCACTCCGGAGGGTTGTGTAAACTTTAAAACCTTCGGTGTAAGTAGATTCCTTATAGCGCTCAACCATCATTTGCCGCACCATCTCGGCCAGATATTCGGCATGGACGGCGTATTCCTGTTGCGTGCGTTTCAGGACTAATGGCGCGTTTTGAGCGGTTGCATAATCGCTGTCGTTAATGAACTTTAATTCGTGCATACGGCGTAAAACGTATTGTTGTCTGAGCTGCGCACGTTTAGGGTTTACAACTGGATTGTAAGCGGAAGGGGCTTTAGGTAAGCCAGCCAGCATGGCCATTTCAGCCGGGCTAAGCTGTTTTAGCTCTTTGCCGTAATAAGTCTGTGCTGCAGAGGCAAAGCCATAAGCGCGCTGACCCAAGTAAATTTGATTAAAGTACAGTTCAAGAATTTGATCTTTCGATAGATTGTGTTCAATCTTAAATGAAAGGAGGGCTTCGTTAAATTTTCGGGTAAACGTTTTTTCGTTAGACAAATAGAAGTTGCGGGCGACCTGCATTGTGATGGTACTCGCACCCGATTTTGATTGACCTGATGTGATATTGCCGATCATTGCCCTTAAAACGCCCAGATAATCAATCCCGCCATGCTCATAAAAGCGCTCATCTTCAGCCGCTAAAATGGCTTGCTTCATGAGCAGAGGGACTTGCTCTATAGACGTAAAAGCCCGGCGCTCTTCGCCAAATTCACCAATGAGCACATTGTCGCTGGTGTAAATACGAAGTGGAATTTTAGGGCGGTAGTCTGTGAGTGCTTCTAAGGAAGGCAGGCGGGGATAGGTAATCACCAGCGCAAAAGCGCCAAGGCCAGCAACAAGGATCATCAGGCTAATTAAAATGCCGCAAAAAATAAGTAGAAGGCGTTTGCTCATCGCTAAGGGTAGAAGATTGGAAGTGATGCTAATTTACGCGATTCTGAGCATGTATGTTTGGCATTTATTTTCTGGCATCAAATAATTGAAAAAGCACTAATGTTAGTAATACGCTTGTATAAGAATAAGCTTCACTGTTCTTTCTTTACAGGGATAAGTCGCACTGCTACGATCTAAAGCAGATTCGTAACAGTTGTTTTTAAGTGTTTTATTTAAAAAAGGAAAATGAGTTGAATCTCGATTTCCTCAAGCCCAAAGCACCTGCGCTGATTGGGGTTGATATTAGCTCTTCGTCCGTAAAAATGGTCGAGCTGAGCCTATCAGGAACAACCTACAGCCTTGATCGCTATGTGATTGAGCTCTTGCCAAAAGATGCCGTAACCGACGGTAATATCGCCAATATGGATGTGGTGGTGGAGGCTGTGCGGCGGGCATGGCGGCAAATGGGCTCTAAAATCAAGAATGTATCGGTTGCCCTGCCTGCGGCAGCGGTGATTACTAAAAAAATTCTGGTGCCATCCGGGCTGACCGAGCGCGAGCTCGAGATGCAGGTTGAAACCGAAGCCAATCAGTACATTCCTTTTTCTCTTGATGAAGTGAATCTGGATTTCCAAGTGTTGGGCGTGTCTCCGGTCGCCCCTGACGAAGAGGAAGTTCTGATCGCGGCTGCCAAGAAAGAAAAGGTGGATGAGCGTGTTGCGGTGATTGAAGCTGCAGGCTTACGCGCCGTGGTGCTGGATGTTGAATCCTATGCAACACAGGCCGCGTTTGAGCTGATGCAGCCTCAGCTGCCCAATAATGGTGAAAACCAGATTGTGGCCGTGGTGGATATTGGTGCAACAGCCATGCATATGAATATTTTTAAAGATGGCCAGTCTATTTACAGCCGTGATCAGGCTTATGCGGGCAACCAGCTTACGCAAGAAATTCAGCGCAAGTTTAATATGTCCAGCGATGAGGCTGAGCAGGCTAAAAAGCACGGCGGTTTGCCGGAAAACTACGAGCCAGAGGTGTTGCAGCCTTTTATTGATACGCTGGCTCTGGAAATCTCGCGCTCATTGCAGTTCTTCTATACATCCAGCAATTACAACTCGGTTGATCATATTTTGCTGGCGGGTGGTTGCAGTGCGATCTATGGCTTGGACGATGCGGTTTCGAGCCGCACCAATGTGAGTAGCGCAATGCGGGCCAATCCTTTCCAGGGAATGGCAACCGGTAAAGTACGTGGTAAGCAGGTGCAGCTTGATGCACCTTCGCTATTGATTGCCTGCGGACTGGCAATGCGGAGGTTTGACCCTTCATGATTCGGATTAATCTGCTTCCTCACCGTGAGCAAAAACGTGTTGCACGCCAGAATCGCTATTTTGTTCTGCTGGGTATGGCGTGCCTAGCTGCCGTGGCCGTTATTGTCACGGGCTATCTCTTTTATTCTGCGCGTATCGAAACACAAAATCAGCGCAATCAATTCCTGACGGATGAAAACACAAAGCTGGATCGTGAAATTTCTGAAATTGAGAAATTAAAAGCCGAAAAGCAGTCTTTATTAGATCGCAAAAAGATTGTAGAGCGCTTGCAATCCGGCCGTTCAGAAACCGTTCTGGCGATGGATCAGCTTGTCCGGCAAACGCCGGAAGGTATTTATCTGAAAGAAGTGAAGGCTGTTAATGATCAGGTCACGCTGATAGGTTATGCGCAATCTAATGCACGCGTTTCTACTTTAATGCGTAATTTAAACGATTCAGACATCTTTGAGCAGCCGGTACTTATCGAAGTAAAAGCCGCTCAGGTTGGGAATCAAAAACTATCAGAATTTATGCTTACCGTTAAAGTGACCCGTACAACAGAAGAAGCGGTAAATGCCTCCGCTCCTGGCAAACGTAAACAGCAGGGTGGCTAGAATGACACTCGACGAACTACGGAATTTAGATCCTAAAGATGTTGGCAACTGGCCGATGGCAGCACAAATCGGTTTGATTATTTTGGTCTTTGTTGTGCTCATTTCGGGAGGCTACTTTTATGTTTGGGGCAGCCAGATGGAGGAGCTCGAAACAGGACGGGCGAAGGAAGAGCAATTAAAGAAAGATTTTATTGATAAGAAAAGCAAGGCGATTAACTTAGATGCTTATCGCCAGCAGTTGCAGGAGATTCAGCAGTCTTTTGGTGCATTGCTCAGGCAATTGCCGAATAAATCTGAAATGGAATCCCTGTTAACAGAAATCAATCAGGCAGGGGTTGGCCGGGGTTTGTTTTTTGAATTATTTAAACCGGGCACTGAAGTAAAAACCTCTGAATTTGCTGAGTTACCGATTGATATTCGCATATCGGGTAATTACCACGATTTGGCGGCTTTTGTCAGCGATGTGGCTCAGCTTTCCCGCATTGTTACTTTGAGTAATCTGCAGCTTGTATCGACCAAAGACCCTGAAGTGATTTCCATGCAGGCGATTGCTAAAACGTACCGCTCGCTTGATGAGGCAGAATTGCAAGCTATGCATCAGGCCGCTCTCGACGCTAAGAAGAAACAGAAATGAAAATCCGTCCTGGATCAATTAAGTCTATTCTGCTGATGACGATCGCTACGGCATCCTTAACTGCATGTTTTGGAGAGGAAAACAGTGATCTGAAAAGCTGGATGAAAGAAAGCAGCGAAGGCTTGCGTGGCAAGGTGGAAGCTTTGCCCGAGGCCAAGCCCTATGTTTCGTTTGAATATAAAGCCTTTGATTTAAGCGATCCATTTCGTGCCGCTAAAATGGAATTAGCTAAAAAAGGTACGGGTGGTGGTCTTGCTCCGAATACGAATCGTGCCAAAGAAATTTTGGAAAACTACGATTTAGAGAAATTACGCATGGTGGGGACTTTAACTCAGGGTAAAACCATTAACGGTTTAATTCATGCACCTGATGGTAATTTGTATCGGGTAAAAGTTGGTAGCTATATGGGTCAGAATTTCGGCATGGTCACTGCGGTGAAGGATACCGAAATTCAATTAAAAGAAATTGTTGAGGACAGCGGGGGTGATTGGGTGGAGCGCACTACCAGTTTATCCCTTGATGAAGCGGAGCAAAAAAAATGAAAATACTCAATGTCATCACGTCAGCTATTTTAAGCTTGGCGAGTTTTGCTGCCCTGGCTGCAAGTAGCATTACTGCGATCGATATCAGCAATGTTTCGGCGGATAAACAAATTATTCGTTTAAGTTTTGCCGGGCCTGCACCTGTGCCCACCAGTTTTTCTGTGAATACACCACCCCGCGTGGCTTTTGATTTTGCAGATACCAGCAATCAGGCCGGTAAAAGCTCGGTGCAGGTTAATGGTGCTGCACTCAGGTTAATCAGCCTTGCCGAAGGCTCTGGCCGTACTCGTGTTGTGCTGAATATGCAAAAGCAGGCGGCTTATCAGACAAGAGCCGAAGGCAATGATTTTTATATTACGGTGGATGGCACAAGCAGTGCGGTAACCGCTCAGGCGCGTACCACTCACTTTGCTGAGAGCAAAGCCCCGGAAGTTGCGAGTAAAAACAAGCGGGATAGTATTGAGAACATCGACTTTCGCCGTGGTAAAGATGGCGAAGGCAAGGTGGTGATCGATCTTTCCAGCCCGAATGTGGGTATTGATATCCGCCAGCAGGGCAAAATGCTTCTGGTGGATTTCAATAAAGCGGCCTTGCCTAAAAAGCTGGAACGCCGTATGGATGTCACCGACTTTGGTACGCCCATTCAAAAGGTTGATTCCTACACTCAGGGCGAAACCACCAAAATGGTGATTGAGCCTAAGGGCAACTGGGAATACTCGGCTTATCAGACTGAAAACCGCTTTATTATTGAAGTGCGTGAAGTGAATGACGAGCGCAATAAGCAAGCTGGTATCAAGCCTGCATTTAAGGGTGAAAAGCTGTCGCTGAATTTCCAGAATGTTGAAATTCGCACTGTATTACAAGTGATTGCTGAATTCACCGGCCTGAATATCATTACCAGCGATACGGTAACAGGCAATTTAACGCTGCGCCTTAAAGATGTGCCATGGGATCAGGCGCTGGATATGATTTTGCAGGCTAAGGGTCTTGATCAGCGTAAGAATGGCAGCGTGCTTTGGGTGGCTCCGCGTGAAGAGCTGGCCAGCAAGGAAAAGCAAGAGCTGGAATCCAGAAAGCAAATTGATGAGTTAGAGCCTACCCGCACTGAAGCATTTCAGTTGCGTTATCAAAAGGCAGAAGACTTAAAGAAAATGCTGACCGATGATAAGCAGCAGATGCTGTCTAAACGCGGCAGTATTGTGATTGATGCCCGTACTAACACCTTGTTTGTGCAGGATATTTCCAGCAAATTAGAGCAGGTTCGTTCGGTCATCGGCAAAATCGATGTGGCTGTGCGCCAGGTGCAAATCGAAGCCCGTATTGTTGAAGCGAATGATGGCTTTAGCCGTGAGTTAGGTGTGAAGCTGGGCTGGGGTTCTAAAGGCCACTTGGGCAATACCGATTTGGGTCTGGGAAATAATTTAGATAATGCTGGTAAAGGGATTGGTGTTATTCCAAGTACAACTACCGGCACAGCCACCACACCTGTTAATAATGTTCTGACGATGGGCAATAATGTGAATTTGCCTGCGATTGGTTCTGGTGTTGGTGCTCCTGGTACATTTGCCCTGATTGCTGCAAATGCGAATTGGTTGCTGGGCCTGGAAATCAGTGCTCTGGCTGCGGACAATAAAGGTAAGATTATCTCCAGCCCGCGCCTTGTAACGGCTGACCAGGTAGAAGCTTCTATTGAAAGCGGGGAAGAGATTCCTTACCAGGAAAGCTCGCAAAATGGTGCAACAACGATTTCTTTCAAGAAAGCGACGCTGTCATTAAAGGTTACGCCGCAAATTACGCCTGATGGCAATGTCATCATGAAGCTGAACGTGACTAAAGACAGCCGTGGCACGGTGACTTTGGGTATTCCATCGATTAATACCAAGCAGATTAATACAACAGTTCTGGTTGAAAATGGTGGTACGGTGGTGATTGGTGGTATCTACACACAAGAAGCTGGCTCGGATGTAACCAAAGTGCCTTTGCTTGGCGATATTCCATATCTGGGGCATTTATTTAAAAATACCTTAGAAAAAGACATTCGCCGTGAGTTGTTGATTTTCATTTCACCAAAAGTGATTCAGTCAGACCTGTCATTACGCTGATTTTGTAAATTTTTTAGTCAGATAAGCGGGGCGCAAATCGCGCCCCGCTCTGCTTTCCGATACAATGCTTGGCATGAAACTGCCAGGCAATTTTTTTCTGGTCGGCATGATGGGTGCCGGCAAAACCACCGTTGGACGAGCGCTTGCTAAAGTCAGCGGTAAGGTTTTCTATGATACGGATCACGAGATCGAATCACGTACCGGCGCGAAGATTCCTATCATCTTTGAAGTAGAAGGTGAGGCAGGGTTTCGCCGCCGTGAGGTGGCCATGATCAAAGAGCTTTCCGCGCAAAAAAACATCGTCCTGGCAACGGGCGGAGGGGCCGTGTTAAACCCGGCCAACCGCGCGATACTGAGGCGCGAAGGCTTTGTGATTTATTTGCGTGCCAGCGTGGACGAGCTGTATTTACGTACCTGCCACGATAAAAACCGCCCGCTATTGCAAACTGAAAATCCCAAACAACGTTTGCAAGAATTCTACGAAATTCGTGACCCCCTTTATTGTGAAGTCGCTGATCTGGTGATTGATACCAGCCGGCAGACCGTTCATTCTTTATTGCAGCTTTTGATGAAAGAGCTGGAGCTGCACGCCGATCGTTAACTGGCGAACAATGCCTGCGCAGTTTTTAATCATGTGCGGGTAAATCACTTGCCCAACCTATCAAGCTGGAGCGCCATGCAGACCGTTAAACTAGACCTTGCCCACGCCCCCTACGATATTCATATCGCCCGTGATTTATTGACTCAGGTTGAGCTCATTAAACCCTTATTGCTCCAGCCCCGTGTGGTGATTGTGAGCAATGCAACGGTGGCGCCACTCTATTTAGAATCGCTGCTGGATGCTTTAGAAAGCGCAGATATTCAATGCCACAGCATTATTTTGCCTGATGGTGAAGCCTATAAAACATCTGAAACGCTTAACCTGATTTTTGATGAGCTGCTTACTGAGCGTTGCGAGCGTAAAACAACGCTGATTGCACTGGGCGGCGGAGTGATTGGCGATATGACCGGCTTTGCTGCTGCGGTGTATCAGCGCGGTGTGCCGTTTATTCAGATCCCGACAACCCTTTTGGCGCAAGTTGATTCATCGGTCGGGGGTAAAACGGGGATTAATCATCCTCTGGGTAAGAATATGATCGGTGCGTTTTATCAGCCTAAGCTGGTTCTGGCTGATCTGGCGACGCTGGATACCCTGCCGCTGCGTGAGTTATCCGCAGGTATGGCAGAGGTGATCAAATATGGCTTGATTGATGACCTGGCTTTCTTTGAATGGCTGGAAGCCAATATCGAACGCCTGATGGCGCGTGAAACCGAAGCGCTTGCCTATGCGGTGGAGCGTTGCTGCCAGAATAAAGCACGCATTGTGGCCGGAGATGAAAAAGAGCAGGGCCAGCGTGCCTTGTTAAATCTGGGCCACACTTTTGGCCATGCCATTGAATCTGGGCTTGGCTACGGTGTCTGGCTGCACGGTGAGGCGGTTGCGGCTGGCATGATGCTGGCAGCTTTCGCATCGCGTGAGCTGGATCAGATCAGTGATGATGATATTGCCCGGATTGAATCTCTGCTCCAAAAAGCAGGCTTGCCGGTGCAAGCCCCGCAGTTGGGTAATGAACGCTATTTGGATTTAATGGCGCAGGATAAGAAGGTTGATGCTGGCAAAATTAAGTTTGTACTGATGCGCTGCCTTGGCGAATCTTATATTGGCGAACTAAACCGCGAGACGGTGATTGCGGCTCTGGATGCTGGCTGTGGTCCTGCTTAAATAACAAAGGGCAGGATTAACCTGCCCTTTGTTATTTTGAATCAAGACAATATTGTTTCTGCTTTTTTTGCGGCATATTCAGCCAGCGACATTTCTAATACACCCTTCAGCTCTTCATGGATCGTGCTTAAGCCCGCTTCCAGCCTGGCAGAGAGGGGCGTGACCATGGTTTCAAACACATCGCGCAAGGTGATGCGTTGCAGGTCTACTGCTAAAATCCATTCCCCGTCCCGCGTTGATTCCACCCAGTTTTTTAGCGCCATTTCTTCCAGCAGAGAGTAGCTGGTGTCTAAGCCCAGCTCGGTTTTACGCCGCAGCTTATCGATATGCAGGATTTCGCCCCGGCTATGTGCTTCGGCTAAAACCAGCAGCAGGCGGATGGATTGTTCTAATCGGGTACCCTGATTGCCTTCCCAACGCCATGCAGAGGCATGCCAGTAGGAAAGGCAGGCAGAGAGCACTGCACCGCCTAAAATAATCACCCAGCTTACGTAGAGCCACATCAAAAAGATGGGGAAGCTGGCGAATGCGCCGTAAATCAGCTTAAACGTGCCAAATTGCTGGATATACAGCCCAAAGCCACGCTTCATCAGCTCCAAAGCTGCCGCCACCACAAGGGCGGAGATAAAGGCGTGGCTGCGGGGTACATAGCAATTAGGCACGGCCAGATAAAGCAGGGTGAGCGAGCCCAGCATCAAGAGCATAGGGCCAAGCTTGAGCAGGATCAGGTTCATCAGGCTGGCATCGCTGTGTAAACCAGTCTGGGCATAGAGCCATGAGGTGAGCGAGATGCTAATGCCGATAATTAAGGGGCCAAGAGTGAGTGCTGCCCAGTAAATAATGGTTCTTTGCAGTAGTTTTCTGGGGCGCTTCACTCCCCATACTTCGTTAAATGTTTTTTCAATTGTAAAAATCAGCAGCAAAGCTGTTACCAAAAGACCAATCATCCCCATGGCGGTCAGACGCTCGGCATTGTCTGAAAACTGCCGCATATACACGCTGATGACTTTGCCCGATGCATCCGGTACTAAATTGGTCAGCAGGAAAATTTTAAATTTACTGCTGTAGTCGCCAAACATGGGGAAAGCAGAAAAAAGCGAGAGCGCAATCGTCAGCAGGGGGATCAGTGCCAGCAGCGTGGTGTAAGTCAGGCTGCCTGCTGTTTGCAGGCAGCGATCGGCAACCAGCCTGCGGCCCACAAAGCGGGAAAAACCGAAGAGCCGTTGCAAAACACCAAGGTTAAATAAAGGGCTAAGAGTCACGGTTGTGCGATTAAATGAAGGATGAGCTTTATAATACCGCAGCCCCACTATTTTGGAATTGCAATGCCAGAGATCCTTGTACTTTATTACAGCACACATGGTGCTACCCGTCAGATGGCGCAGCTGATCGCGCGGGGGATTGAATCAGAGGGTGCAACGGCCCGAATCCGCACCGTGCCGCGTATTTCCACGGTTTGCGAGGCTGTAGAAGCCAGTGTGCCGGATGCGGGCGCACCCTATGCGGAGCTTGCCGATTTACAAGAATGTATCGCTCTTGCGCTGGGTAGCCCTACCCGTTTTGGTAATATGGCCGCGCCAATGAAGTATTTTTGGGATGGCACGGTAGGCGATTGGCTGAAGGGATCGTTAATTGGCAAGCCTGCCTGCGTATTTACCAGCTCTGGCTCAATGCACGGCGGCAATGAAGCAACCCTGCTCACCATGATGCTACCGCTGCTTCACCACGGCATGTTGATTGTGGGCACGCCCTATTCTGAAACGACGCTAAGCACCACCACCAGCGGTGGTACGCCCTATGGCCCAAGCCATGTGGCGGGCAGCGAATCTGATCAGCCCTTGTCTGCAGCAGAGAAACAGCTGTGCCTTGCTCAGGGTAAGCGGCTTGCACAAATTGCACTAAAACTGGTGGCTGCAGAATGAAAGATCAACGATTGATTACTTTTTCGCATTGGTTGTCTGTGGCCAGCCTTGTTGCGCTGATTGTGTTGTGTATCTCCTGGGAGCTGTGGCTTGCACCGATGAAAGAGGGCGGCTCCTGGCTGGCATTGAAGGCGGTACTTTTGTTGCCGATGCTGATGGGCGTTTTAAAAGGCCGCCGTTACACCTACCAATGGGGATCGATGTATATCCTGATCTGGTTTGTAGAAGGCGTGATGCGTGCATGGGGGGATCAAGGCTTGTCGCAAATTCTGGCTGGGGCAGAAGTCGCGCTGGCGACGCTGTGCTTTACAGGTTTTGCCGCATTTGCATGGCTGACGCGGCCGTCTTTAGGAAACGCTATGGCATAAATACAAAAAGGCCAAAAACCAGAGGCTTATCTTTAGCTCTGGTTTCTGGCCATTTGGCTTGAGTGTCTGCCCGTCACAAGACTTGTAGCCCTGTTGTAGCAGATAGAGGATGGCTTGAGTGAAGCGTCCCCGACGGCTGGGCTGATTGGCTCGCCGTATCCCGGTCTTAAATACGTATATCTAAACTGGTCCCTGCGCGTTAATGCGTGTTTCTTTGTTATGCAATTTATTCAGCGCCGAGATATAAGCTTTGGCGCTGGCTGCGATAATGTCAGTGTCAGCACCCTGACCATTCACGATACGGCCGGCTTTTTCTAAACGCACCGTTACTTCGCCCTGGCTGTCTGTGCCCTGGGTAATGGCGTTTACCGAGTAAAGCTGCAGCTCTGCACCGCTGTTAGCCATGCTTTCAATGGCTTTAAATACAGCATCTACCGGGCCGGAGCCGCTTGATTCGCCGTGTTTCTCATGGCCATCTTCGCTCATGGCAATATGTGCAGAGGGCATTTCGCCCGTTTCAGAAATCACTTTCAGCGAGGTGAATTTAAAATGCTCTTGCTCAATGGCGATCATTTCGTCCGAAACCAGTGCGTGCAAGTCTTCGTCAAAAATCTCACGTTTACGATCGGCCAATTCTTTAAAACGAGCAAAGGCGGCGTTGAGTGCTTCTTCGCTGGATAAATCGATACCCAATTCGTGCAATTTGGTTTTGAAGGCATTGCGGCCAGACAACTTGCCTAAAGTCAGGCGGTTGGTGCTCCAGCCTACCGATTCCGCGCTCATGATTTCATAGGTTTCGCGGTTTTTTAGCATGCCATCCTGGTGGATGCCGGATTCGTGAGCAAAGGCATTCGCGCCCACAATGGCTTTATTTGGCTGAACCGGGTAGCCGGTAATGGTGGAAACCAGCTTGGAAGTCGGCACAATTTGGATTGGATCAATCTGGGTTTGCAGATTGAATAAATCCTTGCGGGTACGCACTGCCATCACCACTTCTTCTAAGCTGGCATTACCTGCGCGCTCGCCAAGGCCGTTGATGGTGCATTCCACTTGGCGTGCGCCGGCTTGCACCGCTGCCAAAGAGTTAGCCACCGCCATGCCCAAATCGTTATGGCAATGAGTGGACCAGATCACTTTGTTGGAATTCGGCACGCGGGCAATCAGTTCCCGCATGCGTTCTGCCCATACTGATGGAATGCTATAGCCCACGGTATCTGGCACGTTGATGGTTTTGGCTCCGGCCTGAATCACCGCATCAAAAATGCGGATCAGGAAATCCATATCCGAGCGCACGGCATCTTCGGCAGAGAACTCCACATCGTCAGTGTATTCCAAGGCGATTTTGACGGCTTTTACTGCTGCATCGACCACCTGATCAGGTGTCATGCGCAATTTGTGCTCCATATGAATGGGGCTGGTGGCAATAAATGTATGGATACGGCCATGCTTGGCTGGCTTGATGGCTTCACCTGCGGCACGCACATCTTTTTCATTTGCGCGTGCCAAAGAACAGACGGTGGAGTGCTCGATGATGCTGGAAATCGCCTTGATTGCATCAGCATCACCAGGGCTGGCTGCGGCAAATCCTGCTTCAATAATATCTACGCCGAGTTTTTCCAGCTGGCGGGCGATGCGGATTTTCTCTTCTTTAGTCATCGAAGCGCCGGGTGATTGCTCACCGTCGCGCAAGGTGGTGTCGAAAATATACAAACGATCGCTCATGCCAGTTCTCTCAGGTGTGGGTGCTGTGGCTGAAAAGTAATACTGAATGTTGAAGCTTTTACCTTGATGAGCTGCCAGTTGCGCCAGCTTATTGGTGGCACTGAGCGGAATGCTGCCGCGTTCACGCCATTTGTAGATGGCAGCGCGTGAGATGACATCATCCGGAAACAGATTATTGAGCGCCTCACTTAATACGCTAGGTCCACCAAAATCAGCGATTAGACGTTCAATGTCTAATTCCACGGCTATCTCCTCAAGGTTTATGAACTCAAGATTAGCTTTGGCGTGACATTGTGTCAAATTTTTTGGTGGTTTTATTTGTCTTTAATGAGGTGTGTGTGGTTTTTTGGCTTGAATTAGACTTTATGTCTAATTTGGTGGTTTGGTATGCTTTGATTTCTACGAGGTGGGGCAGAAGGAGTGACTCAGGTAGGCTCTGGGGAGGCTTAGCTGCAACTCGCTTTTAGAAGTTTTTGCGGCTAAAAAAGCTACTCCTGCAGAAATGATTTTTTTAAGCGAGTTTTGCTGCAGTAGATAGGATTGATGACGTGCTTTCTAAATATAGAAAATGAGGGCTTATCCCTCGGTTTCTGTCGAATCTGTAGGCTTTAGTGGCTTAATCCAGCGATAAAGCCAATATACATAACCCGAAATGCCGTAGCCAATAAACACGCAAAACAGCATAAGAGGAGGCTTGGCGACGATCACCAACAAAATCAGCGTGGTGATTAATAGCGCAAAGAAGGGCACGGTTTTACGCATATGCAGCTCTTTAAAACTCCAGAAGCGCACATTAGAAACCATGGTCAGGCCAGCAAATAGGGTGAAGATCAAAGCAAGATAGGGTAGGGCTCCGCTGATGGGGGTGAGCTCCTCTGCGTACTCATGGCTAATCCATACCAGCCCCGCCACCATGGCCGCAGCAGCAGGGGACGGCAGGCCCTGGAACCAGCGCTTGTCGATGACTTCAATATTGGCATTAAAGCGCGCCAGCCTCATTGCGGCGCCAGCACAATAGATAAACGCGGCGATCCAGCCCAGCTTGCCAAAATCGCGCAACATCCATTCATAGGCCACCAGCGCGGGGGCCACGCCAAAGCTCACCATATCGGACAGCGAATCAAACTGAGCACCAAATTCAGATTGCGTGTGCGTCAGGCGGGCCACACGGCCATCTAGGCCGTCGAGCACCATGGCAATAAAAATGGCGACAGCCGCCTGATCAAAATTCTTATTCATCGCCTGCACAATGGCATAAAAGCCAGCAAACAGCGCAGCCAAGGTGAACAGATTGGGCAACAAATAAATGCCCTGGCGGCGGAAATTGATCGGGCGTTTAGCTTGCATAGATCCAGCCTTGAAAACGATTAAGTTTGAATTGTAGCTGACACAGTAGCGGGTCGATAGTTCAGCAGTGATGCGATATATGCCACGTCATACTTTTGCGCTTACTCCCCTGTCATTCTCGCGCAGGCGGGAATCCAGTAGCGCTGCTGGATCCCCGATAAATGCATTCGGGGATGACAAATATAGGGTGCTTACAAAAAGTTCATGCGAGTAGATGGCAAGGTATAATCTGCGCTTTGATTTATGCTGGGGATACGCCTGTGTCAGAGCGTCTGTTCGTTCTATTGCAACATGTCCTACCGAAACTTGCGCTGACTGCTTTGGCTGGGGCGGGTGCAAATTTAAAAGCGGGTGGGCTCACTCAAGCGGTAATTCGCTGGTTTATTGGCAAATATAAAGTCAATATGAGCGAAGCCGCTGATGCCGATCCTGCTGCATTTGCCACCTTTAATGAGTTTTTTACCCGTGCTTTAAAGCCCGGTGTGCGCCCCATTCATACCGCGCGTTTTGTTAGCCCGGTGGATGGCAAGATCAGCCAGCTGGGGCCGATTAAAGTGGAGCAAATTTTCCAGGCCAAGGGCAAGGAATTCACTGCGACAGCCTTGTTGGGCGGCGACAGCCACTTGGCCAAGCCCTTTATCAATGGCAGCTTTGCCAATATCTACCTTAGCCCGCGTGATTACCACCGCATCCACATGCCTTGCGATGGGCGCCTGACGCAAATGATTTATGTGCCCGGCGAGCTGTTCTCTGTAAACCCCGTGACCGCTCGTGGCGTAGATGGCTTATTTGCCCGCAACGAGCGGGTGGTCTGCATGTTTGAATCCGATTTCGGCCCCTTTGCCCTGGTGTTGGTTGGCGCAACCATCGTTGGTAGTATGGCGACGGTCTGGCACGGCATTGTTAACCCGCCAAGAAGCAAGACAGTCAGAAAATGGGATTATGCAGGCCAGGATATCCAGCTGAAAAAAGGTGATGAAATGGGCCGCTTCCTCTTAGGCTCTACCGTAGTGATGCTGTTCCCCGAAGGCACCTGCCAGCTTAATGCCGATTGGGCGGCAGATCGCGCCGTACAATTGGGCGAGAAAATGGGGGATTAAGACACTTCTGTGCATAGGATGGGGGGGGGCGCTGCTTTACCCATCTCTGTTGTTTGCTTTATCTGCCCACTCTTTCCGTAAAACGCCACTACAAATAACATCTTCCAGTTTTCCCCATTTTATGGCGTGCTGTCGCAAAATACCTTCCTGTTTCATGCCGATTTTCTCCATTACTCGCCCGGATGCAGGGTTTCTGGCGAGGTATTCGGCGTGGATGCGTTTTAGTTTTAGTTCTGTAAAGCCAAACGCCAGGATTGCGTGGCCCGCCTCGCTGGCGTAGCCCTTGCCCCAAAAGGGTTTGCCTATCCAGTAGCTTAGCTCGGCTCGGTGCTCAGGCAAAATATCAAATAAGCTGATTGCACCGAGTAAGGCTCTGTTTTCTTTGCTGCGTATGGCGAGGGCTAGTGTTTGCTTAACTAGCCACAGGCTATCGGAGGATGCTATCCAGCTTTCGGCTGCACCATCGGGGTAGGGATGGGGAATGGTGGCGGTGGTATCGGCAATAGCAAAGTCACCCGCAAGCCTTTGTACTGCTGGTGCGTCGTCAAAGCTAAATGGGCTAAGGATCAGGCGAGGGGTTTCAAGTGTGGGCATTTTTGTTCCCAAAAAAAGCCAGCTCGAAATGAACTGCACCCCAAAAGTTGGACACCCGTCCATATTTTTGGGGTGTTTTTATGTCCAAGTACTCAACGCAATTCAAGCTCTCTGTCGTTCAGCAATATTTAACTGGCGAAGCAGGTATCAAAAC
>NZ_PDZG01000066.1 GCF_002735645.1 Iodobacter sp. BJB302
TACATCCATTACTATAACCACGACCGAATCAAACTGAAGTTAAAAGGGCTGAGTCCTGTGCAATACAGAACCCAGCCCTTGAGCGCCTAGCTTTTATACTGTCCAACTAATTGGGGTCAGTTCAATACAGATCGGCTTTTTTGCGTTTAAGGTATTCGTTTTACTGAGTGAAAAACGCCGCGAAGCGCTTATTGATTTCATCCGGAGACACATCTTCAATATGCGTAGCAAGGCTCCAGATATGGCCAAACGGATCTTTTAATGTACCGATCCTATCGCCATAAAACTGATCGCTGACGGCACGCAGCTCAACAGCACCGTGCTTAATCGCCTGCTCAAAAGCAGCATCAACATTTTCTACATACAGCATGATGCTCACTGGCGAATTACCCAGAGCGGCCGGGCTTACATAGCCCATTTCAGGGTGCTCGTCGGCCAGCATAATGGATGAATCGCCAATTTTAACTTCGGCGTGAGCGATTTTGCCGCTCGGGTCGGCCAAGTGCATGACTTCGGTGGCGTTAAAGGCGCTTTTATAAAACTCAATGGCGCTGACTGCGTTGTTGACTATCAAGTAAGGCGTTGCGGTATGGTATCCATGTGGTATGGCTTTCATTGCTGCATCCTTGTTCAAAAGTAGCCCAACATAGCGCGCTCGGGATTAAGTCGCGCCTTTAACAACCCGCTTAAGCAGGCTGATCTTCACTACCAATAAAGCGGTAAATCACGGCACCTAAGATGGCACCTGCAATTGGAGCAAGCCAGAACAACCATAGCTGACCGATAGCAAATTCGCCTGCAAACAGAGCAACAGCAGTACTGCGGGCTGGGTTCACCGAGGTATTGGTTACAGGAATGCTGATCAGGTGAATCAGGGTGAGGCCCAGACCAATAGCGATGGGTGCAAAGCCTTGTGGAGCGCGTTTGTCTGTAGCACCGAGGATAATGATCAGAAACATCATAGTCATGACCACTTCGGTAATCAGCGCTGCGGCCATGGAGAACTTACCCGGTGAGTACTCGCCATAGCCATTTGAAGCAAAGCCACCGAGGGTTGTGAAGTCGGCTTTACCGGTCACAATAAAGTAGAGCACGGCTGCAGCCACAATCCCGCCTGCAACCTGGGCAATGATATAGGGCACAAGCTGATTGGCAGGGAAGCGTTTGGCCGCCCAAAGGCCTATAGAAACCGCAGGGTTAAGATGGCAGCCAGAAATATGGCCTATTGCATAGGCCATGGTCAGAACGGTCAGGCCAAAAGCTAAGGAAACACCCACAAAGCCAATCCCTAGTGCGGGGAAGGCTGCTGCTAAAACTGCACTGCCGCAGCCGCCAAGTACCAGCCAGAAAGTGCCAAAGAATTCTGCCGCGTATTTTTGCATTTCGTGTATTCCTTTCAATTAGATTACATTTTGAGAGGGCGAATATACAGCTGAGCCCTTGTACGGGTACAGGTAAAAGTAGCTTGCATCAGTGTTTGCTGCGGGTGTTTGTGTTGAAGCTCACATGTGAGCAGGGTTAATCAGTGAATTTAAAACATGATCCTGCCATTGCCCTGCAATTTTCAAGTAAGACCGCGCATAGCCTTCTTTTTCAAAACCTAAGCTTTGCAACAGCCTGGCGCTGCGCAGATTATGCGGCAGATGGTTGGCCATAATGCGGTGTAAATCTTGGGTGCGAAACAGGTGTTCAATCGCCGCATCAAGCGCCTCTTTCATCAGGCCCTTGCCCTGCGCGCAAGCTGCAAGTGAATAGCCCAAATGACAGGCCATAAATGGCCCTTGAACAATATTACTGAAACTACATTGCCCCAGCATTTCAGCACTGTGGGTATCAAGCAATACCCAGTGAATGGCTGTGCCCTGCTCAAATTGCAGCCTGGCGTTTTCCAGCCTGAGCTGCCAGGCAAAGGGGGTGAAAAAATCCTCATCCCTTTGCGGGTCCCAGGGGGCAAGATGGCTGCGGTTTTCTTGCTGGAAGCTGGCCCAAAGCGCCGCCTGTGCAGGCTCAGCCAGCACAAGCTTTAAGCGCCCGGTATTGATTTGTTCTGTTTCTGGTTTTTTCTTGCCAAAAATCATAGTGCGTCTTGTGGGTTATTGGCGTGCAGTTTGGTTTCCAGCTCGCTGATCCGGGCTTCTAATTCATGCATTTTTTCACGTGTGCGGGCCAGCACTTCCTGTTGTATTTCGAATTCTTCACGGGTGACTAAATCCATTTTGGTAAAAGCCGAGGCCATCATGGCGCGGGCGTTTTTTTCCATATCTTTGGCTGGGCTGGCTGCAATCGCTTCGGTGATTTTGCTGGCGATTTCGTCAAAAAATTTATCTTTAAGCATGGTGAATATCCTTGGTGTTGTTGCTGCACCGCATGTGGGGCGGGTGATTGTTCATTCTTATTCCGTTGTTGCACAGGCAAGTGTTGCTGACTCGCTTTTGAACGGTGTCGGTTTGACTTTTAAGTTTAGCAGAAGCTTGCCATTTTTAGATCGCACCACTCTGGTGCAAATTTAAGTTGCAGTGCACCATAGAACGTCTATTGTTGGTGCATTACCCCGCTGAGCGATTTTCAAGGCTATGAATTCAGTGCGTTTTATCGCTTGGCATACTTTGTGCTGATCTTTGATCGTACCCCACCTTTGAGAAGGAGCACCCCATGAAATTCGTGTCTGCGATTATTAAGCCGTTCAAGCTCGATGAAGTTCGCGAAGCTTTGTCGGAAATTGGCGTTCAGGGCTTAACCGTGACTGAAGTGAAGGGCTTTGGCCGCCAAAAAGGGCATACCGAGCTTTATCGTGGTGCCGAATATGTGGTGGATTTCCTTCCTAAAGTCAAAGTGGAGGTGGCTATCGGTGATGATCAGCTGGAGCAAACGCTGGAAGTCATCGAAAAAGCCGCCAATACCGGCAAGATTGGCGATGGCAAAATCTTTGTATTTGACCTGCAGCACGTGGTGCGGATTCGTACGGGTGAAACGGGCGAAGCAGCCATTTAACTTAAAACTTGCCGGAGAGAGTGATGATGAAAAAATTATTTGCAGCTTTCGTCCTTAGCGCGGCCTCAGCTCAAGGTTTTGCTGTTGAAGCGGCCGCATCTGCCCCCGTTGCCATCGTGGATACCATTAATAAGGGGGATAACGCGTGGATGTTTATCTCCACTGCCCTGGTGATTTTGATGTCTATTCCAGGCCTCGCCTTGTTTTATGGCGGTTTGGTGCGCTCTAAAAATATGCTGTCGGTGCTGATGCAGGTGTTTTCTGTGTTTGCAATGATCTCCGTGCTGTGGGTGGTGTACGGTTACTCGCTGGCATTTACTGAAGGCAATGCTTTCTTTGGCTCGTTCAGCAAAGTGATGCTCAAAGGGGTAACGCCTGATTCAATTGCTGCAACCTTTAGTAAAGGCATCGGTATCTCTGAGCTGATTTATGTGGTTTTCCAGGGGGCATTTGCGGCGATTACCTGCGGCTTAATTGTTGGCGCGTTTGCTGAGCGGATTAAATTTGCAGCCGTACTGGCTTTTTGCGCGATCTGGTTCACTTTCTCCTACCTGCCAATGGCACATATGGTTTGGTACTGGACCGGCCCTGATGCATATCTGACGCAAGCTGCGGCTGATGCGGCAACCGCCACGGCAGGTTTTTTATTCCAAAAAGGTGCGCTTGATTTTGCTGGTGGTACGGTTGTGCATATTAACGCTGCGGTTGCAGGGCTTGTTGGCGCGTTTATGGTGGGCAAGCGTATTGGTTTTGGACGTGAAGCCATGACACCGCACAGCCTGACCATGACCATGATTGGTGCATCATTGCTGTGGTTTGGCTGGTTTGGTTTTAACGCCGGATCAGCACTGGAAGCCAATGGTGTGGCGGCTCTGGCATTTATTAATACATGGCTGGCAACAGCGGCAGCGACCATGTCATGGTTACTGGCCGAGTGGATGCTAAAAGGTAAGCCTTCATTATTGGGCGCTGCATCGGGTGCGGTAGCGGGCTTGGTAGCGATTACCCCAGCTTGCGGCTTTGTAGGGGTAGGAGGAGCCTTGGTGATAGGCCTGCTGGCAGGCGTTATTTGCCTGTGGGGTGTGCATGGTCTGAAGCGCCTGCTGGGGGTGGATGATGCTCTGGATGTGTTTGGTGTGCATGGCGTGGGTGGTGTTTTAGGAGCCATTCTGACCGGTGTATTTGCAGCACCAGATTTGGGCGGCACAGGGATCTGGGATTATGTAGCTAATAAAGTGGCCGCAGATTATTCGATTCTTGCCCAGGTAAAAATTCAGGCTATCGGCGTAGGCACAACTTTGTTATGGTCTGCTGTGGTTTCGATTATTGCCTTTAAGCTGGTTGATCTGGTGATTGGCCTGCGTGTACCTGAAGAAGAAGAACGTGAAGGCTTGGATGTGACGAGCCACGGTGAAAAAGCATATAATCTATAGCTAATATAGATAAAGCCCTAAGGTCAAAGATAAAGTCTTAGGGCGTACTAACAGTTCGCTGCAAGCAAGTGAGACGGGTGTCCTCCAATTCTCTCTCTAAAAGGTATCGGTTTACTGCTTGTCTCATGGATGTGTAGCGTATTGTGGGAAGCCCGCCAGGCAACTGGCGGGCTTTTTTGCGCACGGGCATCCTTCACGTTTTCTTCTTGAGAGTCTTATTTTTTAAAGCTTGTGTGTGCCCGCTTCACGAATGGCCGCTATTCTGGCCTGCCTGATTTTCTCCGGGATTTGTGCCTTATCTGCACAGCTTTGGGCAATCTCACCGCTGTTTACGGTATTGGCTGCGGCCAGCAGCTTTAATAAAAAGGCGGCTTGCGGATATTCGCAGTTTTCAAAAGTTGTGCGCCCACGCGCATCGGCCAGGCAAGCGTCGAGCATTTGGCTAAAGCGTTCTGGCTTTCTGAATGCATCGCAGCGCTGAAAGACTTCCAGTACGGTGGCGGGGCGTAATTGCTCTGCGGTGTGGATGTGGGTGTGCTCACGGCAAACCATGCGGGCCAGATCCCGGCAATCGCCAGGTACACGTAATCTTTCGCACAAAGCCTCAACCCGCGGCACACCGCGTGCTTCATGGCCGATATGCCCTGGCAAAATATCGGTTGGCGTGGTGGCCTTGCCCAAATCGTGGCAGAGCGCGGCAAAGCGGGTGGTGAGCGGCCAGTTTTGGCTGGCGGTGTAGTCGAGCACCATCATCACATGCACGCCGGTATCGACTTCAGGGTGATAGTCGGCACGTTGCGGCACGCCCCAAAGCGCGTCGATTTCCGGTGCAATACGGGTCAGCGCTCCACAGCGGCGCAGTATTTCAAACATCCTGGATGGTGTGTCTTCCATCAGCCCCTTGGCAAATTCCTGCCACACCCTTTCTGCCACCAGATGATCAGCTTCACCGCTATTGACCATCTCCTGCATCAGGGTGAGTGTTTCTGGCGCCACATCAAAACCAAAGCGTGCGGCAAAGCGTGCGAGGCGCAGGATACGTACCGGGTCTTCGCTAAAAGCGGGGGAAACATGGCGCAATAGCTTGGCTTGCAGATCGGCCCGGCCGTTAAACGGATCGGTGATCTGGCCGAGCTCATCTTCGGCCATCGCATTAATGGTGAGGTCGCGGCGCAGCAAGTCTTCTTCTAAAGTAACCTCTTCGCTTGCAAATACGGTAAAGCCTTTGTAACCATGGCCGGATTTGCGTTCGGTGCGGGCAAGGGCGTATTCCTGGTGCGTTTTAGGGTGCAAAAATACCGGGAAATCTTTGCCAACAGGCGTGTAGCCTAGTGCCTGCATCGCCTCTGCTGTGCTGCCAACCACCACCCAATCAATATCCCTTACCGGCAGGCCCAGCAATTTGTCCCTTACAGCACCGCCAACGCGATAAACCTTCATTGATCTTTCCTTAGATTTTTTAGTCACTTTATCTGTTAATTATATTGCCGCTACAATCAACCATCTTTTATGAAACTGATGACAAGGATGCCGCATGAAAATCGCCAATAGCATTACCGATCTGATCGGCAATACGCCTTTAGTAAAGTTAAATCGTGTTGCTCAAGCAAGCGGGGCAACGATTGTAGCAAAGCTGGAGTTCTTAAATCCTTCGCACTCGGTGAAAGACCGCATTGCTGTAGCGATGATTGATGCTGCCGAGGCGGCTGGCCTGATCGGGCCGGATACGGTGATTGTGGAGCCTACTTCCGGCAATACCGGCATTGGTTTGGCGATGGTTTGTGCGGCGCGTGGCTATAAATTAGTGCTCACTATGCCAGAAAGTATGTCTAAAGAGCGCCGTGCATTATTACGCGGTTATGGCGCCACGCTGGTGTTAACCCCTGCTGCAGAAGGCATGGGCGGCGCGATTGCCACGGCAAAAGCCTTGGTGATTGAGCACAGCAATTACTTTTTGCCGCAGCAGTTTGAAAACCCGGCTAATCCGGAAATCCACCGCCGCACAACGGCAGAAGAGCTGTGGAAAGATACCGATGGCCAGATTGATATTCTGGTAGCTGGTGTGGGTACAGGCGGCACAATCACAGGGATTTCGGAAGTATTAAAAGCGCGTAAACCTTCATTTAAAGCAGTGGCAGTAGAGCCGGATGCCAGCCCGGTGCTGAGCGGCGGTCAAAAAGGCCCGCATCCTATTCAGGGGATCGGCGCGGGTTTTGTGCCAGGCGTATTGAATACCGAAAGCTATGACGAAGTGATTCGGGTAAAGAGCGAAGATGCATTTGCAACAGCGCGAGCCTTGGCCACGCAAGAAGGGATTCTGGCCGGGATTTCCGCAGGTGCAGCAACCTGGGCCGCTATCGAGCTGGGCAAGCGGCCAGAAAACGCAGGCAAGCTGATTGCTGTGATTATTCCTTCCTTTGGCGAGCGTTATTTATCTACGCCTTTGTTTGAAGGTTTGTTGGATTGATGGTGGGGCAGCTTTTGTAGGGCGGGTGCAACCCGCCGCTTTTGCTAACTACTTAAAGTCAAAAAGAACTTTTAAGTGCCTTCGGCACGTTGATTTAGGTGCGGGCGTCCCGCTGGACCTTCCTTTCTTGTGCGGCCAAGAAACGAAGCCAAAGAAGGCCACCCCTAAAACACGAAATCCCCTCGCTGCGGACAATCGAGGTGGCGTCAATTCAACTCGCTTCGCTCAAACACGAATTGACGACGGCCCCACCCCGCTTGTTCCTCGCTCGGCGTGTTTTCAGGGGGGTAAAAGCCCCGTGCGGAGAGCTTGGTAATTATGTTTTTTCGTTGTTTGCGGATGAAAAAACAAAGTGGTTAGCTTATAAGGGGTGGCCCCGCCGTGAAGTGCTTGAGGTAACTGTTGGGGGGAACAAAAACGTGCCCACCCTAAACAAAAAACTAGACGACTGGTCTATTCTTGTGAGAGACTGCGTTCATGGCTAAGAAAAAACACGAAGATACACGCGAACATTTACTGGCAGTGGGCGAATCCATCCTCAGGGGGAAGGGGTTCACTGCGGTGGGGCTGGCAGAGATTTTAACTGCTGCCGAAGTGCCTAAAGGTTCGTTCTATCATTACTTCCCCTCAAAAGAGCACTTTGGCTGTGCGCTTTTAGAGCGCTATTTTGTCAATTATCAGCTGCATATGCAGTCTTTAGAGGCGCAATACGATTGCGGCAGCGAGCGGCTGATGCATTACTGGCGCAGCTGGCTGATGACGCAAGGCGCTTGCAGCCAGGCGAATCAGTGTATGGTGGTTAAGCTTTCTGCAGAAGTGGCCGATTTGTCAGAACCCATGCGGCAGGTGTTCAAGCAGGGCACTGATGGCGTGATTGAGCGCCTAGCAAAATGGCTGGATGAGCCGCGCTGCGAAGGGGCCGTATTGCCGGAAATGAGCCCGCAGGCTGTGGCGCTGATGCTGTATCAGATGTGGCTGGGTGCCAGCCTGCTGACCAAAATACGTCAGGATAGCAGCGCGCTGGAAACCGCCATGCAAACCACTTGCCACCTTTTAGGTGTGAAAGATTTGTAGGTAGCGGCACACTTTTGTGCCCGCGCACCGCTTAATGGGGAAGGGCAGATCAGCTTTGCCTTCCCGATCATATTTGTAATAAACACTTCGGCAACGTTGCCGATTTTTTTGATACCCAATCTAGACGACTGGTCTATTTTTGTAAATTTATAAGGAATGCACCATGCAACAATTCGAATTTTACAACCCCGTTAAAATCGTTTTTGGCGAAGGCCAGATTGCTAAGTTGGCCACTCTGGTGCCTGCAAATGCCCGCGTGCTGGTGCTCTACGGCGGCGGCAGTATTAAAAAAAATGGCACTTACACCGAAGTGATGGATGCCTTAAAAAACCACAGCGTTGCTGAATTCTCTGGCATTGAAGCCAATCCAACTTATGAAACCATGATGAAAGCCGTGGCACAGATTAAGGCAGAGAAAATTGATTTTCTGCTGGCTGTGGGTGGGGGCTCGGTCATTGATGGCACCAAATTTGCTGCCGCAGCTGCCCTGTACGAAGGCGAGCCTTGGGATATTCTGACTACGCACGGCCGGAACATTAAAGCCGCCTTGCCGATGGGCGCAGTGCTGACTCTGCCTGCTACCGGCTCGGAAATGAATAGTGGCTCGGTGATTACGCGCAGCGAAACCAAGACCAAATTAGCATTTATGAATCCCTTGGTGTTCCCACAGTTTGCTGTGCTTGATCCAACTAAAACCTACAGCCTGCCGGCGCGGCAAATTGGTAACGGCGCGGTGGATGCCTTTGTGCACGTGGTTGAGCAATATTTAACTTACCCAGCCAATGCCCCCGTGCAAGACCGCTTTGCCGAAAGCCTGTTGCAAACCTTGATCGAAGTGGGCCCGCAAGCGCTGGCAACGCCGCATGATTACACCGTGCGCTCTAATTTAATGTGGGCCGCTACGATGGCGCTCAATGGCTTGATCGGTGCCGGTGTGCCACAAGATTGGGCGACGCATTTACTGGGGCACGAGCTGACTGCTTTATACAATATCGATCACGCGCAAACGCTGGCGATTATCTTGCCATCGATGCTGAATGTGCGCCGCGCCACCAAGCGTGAAAAACTGCTGCAATACGCTGATCGTGTATGGGGCATTACGGAAGGCTCGGATGATGCACGTATCGATGCCGCGATTGCCAAAACCCGTGATTTCTTTGAAGCCATGGGCGTTAAAACCCGCATGCGTGATTATGGTCTGGAAGTCAGCGCCATTAATGCCGTGCTTGAGCAGCTAAAAGCCCACGGCATGGTGGCCCTGGGTGAGCACGGTGATGTGGACTTGGCTACCAGCAGGCTCGTTTTAGAAGGCAGCTACTGATATGAATGCTGCGCTGATTTTGCATCATTACCAGGCCTCGCCCTACTCAGAAAAAGTGCGATCCTATCTGGGGTTTAAGCGGCTGGCGTGGCAATCCCTGCTTATGCCTCCTGTGCTGCCTAAACCCGATTTAATGGAGCTTACCGGTGGATACCGGCGTGCGCCGGTATTGCAAATTGGCGCAGATATTTATTGTGATTCGGCATTGATTATTGCGGAGCTGGAGCAGCGTACCCTTTTGCCTGCTTTGGCCTCAGGGCCAAAGGCGGCGCAAGCCGAATTACTGGGCCGCTTATTTGATGTGGATATTTTTTGGCGTGCTGCACGCTATTTGATGGCAAGTCGTGTGGAGCATATTCCACAAGCCCTGCTTGATGATCGTATTGCCATGCACCCCCATTTGCCTTTACAAAAATCGCAATTGATTGCTGATCAGGCGCAATTAACCATCCAGCTGCGCGCCTTGATTTATCAGCTGGATCAGGCTTTAAGCGGAGTTGATTTTCTGGGCGGCATCAGTCCCTCTGCGGGCGATTTTGCGGTGTTTCATACCCTGTGGTTTTTGCAGGGCGCACATGCCTTAGAAGCGCTGGCGCCAAACACCATGGCTGTATTGCCGTGGATGGCCAGAATAGCGGCATTTGGCCATGGCGAGATGAGCAGTATCTCAGCGGGTGATGCGTTTGCTGCTGCAAAGCAGGCGAAACCTGTCGCTCTTGCTGAAATGCAGGACTTCATATTCAGAGCTGGCCAGAAAGTGGCTGTTCAACCAGAAGGCTATCCGCAGGAAAGCGTGGCGGGTGAGCTGGTTTATCTGGACGAGAAAAAGATTGTGATTGCCCGTCAAAGCGCCGTTTGCGGCCTGCTGCACCTTCATTTCCCACGCATGGATTACGAAATTCGCGCTGTTTAATTAATCACACAGGAAGCAAAAGGTTTTGTTTCCTGTCGTTTTCCCTGCGTGCGGGGATCAAACACTCTGGAGCTTACTTATGTCACCAACACTGAATCGCAGCATCGTTTTAGCCAGCCGCCCGCATGGTGCACCTGTACCTGCTGATTTTCGCTTAGAAGAGCACGCCGTCCCAGCTATTGGCAGCGGTGAAGTATTGTTGCGCGCCTTGTATCTGTCGCTGGACCCTTATATGCGTGGTCGGATGAGCGATGCGCCTTCTTATGCCGCGCCTGTTGAAGTAGGCGCTGTAATGGTTGGCGGCACGGTTAGCCGTGTTGAAGCATCGCAAAATGGCGATTATGCCGTGGGCGATTTAGTGGTGAACTTTGGTGGCTGGCAGGATTACAGCATCTCGGATGGCACAGGCCTGCAAAAGCTGGGCGCTTTGGCGTCTCCATCGCACGCATTGGGTGTATTGGGCATGCCAGGCTTTACCGCCTATATGGGTCTTCTGGAAATTGGCCAGCCTAAGGCGGGTGAAACCGTGGTGGTGGCTGCTGCTACCGGTGCGGTAGGCGCGATTGTCGGGCAAATAGCCAAAATTAAAGGCTGCCGTGTAGTGGGTATTGCCGGTGGTGCAGATAAATGCGCTTACGCCGTGAAAGAGCTGGGTTTTGATGCTTGTATCGATCACCGCGCCAGCGATTTTGCCGAGCAGCTGGCTGCGGCCTGCGATAAAGGCATCGATGTGTATTACGAAAATGTAGGCGGCGCGGTATTTGATGCGGTTCTGCCTCTGCTCAACCCTGCAGCGCGTGTACCGCTTTGCGGCCTGATCTCGCAATACAACGCTACCAGCCTGCCAGATGGCCCTGATCGTTTATCACTCCTGATGGGTACACTGCTGAGAAAACGTATCCGCATGCAAGGCTTTATTATCTGGGACGATTTCGGCCATCGCTACGGAGAATTCTTCACCGCCATGAGCCAGTGGATTGCTGAGGGCAAAATCAAATACCGTGAAGACGTAGTACAAGGCCTGGAAAACGCCCCACAAGCCTTTATTGGCCTGTTGGAAGGGAAGAACGCAGGCAAGCTGGTAGTGAAGGTTGCTGAGTAAGTTTGATTTTTATATTTAATTTTATTAATAAAGGAAATCTTATGTCTGCAGATAAATTGTTCACCCCCATCACCATTGGCAAAACCACACTTGCTAATCGCATGATTATGGCGCCGCTGACCCGCTCCCGCGCCAGCCAGCCTGGCGATGTGCCAACGGAAATGAATGCCATCTATTACGCCCAGCGCGCTGGTGCGGGGCTGATTATTTCAGAGGCAACCAATATTACAAATCAAGGCAAGGGTTATTCTCTGACGCCTGGTATCTACACCGACGCCCAGGAAGCGGGCTGGAAAAAAGTGGTGGATGCAGTGCACGCCAACGGTGGCAAGATGTCCTTACAGCTTTGGCATGTGGGACGGATCTCTAACCGGCTGGTACAGGAAAACGGCGCAGCGCCTGTTGCTCCTTCCGCTATTCAGGCCATCAATTCCACCAGTTTTGTGATTCTGCCGGATGGCACGCCAAGCCGGGCCCCATGCGATGCGCCGCGTGCGCTGGAAACCGCCGAGCTGCCTGGCATTGTGGCCGATTATGTGGCCGCTGCAGAGCGTGCAATGCGGGCAGGGTTTGATTTTGTAGAAATCCACTCGGCCAATGGCTATTTGCTGCAGCAATTCTTAGCCACGGGCAGCAATAAGCGCACCGATCAATATGGCGGCAATATGCAAAACCGTGCCCGCCTGTTGTTGGAAGTGATCAATGCAGTGGCCGCAAAAGTCGGTGCAGATAAAGTAGGCGTGCGCTTATCTCCTAACTTTGTAGCGCACGATATTGTGGACGATGAATCCGAAGCAATGACTATGTATCTGGCTGAGGAATTTAACCGCGCTGGCGTAGCCTACCTGCATATCGCCGAGCCGGATTGGGCTGGTGGTCAGCCTTTAAGTGATACTTTCCGTACTGATTTACGCAAGCAATACCAGGGCGTGATTATGACTTGTGGTGGTTACGATGTACAAACAGCAGAAGCACGTTTAGCCACTGGCACCGCAGATGCAATCGCCTTTGGCCGCCCGTTTATTGCTAACCCAGATTTGGTGGCGCGCTACCAGCAAGGCACCGCATTGAATACGCCTGATCAGGCGACATTCTATGGTGGCAATGAAGTGGGTTATACCGATTACCCGGTACTGGGGTAATCAGACGGCAGGGTGGGCAAGGTGATTTATCTTGCCCACGCTACATTTACTTGCTTATCGCCAATATCCCCGCAGCCTGTGTATTGGCCAGGCCATTCAGTCTTAGGGTTTGATCGCTGGAGACAAGGGCTTCTGTGCCGCCGATGAGGCGGCCGTTGGTGTCGAAGTTTTTCAGCAGGGATGCCATCTGGCTGACGTTGCTGACGGTTGGTGAAGCCAGAATGGCATCGCTGCTGAGGGTAACAGGCAGTTTTTCCGGGGCTTGCCAAGCGTTTGTGCTGGCTTCGTTAAAGGCGGCGATGGTTTGCACCATATTGACCACTTTTGTGCGCAAATCCGTGGCTGCCGCTGGTTTTTCGGTGGTAAACCAAACATCGGCAGCGGTATGGATCTGGCCGTTGGTGGTTTCAAATGTCGATTTAAGCCCAATGAAATTGCCGTTGTCTTTTTCAGCTGCCTTGCGAACATCCAGATTAAGCTTGCTGATATCCAGTGAGATCAGGCGTTTCAATTCGCTGGCGTCGCTGATGCCGTCCTGATTGGCGTCTAGCCAGACACGCAGCTCTTCAA
This sequence comes from Iodobacter sp. BJB302, assembly GCF_002735645.1. Taxonomy (GTDB): domain Bacteria; phylum Pseudomonadota; class Gammaproteobacteria; order Burkholderiales; family Chitinibacteraceae; genus Iodobacter. Next base: position 13,014 of record NZ_PDZG01000066.1, read on the forward strand.
AATCGCTGTCGTAGCTATCGATCACCCCATCGTGATTACTGTCCAGCTCGGCCAGTGCCGCATAGCCATTGGCGGCTTTGCTGCCGTCGCTTAGCAGGGTGGACGTGCCGAATAATTCTTTCCCATTGTTAATCACGCCATCATGGTTTCTGTCCATCACCAGCAAGCCATCACCCTGGCCCACCCAGCCGGTTTTGATTTTGCTGCCACTGGCGAGTAAATCAAATTCAACACCATCGGCCAGGCTGGTGGTGCTGATACCGTTGCCGTCTAAATCCAGAACCAGCGGGCTGATCGATGCAAGGTAAGGCGTTTGTGTGGTGGTAAAGGCCGCTTGCTGGGCACCGGTGAGTGCCATCGTTTGGGTGGTGGTAAATGCCTGCACCTGCAGCGTGGTTAAGCTTTGGATTTGCGTGGTGCTGAGGCTTGGGATCTGTTGCGTGCTGAGCGATGCAATGGCACTGCTTCTGATTGCTGCCAGATCGCTGGTTTCCAGCGCGGCCAGATTGCTGCCTGAGAAGGCTTGCAGCTGGCTGTTAGTCAGCACGGCGGCTTGTGAGGTGGTGATGGCAAGCACCTGGCTGCCTGATAAGGCCGCAATGGCGCTGGTATTGAGTGCCGCAAAATCGACGCTTTCTATTGCTGCAATATTGCTGGTGGAAAGCGCTGCTAACTGGCTGGCGCTAATGACAGAAGCCTGTACCGAAGTAAGGGCAATGATTTGTTCGGTGGTAAAGCCTGTGGCAAGGCTGGCAGAGTTCAGTGCCACGATTTGATTGGTGCTCATCCCCGCCACCTGGGCGGTATTGAGTGCGCCCAGCTGGCTGGCCGACAGGCTGGCTACGGCGCTGCTGCTGATTGCAGCAAAATCAGTGCTTTCAAAGGCGGCAATCTGGCTGGTTGACAGCGATGCAACCTGGCTGGCGCTTAAAGACGCGGCCTGGAAAGATGTAAGCGCAATGATTTGTGCGGCGGTAAAGCCTGTTGCCATGCTGGCTGTGCTGATTGCCGCAATCTGGCTGCTGCTCAGATTGGCGATTTGTGATGTGCCTAGGGCGGTAATTTGCGCGGAGCTTAACGCTGCAATGCCGCTGGTTTTTAACAGGGCGATATCGCTGATGCTCATGGCTGCCAGGCTGTTGGGGGTAATCGCTGCAATCTGGCTGGCGCTGAGCGCCCCGGCCTGCTCTTCTGTTAAGGCGGCAACCTGCACCGATGACAGCGTGGCAATGGCTGCGGTTTTGAGCACGGCTAAATCAGCGGTTTCCAGCGCGGCAATATTGCTGGCAGAGAGGGCGGCAATTTGCGATGTAGTGAGTGCTGCAGCTTGTTTTGTTGTTAGCGCAATGACTTGCTCATTGCTTAATCCATTGGCAATGGCCGCAGTATTAAGTGCGGCGATCTGGGCGCTGCTCATGCTGGCAATTTGCTCTGCACTTAATGCGGCGACCTGGGCAGTATTTAAGGCGGCAATGGTATTGGTTTTGAGCGCCAGCAGATCGCTGGTTTCAAGGGATGCCATATTCGTGGCGCTGAGGGCGGTTATCTGGCTGGCGCTCAGGGTTGCTGCTTGTGATGTGCTCATGGCGACGGTCTGGTCAGCGGTGAGTGCACTTATCTGATCGGTAGAGAGCACCGCAATGGCGGTGGTTTTTAGGGCTGCAAAGTCAATGGCTTCCATGGCCGCAATGCTGCTGAGCGCCGCTGCCTGGCTTGTTGTTAAGGCAGCAGCCTGGCTGGTGGTGATGGCCACGAGCTGATCGTTGCTTAAGTTTGCTATGGCGCTGGTATTCAGTGCGGCAATTTGCTTTGTGCTCAGGCCAGCAATCTGCTCAATTCCCAAAGCGCCCACCTGTGCGCTGGATAAAACAGCAATGGCGCTGGTTTTAATCGCGGCAAGGTCTTCGACTTCCATGGCCGCAAGATTGCTGCCTGACAATACGGCAAGCTGAGTGCTGCTGAGCGCCGAAGCTTGCCTTGTTGTCAGTGCCACAATTTGATCTGCATTTAAACCGCTGGCGATGACAGCCGTATTTAAGGCGGCAATCTGATAGCTGCTCAGGCTGCTGATTTGATCTGCATTCAGGGGGGCCACTTGTGCCGTATTGAGTACAGCCACGGCATGAGTACTCAGAGCCTGCAGATCACTGGTTTCCATTGCGGCCATATTGCTGACGGTAAACGCGGCAAGCTGGCTGCTGCTCAGTGCGGCGGCTTGTTGTGTGGTCAGCGCAATGGTCTGGGCTACGCTTAAGGCTTTAATTTGCGCGGTAGAGAGAGCAGCAATGGATAGCGTGCCCAGTGCCGCAAAATCAGCCGCCTCCATGGCGGCCACTTGGGTGCTTGTAAGCGCGCTGATCTGATCGGTGCTGAGGGCGGCTGTTTGTTGCGAGGTGAGCGCCGCAATTTTTGCGTTGCTTAAGCCACTGGCAATGGCGGCGGTGCTGAGCGCAATAAGCTGATTTGTAGTTAGGCTGGCAATCTGGCTGGCATTCATCGCCGCCACTTGGGCTGTGCATAAGGCGGCAATGGCACTGGTTTGCAGTGCAGCCAGATCGCTGGTTTCCATTGCGGCGATATTGCTGCTGCCCAGCGCAGTGATCTGGCTGGCGCTCAGAGCGGCCGCTTGTTGTGTGGTCAGGGCAATGGTTTGCTCCGCCGTCAGCGCGGCGATTTGATGAGTCAGCAGCGCAGAAATGGCATTGGTTTTAAGCGCGGCAAAATCTTCTGCCTCCATAGCAGCAAGGCCGGAGGTAGAAAACGCGGTGATCTGAGCCGTGCTGAGTGCAGCAACTTGCCTGGTGGTCAGCGCCACAATCTGATCCGGCGTCAGGCCGCTGGCAATGGCCGCTGTGTTGAGTGCCTGTACCTGGCTGGTACTCAGGCTGGCTATTTGCTCGCCTGTCATGGCGGCAATCTGGGCGGTATTTAATGCAGCGATGGCCGTGGTTTTAATCACCAGCAAATCGCTGGTTTCCATTGCGGCCATATTGCTGGTGCTGAGCGCCGCAACTTGGCTGCTGTTTAGCACAGCGGCTTGTTGTGCGGTCAGTGCAATGGTTTGATCTGCAGTCAGTGCGCTGATTTGATTTGTTGTCAGTGCGGTGATGGCATTGGTTTTAAGCGCCGCAAAATCTTCAAGCTCCATCGCTGCGATGCTGGCAGTGCTCAGAGCGGCTATCTGGTTTGTGCTGAGGGCTGCGGCTTGATTAGTGGTGAGTGCAATCACCTGATCGGCACTTAAATGAGCGATGCCATTACTGCTGATGGCGGCTATTTGCCTGGTGCTCAGGCTGGCGATTTGCTCCACAGTCAGCGCGCTGGTCTGATTGCTGTTGAGTACTGCGATGGTCGTGGTTTTAAAGGTGGCTAAATCGCTGGTTTCAAGGGCCGCAATCGCGGTGCTTGAAAGCACGGCAACCTGGCCGGTCGTCAGGGCGGATGCCTGATTGGTGGTGAGTGCAATCACCTGAGCGGCGCTTAAATTGGCGATGGCGCTGGTGTTCAGCACGGCAATTTGTGTGCTGCTGAGCTTGGCAATTTGCGCCGCCGTGAGCGAGCTGACCTGTGTGCTTGATAAAGCCGCAATGGCGCTGGTGCTGATCAGCGCAAGATAAGAGGTATCCAGCCCGCCTATGGTGTTTTCCGAGAGGGCGGTAATCTGGGCCATGGAAAACGCAGCAAACTGGGTGGAGGTCAGTGCCATCACCTGATTCATGGTTAAGCCATTGGCAATGGCATCCGTGCTCAGCGCCGCAATGTGCCGGGTGCTGAGCGCCGTAATCTGATTTGTTGTCAGCGCGGCAATGGCATTGGTTGTGAGCGCGGCTAAATCACTGGTTTCCAGCGCGGCAATATTGGTGCTTGTCAGGGCTGCGGCTTGCACGCCTGTCAGTGCACCGGCCTGGCTGGTGCTGAGGGCAATGACTTTATCGCTGCTTAAACCTGCTATGGCCTGAGTATTTAAGCTGGCGATCTGGCTGCTGCCAAGGCTGGCAAATTGCTGGGTGCTGAGCGCGCCAATCTGGCTGCTTGAAAGCGCGGCAATCGATGCCGTGGCGATGGCGGCTAAGTCTGTTGTTTCCAGGGCGGCTATTTGCAGGCTGCTTAAGGTGGCCGCCTGGCCGGCGCTGAGTACGGCCGCCTGGTTTGAGGTGAGCGCTGCAATCTGGCTGGCCGTTAAACTGCTGATGCTGCTTAATGCGCCAATTTGCCCGGTGGTAAGCGCCGCAATCTGATGGGTAGACAGGGCGGCAAGCACGGTTGTGCCCAGTGCCGCGATATCGCTGGTTTCCATCGTGCTGATTTGCGAGGAAGAAAGTGCCACCACTTGCGTGCTGCTCAGTGTGGCTGCCTGCTGAGTGCTTAAGGCTGCAATCTGATCACTGGTCAAACTTGCCATTCCAGCGGTATTTAAGGCGGCAATCTGCGTTGTTTTCAGGCTGGCAATTTGCTGTGTGCTGAGCGCTTGCAGCTGCGTGCTGCTCAGTACAGCAATTGCGCTGGTTTTAAGCTCGGCCAGATCGCTGGTTTCAAAAGCGGCAATCTGGCTGCCGGACAATGCGGCAACCTGGCTGGTGATCAGGGCTGCCGACTGGCTGGAAGTCAGCGCGGCTATTTGCTCTGTGCTCAGGCCCGCCAATGCATTGGTATTTATCGCTGCAATTTGCCTGCTGCTGAGGCTGCTTAGCTGATAAGTGCTCAGATTACTGATCTGGCTGCTGGATAAAACGGCAATGCCCATGCTGGAAAGCGCAGCTAAGTCGCTGGTTTCTAAAGCCTGAAGTTGCGTGCTTGATAATGCCGAAATTTGCCGCGTAGTCAGGGCGCTGGCCTGGCCGGAGCTCAGCGCAACGGTTTGCGCGGTGCTCAGCGCGCCCACTTGATCTGTAGAAAGCGCGGCAATGGCGGCGTTACTGAGGGAGGCAAAGTCCGTTGTTTCTATGGCTGCAATTTGCGCTGTGGATAGCGCTGCAATTTGCGCGGTATTCAGGGCGCTGGCCTGAGCTGATGTTAAAGCCGCGATTTTATCGCTGCTCAGGCTGGCGATGGCCTGGGTATTGAGCGCGGCAATCTGGCTGCTGCTCAGGCTGATTTGCTGAGCATTGCTCAGCCCGCTGATTTGCGTGCTGGATAAAACAGCAATGGAGGCCGCCTGTATCAGCGCTAAATCGCTGGTTTCCAGTACGGCTAATTGTGCGCTGGATAAGGCTGCTGCCTGGCGGGTATTGAGCGCTGCTGCCTGGAGGGTGGTCAGCGCAAGCAGCTGACTGGTACTCAGGGCGCTGGCCTGATTGCTGGAAAGACCGGCAATGGCGGCCGCGCTCAGTGCAGCAAAATCTGCGGTTTCCATGGCGGCTAGGTTGCTGGTTGATAGCGCGGCGATTTGCACCGCACTTAAAGCGGCGGCCTGGCTGCTGCTCATTGCCGCAATCTGATCGGTTCTTAAGCCGCCAGCAATCACGGTGGTATTGAGTGCGGCAATCTGGCTGGTACTCAGGCTGGCAAACTGATCGGTGCTGAGCACGTTAATTTGTTTGCTGGATAGCGCGGCAATGCTGGCTACTTTTAGTACCGCTAAGTCACGGCTTTCCATGGCGGCCAGATTGCTGGTGGATAAGGCGGCAACTTGTGCTGTGGTCAGCGCCGCAGCCTGGCTGGTGGTCAGTGCCACAATTTGGTTGCTGTTTAAGCCATTTGCAATATTGGCTGTGCTTAAAGCCGCAATCTGATTGCTGCTCAGGCTGGCAATCTGGCTGGTGCTCAGGGCATCAAGCTGGGCGCTGCTGAGCACAAAAATGGCACTGGTTTTAAAGACGCTCAGATCGCTTGTTTCAAGTGCAGCAATGCTGCTGCTTGAAAGCGCAGCCACCTGTGAGGAGCTGAGTGCTGATGCTTGCAGCGTGCTAAGGGCAATGGCCTGATCAGATGTCAGCGCTTTAATCTGGCTGGTAGAAAAAGCGGCGATGGCTGTTGATTTGAGCGCAGCAAAATCGCTGGTCTCCATGGCGGCCAGGTTGCTGGTTGAAAGCGCGGCTGCCTGAGCTGTTGTGAAGGCTGCAGTTTGACTGGATGTGAGCGCCACAATCTGGCTGGTGTTCAGGCCATAGGCAATATTGCTGGTGCTTAAAGCCACAATCTGGCTGGTGGAGAGACTGGCAATCTGATCAGAGCTTAAGGCGCTGAGCTGCGCGGTATTTAAGGCGGCAATGGCGCTGATTTTAAGGGTGATGAGATCGCGGGTTTCCATTGCAGCGAGGCTGGTGCCTGAAAGCGCAGCAAGCTGGGCCGTTGTTAAAGCCGCAGTTTGATTGGATGTGAGCGCCACAATCTGGCTGGTGTTCAGGCCAGAGGCAATATTGGTGGTGCTTAAAGCCACAATCTGGCTGGTGGTAAGACTGGCAATCTGATCAGTGCTTAATGCGCTGATCTGCGCGGTATTAAAAGCGGCAATGGCGCTGGTTTTGAGCGCGATTACATCTCGTGTTTCCATGGCCGCCAGATTTGTTGCGGAAAGCGCCGCTGCCTGGCTGGAGTTTAAGGTGGCGATCTGGCTGCTGCTTAAAGCAATTACCTGAAGACTGTTGAGCCCGCCAGCGATGCCGGCCGTATTTAGTGCTGCAATTTGCTGGGTGGTTAAGCTAGCAATCTGGCTGCTGCTTAATGCGGCGATCTGATTGCTGCCAAGAATGGCGATGGCGCTGGTTTTCAGTACGCTTAAATCAGAGGTTTCCAGCGCAGCAATATTGCTGCTTGTGAGTGCAGATGTCTGCCTGGAAGACAGCGCAGCAGCCTGAGCAGTCGTCAGGGCAATGGTTTGATCTGAGGTGAGTGCCTGCATCTGATTGCTGGAAAGAGCACTAAGGGCATTGGTATTGAGCGCTGCAAAATCAGCCGTTTCCATCGCGGCAAGATTTGTTGTGGATAGCGCCCCCAGCTGGGCGCTGTTCAGTACCGCGGTCTGGCTGCTGGTGAGGGCTGCAACCTGGGCGCTGTTTAGCCCGTAAGCAATGTCTGCCGTGTTGAGTGCGGCAATCTGGCTGGTACTTAAACTGGCAATTTGCGCCGTAGTCAGCGCGCCAATTTGCGAGGTGTTTAAGGCCGCAATAGCGCTGGTTTTTAATGCAATTAAATCCCGAGTTTCCATCGCCGCCAGATTGCTGGCTGATAAGGCGGCTACCTGTGCGCTGCTTAAAGCGGCAGCCTGGCTGGTGGTGAGTGCCACAATCTGATTGCTGTTCAAGCCATTGGCGATATTGGACGTGCTTAAGGCGCTGGTCTGGCTGGTGCTCAGGCTGGCAATCTGATCGCTGCTTAAGGCGCTGAGCTGTGCGGTATTTAAAGCGGCAATAGCGCTGGTTTTCAGCACAATTAAATCACGCGTTTCCATTGCGGCCAGATTGCTGGCCGATAAGGCGGCCACCTGGGCGCTGCTTAAGGTGGCTGCCTGGCTGGTGGTGAGTGCCACAATCTGATTGCTGTTTAAGCCATTGGCAATATTGCTGGTGGATAGTGCCGCAATCTGGCTGCTGCTCAGGCTGCTGATTTGTAAAGTGCTCAGCACATTCAGCTGATTACTGGTGAGCGCGGCAATGGCGCTGGTTTTCAGTGCGGCTAAATCAGCGGTTTCCATGGCGGCAATATTGCTGGTGGATAAGGCGGCCACCTGAGCTGAGCTGAGTGCTGCAGCTTGCTGGGTGGAGAGCGCCACAATCTGGCTGCTGTTTAAACCGCTGGCGGTATTGGCGGTGCTGATCGCCGCGATTTGGTTGGTGCTCAGGCTGGCTATTTGCAAAGTACTCAGCGTATTGAGCTGATCGCTTGATAATGCTGCGATGGCGCTGGTTTTAAATACAGCAAGATCGCTGGTTTCCAGTGCCAGTAATTGCGTGCTGGAAAGCGCCGCGGCCTGGCCGGATGTCAGCGCTGCCGCCTGACTGGTGCTCAGTGCAATGATCTGGCTGCTGCTGAGCACGCTGATTTGCTGGCTGGATAGTGCTGCAATGGCGCTGGATTTGATTGCGGCTAAATCGGTGGTTTCAAGTGCAGCTAATTGTGTTGAAGACAGCGCCGCCAGCTGCGTGCTGCTGAGCGCTGCTGCCTGGCTGGAGTTCAGCGCGGCAATCTGGCTGCTTGTGAGCGCTGTAATCTGGCTGCTGGACAGCGCCGCGATGGCGCTGGTTTTAAGCACGGTAAAATCGCTGGTTTCTAAGGAGGCCAGTTGTAAAGTGGAGAGCGACGTTACTTGTGCCTGGCTGAGCGCGGCGGCCTGAGCGCTGGATAGTGCCACAATCTGATTGCTGCTGAGTGCGCTAAGCTGCTTGGTATTTAAGCTGGCGATGATTGCCGTGCTCAGGGCGGCGAAATCGTCGGTTTCCAGTGCTGAGATTTGTGTGCTGCTAAATGCACTGATTTGTGCGCTGCTTAAAGATTGAATCTGATTACTGCTCAGCGCGGCAATTTGCGTAGTACTCAGGCCCTGGCTGATTTGTGTGCTGTTTAATGCTGCAATTTGGCGGGTGTTAAATTGTGCTAATTGGATTGTTGTCAGTGAGGCAATCGCAGCGGTATTCACACTGGCAATCTGGGCCGTGGTCAGTTCTGCGATTTGGCTGGTGGTCATGCCAGTAAAGACGCTCATCATGCTATCCAATTGCAAGTGATAAAAGCAGGGCTGTCATTCTTACATCCGGTGCTTTTAAAAACATGAGATTCAGTCTCTTATGATACAGAGGAATTCTCGTCCTGTTCTGCTCACAAGATACATGGTGGTTTTTTGCCGTTTGATAATGAATCAGCCATTTATCGGTTTATTAGTTGATAACTTTAATCCTTGTTTCTCTTACATGTTCTTTGTAAGAAATTTGTTGCTTGTTAGATGACGCAGTTACTTTTTTCAAGTTTTTACTGATTATTTTTTATTAAAGAATATTTAGTGATATTCACCCGGGTGCTAATCAGGCCGTGTTTCAGATTATTAATTATATTTTCGGATTAACAGGCATCAATGGATATTGAAGTACAGCGTTAAAACGGATTTACTTTTGTGGTTTCTCTTATGTTTTTATTCAAAATAGCGCAAATAAACGGATACCCGGCCACTGTTACACTGCGATGGCGGCACGCTCTTTAGCCTGGCTGTGTCATGGTTAATCAGATTTATCAGCGGCATCTGCTGCACTATTCATCAGGCGCAAAATAGTGCTCATTTCTTGATGTATTGATTTAATTTCGTAAAAAATAGCCATTAAAACTGGAATTAATCGCCTACCCATGGTGTGTTTCTCAGGCTTACTATCAGGCAAATATTTTTAAACTGCTTGCTGGAGCTGACATGAAAAAAACACTTTTGGGCGCAATCCTGGCGCTGTCTTTACCTGTGGCAGCACAAGCGGGTGAGCTGACAGCAAGAGCAGGCGATGGTTTTTTTGGTGCGTCTTATGAAGGAAGCTTGCTTTTATTGACCACCAGTGCAGACTGGCTGACCAATGATGGCACAGGCAATATCGGCTCGCTGGGCCTGGGCGTGCAGGCGCCACTGGGGATTGCCAAGCTTAAAGCAGGCGGCAAGCTGGTTTATATGAATTTTAAACATCAGGATAACCATTACGCGGCTGCTTTGGGTGGCGGTGTGGATATTCCTGTTGGCGCGTTTACGATTTATGGCCAGGGTTATTTTGCACCATCGGGCCTGGCTTCTGATGGCGTGGATCATTACAAAGAAATGCGTGCAGGCGTGCGCTGGAATATGACTAAGATGGTGTCGCTGGATGCGGGCTATCAGTATGGACATATGGAAGGTAAAGATGGAAACCGCTCAGTGACGGTAGCCGATGGTATTTATCTTGGTGCACAGCTTAACTTCTGATTTCAAGAAGTCAGCGATAAAAAAACGCAGCGGTTGGCTGCGTTTTTTTATGTGCGGGATGTCATTTAAAGCTGGTTTAGTGAGGGTTGATGACTAATCAATCTCTCTGATCACCCGTATTTTCATCGTCATGCCCACCATCAGCAGCGCCAGCAGCAGGCCAAATACCGGCAGCACCCACCGGATGCTGATATGCATCGCAAATAAGGCGGTAACCAGAGCATAGGAGAGCGGGGCGAGGCCCATGGATGCCATTGAGTTCAGGCTCATAATCCGCCCCAGTTTTTGCCTGTCGGTGTAATGTTGGATCAGCGACATCATTGGCACATTATTGGCTGCAACGCCCAGCCCGATTAAAACTTGCAGCGCTAATGCTGCGGGCAGCCAGGTCGCGAGGGCCAAAGAGGCCAGCAGCAGGCCTTCGATGGCAATCACCACGGTAATCATCAGCAGGCGTTTTTGGATTGGCGGGTAGAGGGTAAGCAGCAGCCCGCCCAGTACCATGCCCGCCGCAAAAGCGCTTTGCATAAAGGAAAGCGTGCTGGCGCTGCCTTGCAAAAGATCCGTTACCACCAGCGGCACGCCTAATCCCAGCGGGCCCATAAAGAGTAAATTGGCCGCAGCATAAACCAGCATCAGGGCCCGCAGCACGGGCGTTTGAATCATGTACTGCATGCCTTCTTTCAGCTCGCTGAGCATGCTGAATCGCTTGCGGCCAGCCAGTAAGGCAGGCTCTTTGATCAGTGCCATGGCAATCAGCCCGGCCAGCAGCATGATGGCGGTGAGCGAAAATACGGTTTCATAGCTGAATAAAGCCAGCATGGTGCCACCCAGCACCGGGCCAAACACCAGCCCCACCTGATTGGTCGTCAGCATGATGGAATTGGCGCGGGTTAAATCGCTTTCGGCCACAATATTGGGGACAAGTGCATCGCGCGCAGGCCAGAAAAAAGCATCCAGCGCGCCATAAATCAGCGCAAAGCCAACCATCACGCCCATGCTGAGCTGATCATTGGCAACAATCCCCACCAGCACCATCAGCAGTAGCACCCGCAGGCCTACCGAGGCCAGAATAATATGGCTGCGCTTCATCCGGTCGGCCAGCACGCCGCCTACCGCCATCAGCATAATGCGGGGCACCGATCCGGCGATCATCACCAGCCCCAGCTGCTCTTTTGCGCCCAGGGTTTTGATCACCAGCCATGTTTCGGCCAGCATGGCGATGGCGAGTGCAAAGTTGCTGATCAGGCTGGCCAGCCAGAGCAAAAGGAAATTGCGATTGCGCAATAGTGCAGGAGCTTGCTTCATAGATCTCAGAATCAGTATGTTAAAATGCGTCAAACATCTTAAGCGCAGTCGCTGCCAGAGCGTTATGCTCTGCTTGCGTATTTGCCTCACACTATTCCTCTTTACATTTCATCCTTTAAAAGGAAATCACCATGGCTTTTCGTAAGATGACCGAGCTTGAATTAGCGGGTAAAAAAGTACTGATCCGTGCCGATCTGAATGTGCCGGTAAAAGACGGTGTGATTGGTGATGACACCCGTATCCGCGCATCGATCCCAACGATCGAAGCCGCTTTGCAAGCCGGTGCCGGCGTGATTGTGATGAGCCATCTGGGCCGCCCGACTGAAGGCGAATTTCAGCCTGCCGATGATCTGGCCCCTGTAGCCAAACGCCTTGGCGAATTAATGGGCACGGATGTGGCCGTGGTGAATGATTTCAACGGTTTTGTTGTGAAAGCTGGCGAACTGGTACTACTGCAAAACGTGCGCTGCAATAAAGGCGAAAAGAAAAACGCCGACGAGCTGGGCAAGGCCTACGCTGCGTTGTGCGATGTATTTGTAAACGATGCCTTTGGTACAGCGCACCGCGCCGAAGCATCTACCCACGCCGTGGCTAAATTTGCCCCTGTCGCAGCCGCTGGCCTGTTGATGGCAGGCGAGCTGGATGCGCTGGGCAAAGCGCTGAAAGCACCGGCTTCACCACTGGTGGCCATTGTGGCGGGCTCTAAGGTATCTACCAAGCTAACCATTCTGGAATCTTTGTCAGATAAAGTGGATTACCTGATCGTGGGCGGCGGCATTGCCAATACATTTTTACTGGCCGAAGGCCGTGAAGTGGGTAAATCCTTAGCCGAAGCCGATCTGGTGGATAACGCCAAGCGCGTAATCGCCAAAATCCGCGCCCGTGGCGGCGATGTGCCTTTGCCTAGCGATGTGGTGATTGGCAAGCAATTCTCCCCAACCGAGCCTGCTGTTGTTAAAGCGATTGCCGATGTGGCCAGCGATGATATGATTTTTGATATCGGCCCGGATACCGCAGCACGCCTGGCTGAAGTATTAAAAACCGCCGGTACCATTGTCTGGAATGGCCCGGTTGGCGTATTTGAATTTGACCAGTTTGGCAAAGGCACCGAAGTGCTGGCCCGCGCGATTGCTGCTTCCCCAGCGTTCTCGATTGCCGGTGGTGGTGACACCCTGGCTGCAGTGGCTAAGTACGATATTGCCAACGATGTCAGCTATATCTCTACCGGCGGCGGCGCTTTCCTTGAGTTCCTCGAAGGCAAAGTATTACCAGCTGTAGAGATTCTGGAACAGCGCGGCGCTTAAGTACCGCCAGCATAATTGCCATACAAGGACGTATCGGTAGACGGCAGTTCAGCTCTCTCAGTAAGATCAACGCCAGCAACGATGCTGGCGTTTTTTTCGCCTGTTTACTTGGGGTCTGTTGCAATGCTGTTCACTTTATAGTCAAATGATGGATAATTGATAGATAATTTCTTTTTTTCATTAATCATGAAGTATGGCGAGCAGAGCTGCACATTTGGAAGATTCGATTCGAATATCTGACTACTTA
>NZ_PDZG01000067.1 GCF_002735645.1 Iodobacter sp. BJB302
ATTACATCCATTACTATAACCACGACCGAATCAAACTGAAGTTAAAAGGGCTGAGTCCTGTGCAATACAGAACCCAGCCCTTGAGCGCCTAGCTTTTATACTGTCCAACTAATTGGGGTCAGTTCACGCTTGGGCTCTTTTTTACTTCATTACCCAGCATCTCTTAATAAAACAAGCGGTGATGTTTTGCTGAGTTTATGCAGGCGCCTGAGCACCGCCAGTGCGGTGATCGCCGCTCCGGCCAGCAGGCTGGCAAAAGGCAGCCAGTAATTAAATGCCACGGGCAGCTCGAGCAATTCCTGGCCGATGACCATGCCGCCAATGCTGGCCATCAGCCCGGCCACGAGGCCGGCAATACCGCCAACCAGCAGGCTTTCAAACAGCCACACGCTGCGCAGCTTCTTTGAGGTGGCGCCCAGCGCACGCAAGATAGCGGCTTCTCTGGCGCGTTCGGATTCGGTGGTATCCAGCGCAGCAAACAGCACGGTTACCCCGGCTGCGATGCAGAATAAAAACACCAAACGCAGCGCCGCTGCAGATAAATCCAGAATCCGCCGCACTTCGGCCAGCACCTGGCCCACGTCGATAATCGTAACATTGGGCAGGGCTTGCACCAGCTCGGGCACGATGGTTTTTTGTGCTTCGCTGAGATGAAAGCTGGTGATCAGGCTGGTGGGCAAATCAGCAACCAAAGCTTTACTGGCGACTACAAAAAAGTTAACGCGAAAGGAATCCCAGTTCACTTCGCGCAGATTCACCACCGGCGCGGTGACGGTGCTGCCGGCAATATCAAAGCTCAGCACATCGCCCAGTTTGATATTTAAAGTGGTAGCCAGTTTGGCTTCTACCGAGAAACCGGGCTCTGCATCATTGAGCGGCTTACCCGCAACAATGCGGTTATCGTTGCTCAGGATATCGCCCCATGAAAGATTGAATTCGCGCTCGGCCAGATGTTTGGCTCTGTCTTCCTGGAAGTTTTCAGGCTTGATGGCCTGTTTGTTTTGCATGGTCCAGCGGCCACGTATCATGCTTTGCAGCGCGGGCGCGGCCATGTGGCGATTGATAAAGCGCTGCTCAAATTGCGCGGCTTGCTCGGGCTGAATATTCACTGCAAAGTGATTGGGGGCGTCCGCTGCCACACGGCCTTCCCATGTTTTAAGTAAATCGCCTTCCACCACGGTGAGCAGCCAGATGCCCAAAAGGCCAATCGCCAATGCGCCCAGCTGTGCAAAGGCAAGGCCAGGGTGGCGGAGCAACTGGCGCAGTGCCAGCTTAATCGGGTGCTCTGGCAGTATGCGGGGCAAAAGCCAGAGCAGGCCAAGGCCACTGCCGCCAGCAAGCAGCAACGTGGCTACAATCCCGGCGCCTACCATCAGGGCCAGTTTGGCTTCGGCGGCAATCCACCACAGCAGCAGTAACAATGCGACAAGGGTGAGTGCCCATTGCAAAATCAGGCTGGCTTTGGGCTCTAATTCATGGCGCAGCACGCGTAGCGGCGGGGTGTTTGCCAGTGCCAGCAGCATCGGCCCCGCGCTGCCCATCAGCAGCACAAATCCCAATAAAGACGCGACCAGCCAGGGCAGCAAAGTGCCATCAGGCAGGGTTGCAGGCAGGCGATCCTGAATACTGAACACCAGTAAGCTTTGCGCGCCCCAGCCTAATAATCCGCCAACCACGCTGGCTGCCAGTGTGAGCAGGGCCAGTTGTGACAGCAGCAGGGTACGCACTGTGCCCCGGCTGGCACCGAGTGTGCGCAGCAGGGCAACGGTATCAAAATGCCGGGTAGCAAAACGGCGCGCCGCCAGCAAAATAGCCATGGCGGCCAGGCAGCCTGCAAGTAAGGACGTCAGGCGCAAAAAGCGCTCGGCACGCTCTAAAGCGGTTTTTACTTCGGGGCGGGCATCCCGTACGTCTTCCAGTTTTTCACCCCGTATGAGCTTGGGCTGCACGGCCTGATGCCATTTGGCGATAGTGGCTGGCGGGCCTGCAACGAGCTGCCGGTATTTCACACGGCTGCCAAACCCCAGTAAGCCGCTGGCGGCGAGGTCTTGCTGATTAATCATTAAGCGGGGCTGCAGGCCAGAGAAATCCATGGCGGCATCGGGCTCGCGCTCAATCAGGGCGGCGAGCTTCAGCCTGAGCTGGCCAATTTCCAGCGTGTCGCCCAATTTAAGCTTTAAAGTGGCTGCCAGTCTTGCATCCGCATAAGCCGAGCCCGCCTCTGGTGCGGTGCTGACATGCCCATCCGGCGCGAGCTTTAGCTGGCCCCGCAAAGGGTAAGCATGGCTGACTGCTTTAACAGAAGACAGCATTACCTGGCCATTAAACCCAGCCATGCTGGGAAAAATAGCGGTTTCTGCGGTATTTAAGCCAAGGCGCTCTGCCTGCTGCTTGTAGCTGGCGCTAAGGGCGTGGTCTGAGCTGATGACGGCATCGGCGGCCAGTAAATCATTCGCTTCCAGCGCCAGCAGCTTCTCCATCCTGGCTGACAGCAGGCCTACAGCGGTGAGTGCTGCAATGGCAATAATCAGCGCCGCCAAAAGGGTGCGATATTCCCCGGCCTGAAAGCTGCGGTAAAACAAACGCCAATTGAGTTTGTGCATGGGTTTTCCGTAAGTGCAAATTGTTGCTGCTGATGTGGGGCGTAAGCTTTTTGCCTCTGATGGCATCAGTTTATGCAAACAAGTCGCTAAAAATCGATTTTGTGCAGGTTGTACAAGTTCTTGTTCACCATTAGGTGCACTTTATATTCAGACGTTTTGCTCATAGCGGGTGTTGGGGCTTGCTGATGCCGAAAAATCCAGCTGCGTACCGGCAGAAAGCCTTAATTGCCAGCCACAGCGTGCTGCGAGTTTTTCATCGTGGGTGACAAGCACCAGCGTGGTATTGGTTTCCCGGTTCAGCTCAAATAACAAATCGGCAATTGCAGTTCCTGTGGCGGCATCCAGGCTGCCGGTTGGCTCGTCTGCGAAGAGAATTTGCGGATTGGATGCAAAAGCACGGGCCAGGGCCACGCGCTGCTGCTCGCCCCCGGATAATTGCCTGGGGGTATGGTTCAGACGATGGCTTAAACCAACCCGCTCCAGCCATTCTGTGGCACGGGCAGCGGCATCTTTTTTGCCTGCTAATTCCAGCGGCAGCATGGTGTTTTCTAAAGCAGAAAGCTCGGGTAAAAGCTGAAACGATTGAAATACAAAACCTGACACCTGCCCGCGTAGCTCGGCCCGCTGGTCTTCGCTTAAGCTGCCTAATTCTTTACCCGCCAGCGTAATTTGCCCGCGTGAGGCTTGATCTAATCCTGCAAGCAGGGCCAATAGTGTGGATTTTCCTGAACCAGAGCTGCCAACAATAGCAAGACTAGCTCCCGCTGGCAGGGAAAATTCAATATCATGTAAGAGATCAAGCTTTTCAACTGCGGTACTGACCGTTTTACCCAGGCCGCGCACGGCCAGCATTATTTCTGAGGAGTGATTCATGTGGCGTTTTGTATCCGTATTGGGTTTTAGTGTGTCGATGGCGTCGGCTCAGGCCGCAGCGCCATTAATTTTAGTATTTGGTGACAGCTTGTCTGCCGGTTATGGCCTTGCCGCCAGTGCCGCATGGCCCGCGCTTTTAGATCAGGATCTGGCTAAACAAGGCAAATCATGGCGCGTAGTGAATGCCAGTGTGTCAGGAGAAACGACTGCCGGCGGGCTGACAAGGTTCCCGCAAATACTAAAAACTCATCAGCCTAAAATAGTATTGCTGCAGCTTGGTGCCAACGATGGCTTGCGCGGCCTGCCACTTGCCGAGATGGAAAAAAACCTGGCCAGCATGATTAAAATGGCCAAAGCCAGCGGCGCCAAAGTGCATTTGATCGGCATGCAGATGCCACCAAATTATGGTGCAAATTATACTGAGAGCTTTGCCGCAATTTATCCACGGCTGGCCAAACAACACAGTATCAGCTTAACGCCATTTTTACTTGCCCCTGTCTATAAAAATATAGAACTCTTTCAGACAGATAAGCTTCATCCTAAGGCAGAAGCGCAGCCTTTATTAATGAAGATGGTAGAAAAAGATTTGGGCAAGCTAATTTAATATTGAGTAAACGTAAAAAAGGGCAAAGTCATCCAGACTTTGCCCTTTTTTGTACTGATTACTTTAAAACAGGCTTAGAACTTGTAATTCGCCTTGGCATACCAGCTGCGGCCATGTGGGTCAGTGTATTTAGGATCGAAACCCACCTGGAAGTGATCGGCCTGATTAGTGAAAGGCGGGTCGGTATCAAACAGGTTTTTAACCCCTAAAGTCAGCTCGATATTTTTGGTACGGTATGTGCCTTGCAGTCCCCATGTGCTGTAGGCCTCAACGGTGCGGTTGACTTGAGATTCCTTGCCGGTTTTAGGGTCTACGTACGTGACCTGGTTTTGGTCGATATAGCTGGATGTCAGGTTATTGGTCAGTGCCGCACCCCATTCGGCCATATTCCATGACAGCGTAAGATTATGTCTCCAGCGCGGGTTCATACCAAGGTCAATATACTGGCCAACGCTGTCAAAGAAAGCGCCGTCTTTTTCACGCTGGTACTCGTTGGTGATGGTGTAGGTGCCTTCCAAGCCGATGCGGAAAGTGCCGTATTCTGTTTTTGGCAGTGCTGCTAAGACAGAGACATCCAGGCCATCGGTGCGTAGTTCACCCAGATTCAGTGATTTGGAATCGATATAGTCGATTAAGCCTGGCAAGCCTGCTGCAATATCTGCAGCAGTACGTGCCTTGCGAATCACTTTATCTTTGTACTTGGCGTAATCACCCATGATGGTGGAGTCGGAGATGGTGTCGATCCGGTCTTTAATATTGATATTCCAGTAGTCAATTCCCAGTGAGAAATTTTTGACTGGCTCAACTAAGAAGCCAAAGGTGTAGTTAGTGGATAACTCCGGTGTGAGCGATTTGCTGCCACCTTGCACCAGATTTAACTGCAAATTGCAATCGAGGGGGCTCTTGGTTGCTGCGCAGCGCTCAGGGTCGCTGTAATTTGGCCCGGTATTGGTTTTGCTGCTTGGGCGGTTTAAATCGTCCAGCGTAGGGGCGTGATAGCCGGTACTGATCGAGCCGCGTAACACTACCTCATCGATGGGCTGATAGCGAAAGCTCACCTTAGGATTGGTGGTGCTGCCCATATCGTCGTAATGGTCGTAACGCAGCGCAGCTTGCAGTTCCAGGTTTTTCACTACCGGGACTACTACTTCGGCAAAGCCTGCATAGACCAGGCGCTCACCATTGGTGGACTGGCGGTTACCGCCACCGCCTAAGATATCACCACTGGATAAAATGGCTTCAGGGGTATAAGTGTAGGTTTCTTTGCGTACATCACCACCAAAGGCAAAGCCAACTTTGCCGGCGTCTAACTCATAAATTTCTTTAGAAAACTGAACGTCGGCAGATTTATTGCTGGTTTCGCCACTTTGTACCTTGCCAGTGATTTTTGTGGCATCCAATGCGGCTTTACCTGCGGCATCCTGCGGGCCAAAGGGGTTGATAACGCCACTCAGCATGGCTGGCAGTAATTTACTTTCGTATACCCAGCCATTGGTATATTTGTCTTCGGTTTTATTCAGAGCATAAACTAGGGCTGCACGGTAATCCCAGCCTGCTATTTCACCCTCTGCGCCCAGAACAAAGCGGTGCTGATCGGATGTGGCTTCGTTTTCACGCGCGCCCGCATCAATGCCGCGCCATTGCAGTTTTAAATCACCAAGCGCGCCTTTATATGGGTCGTATTTTCCATTGGCAGGGTAAAGTAAATTATCGCCATTAAAGGTGGTGGCGCTGGAAACGGGCACAGGGGAGGAGGAGTAAGTGCCTACATTGCGGGTAAATAAATAATCAGCAAAGACCTGGGTATTGTCATTTACTTTTAAAGTGCCCTTACTGTAAAAAGAAAGGCGTTCTTGCGGGGAAACAATATCAATAATACTGGCGTAATCAAAACGGCAATTACCGCCTGTTGCAAAATTTTTATTGGGTACCGGGACTGACCGGGGCTGATCGCAGCCGGTTAAATAGCCAACGTTAACGGGTTTGCCGCCCGGGCCATTCAAAATGGTGGCAGGAAATGTATTGGCCGATGTTTTATCAATTTCTTTATCTGGAATATAAGCTGTTTTGGAATAACTGCGGTCTTTAGCGGCCAGTGCTTCCTGTTTGGATACATCTAAAGCCATAAAGACGTTGTAATTGTCTTCTTCAAGGTTACCGAAACCAAAACTAAAGTTGGCTTTTTTAACTTCGCCGCCACCATCAAAGGTTTGCTCAACGCCGCCGCCAATTTCTGCGCCAACAAAATTTTTCTTCAAAATAAAGTTCATGACGCCGCCGATTGCATCGGTGCCGTAAACCGCAGACGCGCCATCTTTTACAATTTCAACCCGGTCCACTGCGCCCAGCGGGATGGAGTTCAAATCAACCCCCGCGCTGTCAAAAGCGTAGTTGGCCATGCGGCGGCCATTCACCAGAATCAGCGTTTTGGATGTGCCAAGGCCGCGCAAATTAGCGCCAGAGAAGCCGGGTTTAGCTGAATCGCCCACGGCCTGTGCCTGTGCATAGCCATTGTTGCTGGCGGCGAGGTTATCAACTAATTCGGCTACGGTAGTGGCACCCGTTTTAGCGATTTCCTGCTTGCCCAGTACCTGAACGGGCGTTGCACCTGTTTTTGCGGTGCGCTTGATATTGGAGCCGGTAACTTCAACCCGCTCCACTTTATTTACGGTTTCTGCTGCATGCGCACTGATGATTGCGCCTGCGCCAATCATTGCGATGGCAATGGTCATTTTTTTCATTTGCATACGTAATCCTCCGCTGTTTAGCTATGTTTTTAGCGCCACTGTTTAAAACAGTGGCAGGCTGGTTTCTTGCTCATGCTGGAACTAAGGGAAAATTAGCAGTTGTGACTTTTTACCATGTAACCAAATGTAACCATTTTGGGCGCTTGAACATGAGAATAAAAATCGCCGGAAAGAGGCTGAAAACTATCAGAGGAGTTAATGCCAGAAGGAGGGGAATTGTGATCAGAAACACGGGCGTGGCTTTCAGAATTAATTATTGCATTGAATCAATTTTGTAGATATTTGTTTAAAATCAGCTTGTTGTGTTGTGTTTTGTGGGTATGAAATATTTGTTATTATTTTATTTCTAGTAAGGATATTGAAAATTTATGACATTTTTTGCTGAGTGTCAGGCCATTCTTTCTTGGTTTGTCATTATTTTTTATGCTAATTTTTTTCGTTATTACAATGTGTTTGTGCCAAATTATTGCTGATGATTGTTATTTTTTGTTATTGACTAAAAGTAAATAATTATGTTTTATTTTTTACGCGCTGCGTTTTCAACTGTTTTTTGTTGCGCTCTTGCAACGTTAAAACACTAAGTTGCCGGATCTTAAATATTCCAGAAATATATCTGCAGATTAGCGCTGGAATGACGGCATATTGTGCCGCTAAGAATTTCGAAATTTAAATGGCTGTTTTATCCTTTCTTTACCTCCAGCAAATACACATCGGTGGCTTGCAGCGCAAAGGCGTGAGTGGTGGCGTATGCATTGTGCGGATGCAGGCCAGGTACCCAGTGTTTTAAGGTTTGTCAGCAAGCGGTTTTATTGATGTGCTTTGCACATTCAGCCCATAAAGAATTACCGTGTTTTTATGGGCTTGAATTCCTTTCTTTCAACTGCAATGCTAAGTACTCTTGCAGGGCATTGCATATGCCTTGCAGCTGATCGGGTCGCTGAAATGGATTTATTTATCCTGAACAAGGATGTCAACGCTTTAGAAAACCAGCTGGCCTTGTTAAATGGTGCCGAAAGGCTGGAAACACTGGTTCATCTGGCCTGGCATTTGCGCCAGCGCGATTGCCAGCGGGCCCTTTTATTGGCAAATGAGGCGGATCTATATTGTGCAAAGGCTGGCCGGAGTGATTTGCGTGCCCGTTTATTATTAGTGAGGGCAGAAATTCGTCTGTTGTTTGCTGATTTTGCGATGGCTGAGCAATGGGCTCATGAAGCGGCCAGCATATTCAATGAGCTGGATGATCATGAGGGCTCGGGTGATGCGCTTTGGCTGATTGCTTCAGTTTCAAATGACCGGGGGCAGGTCAGCGAGGCCATCGCCTGCCTTGATATGGCTCAGCTTGAGTACCGCCTGGCCGGAGATGCTTTGCGTGTGCAAATTGTGCAGGCACGCCAGCTTTTGTTTTCTGTTTTTCGTGATCTGGTCGCTGCCGGTCAGGCTTTGCAGCGCACTTTTTCCGCTAATGAAAAATACCCTGCCCCGTTGGTGGCGATGGTCGCACCGGCGCTGGCGCTTGCTGCCATTTTAACTAATGCACCCAGCGTAGCGATCAAGTGTTTTTTAGAAGCTTATTATGCAGCGCTGGAAAGCGGTCAGGTTAGAAGCGCGCTGTTGTCTGCAAATAATGTGGCTGATTCTTTTGATCAGCTGGGCGATCAGGAAACTGCGCTGGAGTGGACAGAGCGCGGCCTTTCTCTGGCGCGTAAAACAGCCTGGCCCGCCAGTATTGGTACGTGTTTGCTTGTGGTTGCCGGTATTATGCGAAAGCTGGGGCGCTATGACGAGGCTAGGGCCTGTTTGCAGGAAGCGCTGCTGCTGATGGCAGAAATGGCGGGCTCACGCAATTATCTCTTGCTTCTTTCCGCGCTGGGTTTGTTGGAGCTGGATGTAGGAAACAATGAGGCGGGGCTTGCTGCCTTTATTGAGTTAGAAAACCTTGCTAATTTAGTGCCGGATCTGCTCGTTATTGCCTGGCGGGGGCAGGCTAATGCCTTGCTTCATTTGGGAGAGGCAGAAAAAGCCAGAGAAAAGGCGCTCGATGCGCTGACACTGGCAAAAGCTCACAATAATACCGATATGCAAATTCAGAGCTTACGCATCTTGGCGCAAATTTATGCGGGCTATGATTTGCCTGCCCCGGAGGGCATGGTTGCCTCCGCTGCATGTTTACATTATTTGCATGAAGCCTTAAAAGTTGCTTCTACAATTGGTGGCTATACGATCCCCTCAGATTTGTTTACACAAATTGCCTCAGCCTATGCAGCCTGCGGTGATTTTCCTGCGGCTTATCAAAACAGCCTGGCTGCAGCAGAGGCGCGGAGACAATCATATTCAGAAGTGGCAGCCAAGCGCGCACTTGCGATGCAGATCAATCATGAAGTAGAGCGGGCCCATGCAGAAACTGAGCATCACCGGAAGATTGCCAGTGCATTCAGGGAAACCAGCGTCACGCTGGAAACGCTGGGCATGGTTGGCCGCGAAATAACGGCCAGCCTCAATACTGGTGAAGTCTTTGCAGCCCTGCACCGCCATGCTCATCTGCTGCTGAAAGCCAGTAGTTTTGTGGTTTATTTAATCGATGATCAGGCGGCAGAATTAACCATGGCTTTTGGGCTGGAGCTGGGCGAGCCATTGCCCGCGATTACGATCCCAATGAATCATCCAACTTCAAACATTGCCCGATGTGCCCGGGAGCGGCAGGCTGTTTTGATTCACCTTGCGCCAGATAATCAGGATACAACGCTGATTCCGGGTACGGTGGATACACAAAGCTTGTTGTACGCGCCTTTAATTGTGTGCGAGCGTTTGCTGGGGGTGATGTCCATCCAGGCTTCGCAAACCAATGCCTATGGTGAGCGTGAGTTGTCCATCTTTTTAGCGCTCTGTGCTTATGGCGCAATTGCGCTTGATAATGCGGCGGCTTATGCAGCAGCCGAAGCGTCACAAAACCGGGCAGATCAGGCCTTGAGTGAGTTGAGGCAAACTCAGGGCGAGTTAATCCAGCGGGAAAAACTCGCCTCTTTGGGCTCATTAGTGGCTGGCATTGCGCATGAGCTTAATACGCCTATTGGAAATAGCCTGCTGGTGGCCAGCACATTAAAAGATGAGAGCCAGCAGTTTATTCAGCACATTCAGCAGGGCGCAGTTAAACGCTCAGATTTGGAGCGTTATTGCAAAAGTGCGGAGGAATCGTCAGATTTACTGATGCGTTGCCTGCTTAAAGCTGCAGATTTGATTGCGCGCTTTAAGCAGCTGGCGGTTGATCAGACCTCGGATTTACGCCGCTCGTTTGATTTACGCACCGAGTGCGAAGATGTGGTGCTGATGCTGACCAGCCGCCTGAGAGGAGCAGGGCATCAGCTCAGGCTGGATGTGCCTGAAGGGCTGCTGATGGATAGTTATCCAGGTGCTTTTGGCCAGGTGCTGAGTAATTTATTGATCAACGCGATTGTTCATGGCCTTGATGGAAAAGAGCAGGGGCTGATTTCGATAGAAGGAAGAGCGCAGGGCGATGCACATATTGTGCTTATTGTTCAGGATAATGGTAAAGGCATTTCTGCCGAACATCTGGAGCGGGTTTTTGAGCCGTTTTTTACCACGCGTTTGGGTCAGGGCGGCAGTGGTTTGGGTATGCATATCAGCTACAATATTGTGAATTCTGTTTTGGAAGGCAGTATCGGCGTAAGCAGCCCTCCAGGAGAAGGCGCAAGGTTTGAAATGATCCTGCCGCGATCTGTTGCATGAGTGTTTTTCTTTGTAAGTCAGAGCCTGAACGGCATGAGTTCAGGCTTCAGGTAGCGGTTTTTAGTGTGGATTAATTAGAAATTAATCCATATTTGCACGGTAAAGTCATCTCTTCCCTTTCCCTAGCGCTGCTTATGCCCTAAAGTAGCGTTCAATCGAACGATCGTTCAAAAGTCATGGATCTAGCCGCCTTACCCGAAGCACTTAAAAGCCGCCTTACTAAATTAGGGCTGATACGCCCTTTTGATCTGGTGCTGCACTTACCGCTGCGTTACGAAGACGAAACGCATCTTTACCCCATGGTGGATGCGCCGATGGGGCAATCGGTGCTGGTGGAGGGCACGGTTGAATCGTGCGAGGTGCAATATAAACCGCGCAAGCAGCTGGTGGCACGGGTAAGCGATGCGGGTGGATCGCTGAATGTGCGCTTACTTAATTTTTATCCTAGTGTTGCCAAACAGCTGGCGGTGGGTAAAACGGTGCGCCTCTATGGCGAAATTCGGCGGG
Source organism: Iodobacter sp. BJB302 (assembly GCF_002735645.1). Lineage (GTDB taxonomy): Bacteria > Pseudomonadota > Gammaproteobacteria > Burkholderiales > Chitinibacteraceae > Iodobacter. Next base: position 11,079 of record NZ_PDZG01000067.1, read on the forward strand.
GCTTTTTGGGGGACGAGATGGTGCACCCCAAAATACGTGCCGCCAATGAGCAGGGCCTGAACGAAGCTTTAACACCGGTTTACCCGACCACAGCGGGTTTAAATCAATTGCAGCTGGCTAAACTGATTCGCCTTGCGCTAAAGCATTGCGATTTGCGCGACACATTACCAGCAAGGGTGACCGTTCCGCTGAACTTGCCGGATTTTTCCTCCAGCGTGCAGCTGCTTCATTCGCCTACCCCGGATATCCCGCATATTTTACTGACCGAGCGCACGCATCCGGCATGGCAGCGCTTAAAGTTTGATGAACTCTTGGCGCAGCAACTGAGCCTGCGCACAGCCCATGCCGCAAGGCGAGAGCGCACTGCGCCAGTTATCGCACCCAAGGGCGAGCTGGCCGCAAACTTGCTCGCCAGCCTGCCTTTTGCGCTGACTGGTGCGCAGAAAAAAGTATTGACAGAAATTCAGCAGGATTTAAATCAGCCTCATCCGATGCAGCGTTTATTGCAGGGCGATGTAGGCTCGGGAAAAACCATTGTGGCGGCGCTGGCAGCCTGTCAGGCCATCGAATCGGGCTATCAGGTGGCGCTTATGGCCCCCACCGAGATCCTGGCTGAGCAGCATTTTAATAAGCTGTCCACATGGTTTGCCCCATTGGGCATTAAGGTGGTGTGGCTGGCAGGTTCTTTGGGAGCCAAGGCCAAACGGCTGGCGATTGAAGACGCCGCACTGGGAACTGCCCCGCTGGTGGTGGGTACGCACGCTATTTTTCAGGCGAGTGTGACTTTTGCAAAATTGGGTCTTGCGATTGTTGATGAACAGCATCGCTTTGGCGTGGCGCAAAGGCTGGCGCTGCGTGAAAAAGGCGGCAGCCCGCATCAGCTGATGATGAGTGCCACGCCGATTCCGCGTACCCTGGCGATGAGCTATTACGCTGATTTGGATGTGAGCGTGATCGACGAGCTGCCACCGGGGCGCACACCGATTGTAACTAAGCTAGTCAGCGATGCGCGGCGCGATGAAATCATCCAGCGTATCGCCGCCAAGGTGGAAGAAGGCCGGCAGGTGTATTGGGTCTGCCCGCTGATTGAGGAGTCTGAAGCCTTGCAATTGCAAACGGCGGTGGATACACATCAGCAGCTCACTGAAGAATTGGAAGGCATGGTGGTGGGCCTCGTGCATGGCCGCATGAAAACGGCTGAAAAAGCCGAAGTGATGGCGGCTTTTTTAAGAAATGAAGTACAAGTTTTGGTCGCCACCACGGTGATTGAAGTCGGCGTGGATGTGCCTAATGCCAGCCTGATGGTGATCGAGCACGCCGAGCGCATGGGCTTATCGCAGCTGCATCAGCTGCGTGGCCGGGTAGGGCGCGGGGCGCATGCTTCATTGTGCGTATTGCTTTACACTACGCCGCTTGGCGAGCTGGCCAAGTCCCGCTTGCGGGTGATTTATGAAAACACCGATGGCTTTGAAATTGCCCGGCAAGACATGGAAATCCGCGGCCCTGGCGAGCTGGCGGGCGTGCGGCAATCGGGTGTGCCAATGCTGCGTTTTGCTGATTTAGAAAAAGATGCTGATTTGCTTGAAAAAGCACGGGCTGTGGCGGAAGACTTGTTGGCCCACCATATGCCAACAGCGCTGCTGCATTTGGATCGCTGGCTGCCGGGCCGGGAGTTGCTGCTAAAGGTTTGATATCAGTGCGTTTTTAATCACTTTTGCATAATCAAACTTTATAGCACTTTGCAAGGGCTGGCTGATTAAAGGCCGGGGGTTTTGCGTTTTTACTGGGGTATAATTTATTTATATCGCATAAATGCTGGCCTTTTTCATCATGAGCAGTATCGGCGTTGTTTCCTCTGCTTCCAGTAACGCACTGAACTTGCTTCGCGGGATAAGTGCTGCCGAGGCTAAAACGTCTGATTTAAATTCGCCTGATTTAAATAAAAAATCCAAGTCTGCTCAAACTGCCGTCAGTGGCAATACACTCAGCGAATCAGAGCTGGCCACCGTAGAAAAAATGGCCAAGCGTGATCGGGAAGTGCGCCAGCACGAGCAGGCTCATTTGGCCGTATCCGGTGGATTAGCGACAAGTGGCCCGTCGTATTCAATGGAAACAGGGCCGGATGGCAAGCAATATGCCATGGGGGGAGAGGTGAAAATTGATGTGGGCCCTGGCAATACCCCGGAAGAAACACTGAGTAAAGCCAGAATTATTCAGGCGGCGGCTTTAGCCCCGGCGGATCCCAGTGGTGCGGATCGCGCTATTGCTGCAGCAGCCGCTGCAATGGCCCAGAACGCGCAGGCAGAAATTGCAAAGCGCAGCCCGACAGAGCAAAAACTGGCTGCTCATTACGGGCAGAATGAATATCCAAAAAGCGCTTTGGCAACCTCTGCATAATCTGGCTGCCGCAGAAGCCTAGTTGCCCAGTCTTTCGTACTGATTGCTTAATTTATCCATTACTTCAAGCAAACGCTCGCTGGTTGTGGCGATATTATTATCTGCTTCAGTATCGAGCCCGCTGAGTGCATTTTCTAAAAAGACCCATTGCATCTGTGCTAAATCAAGCTGCTTGAGCGTGGCTGGTGTGTTTTGTGATGAGGCACGCAAAGTAATTAAGCCTGCTGCAAATTCTTTCTGGGCCTGAGACTGTTGCAGCTTGAGCGCAGGGTTGGCATGCCAGCTTTGCAAGCAGGCAGTTTTGGCCAGGCGCTGGCTGAGCATGCGTTGTCGCCCGGCGATGCGAATCAGTTTGCCCTGTGGTTTACCTAAAGCGGTTTCCAGACGCTTAGCCAATTCACCCGCATCGTATTGCATTCCTTCGGCAATATCGTCGAGTTGCTTGGCTGTATCTGCTTTGGGTGGCGTTTGTGCCAGAGTGCGGAATGTTTGCCACTGCGCTTCTTGTTTTTTTACTGCGGCAATGCTTTCCGGTACGGTTGCACTTTCCAGTAAATTAGTAAGCTGAGCAGAGAATTGATTAATTGAGCTGCTGATTTGTTGCTTGGCCACTTCGGGATTAACCCCACGGCCTTGCTGGCAATAGGCTTTAACAATACGCTGGGTTAGCATACGCTGGCTGCCGATGGTGTTGATCGCAGCAGGGGCTGTAAGTACGGTGGCCTCGGCAAAGAGAGGCAGGATAAGCAGGGGCAATATGAAAAGGGCACGCATAAAAAATCTCTTAAAGTAAAAAATCATGCTTCTGTTTAGCATCTGAGCCAAAACAAGCAACCCCCGCCCGGATAAACCGAAGCGGGGGTTTAAATATTCAGCAGGAATAAAACCGGATTTTAGCGTTATCCATAGCAATGCAGTAGCAGGCAAATTACCCATTTGGCGAGTTTAAACGGCTCTTTTTATGCGTGAATATTTGTTATGAATAAATGGCTCAGGTAAATTACTTACTGCTTAATACCCATTTTGCTAAATCTTTTGCCTCTGCATCACTCACTGCATTTGGTGGCATTGGCATTGTTCCCCATACGCCGCTACCGCCTTTTTTAATTTTTTCTGCCAGTTTGCCCGCTGCACTGGCATCACCTTTGTATTTTGCTGCAACATCTTTATAAGCAGGGCCAATGAGTTTTTTATCCAGGGTATGACAGGCGAAGCAGTTTTTGGTTTTTGCCAGATCGGCCGGTGCAATGGCGTAAACACTGCTCGCGCTGAACAGGCAGAGTAATAACAGGGCTTTTTTCATTTCAGAGTCCTTATTTACTTAAAGTGAAGGAAAATGCAGGCAGCATGCTTTTCCTGCTAGTTAAACATAAGCGATGCTTTGCTATATTTGATTTAGATCATATGTATAGCAGGGACTGATTTTGCATTCATAGAAAGACTGCTTCAAACTAGATGGCAATTGATTTTAAGGCTGTTGCTTAATGAATTACTTCCCGCTTTTTCTAAATTTACATGATCAGCATTGCCTTGTTGTGGGAGGAGGGGATGTTGCCGCGCGCAAGATTCGTTTGCTTGCTGCCGCGGGCGGAAAAATTACGGTTGTTGCTCCGCAGCTTTGTGAAGAGCTGGCGCAGGCCGTGCTGGATAACAAGCTGGTTTATTTAGCGGCCAGCTTTAATGAATCGCAATTACAAAATACACGCCTCGTGATTGCGGCAACCAATAGCGAAGAAGTTAACCGCCATGTTTTCGAGGCCTGTGAAGCGCGCGGTATTTTGGTGAATGCGGTGGATGATCCGGCCAGCTGCCGGTTTATTACGCCAGCTATTGTAGATCGCTCGCCTTTGATGATTGCTATTTCCACATCGGGTGGTGTGCCCGTCTTGGCGCGTAATTTACGGGCCCAGCTGGAAGCATTAATTCCACATGCTTATGGCGATTTGGCGAAAATGGCCGCTGATTTTCGCGATGAAGTCAAAAGTAAATTACTCACTGTGGGGGCACGCAAGCAGTTTTGGGAAAAAACGCTGGCCGGCCCTATTCCGGATATGGTGTTTGCCGGCCAGAATGAGGCCGCCCGCCGGGCTTTGAGTGAATCACTGAGCGCTGATGCGGATGCCCCTTTGCAAGGCGCTGTTTATTTGGTGGGCTGCGGCCCGGGCAATCCGGATTTACTGACGTTTCGGGCTCTGCGTCTGATGCAGCAAGCCGATGTGGTGCTGTACGATAATCTGGTGTCTGCCCCTATTCTGGATATGGTTCGCCGCGATGCAGAGCGGGTTTATGTGGGAAAAAAATCAAATAACCATGCGGTGCCGCAGGAAGAAATTAACCAGCTGCTGGTGCGCTATGCCCTGCAGGGCCAAAAAGTATTACGGCTGAAAGGAGGCGATCCTTTTATTTTTGGCCGGGGTGGCGAAGAAATTGAAGAGCTAGCCGGGGCGGGGATTGCCTTTGAAGTGGTACCGGGCATTACTTCGGCTGCAGGTGCCTCTTGCTATGCGGGTATTCCGCTGACTCACCGTGATTACGCACAATCGGTGACTTTTGTTACAGGGCATCGCCGTGATGGCGAAGTAGAGCTGGATTGGCCGCGTTTGGTCAGCCCGACTGAGACGGTGGTGGTGTATATGGGCGTGGCACAGGTAGAGAAAATTTGTGCCCAGTTAATAAAGCATGGCAGAAATCCGGATACGCCCGCCGCCATGGTTGAAAAAGCCACGCTTTCAAAGCAGCGGGTGGTGGTGGGCACTTTAAGCAATCTGGCGCAAAAGGTCGCTGATCAGGGCATTAAGCCACCCGCACTGATTATTATTGGTGAAGTGGTGAGCCTGCACGATAAGCTGAAGTGGCTGGCTGATTAGCCGCTGAACACGCTGGGGTAAGTCAGATCGTCCGGCTCAGAGTGATGAGCCGGATAGTTGGCCTTAGTGCATATTCAATAAAGCATTAAAACAATTTCCCGTGCCGGTCAACTTGGGTGAGATACAGGCGTAAATCGAATTCCAGCTGATGGTATTGCGGCTCCATATATTCGCATAATTTATAAAAAGCCTTGTCGTGCTCTTTTTCTTTTAAATGCGCCAGCTCGTGCACCACAATCATTTTTAAAAATTCTATGGGCACTTCTTTAAACATCGAGGCAATACGGATTTCGTGCTTGGATTTTAGTTTGCTGCCCTGCACGCGCGATATGGTCGTATGCAGGCCAAGTGCATGATTTATTACATGGATTTTGCTGTCGAAAGTGATTTTGCTCAGCGGCTCTGTTTTGCGCAAATAATCATTTTTAATATCGAGCACGTAATCGTATAACGCTTTATCAGTTTTAATATCATGAGCCGCCGGATATTTTTTTAAAATAACGCTGGCGAGCTGATTGTTATCGAGCAGTTGCTGCACTTGCGATTGAATTGCTGCAGGGTATGCGGCTAAATATTTAAGATGATTCATTGCTGGCCTAATGACTGACCGTTGCAATATGAATGCTGCGGCCATCAATATTGAGTTTTAAAAGCCAGTCCTGGCGTTTATTCGTGCACATAGGAAGTGCGGTTTGTGCTGACCAGTGCAGCTGATCGTTACTAACTAAGCGGTAGTTATTTGGGCCCATCTCCATGCCTCGCATTTGCCAGCTGGCGTGCACAACACGGGCTTTACCTGTCAGCTGTAATTGCACGGGTTTATTTGCGTTCAGCGATGCCTGGCTTTTAATCTGATACGCTTGTTCTTCAAAATGAAAGACGCAGCCTTCGTTAAAAACAGGGCAATTTAGGCGTGCTTCGGGCTCATTATCGGGCGTAAACCAGCCAAATTTATTACCCATAATGGCCAGTGCCAGCCCCAATACAATGAGCACCGCCCCCATTGATTTGATTACTTTCATTGTTTAAATCCAGGCTGCACGCATTAAGGCTGCGCCGTGTGCGCCATGTTGTTGGGCAAGGGCTAAATCATGGGGTTTCATACCACCCAGTGCATAAACAGGAAGTGGCCAGCCCTGCTGAATAATGGCGTCAAAGCCTTTCCAGCCAAGCGGGGCCGTATCCGGATGTGAGGGTGTAGGGCTGATATGGCCGAGTAAGGCGTAATCCAGTGAGAGTGCGCTGGCGGCGCTTAATTCGGCCGTATTGTGGGTGGATGCGCCTACCCAGTCGAGTGCAGGTCGTTTTTCAAGTTTCAGCAGGCTGCGCGCGGGTAAGTGTACGCCGTCAGCGCCTATGGCAATGGCCAGCTCGCTGGCATCATGCAGCATTAAGCGGGTTTGCTGGCCCTTGCAAATGGCCAGTACTTTTTCTGCAAGCTGGCGGTATTGATCCGCATTGAGCTGGGGTTCGCGCAAAATAAGCCAGCGCGGTTTGTTTTTTGCCAGCGCGGCTAAAAAAGCGGCTTCGCCCAGCTCGGCCAGATTAGAAATGGCCATCTCATCAGGCAGGGCCAGACCCCGTAAAATGGGGCCGTTGGCGGGCAAAATGGGTGAAACATTCAGTTGCCCCGGCTTTTGCCATGCAAATTCCTGGCCTTCATGTGCCGTGATTTTGCCTTCCCAGCCGCTGATGCGAAAAAAAGACAGCCTTACGCTGGCGTGCGGATAGTCAAAGGTTTGTACTATCCACGGTGTTGCCGCCGTAACCGCAATCCCCATTTCCTCGACTAATTCGCGTTTCAGAGCGTCCAGCTCACTCTCGCCGCTTTCAAGCTTGCCCCCGGGGAATTCCCAGTAACCTGCGTAAGGTTTGCCAGCCGGGCGGCTGCCGAGCAAAAACGAGCCATCGGCACGCAATAATATGCCAGCTGCTACATGAGTAATTTTGCGCATAAATCTTTTTTAAGGGAGCTTGGACCGGCGCATTTTACAGCAAGACTCCGGGTTTTCCCGCTTTGACGTAAATACTACGGAGGATCGGCCGGAAAAGGACGTACTGCTAAAGAATAGACTCTCTTTGTCAGTAATTCATGGGATTGGCCGTAAGAAAAATGCCTGTATCATGTCGTCGCTTTGTCTGATGAATTGCAAAGTCAATAAGATACAGGGCGTGGAAGCAACTACGCTATCAGCAGCCTCTTTGTGTAAAGGTTTTAAAAATGGCACCAGAACAAGCCAGTAAAACGATTAATGATCTGCTCCGCATGATGTTGCAACATAAAGCATCAGATCTTTTTATTGCCGATGATTTTCCACCTGCGATGAAAATTAATGGCAGGTTAACACCTGTTGGAAACCAGAAGTTAAATGGTGTGATTTCCAAAGCATTAGCCTACTCAATTATGCGCGCTGATCAGATTGAAGAGTTTGAGCGTGATTATGAGTGCAATTTTGCGATCAACCCTGAGGGCATAGGCCGCTTTCGGGTTAATGTGTTTATGCAGCAAGAAAAAGTCGGCATGGTATTGCGGGTAATTACCAGCAAGATTCCTGATTTTGATGAATTAAAATTGCCGCCAATTTTGAAGGATGTGGTGCTGGCTAAACGGGGCCTTGTGCTGCTGGTGGGCGGGACGGGATCGGGTAAATCAACCACGATGGCTGCCATGATTGATTACAGAAATCAAAATACCCATGGCCATATCATCACGATTGAAGACCCGATTGAATATGTGCATAAAAGTAAAAATTGCTTAGTCACGCACCGGGAAGTAGGGCGGGACACCAAGCATTGGTTTGCTGCACTTAAAAATACCTTAAGGCAAGCGCCTGATGTGATTCTGATTGGTGAAATTCGCGACCGGGATACCATGGAATACGCGCTGTCTTTTGCTGAAACCGGGCATTTGTGCATGGGTACATTGCATGCCAATAGCGCAAATCAGGCATTAGAACGCATTGTTAATTTCTTCCCCGAAGAGCGTCATCCGCAAATATATATGGATTTATCTTTAAATATGCGGGGCATGATTTCACAGCGCCTAATCCCCACTCCGGATGGCAAAGGGCGGGTGGCTGCGATTGAAGTCTTGCTGAATTCGCCTTTGGTCGCTGATATGATTTTTAAAGGCGATGTGGGCGGCGTGAAAACGGCGATGCTTAAATCCGAAGAATTGGGCATGCAAACCTTTGATTCGGCACTGTTTCATTTATATGAGGATGGCCGTATCAGCCTTGAAGAAGCGCTTAAAAATGCCGACTCAATTAATGAATTGCGTTTGCGGGTTAAATTAAAGAGTAAAGACACTAAAGATGTCTCGCATGATGAGCTGGGGCATTTAAGCCTGGTTGCAGAGGCCGAGCCTGAAGAGGAAGAAGGCAAGGCTGAGTAAAAAGCATCATTACGGGGATGGCTTTTTGCCATCCCCGCATGGCTGGTGCTTATATTTCCAGTGTGCCCTGGCGTTCTGAATCTTTAGTCACCCTGACTTCAACGGCGCTGTCAGCAAATTGCAGCGATAATGCTTCGCCGTGGCTGAGCTGTGCACCATGGCGCACAATTTGGCCGTCCCGGCGGCTGACCAGCGCATACCCCCTTGCCAGTACCGATTGCGGATTCCATGGCTCAAGCCGGGCGGTCAGCATGGCCAGTTTTTGCCTACGCTGCTCAATAAGCCGCGGCATGGCTTGTAAAAGCTGGCGGGACAAGTGCTGCAGCTGCGCTTGCTGATGCTCAGGTCTGGGTTTGAGATGGCTCAGATTCAGTGAGAGTTGCTTCAGGCGGTAATTGTTTTTTTCCAGTGTTCGCACCGGCAGTAAATGTAAACGCTGGCTGAGCGCTTGCAAGTGGCTTTTTTGCTGGCGCAAACGCTCGCCAGGGTGCTGCAACCGACGTGACAGGGAGTCTGTTTCCTGCATTTTTCTTTGCAGCAGCCGCTCAATGGATCTGTGCAGCAGGCCTTGCTGGCGGGCGAGCTTTGCCAGCCATTCACTGCGGTTGGGGCTGACTAATTCGGCAGCGGCCGTGGGGGTTGCGGCGCGTACGTCAGCAACAAAATCGGCGATGCTGAAGTCAGTTTCATGCCCTACACCACTGACGACAGGAATATCGCAGGCCGCAATGGCCCGGGCAACAATTTCTTCATTAAACGCCCATAAATCTTCCAGGCTGCCGCCGCCGCGGCACACAATCAGCACATCCACTTCTTTTCGCTCATTTGCCTTGTGAATGGCGCTGGCAATTTGCGGTGCAGCGTCCAGCCCCTGCACGGGACTGGGGTAAAGGATGATGGGCAGGCCGGGCATGCGGCGTTTAAGTGCAGCGATGACGTCTGAAAGCGCCGCCGCTGCAGGTGATGTGACAATACCAATGGCGCGGGGGAATACAGGCAGTGCTTTTTTGCGTGAACTTGCAAATAAGCCTTCGCTTTCGAGCTTTTGTTTGAGTTTTTCGTAGGCTGCAAAAAGTGCGCCAAGGCCCGCTGGCCGGAGGGCTTCGATGGTGAGTTGAAAATCACCCCTAGCTTCGTATAAAGAAACCAGTGCACGGGCTTCGACCTGCATGCCTTCACGGGGCTGAAAATCAATTAAGGAAGCGCGGTTTCTAAACATTACACACCTTACTTGAGCATTTGCATCTTTTAAGCTGAAGTAGCAATGGCCGGAGTCATAGCGCTTAAAATTTGAAATTTCTCCCGCTACCCACAACAAAGGAAAACCATTTTCCAGCAGCGTTTTGGCGCGGCGGTTGAGTTCTGCGACGGTTAAAATGACGCTATTTGTACTTGACAAATTCATGACAATCTCGATTTGGCTCTGTTTAATCCACAAAATGGCTCAAACTAACGATCTGCGACAGATAGTGCGAGTTGTAGTAGAGAGTTGTGTTTTAACTTGTTGATTTTAATGTATATTAATGAATCATTGTGCAACTGGTTTAGTCGAGTGTATGACCGTTTTATTGAGTGTTTGCGCCTGTTTGGGCGTTTTGTGCACAAAGTTATCCACAGTGTATTGACAAATAAAAAACCATTTCAGATCACGGGCTTAGCTTATTTTTTTGTTTGTTTACAGTCTGCTGTTAAAATGCTGCGCTTATTGTTTTAGCCGCCAGGCTTTAATGACCGTTTTGTAAGCTTATATAAGGTCTATTTAGTAGATTTGGGCCTTTTTTTATCTGCCAACCGAGGTTGCTCATTTTGATGCCGGCTAAGGAAAATGTTTGCACGTGAGTGCGGCGCTTCCCCCAGCCCGTGATTACCGTTAAAGTGACGCGCTTCTAATCGCTTCTCAGGATTAAACTATTATGCTTGCTATTATTGAAGCGGCCGGCTGGCCGATTTGGCTGATTATTGCCGCTTCTATTGCTACCGTCACCATCATCATTGAGCGCATGTTAACACTGCGTCAAAGCCAGATTTTACCAAAAGGCTTGCTGGCAAGTGTTGTACAAGAATATCGCAGCCGTGGTGTGAGTGCAGAAATGCTGGCCAAGCTCTCAAGCTCCAGCCCTTTGGGACGTGTGTTGTCTGCCGGCCTTAAGAATGTGCGCAGTTCGCGTGAAATTATGAAAGAGTCCATTGAAGAAGTGGGCAGCTCGGTTTCGCATGAACTTGAGCGTTATTTGCCTATGCTGGGCACTTTGGCTGCCGTAACGCCCTTGCTGGGACTCTTTGGTACGGTTATCGGTATGATCGAAATCTTTGGCTCGCAAGCGCCTGCGGGGGCCGCTAATCCTGCTGCTCTGGCTCATGGTATTTCTGTTGCGCTTTACAATACCGCCTTCGGGATTATGGTGGCTGTGCCTGCATTGATTTTCTACCGCTTCTTTCGCACTAAGGTTGACAGCTACCTGGTTGAAATGGAGCAGCAGGCTGTGAAGCTGGTTGAAATTGTGCACGGCGATCGCAATTAAGGGCACATCATGAATTTTCGTAAAGGCCGTAATCGCGAAGAACCAGAAATTAACTTTGTGCCGTTGATCGACGTGCTGCTGGTTATTTTGATCTTCCTGATGGCAACCACGACGTATTCCAAGTTCGCCGAGCTGAAAATCACTTTACCTACCGCCGATGCTGAAAAAACGGCAGAGAATCAGCCTAAAACGATCAATGTGGCGATTTCAGCTAATGGCCAGTACAGCGTGAACGGCAATGCGGCAACATTCAGCACAGCCGATGATTTTGCTATGCTCTTGCGCCGTGCCGCAGGTGAAACGCAGGACCCCATGATTATCATTAATGCAGATGCGCAAAGTGCGCATCAGAGTGTGGTGAATGTCATGGAAGCTGCGCGATTGGCGGGCTATGGCAAGCTGACGTTTGCTACTCAGACGAATGCCAAATAAGGATCGCGTTTTTAAGCTGGGGTGCTTATGTTAATTGACCGGATTTGGTATACATCCCGGCACCCCTTGTCTTATTTGCTCCGGCCATTGGCTTGGATTTTTGCTGGCTTGGGCACGCTTAGGCGTGCTTTGTTTCGTGTGGGATTTAAGCAGAGTATCCGCTTGCCTGTGCCCGTGATTGTCGTTGGCAACATTACGGCTGGTGGCACGGGTAAAACACCGCTGACGCTTTATCTGGCCAGGCAATTGCAATCGCTTGGTTATCGCCCTGGAATCGTGTCGCGCGGTTATGGTGGCAAAGCGCAGCAGCCACTCTGTGTGTCGGGCGACAGTGATCCGCTTATTTGCGGCGACGAGCCCATTCTGCTGGCCAGGTCAGGTGTGCCTGTATACGTATTCAGTGATCGTGCAGCAGCAGGCCAGGCTTTGCTGTCGGCTTGTCCTGATGTGGATATTTTGCTGTGTGATGACGGCTTGCAGCATTATCGCCTGCAGCGCGATATTGAGCTCTGCGTGGTCGATGGTGTGCGCGGTTTTGGTAATGGCGCTTTAATCCCGGCAGGACCTTTGCGCGAGCCTGTTTCCAGGCTGAAAAAGCTTGATGCGGTGATTGTAAATGGCCGGAATGATTCGATCAGCCATCCCTGTTTATTTCAAATGTCTTTGCAGCCTGGCGTGCTTTATTCGCCAGTGAATGCCCCGCGGCATGCATGGCAAGGTTTGCGGGTGGCTGCTGTCTGTGGTATTGGTAATCCCGCACGGTTTTTTAATACGCTGAAGGCCCTGGGCCTGGTTTTTAGCGAGCATGCTTTTGCCGATCACCATGCGTTTGTTGCCGCAGATTTGCCGGATGCGGACATTATTGTGGTGACTGAAAAAGATGCGGTAAAGCTGGCTGTGCTTGCAGATGTTAGAATATGGGTCTTGCCCGTGATTGCGGAGCTGACGCCAGATTTGGCTGGCTGGCTCGGCACTGAAATAGCGCGGCTTAAGCATCAGATAATGAATATTAATGAGTGAGATAACAATGGACGCAAAGTTACTGGAAATTCTTGTTTGCCCGGTTTGCAAAGGCCCGCTGGCTTATGAGAAAAGCGCTCAGGAGCTGATCTGTAAAGCCGATCGCCTCGCTTATGCCATAAAAGACGGCATTCCTGTGATGTTGCAGGCAGAAGCGCGTGAGCTGGAAGCCACGGAAGAAGTCCGGTGAGTTTTGTAGCCCTTATTCCTGCGCGGCTTAAATCCACCCGCCTGCCAGATAAGCCTTTGGCTGATATTGGAGGCAAGCCCATGATTGTGCGGGTGATTGAGCAGGCGCTTAAATCCTCTGCCCGCCTGGTTTGCGTGGCTACAGACGATGAGCAGATCAAGGCCGCTGTTGAAGCCGCAGGCTATACCGCTATTTTAACGCGCAGCGATCACCCCAGCGGGACGGATCGCCTCGCTGAGGCGATTGAGCATCTGGGCTTGCCGGATGATGCGGTCGTTGTGAATGTGCAGGGCGATGAACCTCTGATTGATCCATTACTGATCGACGCGGTTGCGGCTAAATTAATTGCAGATCGCAGCCTGGCTATGTCTACAGCCTGCCATGCAATAAGCAACAGCGCCGATTTTTTAAATTCAAATGTTGTGAAAGTTGTGTTGGATGCAAAACAGCGTGCGATGTATTTCAGCCGTGCCGCTATTCCCTGGCCGCGTGATGCATTTATGCAGGACCAGGCTGTTTTGCCCGCAGAGCTTACACCTTTACGCCATATCGGTATTTATGGCTATCGGGCAGAATTTTTACGTACTTACCAAAAACTGTCGCCATCTTGCATCGAATCTATTGAAGCGCTGGAACAACTGCGTGTGCTGTGGCATGGTTATAGGATTGGTGTGCACATTTCGGCTGATGCCCCGCTTGCGGGTGTCGATACTCCCGAAGATCTGGCGCGTGTACGTGATGCTTTTGCCCGTTTATCTAAAATCTAAAAAACATTAACCACTAGGGAAAAATAATGAGATTAATTCTTCTGGGTGCACCAGGCGCCGGTAAGGGCACGCAAGCAACTTACATCAAAGAAAAATACAATATTCCGCAAATCTCGACTGGTGATATGCTGCGCGCCGCTGTAAAAGCAGGCACGCCACTGGGTTTGGAAGCTAAATCCATTATGGATGCGGGTGGTTTGGTGCGTGATGACATCATTATTGGCCTGGTGAAAGAGCGCATTACTGATGCAGATTGTGCCAATGGCTTTTTGTTTGATGGTTTCCCGCGCACAGTACCGCAAGCTGACGCAATGAAAGAAGCCGGTGTAGTTATTGATTACGTGGTAGAAATTGATGTGCCTGACGAAGCGATTGTTGATCGTATGGCCGGCCGCCGTGTACACGTGGCATCCGGACGTACTTATCATGTGAAGTTTAACCCGCCTAAGGTTGAAGGCGTGGATGATGTAACGGGTGAGGCTTTAATTCAGCGTGCTGATGATGAAGAAGAAACCGTTAAAAAGCGCTTGTCGGTTTACCATGAACAAACTGAAGTGCTGGTAGGGTACTACGGTGAAATGGCGGCCAGTGGTGATGCAACTGCACCTAAATACGTAAAAGTAAATGGTGTGGGTGAGGTTGAAGCCATTCGTGACCAGCTTTTCGCGGCACTGGGTGCTTAATCCAGCATAAGCATGCCGCCTTTTGTGTAAAGGCGGGCAAAAAAAAGCCGCGAAATTTGAACTGACCCCAATTAGTTGGACAGTATAAAAGCTAGGCGCTCAAGGGCTGGGTTCTGTATTGCACAGGACTCAGCCCTTTTAACTTCAGTTTGATTCGGTCGTGGTTATAGTAATGGATGTA
>NZ_PDZG01000068.1 GCF_002735645.1 Iodobacter sp. BJB302
ATTACATCCATTACTATAACCACGACCGAATCAAACTGAAGTTAAAAGGGCTGAGTCCTGTGCAATACAGAACCCAGCCCTTGAGCGCCTAGCTTTTATACTGTCCAACTAATTGGGGTCAGTTCACTTAGGGGCTCTTTTTTTGGGCTTTTTTTGCAGAAATAAAAGAGCAACTTAAATTTATCAGCAATGTGCACGTAATTTTTTGAAATAATCAACTTCACTATGTCTATAAAGAGTGCAGAGGTGCAGCAATCGCCGCGCCACTCGAATGACATACACGGTGAGGAGAGGCGTCATGGATGTCTTTAATAATTTTGCTGCACGTTATGAGCGCACACGCGAAGAAGAAATGTCTCTGCGGGACTATCTTGAGCTGTGCAAACATGATCAGGTTGCGTATGCCACTGCGGCAGAACGCATGTTGATGGCGATTGGTGAGCCTGAATTAATTGATACCCGGCTGGATTCAAGCTTGTCTCGTATTTTCCAAAATAAAGTGATCCGTATCTATCCGGCATTTCGTGAGTTTTATGGCATGGAAGAAGTGATTGAACAGGTCGTTGCTTATTTCCGCCATGCTGCTCAGGGGCTTGAAGAAAAGAAACAAATTTTATATTTACTGGGGCCGGTGGGGGGAGGGAAAAGCTCTATTGCCGAAAAACTAAAAGAATTAATGGAGTGTGTTCCTTTTTATTGCATTAAAGGCTCACCAGTGAATGAATCCCCTTTGGGTTTGTTTAATGCCGAAGAAGACGGTGCTTTATTGCAGGAGCAATTTGGAATTGAAGGACGTTATTTAAAAACCATTCCAAGCCCCTGGGCCGTTAAACGGCTTCACGAATTTAATGGCGATATCAACCAGTTTAGAGTGGTTAAACGTCACCCTTCGGTATTGCGTCAGGTGGCTATTGCTAAAACTGAGCCTGGCGATGAAAACAATCAGGATATCTCTGCCCTAGTGGGTAAGGTCGATATTCGTAAATTAGAAAAATATGCGCAGGATGACCCTGATGCGTACAGCTATTCTGGCGGGCTTTGCCTTGCCAATCAGGGCTTGCTTGAATTCGTGGAAATGTTTAAAGCGCCTATTAAAGTTTTGCACCCTTTGCTGACAGCAACACAGGAAGGTAATTTCAAAGGGACTGAGGGTTTTGGTGCGATTCCTTTTGATGGCGTTGTGCTTGCTCACTCTAATGAATCGGAATGGAAGCAATTTAAAAACAATAAAAATAATGAAGCGTTTTTAGATCGTATTTATATCGTAAAAGTACCTTACTGCCTGCGAGTCAGTGAGGAAGTAAAAATTTATGAGAAATTGGTGCTTAATTCCTCTCTATCAAAAGCACCATGCGCACCGGGCACTTTAAAAATGATGGCGCAGTTTGCCATTTTATCCCGGCTGCGTGAGCCGGAAAATTCCAGCATTTTTTCTAAAATGCTGGTTTATGATGGTGAAAATTTAAAAGACGTTGATCCCAAGGCAAAATCAATTCAAGAATATCGTGATTTTGCTGGCGTAGATGAAGGCATGAATGGTTTGTCTACCCGGTTTGCTTTTAAAATTTTATCAAAAGTTTTTAATTTTGATCATGCCGAAGTGGCGGCAAATCCAGTTCATTTACTGTATTTGCTGGAGCAGCAGGTAGAGCGTGAGCAGTTCTCTGCCGAGCTTGAGCAAAAATATATCTCATATATCAAAGAATTTATGGCTTTGAAATATGTTGATTTTATTGGTAAAGAAATTCAAACCGCTTACCTTGAAAGCTATTCGGAATACGGTCAGAACATTTTTGACCGCTATGTCACGCTGGCTGATTACTGGATTCAGGATCAGGAGTATCGCGATGCTGATACGGGCGAATCATTTGACCGCACCAGTTTAAATAATGAGCTGGAAAAAATAGAAAAACCGGCAGGCATTTCTAATCCTAAAGATTTCAGAAATGAGATAGTCAATTTTGTATTACGTGCCCGCGCTAATAATGGAGGCAATAATCCTGCATGGACTTCATATGAAAAACTGCGCTCGGTCATAGAGAAAAAAATGTTCTCTAATACCGAAGAATTGTTGCCGGTAATTTCATTTAATGCCAAAGCAAGCCATGACGATGCGCGTAAACATGAAGACTTTGTAAACAGAATGGTCAGTAAGGGCTATACGCCCAAGCAGGTCAGATTGTTATGCGAATGGTATTTAAGAGTGCGTAAATCATCGTAATCCAGTGAGGGGGAGGAGTGGTGTCGAGGGTGGCTCGGGATCGCTCCTTGCGTCTCACTCCTCACTGGAGTTGCAAAATGATCCATATGATTGATCGGCGTTTGAATGGTAAAAATAAGTCGGCGATAAATCGGGAGCGATTTCTTCGTCGTTTTAAGGGGCAAATTAAAGAGGCGGTGACTCGTGCCGTAAATGGCAGATCAATTACCGATATAGAGCGCGGTGAAAAAGTATCTATTCCGGTCAAAGATATCAATGAGCCGGGTTTTGCCCATGCCCCGGGGGGGATTTGGGAGCGCGTTTTTCCAGGAAATGATCGCTATAGCCGGGGCGATGAAATCGATCGCCCTGATGGCGGCGGGGGGGGCGGAGGGAATGGCGGCGCTGGAAATGGTGGCGATGGCGAGGATGACTTTGTTTTTGAATTAAGCAAAGAAGAGTTTTTAGAGTTTTTCTTTGATGATCTTGAATTGCCCAATCTTGTTAAAACGCAATTAAAACAAAGCATGGTGATGAAGCCCGTCAGGGCCGGGTTTACCTCTGACGGTACGCCCACCAATATCCATGTATTGCGCAGCCTGCGCGCAGCATTAGGGCGGCGTATTGCTTTATCAGCCGGCCCGCTGGAGGAGCTTAATACCCTGCAGGAGCAATTGGATGAATTGCTTGAAACACAAGGAGAGCGCTCGCAGGAGGTACAAACCCTGCAGGCTATTATTCGTGAATTAAAAGCAAAATTGGTTTGTATTCCCTATATTGATCCGTTTGATCTGAAGTATACCAATCGTGTTCGGGTGCCCAAACCCACAACCCAGGCGGTGATGTTTTGTGTGATGGATGTTTCCGGCTCGATGGATGAGGCAAAGAAAGATATTGCAAAGCGATTCTTTATTTTGCTTTATTTATTTCTTGTGCGCGCATATGAAAAAATTGAGGTGGTATTTATCCGGCATCATACTCAGGCTACCGAAGTCAATGAGCACGATTTCTTTCATGCAAGAGATACGGGGGGCACCGTTGTTTCATCGGCAATCAAGCTCACCAAGAAAATAATTGATGAACGCTACCCTGATGCCGATTGGAATATTTATGTAGCACAAGCCAGTGATGGGGATAACTGGGATTCTGATTCGCCTCAGTGTCGGCAATTATTAAGCGCCGAAATTATGCCGCTGCTGCAATATTATGCGTATGTGGAAATCACCGAGGGGGAGCCGCAAAATCTTTGGTTTGAATATGAAAAAGTGGCCGAACAGCATGCTCACTTTACGATGCGGCGCATTCGTAATCCCGCAGAAATTTGGCCGATATTTAAAGAGCTGTTTAAAAAAGTGAGCGCAAGGGGGGGGGCATGAGCACAAATACACGCCAAAAAAAATCGCGCGCAAAAAAGCTTTTATCAACGGGCTCGGAATGGTCATTTGATTTAATTGATGATTACTATCGGGAAATAGCGCGCGTAGCAAAGCAGTTTGGCCTAGATACTTATCCTAATCAATTGGAGGTGATTTCAGCCGAACAAATGATGGATGCCTATGCATCAGTAGGGATGCCGGTAATGTATAACCATTGGAGTTACGGTAAGCATTTCTTATCTACGCAAAAATCTTATCAGCGCGGGGCAATGGGGCTTGCCTATGAGATTGTGATTAACTCCAGCCCTTGTATTGCCTATTTGATGGAAGAAAATACTATGACCATGCAGGCGCTTGTCATTGCGCATGCCGCCTTTGGCCATAATTCTTTTTTTAAGGGCAACTATTTATTCAGAAGCTGGACGGATGCAACCGCCATTATTGATTACCTGGTCTTTGCAAAAAATTATATTGCCCAGTGTGAGCAAAGATATGGCGAAGATAAGGTGGAGGAACTGCTTGATTCTTGCCATGCCCTGATGAATTACGGGGTTGATCGCTATAAACGGCCGCAAAAATTATCGCTCTCATTAGAATTAGCCAAGCAATCAGAGCGGGAGAATTATCAGCAATCGCAAATAAATGAATTATGGCGAACTATTCCTAAGCGTACAGAGGAAGAGAAAGCGCATGAGGAAAGCCGTTTTCCTTCTGAGCCGCAAGAAAATTTACTGTATTTTATTGAGAAATACGCGCCTTTATTAGCGCCGTGGCAAAGAGAAATTGTGCGGATTATTCGCAAAATTGCTCAATATTTTTATCCGCAGCGGCAAACCCAGGTGATGAATGAGGGGTGGGCGACATTCTGGCATTACACCTTGTTAAATCAATTGTATGACGAAGGTCTGGTTGATGATGCTTTTATGCTGGAGTTTTTGCACAGCCACACCAATGTGGTATTTCAGCAGCCTGTAACCAGCAAATGGTTTAACGGGATTAATCCTTATGCCCTGGGTTTTGCTATGTTTCGTGATCTGCGGCGGATTTGTGAGGAGCCTACCGAGGAAGATAAAGCGTGGTTTCCGGATTTAGTGAATACAGACTGGAAAAAAACGCTGGATTTTGCAATGCGTAACTTTAAGGATGAAAGCTTTATTTTGCAGTATCTTTCGCCTAAATTAATGCGTGAATTCCGCTTGTTCGCTATTTTGGATGACGACTATTTGCCTAAATTAAAAGTGGCTGCCATTCATGATGATGCAGGCTACCTAGATATCAGGCAAAAGCTGGCGGATCAGTATAATTTAGCGGGGCGTGAGCCTAATATTCAGGTGTATGAGGCTAATACCCAGGGGGACCGTTCATTAACTTTAAGGCATTACCAATATCAGCGCAGGCCTTTAGGAAATAGTGTGCATGAGGTACTGAAGCATATTTCACGGCTATGGGGGTTTTCGGTAAAGCTGGAGAGTGTTGATGAAAAGGGAAGGGTTTTGCTTAGTTACGAATGTAAGCTTGAGAAAAGAGGCAATTGATATAAAAAAACGGCAATCAGAAGATTGCCGTTTTCATATGTGAAGCTATTAATTAATCGTAAAGATTAGTTAATACCAACAACAGTTACTTTCACTGCAGCAACGATTTCGTGGTGCAGAGCAAGTTCAACTTCGTATTCGCCGATTTGCTTGAAAGGACCATCAGGTAGACGAACTTCAGATTTAGCCACTTCAAAGCCAGCAGCAACGAATGCTTCGGCGATGTCTTGTGTGCTAACTGAGCCGAACAGACGGCCATCAACACCGGCTTTTTGTTCGATCGTTACTGCAGAGCCTTCCAGCTTAGCAGCGCGAGCTGTAGCTGCAGCAATAATTTCAGCCTGACGTGCTTCGAGCTCTACACGACGAGCTTCGAATTGTGCCAAGTTAGCTGCAGTTGCGCGCTTTGCTTTACCTTGTGGTACCAAGAAGTTACGTGCGTAACCATCTTTTACGGTAACAACATCACCAAGACCACCTAAGTTTGCTACTTTTTCGAGCAGAATGATTTGCATGTTTATTCTTCTCTCTTAGTGTTGGTCGGTGTATGGCAGAAGCGCAAGCAGACGAGCTACTTTGATTGCTTCAGACAGCTGGCGTTGGAACTTAGCTTTTGTACCAGTGATACGAGCCGGAATGATTTTGCCGTTTTCAGAGATAAAGTCTTTTAACAGAGCAATATCTTTGTAATCCACGTGGGCAATGCCTTCGGCGGTAAAGCGGCAGAATTTTTTCCGCTTGAACAGATGACGCGACATGATAAACCTCAATTCAACAATTCAAATTCTTCGAGATGCAACACAAGCTCATTGCGGTAACGATTACTTTTTGCGGCAATAAAACCTTTGCTGGCAAGTCTTTGCCCGATTTGAATGGGGGCAAGCCTTACTGCAATATCACCGAGTGCCAGTATGGCCACTTCACACTCCACCTTGCGGTGTTTGCCTGCTTCGGTCTGCTCAGAAAGGTGAGTGATCACAATTTCTAAAACAGGGGTCCCTGCAGGGGTGTAACGTATATCGCTTCGTTTTATAACGGTACCGTCAATAAGTACTCGGTTGCGTTTGTCCAATTTAGTAGTCCATAGCAAGCAAGGCGAAAATTTCGCAGTGCTTACTGTTTACCTTAGGCAGCAGGAACGCCTTCGGCGGCTGGTGTCAGGGACTTGGACTTCTCTTCCTTCATCATTGGGGAAGCTTCAACAACAGCATGTTCTGTGCGCAGAGTGATGTGGCGCAGAACGGCGTCATTGAATTTGAAGGCGTGTTCTAGTTCGTCCAAAATCAATTGGCTGATTTCGACGTTCATCATGACGTAGTGAGCTTTGTGGATCTTTTGGATCGGGTAAGCTAACTGACGACGGCCCCAGTCTTCAAGGCGGTGAATAGCACCACCACCGTTTGTGATCAGGGTCTTGTAGCGATCAATCATCGCTGGAACCTGTTCGCTTTGATCCGGATGCACGATAAATACGATTTCGTAATGTCGCATGACATCTCCTTATGGATGTTAAGCCTGCCGCGTGCGACTACGGTCAGGCAAGGGTTGTTAAGAGGGGCGGATCATACCGGAGAATTGAGCCGGACTCAAGGGATAAAAACGCGGGCACTTAACGTTCGATCTGATCAATCTTGCCGCTGACCGCAGCCCATGTTTCGTGATCGGGAAGCGGATCTTTCTTTTCTACAATGGTATGCCAGATTTTAGACATTTCAGCGTTGAGTTCAATGTAGTCCTGCATGTCGGCCGGAACGTCATCTTCTGCATAAATTGCTTCAACGGGGCATTCGGCAACGCAGAGTGTGCAATCGATGCATTCATCAGGATCAATCACTAAAAAATTTGGCCCTTCACGAAAACAGTCTACCGGGCATACATCGACGCAATCTGTGTATTTGCATTTCACACAGGCGTCGGTCACTACGTACGTCATGATTGAATCCTTATATATATTGGGCACTGGTCCTTGAGCCGCACAAAATTTGGGCAGATCGACCCTGATTTTAGCAGAGCCCCGTGCTTTAGAAGCAATAAGCTGGTTATTTATAAATAATTAGTAGTGATAATCGGCGCGTGCGCTTGTGATTTGTGCTGTGCTGGCACCAGGCGGACTGGTAGTGCCATTTTGCGATTTGGGATGAATTCTATCTGTGGTTTTATGTTAAGTGGATAGTGCAAGCGGGGTGGTTTTCATTAATAAGGGATGATTTAATTGATTTGTCTGTTGTCGTTTCCGCTCGGGTATTCACCTTATTGTTGTACTAGGGCTTGAATGAGGATTTTGGCGTAATAGCAATGGGCGTTATAATTGCCCGGCTCAGATATTTTGTGTTTACCCCCGCAGGCGAATGGATTGATTTTTTTTATCCTGTCTTTGGAATAATAAATTTCTGAGGTGATTTTGATTAAATCGGGGTCGGTAAAGTTGGCTTAAGTAAAATCAATGACTTAAGACCGGACGATCCGGGGTTTTATGATTTTCCCCATACTTCATCAGGAGGAAAGCGTGGCATTTAAGTTGAATTTTTGATTTGTGTAGATAACTATTGGAATAGTGCTATATTATTTGCTATATGATTTAAGTGTATTTTTTATTAGCAAATTGATGTATTGCCAGTTTTGCTCTCCTGTTTTTTTGCAGATTTTCAGTCCGGAGCGGATATTGAGATGTCTCAAAAAAAAGCAGATTTGCCAGTGTGGCGGTATGTGTAAATTAAGTGCATGACTTGCGTCAGGCTTGGCGCAAATGTTATGTTCGTCGGGCTGTAAGCGCTGGGTTTTATATCATACCTGGTTAAAAATAAAGTGAAGTGCTGGGGGAATTGTGCCAATCAAACCGAAACTCAAGGCGTGTGTCCTTGCTCTTATATTGACTTTGCCACCCTCTGCTGGTGCAGTGGGCTTGGGCAGGTTAAACGTGCTTTCCGGGCTTGGTCAGCCATTTCGGGCTGAAATTGATCTGGTTTCAGTTCAGCCAGGGGAATCCGAAAGCTTGCTTGTCCGGCTTGCGTCACCAGAGGCATTTGCTCAGGCTCAGGTAGCTTATCCGCCTGCGTCGCTTGGCTTGCGTCTGGTCATAGAAAAACGCGCGAATGGGCAGCAGTATGTCTTAATTAGTTCTGCACAATCAGTTTCTGAGCCTTTTCTGGATCTGCTGGTTGATCTGAACTGGTCAGGCGGCAAAATTCAGCGGGACTATACCGCCTTGATTGATCCGCCGGGCTATCAAAACTCGCGCTCGTCTGCGGGCGCTGAGGCAAAAGCAAACGAGCAGTTTGCGCCATCTGCCTTGCCGGGTACCCGTCGCAAGGGCGCAGTTGCTGGGTCAGGTAAAAAAACCTCATCAGCAGCAAGTCAGGCAGAAAAAGCCACCGGCGATCAGCAATATAAAGTACAGGGGGGCGACACCTTATCGAGTGTTGCGCGCCAGACTGCTGCTGAGGGCGTCACTCTTGAGCAGATGCTGGTTGGGCTTTACCGGCAAAATCCCGATGCTTTTGATGGCAATATGAACCGTTTGCGCCGGGGTAAGATTTTAAATATTCCAGCCAAAGAAAATTTGCAGGCTGTACCTGCAAAGGAAGCCGGGCAGGAAGTGCGTTTGCAGTCTAAAGACTGGCAGGCGTATCGCAATAAAGTGGCGGAATCGGTACAAAAACGCGCTGCGGTTGCAGGGAATGAATCTGCAAGCGCTGGCCGCATCAGCCCGAAAGTTGAAGAAAAAGTAAAATCAGGCAATGCCAATCAGGATGTGCTGAAGCTTTCTAAGGGTGAAGCGCCTAGTAAGGCAAAGGCAGATCAGCAGGGCGAACAGGCGCGGATTCGTGCTCTGGAAGAAGAAGTAACTGCACGGCAAAAGGGTTTGGATGAAGCAAATCAGCGAGTCGCAGCACTGCAAAAAAATGTTCAGGATATGGAAAAGCTGCTGGCACTTAAAAGCCGTGCAGGTGTTGAGTTAGCAAGTAAGCCAACTGATACGCCGGCCGTTGCCCCTGTTGCCACAGCGGTGCCTGCAGTAGCATCAGCACCTGCAGCTGAGCATGCTTCTGAGCCTGAGCCTGCGGCTGTTGCTGGTAGCGCGCCTGCTGTGCAGTCCGTTCAGGAAGTTGCCAGCCAGCCTAAAAAACGCCGCGTCATTGTTCCGCCTCCGGTTCCCGTGCCAGAGCCAGACCTGATGGATGTTGTGGCTGATAATGCACTGCCAATTGGTGGCGGGCTGACGGCACTTTTATTAGGCGGGGCTGGTCTTTGGTGGGCTCGTCGTCGTAAGCAGGGCTCTGCATTTGCAGACAGCGTTCTGACTGGTGGCGATTTAAAGTCCAACACCCTGCTGGGTAATACCGGTGGTGCAGTTATCAGTACTCAGCCCACTGAAAACTCTTTCCTTACTGATTTCAGCCGCCAGGGCTTAGGGACAATTGATACGGATGAGGTTGATCCGATTGCCGAAGCCGAAGTTTATATGGCTTATGATCGCAATGAGCAGGCAGAAGAAATCCTGCGGGATGCACTGCTTAAAGATCCTGCGCGTCATGAAATCCGTATGAAGTTGCTGGAAATATTTGCAGCGAAGAAAGACCCGACATCATACGAAGAAATTGCGGCTGATTTATTTGCCATGACTGGGGGTAAGGGTGCGCAATGGGAACAGGCGGCTTATCAGGGCAGCGTACTCGATCCTGAAAATCCTCTGTACAAACGCATTGAGCCAGCAGCCGCGCCTGTTGTAGCAGCGGTAGCCGCTGCTGCCGCTGCGCCGCTTGTAAGCCAGGCGCCTGCACCTGAGGCCAATGATTTTGATTTGTCTTTTGATGATACGGCGGTAACTGCACCTTCTGCGGGTGTGAGTGATTTTGATGCTTTGATGAGCGAAGAAATCCCGGATGCGCCGCAGAATAATATACAAAATGATCTGGCAGATTTAGATCTGTCGCTTGATTTTGATGTGGGCACTGCGCCTGAGCCTGTGCAGGAGCTTAATCCTTTTGCGGAGACTCCTCCTTCGCAGCCGGAGGCTTTATCTTCACTTGACTTTGATTTGCCTGAAGTTGCACCAGCACCTGCAGCAAGTGCACCCGCCCCTGATGATTTTGCGATGGGGATTGATTTTGGCTTGGATGACTTTTTGGTTCCTGAAGAGCCCGCTCAGGCCGCGGCACCTGTCAGTGAGCCTGAATCAGAGAACATGTTGTCTCTGGATATGCCGGTCGATTTTGGAAGTGCTCTGGAAGCAAGCGCCCCGGCAGATGAGGCGTTTGATCTGAATTTTGATGGTCTGGACAACATGCCGGAAGCAGCGGCAGCACCTGCTGATTTTTCTGCTGAATTGCCTGATCTGGATTTGGGCGTGCTTTCTGCGCCGGAAGTGCCAGCTGCACCGCCTGCAAAGGCTCAGCCTGTGGCTGAGGATGTGCTGGAGGCAACAAGTGCCGATGATGGTTTAGGCCTGGATTTTGATTTCTCGCTGGATACGCCTCTTGAGGCTTCAGTGCCGGCGGCGTCTGGCGCAGAAGAATCGATTGATCTGGCCGGAATGAATCTGGACTTTGCTGCAGATTCAGGTGCATCTTCTGATTCATTGCTGGAATTTGCAGGAGATGATCCGGTGCAAACCAAAATTGATCTGGCAAAGGCTTATGTTGATATGGGAGACACCGAAGGGGCCAGAGAAATCTTGCAAGAGGCCATTGGTGAAGGTAATCCTGAGCAGCAAAAACAAGCACAGGCTTTGTTGGGTAATCTTTGATTAGAATTCATTCTGCAAATCAAATTGCAGTCTGGCTTTGGGTGGCGTGCATCCTGCAAATTTTGCAGGGTGCGCCACTCATTGTTTTTTCTGCAGTATGCATTTTGCTGGCCTTTTATTG
This sequence comes from Iodobacter sp. BJB302, assembly GCF_002735645.1. Classification (GTDB taxonomy): domain Bacteria; phylum Pseudomonadota; class Gammaproteobacteria; order Burkholderiales; family Chitinibacteraceae; genus Iodobacter. Next base: position 10,979 of record NZ_PDZG01000068.1, read on the forward strand.
TTGCCCCGGGCGCTGCTGGCGTACTTTAAAACGGATACGTTTCCTGCTCCTAGCTATTACGCTGGTCTACGGCTGGTCTACGCCGGGACAGTATCTGTGGCCGGGGCGATGGTCTCCCACAGAAGAGGGGCTCTGCTGGGGCTTTCTGCAGCTGGTGCGCCTTCTGGGCGTGCTGGCGGCTTTGCAGCTGTTGTTGTGGCGCTTAAGCGCTGCCCGAATATTTTCGGGGCTCTATGTGCTCCTCTCTCCTCTTGCATTTCTTGGGTTTAATCGTGAGCGCTGGGCCCTGCGTTTAAGCCTGACGATGACTTTTTCGGGTGATCTGCTTCTGCAACGACACGCTTTAAGCAGGGAGGGATTTTTGATGCAATTGGCCGGGGTTGAGCAGCCTTGCGAGTTGCAGGAAGTCTCTATTCTGGTAGAGTCGCTGTCTTTTTTAGATTTGGCGCTGCTTTGGGCCTTGTTTGCCGCAGTGCTGTTCACTTTATTGATGATGGTGTAATGAAATACGCGCTCGCAGTGGAATACGATGGCCGGGCCTTTTATGGCTGGCAAATTCAAAAAGACTTACCTACTGTGCAGGCCGCTTTAGAGGCCGCGCTCAGCCAGATGGCAGGAGAGCCTGTTCAGGTTCATGCCGCCGGCCGTACCGATGCAGGAGTGCACGGTGCCAGACAAATCGTTCATTTTGAAACGGATGTTAATCGCCCTTTAACCGCATGGGTGAGGGGGGTAAACAGCTTTCTGCCTGATACGGTGGCCGTGCTGTGGGCTGCGCCCGTGCCGGATGCCTTTCATGCGCGCTTTTCTGCCTTTGCCCGTCACTATCGTTATCTGCTGCTCAATCACCCTGTGCGCCCGGCATTATGGTCTGGCCGCATGGGCTGGGCTTTTAATGATCTGGATTTTGATGCAATGCAGGCCGCGGCAGTACATCTTTTGGGGCTGCATGATTTTTCAAGCTTCAGAGCGGCGGAGTGCCAGGCTAAAACGCCCGTTAAAACGATGACCAGGGCCCATATTCAGAAAGAAGGCAGTCTGATTATTTGTGATTTCTCTGCAGACGCCTTTCTGCACCACATGGTGCGCAATATTATGGGCGCCTTACTGCATGTCGGAAAAGGGCATGAATCCCCTGAATGGATGGCTGATTTAATCCTGGCCCGTGACAGAACGAGTGCTCCCCCTACCTTTATGCCAGACGGACTCTATCTTGCTGGTGTAAGCTATCCCCCTGAGTTTGGGCTGGCCAGTGAGCCGGTTTCGCGCCATGGTTTGATTTAAAGGGGGGAGGTGAATGAATCCACGTATCAAAATTTGCGGTTTGCTTGATCCGGAAATGGCAAGGCGTACGGCTGAATTAGGGGCTGATGCAATTGGTCTGGTGTTTTACCCGCCCAGCCCCCGTCATGTAGAAATTGCAGCAGCGGCGCAAATTGTCGCCGCTTTGCCTGCTTTTGTAAGCAGTGTGGGTTTGTTTGTGAATGCAGAGGCGGCCTTTGTGCGTAGCGTACTTGCCAGTGTGCCGCTGGATATATTGCAATTTCATGGAGATGAAACACCTGAGTATTGCCGTCAGTTTGGCCGCCCTTATTTAAAAGCACTAAGGGTAACACCTGACATAAATTTGGTAGAATATGCACAGCGTTTTGTGGACGCGCTTTGCAAAGGGATTTTAGTTGATGCTTTTGTAGAAGGGGTGCCTGGTGGTACGGGTGAGGCTTTTGATTGGGATCTTTTGCCTAAAGATTTGCCTTTGCCACTGGTTTTGTCGGGTGGATTGCATCCGGATAATGTCTATGAAGCGATTTGTAAGGTTAGACCTTGGGCCGTGGATGTATCCAGCGGCGTAGAAAGCAGCAAGGGAATCAAAGATGCAGCAAAAATTGCTGCCTTTATTAATCAAGCAGAGAGAAAAGCGCATGACTGAGACTAAACACGAGCAGCAGCCCTATCAGCAACCTGATTCCCTTGGCCATTTTGGCCAATTTGGTGGCATTTTTGTGGCTGAAACACTGATCCCTGCCTTGGATGAGTTACGTATTGAGTTCGAAAAAGCCCTGCAAGACCCTGACTTTGTTGCTGAGTATCATAGCGAGCTCAAGCACTATGTTGGCCGCCCAAGCCCGATTTATCACGCAAAACGCTGGTCCGAGGCACTCGGTGGCGCACAAATCTATTTAAAGCGCGAAGATCTGAACCACACCGGCGCGCATAAAGTGAACAACACCATCGGCCAGGCGCTGCTTGCCCGCCGTATGGGTAAGAAACGGGTGATTGCAGAAACGGGCGCAGGCCAGCACGGCGTCGCTTCCGCTACTGTGGCGGCACGATATGGCCTTGAATGTATCGTTTATATGGGTGCGGAAGATGTGAAGCGCCAGGCGCCCAATGTATTCCGCATGAAGTTACTGGGCGCTAAAGTAGTCGCTGTAGAATCCGGCACAAAAACCCTGAAAGACGCGATGAATGAAGCGATGCGTGATTGGGTGACCAATGTGGATTCCACCTACTACATTATTGGCACATGTGCAGGCCCGCATCCTTATCCGCAGCTGGTGCGCGATTTTCAGCGCGTGATTGGCGATGAATGTAAGGTGCAGATGCCAGAAATGATTGGCCGTCAGCCTGATGCGGTTGTGGCTTGTGTGGGGGGGGGCTCGAATGCGATCGGGATTTTCTATCCTTATGTCGATGATTTGTCTGTGCGTTTGATTGGTGTAGAGGCGGGTGGGGATGGCGTTGAAACCGGCCGCCATGCTGCGCCGCTTACATCTGACGCTAAAGTCGGTATCCTGCACGGCAACCGTACCTTTCTGATGCAGGATGAAGACGGGCAGATTGCGGAAACGCATTCGATTTCTGCCGGGCTGGATTATCCAGGTGTAGGACCAGAGCACAGCTACCTGAAAGACATCGGCCGCGCGGAGTACGTAGCGATTAATGATGACGAAGCGATTGCAGCTTTTCACGATCTTTGTCATTTTGAGGGTATCATTCCGGCCCTTGAGTCGAGTCATGCACTGGCCCATGCTGCAAAAATGGCGAAAACGATGTCTAAAGATCAGGTAATTCTGGTGAATTTATCCGGTCGTGGTGATAAAGATATTCCTACTTTGGCCCGCCTTTCCGGCATCGAACTTGGAAACTAATGCTATGTCCAGAATTCAACAGACATTCTCGCGCTTACAAAGCCAAAATCGCCAGGCCCTGATTCCTTTTATCACGGCAGGTGATCCGCATCCCCGTGTGACGGTGGATGTCATGCATGCGCTGGTAGCCGGCGGTGCGGATATTTTAGAGCTGGGCGTGCCTTTTTCTGACCCGATGGCCGATGGTCCGGTGATTCAGCGCGCATCAGAACGCGCACTCCTGCATGGTGTGACTTTACGCAATGTGCTTGGCATGGTGGCTGAATTCCGCCAGAAAAACACAGAGACACCGGTTGTGCTGATGGGCTATGCGAACCCGATGGAAGCAATGGGTTACGATGTGTTTTCAAAAGCAGCAGTACAAGCGGGTGTGGATGGAGTGCTTACCGTTGATTTGCCGCCGGAAGAAGCTAAAGAGCGTGTGGCTATTTTAAAAGCCCACGGCATCGATCCGATCTTTTTGCTGGCACCAACCACGCACGCATCCAGAATTAAAGCAGTTGCCGAGCTGGCATCGGGCTATGTGTACTATGTTTCCCTGAAAGGGGTAACAGGTTCAGCCAATCTGGATATCGCTGATGTAACAGAAAAGCTGAGCGTATTAAAAGAATATCTCACCATCCCGATTGGAGTTGGTTTTGGGATTAGTGACGCAGCTGCTGCAAAAGCAGTGGCTGCCGTGGCCGATGCAGTTGTGATTGGTTCACGTTTGGTAAAAGAAGCAGAGGCCGGAGAAGAAGGCCTTGCTGATCGATTAACTGATTTTCTTACCGGCATTCGTGCCGCGATGGACACCGCTCGCGTTTAAGCGTGTTTTAAAACCCCGTCATCTGCAAAGATGGCGGGGTTTTAATGCCCCTTAGAGCGGTGCTGATGGAGGAATACAATGAGCTGGCTGCAAAAACTGCTTCCGCCAAAGATTAAGATCCGTACCACGGTGAGTAAGTCCGGTGTACCGGAAGGCCTCTGGCATAAGTGCCCGGCCTGCAGCGCGGTTTTATACCGCACTGATCTGGAAAACAATTTAGAAGTCTGCCCTAAGTGTGACTTTCACAATGCTGTTTCCGCTCGTCGCCGTCTGGACATCCTGCTTGATCAGGAAGGGCGGTTTGAGATTGGCGCAGAAGTTAAACCGCTGGATGTGCTGAAGTTTAAAGACAGCAAGAAATACAGCGAGAGGCTGAGCGCGGCTCAGGCTGCAACAGGCGAAGAAGACGCTCTGGTAGTGATGCAGGGCGCGATTCAGAATGTGCCGGTTGTCATGGCTGCATTTGAATTTAAATTTATCGGCGGCTCAATGGGCTCGGTTGTGGGCGAGCGCTTTGTGCGCGGTGTACTCACAGCGATTGAAAACAATGTACCCTTTATTTGCGTTTCTGCTTCAGGCGGCGCGCGTATGCAGGAAGGTTTGAATTCGCTGATGCAAATGACTAAAACCAGCGCCATTCTGACTAAGCTTGCGGATAAGAAACTGCCGTTTATTTCGATTCTGACCGATCCGACAATGGGCGGTGTATCTGCTTCATTTGCCTTTCTTGGCGATGTCGTGATGGCTGAGCCGGGGGCTTTGATCGGCTTTGCTGGCCAGCGCGTGATTGAGCAGACCGTGCGCGAAACGTTGCCGGAGGGTTTTCAGCGTGCTGAATTCCTGCTGGAAAAAGGCGCTTTGGATATGGTGGTTGACCGCCGTGAAATGCGCCAGAAATTAGCGCAATTAATGACCCTTCTTTCTAAACAGCCCGCCCTTAACTGATGTCTATGCCGTTTGATTCCCTCTCCCTTGATGCGTGGTTATCCCATTTAGAGCAACTTCACCCAAGCGCCATTGATATGGGTTTGGAGCGCGTTGTTCGCGTGCGGGATGCCTTAGGTTTAAAACCAGATTTTCCTGTGCTGCTGGTGGGAGGGACAAATGGCAAAGGCTCTGTTTGTACCATGCTGTCCAGTATTTTGTGTGCAGCAGGATATAAAGTCGGCACTTATACCTCGCCTCATTTACTGCACTATCAGGAAAGGGTGGCGATTAATCTTCACCCTGCATCTGATGCGGATATTGTCGCCAGCTTCCAAGCCATTGAAACCGCCCGTGGCGACACTTCCCTCACTTATTTCGAATTTGGCACCTTAGCCGCGATGCAGCAGTTTATGGCAGCAGGCGTTGATGTGGCCGTGATGGAGGTTGGCTTAGGCGGGCGTCTGGATGCCGTGAATGCCTTTGAGCCTGTTGCCTCTGCCGTGGTTAATGTGGGGCTGGATCATCAGTCATTTTTGGGTGATACCCGTGAAGCCATCGGGCATGAAAAAGCCGGCATCTACCGGCAGGGCAAAATTGCGCTTTGCGCAGACCCTGAGCCACCTGCCACGCTGATTGCCGAAGCGCAGCGTATTGGTGCGCATCTGCAACTGATCGGCCAGGATTTTGGCTTTGAAAAACAGGCAGAAGGGCAGCAGTGGACATGGTGGAATAAAGCAGGCGTGCGCCGCCATGCGCTGCCGTTTCCTGCACTGCGCGGCCAGTACCAGTTAGGTAATGCTGCCGTTGTGCTGGCGCTGCTCGATGCGGTAAAAGATGTACTGCCGGTTGGGATTGGCGATATCAAACGCGGCCTGCTGGAAGTCGAGCTGGCTGCGCGTTTTCAGGTTTTACCCGGCCGTCCTGCTGTTGTACTGGATGTGGGGCATAATCCGCATGCGGCAAAAGTCTTACGTGCCAACTTAGATAGTATGGGTTTTTATTCAAGTACCCATGCGGTTCTGGGTATGATGGCGGATAAAGATATTGCCGGTGTGGTGGCTTTATTGGCAGATCGTATTGATGTCTGGCATTTAGCGGCACCACAACTGCCCCGAGCGGCAACCCCGGCGCAACTTGCTGAAATTGTCGGCAAGCTTGCACCGCTGGCGAAAATAAATATTTATGAGAATGTAGCGCTTGCTTTCGCTTCGGCCTGTAAGCTTGCGGATGAAAGTGATAGAATTCTCGCCTTTGGATCCTTTTACACAGTTGCTGAAGTCATGGCGACGCGTGAGCGCTGAATATGATCAACCGAAATGTCAGCGATGATTTGCTGCAGCTTAAAAAACGTGCCCGTCGCCGTCTTGTGGGCGCAATCGCATTAGTGCTGTTTGCTCTGATCGTTTTATGGACTGCACTGGATAGTGCGCCGCCAGCCGTTATTGCTGGGGGGAATAATATTGAAATTATTTCCAGCTCGCCAGCATTACAACAGCCTTCTCCCGAACCTGTCGTTGTGGCGCAGGCCTCTGCCACAGAGCAGGCCGGCGCCACACTGATTGCCCCGGTGCCTGAAGAAATTCAGTCTCCTGTTGCAACACCCGAGCCTGCTTATCGCGTAGCAAGCTCAGCACAAAACGTGCTGCCGGGTAAGCTGGTTAATCACCAGAAAAAAGTGGTGATTCCTACCGCAACACCTTCCCCTAAGCCTGCCCCAACAGCCAAACCCGCGCCTACTCCCAAGCCTGCCGTCGATCCGCAGCGCATCTTGGAAGGGCTGGATGTGGCTCCTGCAGCAAAGCCTGCGGTGACTGCTGATCCAAAGCGCTATTACATTCAAATTGGCGCTTATGCTGATGCGGATAAAGCGGCTCAGGTTGTCAGTAAATTACAAGGCGCGGGGATTCCTGCTTACTCCGAAAAAACAGTTACAGATAAAGGCGCTTTAACCCGGGTACGTGTTGGCCCTGTTAACGATGAAGCAAAGGCGCAGAGTTACCTTAAAAAAATGGGAGTGCTTGGATTTAGCGGGCACCTGTCTGGCAAATAGGTTAAAGCATGACTGGCTTTGATTACACGGTATTAGGCATCATGGGGCTTTCCATGCTGCTCTCAGTAATGCGGGGCCTTGTGCAGGAAGCGCTGGCGCTGGCGGCATGGGTTCTGGCGTTCTGGCTGGCCAGCCATTATTCCGGGCAGGTGTCGGTATGGATGCCCAAAAATCTGCCTAATGAAGAGCTGCGCTATCTGGCTGCTTTTGTGGCGATTTTTTTTGTGACCTGGGTGGCCTCGGCTATGTTGAGGGTAACGCTGAATCAATTTATGCAGGCCACCGGCCTGAAACCTGCTGACCGGCTTTTTGGCGCAGGCTTTGGTCTGGTTCGTGGTTTTTTACTGAGTTTAACGCTGGTTTTGCTGGCAGGGTTTACCAGCCTGCCCAAGCAAACAATATGGCGAAATGCCATGTTCAGCCCCTTATTTGAAGAAGCGGCCGTGATGGCTAAGATTTGGCTGCCAGAAGCGCTGGCAGCCCGCATTCATTATGATTAACCGCCTTGCAGATGGCGGATTGATTTGGATGAGTTTTTCGTCCCTTGTTTTTAGCAGTTGCCGTTCAGGCCAAAATTAACTGCCAGACTGACTGGCAGTACGCATTTGTTACGATTAAGAACTCAAAGGGGCATTTCTGATGTGTGGCATTGTAGGTATCGTCGCCAAGACACCCGTTAATCAGCTGTTGTACGATGGCTTGTTGGTTTTACAGCATCGTGGGCAAGATGCAGTAGGGATTGTAACGGCAGAGGGGCTGACGCTCCATATGCACAAAGGGCAGGGCTTAGTGAGTGATGTGTTCCGCACTCGCAATATGCGCTCTTTGATGGGCAATGCTGGCATTGGGCATGTGCGTTACCCAACCGCAGGATCTGCATCCAGCCTGGCTGAATCTCAGCCTTTTTATGTCAACAGCCCATTTGGTATCGTGCTGGCGCATAACGGCAACTTAACTAACGATAAGCAGCTGAAAGAAGATATGTACCGCACTGACCTGCGCCATATCAACACCAATTCTGATTCTGAAGCGCTGCTGAATGTTTTTGCCCACGAATTATCCCGCCGCGTAAAAGGCCCTGAGCTGAACGCGGAAACCATTTTTGATGCAATTACCGCCGTGCATGCACGGGTTAAAGGGGCTTACGCTGTAGTTGCCATGATTGCAGGCTTTGGTCTGGTGGCATTCCGTGATCCTTACGGTATTCGCCCGCTTTGTTTAGGTACTCATGAAACACCAGAAGGCCTGGAATATATCGTGGCCTCTGAATCTGTGGCGCATGATGTTTTAGGCTTTAAATTTGAGCGCGATATTGCGCCGGGTGAAGCCGTATTTGTGACTTTTGAAGGCGAATTTCACAGTAAGCAATGCCACGCTAATCCTGTGCTGGTGCCTTGTATTTTCGAGCATGTTTACTTTGCCCGCCCGGACACCGTGATTGATGGTATCTCGGTGCACGAAGCGCGCTTGAATATGGGTGAAAATCTGGCGGATAAAGTGGCTGCCGTGATTCCAAAGCTCGATATCGACGTGGTGATTCCTATTCCGGATACCAGCCGTGATTCCGCCTTGCAATTAGCCAATAAATTAGGTTTGCCATATCGCGAAGGCTTTATGAAAAACCGCTATATTGGCCGCACCTTTATTATGCCGGGCCAAGCCAGCCGTAAAAAATCGGTTCGCCAAAAGCTGAACCCAATTGCTGTTGAATTCCGTGGTAAAAATGTATTGCTGGTCGACGATTCAATTGTACGCGGCACAACCAGCCGCCAGATCGTGCAAATGGTTCGCGACTGTGGTGCAACTAAAGTCTATCTGGCATCCGCTGCGCCACCTGTGATGTATCCGCATGTTTACGGCATTGATATGCCAACCCGTGCCGAGCTGATTGCAACTGGGCGAACGGATGAGCAAATTGCCGAAGAGATTGGTGTGGATGCCATTATCTATCAGGAATTAGATGCCCTGATTGATGCGTGCAGCAAAGCCAGTGGCGGTGCAATTACTTCTTTTGAAACATCCTGTTTTGATGGGCAGTATATTACAGGTGATATTACGCCTGCCTATCTGGATGAATTAGAAGCAAAGCGTTTGTCACCCTTATCCGCCAAAGCTGGTGATGTGGCAGAAAGCCGTTTATTAGATATGAATATTGGCGTGGGCGAGCAGAATTTGCTTTAAGCCTGCTTAACCAAAAAACGCCAGCCCGAGGGTTGGCGTTTTTTTTACCTGAGGTTTTAATGGGCTGTGTTGGCATTTGCGTGTGGCAGCAAATCAGCCGCTACGAAAGACGCCGGATAAAAATAGCCCAGGGTTGTTGAAATATTCGTATATTTACAAAAATATTCTGTTAGCTGGCATTTCCTTACACCTATTTTTTGTTATCTGCCAAAAGGCGAGCTGTAGTCTTGTTGCTGTTGTGGATTGAATCTATTGTTCAAGTAATAAAGTTTGTTTTTGGCTTAGTCTGGCCTTTTACTTTTATGACGTTATTGAACAATAAGCAGGCTTTGTATGCAAAATACGATACCCCAATTTTTAGAGCTGGGCCCTTCAGCCCAAAACATGACTGAAAGTGTAGAGACCATTCATAAAGTCATTTCATCCCGCTATCCCGGCGTAGATAGGGTGGCCATGGCGATTTATGACACGGCCAGCGATACGCTGAAAACTTTTGTGAGCAGCAATCACGATGGTGTGGCGCTGGCTGCTTATGAAGCAAAATTGCAGGACGTTCCCTCGTTAAAAGCGTTGGCCAGCGCCCATCAGTCGCGGGTTGTGCAGGATATCGGTGATAGCTTTCCAGTATGTACAGAACATACAGACTGGCTGAAAGGCATGGGTTATTTATCCAGCTATACCGTGCCTGTTTATCAAAGAGACGAGCTGGCTGCGTTTATTTTTTTTGATTCAAAATCAGATCGCTTTTTTACCGAAGAATCAGTCCGTTTTTTAGATATTTTTACTGGCTTAATTGCTCAGCTTTATTTATTGCAGCTCACCGCCGTGCGCAGCCTGATTGGTACGGTTCATATTGCCAGTGATTTAGCCAAAGTCCGGGATTTGGAGACCGGTAATCACCTGGAGCGTATGGCCAGTTATTCGCGCATTATTGCTAAAGAATTGGCGTATTCTCATTCTTTGCCTGATGAGTTTATTGAGTATGTTTATTTATTTGCACCCTTGCATGATATCGGCAAGGTGGGCATACCAGACCGGATTTTATTTAAACCTGGGCAATTAGATAATGAAGAATGGCTGATTATGCGCAGGCATGTAGAAATGGGCGAAAATCTGATTGATCAGATTATTTCAGCCTTGGGCATGGCAGAAAACATGTCGACCCGCGTGATGCGTAATATGGTGGCGGCCCATCATGAGCGGGGCGATGGTTCTGGCTATCCGCGTGGCCTGCTGATGGCCGATATCCCGCTGGAGGCGCGCATTGTGGCCGTGGCCGATGTGTTTGATGCTCTGAGTAATGTGCGGCCCTATAAGCTGTCATGGTCAGAAGAGCGGGTATGGGCAGAGCTTGAGCGCGAAGCAGCGCTTGGGCGGCTGGATGCCGAATGCGTGAATGCCCTGCGTGACGCAGAGCAGGAACGGCGGCATATACAGGATCGTTTTGCAGACGAGTAATTGCATTACATGGGGCTGGTTAAGGAAAAAGGCCTGAATAAGCGGGGAAAGAGGCGGCGCGCTGTAATGCTTACGTTATAATAAGCGCCAAAAGCGGATGTTGCTGCCTTGAATGAATGCCCTTCCTTAGCCCGTGATCAAGTAGAGAAAGCCATGTTTGAAGATGAATTCCTGCACCCCGATACCTTAGCCGTCAGAGCGGGCACTACCCGCAGTCAGTTTGGCGAACACTCTGATGCGATGTATCTGACATCCAGCTTTGTGGTTGGCAGCGCTGAAGAAGCTTCATTAAAATTTACCGGCCAGATGCCCGGTTTTATTTACTCCCGCTTTACCAACCCCACCGTAACCGCCTTTGAAGAACGCCTTGCCGCCCTGGAAGGCGCAGAGCGCGCTGTGGCCACCGCATCGGGCATGAGCGCGATCTTGTCGCTGTTTATGGCGCATTTAAAATCAGGCGATCATGTGGTGGCCTCGGCCAGCCTGTTTGGCTCCACCATTCAGCTACTCAATGTTTACCTTAGCAAGTTTGGCGTAGACGTCAGCTATGTGTCTGCTACAGACACCACCGAATGGGCCGATGCCTGCCTGCCGAATACCAAACTGCTGTTCCTAGAAACGCCATCCAACCCGCTGACTGAAATCAGCGATATCCGCAAAATTGCCGACATCGCCCACGCACGGGGCGCTTTGCTGGTGGTGGATAACTGCTTTTGCACCCCCATCCTGCAAAAACCATTAGCACTGGGGGCCGATCTGGTGGTGCATTCGGCCACCAAATATATCGACGGCCAGGGCCGCGTGCTGGGTGGCGCGGTCGTGGGTTCATCTGCTCTGGTTGACCCCGTGTATTTATTTCTGCGTACCGCTGGCCCAAGCTTGTCGGCCTTTAATGCATGGGTTTTACTCAAGGGCCTGGAAACCTTGCCTATCCGCATGCGCGCCCATTCGGAAACCGCCTTAAAGCTGGCCACCTATCTGGAAGCGCACCCTGCGGTTGAGCAAGTCTACTACCCCGGCCTGCCTTCGCACCCGCAGCACGCGCTGGCCATGACCCAGCAAAACGCTGGCGGCGGCATGGTGTCTTTTGTAGTGAAAGGCGGCCGTGAGCAAGCCTGGAAAATCGTCGATGCCGTGCAGCTGATTAGCCGCACCGCCAACCTGGGCGACACCCGCAGCACGATCACCCACCCCGCCAGCACCACCCACGGCCGCATCACCCCCGCCGCGCGTGAAGCCGCCGGCATCACCGAAGGCCTGATCCGTATTTCGGTAGGGCTGGAATATATTGATGATTTGATTGCTGATCTGGAGCAGGGGTTGGCTTAGGTTTTTTGTTTTGCTGATAAAAGCCCAGCTTAGCTGGGCTTTTATACTTAAGGATGTTGAATTTTAATATGCGCAATTCAAGATGTTGATTAATCAATCCAAGCTTCTAGTTCTTTACTTAAATTGTTATCATCAAGAATGCACCACTTAATAAATGCAGAGTATTGAGATTCGTTGGACATAAGCACTTTAACTCGCTCTAATGCATTTTCACGTTCAGCTAATAATGAGTCTTCTGCGTAATACTTAATAAGCCATTTTTGGAATAGTGTATATTGAGTGTAAATTTTTTTTCTTAAATAGCTTCTAGTAACCGCTTTGTTGACTGTGTGGTCGCTGTTATAAATTTTATTTAATAATTTTGCGGTTTGTATTGTTTTATCATCGTCGTTCTGACTCTCAACAACAATTTCCGTATTAGGAGTTCTGGGTGGAAGTAGTTTTATGGCACGGAATACATTATCTTTAGGATCGCAACAATCTAATAGGTTGTTGAAATGGTCTAGTTTTATGTTATTACAGCGCCCACAAGAGAAATATAAATTTTTCCATTCGTACTTTAGATCATCATTGTTTTGATGGGCGACGAAATGCTCTATGTTGATATCTTGTGGTTCCTTAGTTTCACAAAGGTAGCATTTCTTGTGGAAGGATGATTCAAGCGCTTTTACTACATCCTCATCTTTGTAGCTTCTTTTTGCCGAAAGTGAAGCTGGAACTTCTTTGGTTCTCTCCACGTTAAACATTTTTATTTTTTGCCTTTGTTTTTAGGATGAATAGCTGCGCTGATTCTAAAAAAAACAATGATTCTGAATCAAGGTTCATCTCGTTTTTACGTAACTCTGAAATTAATTGTTCAATTTTTTCGATATCAGGTCTGGGCTTGCTAGTTTCTTCATTCAGCATTTTGATTTTTGTATTTAATGCATCAGAACTAACTGATACTCCAAATAAGCCTTCAAGAATTGACTCATATGAGTACATTGAAAGATCTTCGATTTGCTCTAGTTTGGATAGGTCATAAATAACAGCATCATTAACTGATGACACAACAAATGGTGAATGAGTGCTGACTATGAACTGGATGTTTGGGAATGATTTGGCGAGGAATGAAAATATTTTTCGTTGTAGTGAAACATGTAAGTGAGCGTCAATTTCATCAATAAGCACAACGCCTTCAATTTCATTTGGCATTATTTCGGTCAGTTGGATAGTCGTGACTAAGTGAGCATATACGGCTAGAATTGAGGAGTAGCCCGATGATAGTTTCTGGAAGCGATATGCTTCTTTATGATCCTGTTTAATAAAGAAAGTTTGAAGTGTTGAATCAAATATTATTTTTAGTGTTGAATCTTCAAAAAGATCTTTTAAATTCGCTTCTAATTCTTCAAACCAAGTCTTGATTTTTAAAGCACGCTCTGGGGCATTATCTATACTTGCCGACTCAGCATAGGCTTGTACTGTTTTATAGCTAACTAGATATTGCTCAAATAAAGAGCCTGCTTGTTGATGCCCGTTCACTACCTGTTGCGCAAGATTTGATGTGCTTAAAGCTGCAGTTGATTCGGCTATATTTGCTTCACGAACCGCTTTAAATGTGGTTAGTAGGCAATGCTGTTCACTTTATGATTTTTATTCCCCAGTTATGCCGTTGATTAAGAATTTCCGTGCCTTTTCTACTTGCAAAATGCTTAGTTCGTCGTTTCACAACCCGCGGATTACTGCGTCCTGTTG
>NZ_PDZG01000069.1 GCF_002735645.1 Iodobacter sp. BJB302
TTACATCCATTACTATAACCACGACCGAATCAAACTGAAGTTAAAAGGGCTGAGTCCTGTGCAATACAGAACCCAGCCCTTGAGCGCCTAGCTTTTATACTGTCCAACTAATTGGGGTCAGTTCAAAGATGCAGGCTTTTTTATGACTTACTTAACCAGCTCTAAAGGCACTGGAATATTTTTCTCTGGTGCCTGGCCGTCGATAATTTTCTTAGCCGCTTCAATCCCCATTTTGCCGATCAGCTCAGGTTTTTGTTGTACGGTAGCGGCCATTTTGCCGGCTTTTACTGCAGCCACAGCATCTGCTGTGGCATCAAAGCCCACCACAACCACATTTTTCAGGCCAGCAGCTTCAAGCGCCTGTACGGCACCCAGGGCCATTTCATCGTTGTGGGCAAATACGGCTTTAATCTTTTTATTGCCTTGCAGGATGTTTTCCATCACAGACAAGCCTTTCGCGCGATCAAAATCAGCAGGTTGCTTGGCGGCGACTTTTACGCCTTTTTCAGCATCCACACCGGCATGAAAGCCCTGGCCACGCTCACGCGCTGCAGAAGAGCCGGCAATGCCTTCCAACTCGGCGATTTCACCTTGCTTGCCGATTTTTTCTAGCAGAAACGCTGCTGCCATTTTGCCGCCCGCTACATTATCTGAAGCAATATGGCTGACCACTTCGCCGCCATTGACGCTGCGATCCAGTGTAATTACGGGGATTTTTGCCGCATTCGCTTGTTTAACGGCAGACACCAGCGCATCAGAGTCTGTTGGGTTAATCAGAATCACTTTTACTTTTTTCTGGATTAAATCTTCTATGCTGGCAATTTGTTTAGCCGCATCGTCTTGCGCGTCTACGGTAATCAGCGTCAGGCCATTGGCTTTGGCTGCTTCTTCTGCACCTTGTTTTAAGGTGACAAAGAAAGGATTATTTTGGGTGGAAACCGCTAAGCCAACTGTATTGCTGCTTGCAGTTTCGGCAACCGGCGGGGCAGAAGCCGCTGGTGCTGCGCTTTCTGGGCCTTGCTTGGAGCAGGCAGAAAAAGCAAGGGCCATTGAGGCGATCAGAAGAGGTTTGAGCCAAGTTTTCATGTTTAAAGCCTTGTGTGTGAAGGACGACGACATTAGCACTGGCGACTTCTGCGCCATTGAGTGCTTCTTTTTAGCCCGGCGATATATTGCTAGGCTTGAAAAATAGGTGGGAAGGGGCCCGCCCTATTAACAAAAGGGGGATGTGTAGTTTGGGTTGGCGGGGGCGTCCGCTCCAAATCGGCGGACAACTCTGCTAAGCCAAACTGTGAAATCATCATTCCCTAGTATTTTGACTTTAGGGGCGTGAGCCCCGTAGCCCTTTATTTCTTAGCACTTCTGTCCAGTAATACTGCCAGCAGGATAACGCTTCCCTTAATAACTTGCTGGTAAAATGATGACACAGATAGTAAGTTCAAGCCATTATTGAGAACCCCTATCAACACTGCGCCGATCAGGGTGCCAACAATCCAGCCCCGGCCACCGGATAAGCTGGTGCCGCCTAAAACAACCGCTGCAATAGCGTCCAGCTCGTATCCCATGCCCGCATTGGGCTGGGCGGAGTTCAAGCGCGAGGTAAGGATGACACCTGCCAGGGCCGATAAACCACCAGAAAGGGTGTAAACCCAAAGCTTGACGCGGTTTACTTTTACGCCAGAGATCAGCGAGGCTTCTTCATTGCCGCCCACTGCATAAACATGGCGGCCAAATACGGTTTTTTTGAGCACAAACCAAAGGGCAATAAAGGCAAGTGTTGTGGCCAGCACGGGTACAGGAATCAGATTGCCGATATAGCCTGCGCCCAGCATAGAGAAAAAGTCGCTGTTAAAGCCGGTAATCGGGCGGCCATCCGATGCCACCAGCGCCAGGCCGCGAAATACCGTCATCGTGCCAAGAGTGGCAATAAAGGGCGCTACTTTGCCGCGGCTGATAATGATGCCGTTGACAGCACCCAGCGCAGCACCCGCCAATACGCCAAATAGGGTTGCAAGTACCGGATCAATGCCTGCCGCCATCATGCTGGCAATGGCTACTGAAGAAAGTGCCAGTACCGCGCCGACGGATAAATCAATCCCGCCAAGTAAAATCACAAAAGTCATACCAAAGGCGATCAGGGCATTGATCGATACTTGGCGCAACACATTCAGCAGATTATTAACGGTGAGAAAATCTCGGCTCATGACTGACAAAACGCCAGAAATAAGCAGCAGTGCAAGTAGGGGGCCTAGCTTTTGTAGCGTGGCTTTTTGGCTTTGGTTCATGATTACTGGCCTCCGGTGGCGGCGTGCATAATTGATTCTTGGGTGGCCGTTTTCGCGTCGAAAATGCCGGCGCTTTGTCCCTGGTGCATCACCAGGATGCGATCGCTCATGGCGAGTACTTCGGGCAGCTCGGATGAGATCATTAAAATGGCGACGCCACTGGCGGCCAGCTCATTAATAATGTGGTAAATCTCAGCCTTACCGCCCACGTCTACCCCTCGGGTGGGCTCGTCTAAAAACAGCACCTTGGGGGCAATTCCCAGCCATTTAGCAAATACCACTTTTTGCTGATTGCCGCCCGATAGCGATTTGACTTCTAAATCTGCATCACGGGTGCGGATAGACAATTTGCGTATCTTTTCGCCGACGTTGTTACTTTCGGCGTCTCTATCAATAACACCCATTTTGCTTGGGGTATGAGTCAGGCTGATGTTTTCTTTTACCGATAAACCCAGCACAAGGCCCTGTGATTTTCTGTCTTCGGTGACATAGCCTATGCCGTGGCTGATGGCATCAATCGCTGAATTGCAATGCACTTGCTTGCCATCAAGCCAGATTTGCCCTGCTGATTTGGGCGAGAGTCCAAACAGGCTATGAGCAATTTCGCTGCGCCCCGCACCCATCAGGCCCGCTACGCCCAGCACTTCGCCCTGGCGAATTTCAAAATTGATGCCACTGATGGTGTGCTCATCAGCAAGGTTTTCTACCTTAAAGCGCACAGGCCCAAGGGCGCTGCTGCGCTTGGGGTAGCGATCGCCAATTTCACGCCCCACCATCATTTTGACGATTTCATCAAAGCGCGTTTCTTTGATGACACGGGTGCCGACAAATTGCCCGTCGCGTAAGACCGAGATGCGATCGCAGACCTGAAAGATTTCTTCCATCCGGTGCGATACATACACAATGCCTACACCGCGCGACTTTAAATCTTGCATCAGCTTAAATAAAACTTCGATTTCCCGATTGCTGAGCGCCGCCGTTGGCTCATCCATGATTAGGACTTGCGCGTTGAGCGACAGCGCTTTGGCAATCTCCACCATTTGCTGCTGGCCGATAGATAAGCTGCCTGCTTCCCTGTCCGGGTCGATATTTGTAATGCCTAAGAGGGCCAGATATTCGCGGCAAAGCGCGCGCATTTCGCCGGATTTCAGCCAGCCGCCACGGGTTTTTTCACGCCCTAAAAACAGATTATCCATCACCGATAATTCACGGATCAGGTTCAGCTCCTGGTGAATGATGGCAATACCCAGCGCTTCGGCTTCTTTGGGGCTGTGAATGGCAACTGGCCGGCCATCAACATGAATACGGCCAGCATCGCTTGGGTAAATGCCGGTGAGGATTTTCATCAGCGTCGATTTACCCGCGCCGTTTTCACCCATCAGCGCATGAATCTCGCCGCGTTCCAGCGCAAAATCCACGCCTTCCAGCACCTTAACCGGGCCAAAAGATTTATTGATGCCTTGCATTTGGATCAGCATACGAAAGCCTTGGTTTTTAATGAGTGACGGTTTTTAAAACATGGGGTGTATATACAAACCCAGATCTTGAAACACGGAGGACACAGAGAACACGGAGTCTCACGGAGGAAAACAATGAGAAAAAATCTTGTGCTTATGGGTTTAATTTGATGCGAAGCAGGTGCCGCTAATCAAGTAAAAACCGGAAAACTCTCCATTAGTTTTTCTCCGTGTAACTCTGTGTCCTCCGTGTTCTCTGTGGTTCAAGATTTGGGTTTTGCTGTAACAGAACCTTAAAAAATCACCCCCGAATGCAGAATGATGTTGGCGTAGGGCGATGCTTCGCCGGTGCGGATCACGGCTTTGGCCTTGTGGCACAGCTGTTTGAATTCTTCATGGCTGACAAAATCAATACTAATACCTGACGATTGCATGGCTTGTGCCTGAGCTGCAACTGTTGGATTTTTTGCCAGGCATTCTGTGGCAAATACGGCACGCTCTACCTGCATATCGGCAAGGATTTCCTGCAGCGTGTCTACAAAGCTGGGCTGGCCCAGTTTGAGTGCCAGATCGATGCGCTCTACATGATCAGGAATCGGCAGGCCGCAATCGGCAATTACAATGCTGTCGGTGTGGCCCAATTGGGCGAGAACGCGGGCGATATCGCTGTTTAAGATGCCGTGCTTTTTCATGATTGCTTCTTTAAAAATTGTTCGAGTTCTGCAAGGGTGGGCATGCCGCCCTGTGCGCCAGCGCGGGTAACCGATAATGCTCCTGCGGCGCTGGCTCTTTTAGTGGCTTCCGCGATGCCCAGGTGCCAGAAAGTGGCGAGTGCGCCGTTAAAGGTGTCGCCTGCGCCGGTGCTGTCGGCCAGATCGACCTTAAAGCCCGGCTGATGTTGAAGCTGCCCGCCCTGATTAAACCAGGCACCATCACTGCCCTTGGTCATCACCGCTGCGTGCTTAGCCAGGACGGCTTTCCAATCACCTTCTGATTCACCCAGCGCTTCCAGCAGCTCAAATTCATTCGGGGTGAGCAGGGTGCACAGCGCCAGTAATTCAGCGGGTAAAGCCTGCGCAGGAGCGGGGTTCAGAAAGAAAGGTTTACCGTGTTTCTGAGCGAGCTTTGCCGCGGCCAGCACCGTATCCAGAGGGATTTCCAGCTGGGCCAAAATCACGTCGGCATCGATAAAGGCGGCCTCTGCGGTGCTGATATCGCTTGGGCTAAGCTGCATATTTGCGCCTGGCACCACCACAATGGCGTTATCTCCCTGGCAGAGCGTAATCAGCGCCACACCGGTAGCCGTATCCGGGCTGGTTTTAAGCCAGCGGGTATCAATCCCTTCAGCCGCAAGGCCAGCGGTCAGCGTTTTGCCGAATTCGTCATTGCCGACACAGCCGATCATCGCAACCGAAGCGCCAAGGCGCTGTGCGGCCACGGCCTGATTAGCCCCTTTGCCACCCGGATGCGTTGCAAACTGCTCGCCAAACAGCGTTTCGCCCATGCGGGGAAACTGCTGGGTATGGACCACTAAATCCATATTTATGCTGCCAACGACGACTACTTTTGTCATGTTGCACCTTTACATTTTCTGATTGCGGCTTGATTTATGAGTAATGCTAAACCGTACGCAGCAATAAATATAGATCTAAATCAAGAAAATGTAGTGCTTTTCAAAAAACTACGGGATTTTCCTGATGGGGGGATGGCCAGGGCAGCCTGCAGGCGGAAAACAAGGTGCCAAGAGGAGGGGGGGGCAAATCAGGGGGGTGTAAAGAGCAAGGTCTTGCCCCCATAGAAAAGATGCAAAGCCCTCGCTGCTGAGTGGGATATTCTGCTTATCCTGCTAAGGCTTAATAGCGAACCACCGAGAACTCAAAGTTTCACCAGGTAAAACCAAGTTTTGCAAATTAATTCTTTGTGGTTCGGGATGTGGTTTTTATAGCTAGGTCGTTTTTACTCTGCCACTTCTACCCGATTCCGACCGCCGGCTTTTGCCCGGTAGAGCGCGAGATCGGCTCTGTGCAACGCTTCTTCAAAGCTTTCACCTGTCTGCCGCTCCGCCACGCCAAAGCTGCTACTCAGGGGGATTTCTGAGGGCCAGTCTTGCTTCAAGAGGGACAGGCGTAGTTTTTCTGCAAGCAGCTCGGCTTGTGCTAAGCAGCTGTGCTGGCAAAGTAAGAGAAACTCTTCGCCGCCTAAGCGAATCAGTTTTTCGCTAGGGCGAATTTGTTGCTGGGTATGTTGTGCAAGCTGGCAAAGCACCTGATCGCCAATGCCATGGCCATAGTGATCATTAATTTTTTTGAAATGGTCGATATCAATAAAAATAATACTGAGTAAGCTATCGGGCGGCTCATTGGCGAGTAATACGCTTAGCCCTTCACGATTAAATGCAAGGGTGAGTGGATCACGCATGCTGCGCTCGGTGAGTAATTGATTGGTTTTTTGCAGATTGAGTTGCGCATTTTCTAAATCTTGCTGGCGCTGATTGCTGCGCTGTAAAGCGTGCATGGCACGGCGTAATTCGGTAATTAGCCAAAACGCGGCGCTGCCTCCCCATAATAAAAGAAGTAATAGTTGCAAAGTATCATTATTGATCCATTTGCCACGAAACTCGATATAAGCCAGATCAATACGTATATTGGACAGTTCCGGGTAAAGGCCTGTTGCCAGACGAATTTCTCTTATATTACTAAATTCATTATTGGTCCATTTAGGTGGTATTTTTTTATCAGCAATCCACCATGAGGCCACATTAAATTGATGCCATTTAAGGTTTTGCGTGCTCCAGCCTGCAGCTCCGGGCAGGTAAACCTCGGTAAATTTCTGACTGCGATAATCACTTTCAATACTATATTCGGGGTTGAAATTAACCATCACTAAATTGACTTGTTCACGCGTATTTTGATAGCGATAGCGAATGGTAATGTCTGTATATTTGGATAAATCAATTCCTTGCGTGCCATTGCTCAAGTCGAAATCAATCGAGCAATATGGGGTGCGATGACCTTTATTCAGCTGGCAGTCTAAGCGCCAGTATTTGGGGTTGACGCTAATTAAAGCAATACTTTTTCCACCATTATTATCTCTGTCGTCACTGGCACTGATTTTATTAAAATTGCCGGGGTCAAAGCGTAAATATAAATTCATGCCATAGTGTTGCCACAGTAATAATGAGGCGGTCAGCAGGATGAGCAGGCCAAGCACAAAATGGATAGGTTGAAGAATGCGCCACTGACTGATGATTTTCTGTGCGGGCATGAGCAAACCTATTGATAACAATTAGTATGCAGTATCGGATTGAAATTTATAAATGGCTAGCCCAAATTGGTCACTTGTCTTGCTTACATTAATATGCAAAAAGCTTTTAATTCTCTTATTAACCTTGTTAGTGCTTAAGTAATGGTGATTTCGGAGCGGATTACTTTTTGGGCTATGAGATGGCTCACAATCATTCAGGGGCTGGAGTGCTTCAGGGCGAGCCAACTTTGGGTATTTACCTGCTATGAATCCAGCGCCACATCAGGATTTACCACTCAGTGGCGGCAATACACTGCATGCTGCGTATGCCGCCTAGCCCCTGTAAAAAACATCACGCCTGTTTAAGCGATGATGAGCTTTAAATCCTCTGCCCTTTATAAATTGATTTGACCTTTTAGCCAAAGCGTTCTGCCTGGCTCGTTGATTTTGCTGGTTTGTAAATAGCCACCCACCATCGCGCCAGCACGGCTGATGTGTTCTGAATAGTTACGATCAAAGAGATTATCAACACCGATGCTCAGCTGGCTGTTTTTGCTTGGCTTGTAAGCGGCGTTGAGCGAGAAAATTGTAAAGCCAGCCGTGCTGCCCGTATCTTGCCCAACGATATTACCCTTGCCTATATCGATTCTATTTTGTGCGGAAACCGCACGAATCAAGCCGCCCACATTCCAATTGGCCTCATTCCAGCTGATATTTAAGCGGCTTTCTAGTGGGGGGATTTGGGCCAGGTCGCTATGATCGGTATGATTATTGCCACGCACATAAGAGAGCGCTAGTTCGCTTTTTAGCTTGGGGCTGATCTGGTAAGCCAGCCCCATTTCACCGCCCCATGTGCTGGCGCCTACATTACGGCTGATGGTTTTTGTGCCCATGCTGCCATTGGGCACGCCGGACTGAATCAAAATATAATCATCAATCAGGTTATAAAACGCAGAGGCGCTGAGCGATAAGGGGCCACTTTGATGGATTGCGCCAAGATCGAGTTGGCTGGTTTTTTCTGTGGCGGTATGAAATGCAGAATTGCTGTCTGCGCTTTGCTTACTGATCAGCTCCCAGTAATCTGGCGCGCGCTCGCTGCGGCCTAAGCCCGCATAAACCATCGTGTCTGTGCTGATATCTTGCTCAAGGCGCACAAAGCCGCTGCCCAGCACTTCATTGCGTTCTTGTCTCGCGCTTGCGCTGCTCAGGCGTCTGTCGTTGGCCTGCCAAAAGTCGGCACGCGCGCCGCTGATCAGGCGTGATTGCTCGCTGATAAAGTAACTGAACTCAGCAAAGACGCCGCTGTTTTTAAAGCGGGCATCGTCGATGCGTGGTTTATTTTGATAATCTTTGCCGGTGCGTAAGCTATGCTCATCCTGCTGGAAATCCAGGCCGGTTTTTAATTGGCTTTCCTCACTGGTATTGAGTGTGGCCACCATGCGCCCGCCCCAGGTCAGGCGATCCGGATTGCTGGCCATTTCCTTGCCCGGCATGTAGGGGCGCAGGCTGTAGTTATCCATCACATGAACGATATAAGCGTGTGAAAGTTGCGCGTCGATTTGCTTAAGCAGTGGAGAGATATTCTTTTTGCTGAATTTAAAGCTCAGGCTGTTACGCGCAAACTGGCTGCCATCCATGCCGCGATCGGCGTAAGCGGCTTCACCATCGCTTTGGGTCGCAGAAAATTGCAAGCGGGTATCTTCATCGGGCGTCCAGCCCAGAGTCAGGTTGGCACTGTGCCTTTGGTAATTGGAATGCACGGCGTTGCCATTGCCATCCTTGTAATCATCTTGCCGGGAGTGAGTGGCAATCACGCTGACATCGGCCTTGCCATTGCCGGCAGCAAGCTCGCTCATGGCATCAAAGCGGCCAAAGCTGCCAACGGTGAGCGCCGCATTGGCCTTGATGCCGCCTTGCGAAAACGTGCCGGGTTTGCGCTCAAACAGTACCGTGCCCGCAGAGTTACCCGGCCCATACAGCACGGTTTGTGGCCCTTTGAGCAGGCTCACTTTGTCGTAAGAATCAGCAAAAATATAGGCCGTGGGCGGGTCCATACGGCCACCGCAGCCTCCTAGAATCTGCTCGCCATCTAGCAAAATATTCAGCCTGGAGCCTGCCATGCCACGGAAAACCGGATCGCCATCAATCCCCCCTTTGCGAATTACATTCATGCCTGGAATGGTTTTTAAAAAACTAGCCCCATCGGTGGCGGGCAAGGGTTGTTGCGGGTTTCTTGCATCAAACTCCACTTTTAGCGCCTCTTGCATGGCCGGCGCGGTGACGATAACAGGGGAGAGTTGAATGGTTTCTGCGTTGGAAAAGGGAGTTGAAAATGCGGTGCTTAATGCAAGGACGATTATTTTTTTCATTGCTTAGGTTCAATCATTGATTTAATGTGTTTTAAAAAATTAATCTATTTTTTATAAAAGAATACTCACTTATGTGATTAGAATGTTGCGCCAAGTCAGCCAGTGCTTGATTAAATTTTATCAACTCATGGATTTGAACCGCAGGACCGGCATAAGCTGCGAATGTTTATATACACAGCGCTTTCGTAGCTTATGCCACTTTTACGAAAAACGTTATACCTTTAGGTTGTTGTTTCTTATATTCATATCATTGTTTATGAAATAAATTTTGCATGATGGTTAAGATTAAATCAGTATTTATATACGAAGGCGGGCGGCTATAAATTGGATAGTATTGCTGCCAGTATCTCTGGATCAGGTGTAATACTGAGTGTATCGCTTGTTTTAATGATTATCCCCTGCTGATTCATTAAAATAAATCGGGTATTGTGATTAATCTCGCCATTGGCCGCACGGCGATATTTAATACCTAGCGAGGCAGCAATTTGCCGGGTATGGCCGTCGTTATCACTGACGGCCAGCCGATAAGCAGCTGGATCAAATTGATGAACTTTAGCTAATCCAGCCAGCGATTGAGGCGTATCAATGCCGGGGTTTAAACTAATTAATAGCGCCCTGATATTTTTGCGTTGGGCAAGGGGCACTGCTTCAATAGTGCGTTTTACGTTTTCCATCACAATTGGGCAAGATAGATTGCAATCGCCATAAAACATTGAAATTATCGTTATTCTGGCCTGCTCATCGGCGAGCTTAAATGAGTTGCCTGCCTGATCGATTAAAGGGGTATCGATTTGATAGAGTGAATTTCCACTTGGAGCAGCCACGGTACTGGCTGCTTTGTGTGCGGCATGATCATCGCAGGCAATACTTGCCGCGCTGATGGTAAGTAAAATACTAAGTAAAAGTGTTTTCATTAACATGATTTTTTCCTATTAACTATTGCATTGGCTTGGCACAACGAAAGCCAAGGGTATTTACCGTGTCGCGGCCATTTAATGCCGACAATAAGGCAATGCGCATTAAGATGGCGTAATTCTCTTTATCTCCCAGCGATAAGCTGGCCGCGCCGCAGGTTTCTAATATCGTTTGATCGCCTTGGCTTCGGCTATCAGTGGTCACAAATAGCCCATTAAAATCTTCTACCCATTCCCAAATCGACTGGTGCATATCGTAAATGCCATAGATATTGGCGGCGTGTTGGACAGATTGGCTTAATGGGAAAATAGCTGGCTCGGCATACCAAGATAATATTTTGGCACGCCAAAGCGGATCATTTCTGGCATCTTTACGCAGTGCGTCTGCAGCTGCGGCGAATTCCCATTGAGACCAAGTGGGCAATTGTGCCTGCTCGCTTTCACAATAGGCATTAGCGGCAAACCAGCTAATTTGGGTGACAGGGACGTGGGCCTGATTGGGTGAATAATCTATGGCTGATTGCCAATTGGCTAAATAGCCAGCGCTGGCAAAAAGGGGGGCAATCTGCCCGCGCTGCCACTGAGGATTGTTTTTTAAAAAGATTAAATAATCCTGATGATTCACCGGCTTAGATCTTAAACGATAAGCCGCCACTTGCACCGTTTCACCATCGGTAGGCAAAGCGGTGCGTAAAGTGCCACCCGCTATTGGCATATAGTCAGCAGCAAATACGCTGCTGATTAGGCTGAATGCCAATAGGGCAAGGGTTTTCATTTTGGAACCCGTAGTTTTTTAACCTGATCCACTTTAAAGATGGGCTTGCCACTATTCATGGCGACGCTCACATAATTTAATACATCGGTAATTTCCTGATCATTTAAATTTTGTGGGGGCATCGCGGATACAAATTTCTGGCCATTGACCGTGACTTCGCCGCTTAAGCCTTGGTCTAATATTTTAATGATTTGTGCTGGATTAGATTTTTTAAAATAATCAGATTTATTGAGGGGGGGAAATGCACCGGCTAATCCTTCGCCATTGGCCATATGGCAGCTGGTACAGGTTTTGTCGTAAATAGCTTTGCCTGCGCTCACATCAGTAGCGAATACAGGTAATGATAAAAAGGTCAACAATAAGAGCGATTTCATAATTTTCACCTTGATCATTGGGCTTGGGGCGGGGAGCCTCCAAGCCATAGGTTTATTCAGCGCTTAATTTACTTTGTATGCCCTTGCTATAGATTTCAGGATGCTCGTCCCCCGTCACCGACATAATGCCAATTGCCCCTTTATGAAAGGCACGACTTAAAGCATGGTCAACAAGGGTTAAATTGCCGGGTACTTTGGTGGTAAATTCAACCATTGCTGAACCACCTGGGGGCACGGCGGTGGTTTGTACTTGTTCTTGGAATTTTAATCCGCCTTCAAAATAAACCTTATCAAACACCGCACCAATAATATGAAAACTAGATAATAAATTTGGCCCGCCATCCCCAAAGAAAATACGCACTTTGTCATTTACTTTGGCGGTGAGTGCATTTTTGCCGGTGAGTGAATTAGAAGCGCCATTAAATAAAACATAACTGGCTTTTTCATCAATTGATTTTTGCATATCAAAGGGCTGCATACCGCCAGCACCAAATGCACCAGGAGTATAAAAATCACCCTGCATCACGTAATACTCTTTATCTGCTGGCGCTAAGCCTTCTTTAGGCTCCACCAAAATCATGCCGTACATGCCATTGGCAATATGCATCGCCACGGGGGCTGTGGCGCAGTGATAAACATAGAGGCCGGGGTTTAATGCTTTAAAAGTAAATTTGGCCTGATTACCTGGTGCAATCAGTGTTTGTGATGCGCCGCCACCGGGGCCGGATACGGCGTGTAAATCAATATTGTGCGGCAATTTGCTGCTGGCTAAATTCTTTAAATTAAGCTCTACCGTATCACCTTCGCGTACCCGAATCATTTTGCCTGGAACGGTGCCGCCAAAGGTCCAAAACATATATTTGGTGCCGGGGGTGATTTCGCGCACCATTTCTTCAACAGTGAGATTAACGATGACTTTAGCGGGGGTTTTACGCGTAATGGCCGGCGGTACATTGGGCGGAGCTAATAGAATGGCGGTTTCTATTGGTAAAGTGGCTTCTGTTTCAGCCCATGTCAATGGCGCTGTTAAAGCACTGCAAATAAGCAAAGATTTAAATGCCCGCATGGTATTTAAATAACAGGATTTCAGTTTCATGATGAAGCTCCATCTGTCGTGTGTGTTTGTGTTTTTCTATGTATATATTGTATTTAATATGCATATTTTATATTGATAAAAATCAACAAGCGGTGGGATCGTTTTTTACTTCTTACAGGCATAAAAAAACGGCGCATCTTGGCACCGTTTTTTTTGTAAGTCATTGTTTTTTATGAAGAAAAACTTTGATTGCTTTTCAATATTGTCATCCCCGATG
Organism: Iodobacter sp. BJB302; assembly: GCF_002735645.1. Taxonomy (GTDB): domain Bacteria; phylum Pseudomonadota; class Gammaproteobacteria; order Burkholderiales; family Chitinibacteraceae; genus Iodobacter. The sequence continues at coordinate 12,731 of NZ_PDZG01000069.1, forward strand.
GTTTTTGCCGGGGGCCAGTAGTGCGACTGGATTGCCGATAAAAACACTCGGGAATGACATTTTTATAAGCGCTTAAAACTATTGCCCGCTACACGCACAGCCACCGCTGCCGCAGCCTTCATCTGCCGCAGCTGGCTTAGGATGAATCGAGAAATCAATGACAATCGATCCATGTTCGCGCTGAATATATGTAGCTTTCACTTGGCCTTGATAACGCTGCTCAATCTGGGCTAATAAAGGCAATGGATCGTGATCATTTATAAAGCGCATTGTTTCGCCAGCATTAAGCGATTCGATAGCCCCAAAGATCGCCGCATGGCGAAAGCGCTTGGCGACACCGCGCGCATCAAAGCCATATACGCCGTCTAATTGATTGGGGAGGCTACAGTCATGCATGGTGATTCCTTTCATTAAAAATAAATATATGGCGTGGTTGGCGTTCTGCGCTGGGTAATAAAGCTGCCCAGCTTCGAGTACGCCCTATGTTGGGGGCAACTGCTCCAACTTCATTTTAATGACTTTTAAGCGTCGACCAACTTCCCCGCAGGTAAAGGCTGGCTGCGATCTCGGCCCAGTAGTTTCAGGGCAAATACGGCCAGATACACCACACCTGCCGAGAACACGATATCGCCAGGCACGCGCAGCCAGACTAGGGCTTCCATCACAGGGGAATGGATGATCTCGGCGGAGCGGGCATACCACAGGCCGTGTTCTACGCTGGCAATGGCTTGGTAAATACCGGATGGCAGCAGCGACATAAATACCATCATAAACAGGCCAATATTCAGCGACCAGAAAGCCGGTTTTAGCAGCTTGTCATTCCAATTAGCTGCAGGCGCAAGGCCGCGTAAGCAGAACAACATCAGGCCGATACCCAGCATGCCGTACACCCCAAATAGCGCGGCGTGGCCGTGGGCTGCGGTCATGTTTAAGCCTTGCACGTAATACAGCGAGATCGGCGGGTTAATCGCAAAGCCCAGCAAGCCCGCGCCCACGGTATTCCAAAACCCGACCGCCACAAAACACATAATTGCCCAACGATATTTAGCAACCCATGGTGCCGCTTGGTTGTGACGATAGGTTTGATAGGCTTCTGCACCAATCAGCGCCAATGGCACTACTTCTAAGGCAGAGAACATCGCGCCGACGGCAATGACGCTAGTTGGAGAGCCGGTAAAGTAAAGGTGATGCAGCGTGCCTAAAATACCGCCAAATAAGAACACAATCGTTTCAAGCACAATAGCGCGGTTGGCCGATGCGGCACGGATCAAGCCCAGGCGGCTGAGCAGCAGCGCAATCACGGCGGTGGCAAATACTTCAAAGAAGCCCTCTACCCATAGATGCACCAGCCACCAGCGCCAGTATTCAATCAGCGCGTAATGGGTTTTTTGCCCCCATACAAGGGATGATGCGTAAAACAGGCCGATACATACTGCAGAGATAAACACCATGGCGATCAGGCCTTGGCTTTCTGATGGTTTACGCAGTGCGGGCCATAAGCCACGTCCTAGTAAGCCCGCCCAAATCAGCAGGCCAATAAACAGCAGGATTTGCCAGACACGGCCCATGCTGGTGTATTCCAAGCCTTGATTGCCCAGCCAAAAACTATAGCTGGTACCCAAACGTTGTAAGGTACCGACCCAGCCACATGCAATCGATCCAACCACAATCAAGAGCAGCGCATAAAACAACACATCCACGCCGAGTTTTTGCATATTAGGCTCTTTGCCACCTAATACCGGCGCTAAAAACAGGCCCGTTGCCAGCCATGCGGTGGCAATCCACAACACGCCAAGCTGAGTATGAATGGTGCGGCTAATGGTAAACGGCAGTACTTCTGCCAGCGGAATCCCAAAGAAGCTACCGCCTTCTACCTGGTAATGGGCGGAGATAATCCCCATCCCCACTTGCGCCATCAGCAGGCCAATCACCACATAGAAATACTTCATGGTGGCTTTCATCGATGGCGTCAGTTTCAAGGTGACCAGCGGATCATTTTCTGGGCAAATCACCGGCTCTTCATCGCGGTGCATTTGGTGGAATAAGACCATGGCTGCAATACCGGCGATCAACAGAATAATGCTGGCAATCGACCAAACGCTGGTGCCGGTGGTCGGGGTATTAGCCACCAGTGGCTCGTGCGGCCAGTTGCTGGTGTAGGAAATATGATCAAGGCCGGGGCGATTAGTGGTGGCTGACCATGCAGACCAAAAGAAGAAAGCAGGCAGTGCTTTCAAGTCGTCAGCATTTTTAATCGAGCCAGAAATCATCGCGTATTGCTCGCGCAGCTTGTCTTGCGAAGTATCGCTACCAAACAGGCCCATATAGTGCTGCGCTACTTGTTCGATCGCCACGGCTCTGTCTGCTTGGATAGTGAGCGTGTCGCTGGCTTTATCGTAAGTATTGCTACGCATCACCGAGATTAAACGTGCATCCAGCGGCGCTTGCTCTTCACGGCTCAGCTGGCTGTAGTCTTTTTTAAACTGCTGTTTCGCCCAGATGTCACGCAGGGTAACCGCTTCGCGGTGCAGCCAATCGGCAGACCAATCAGGAGCGACATAACTGCCATGCCCCCAAACCGAACCCATCTGCTGGCCACCTGCGGACAACCAGGCCTCCTGCCCGCGCTGAATTTGCTCGCCGCTATACAGCAGCTTGCCGCTGCTACTTAAAACTTGTTGGGGAATCGGCGGTTTCTCCAGGTAAATTTCCCGACCTATCCAGCCGAGCACGGCAAAAGACAGGAAGAAAATAACCGCAAGCGAGCGCCAGAGATTACGCGTTTTATGCATGATGTGCTCCGGGTGGGTGAGGTGTGTTGAGATTTATATATGCATAATATATACATATTTTAAAAAGATGTAAATAATATGCATATTTAAATTTAGATAAGTTTGGTGTGGAGGTAGGCACTTCCCGGCTGGAAGTATTGTTAAGTGAAGGCCCCCCGGGCAGCACCGCTGGGGCCCCGATACAAGTACTTGGGGATGGCTGGTTTGAAGCCTTATCCTGAGTGTATTTTCTGAGCAGGGACGGCTGTAATCAGCCCCTGCTCAATCCATGTTCGTAAAAAAACTGCGGCTGTCAGAGGCACGTCGTTGATATCGTCGCTCAGGAGTGCCTCACAAATGGAGGAAAAGTTTGCGCCGCTGGCCAGTAAGTTTAAGGCATGAATTTCTGCTGGATTGGCACTGCGCCAATGGATGCTTAAATCAGGCTTTCGCCAGACTAAACAGGGCTGTGGAAGGCATTGTGGCTCTGGCGGCGTTTGCTCTGCCATCAGTGCTTGCCACACCTTAGGCGCGTTCCATTGCAGCGATAAAATACTTAAGGAAGGATGCAGCTTAAAGCTCAGCTGGCCCCAATCCCCGGCTGGAATCGCTTGGAGGTTTTCCAGCGTCATCAGGGGGGCGTCAGCGGCATCCACGGCATGGCGCAAAGCCCATTCAAAAGCAGCGAGTTCAGCAAAAATGGGGACGCTGGCATAGGGTGCCTCCTGCGCGAGGAAGGTGGCCAGCTGATCGCCAAACCAGCGTATCGATGGGTGCGATGAGGGATGGGCGGGCAGATAAGTACGGGCCAGGGTGTAAAAATCATCGTCGCCCAGAATTTGAAACAGGGCTGGGTAATTGTTTTGCAACGCCTCGGCTAAGCGCAAAAAATAGCCATCAGCGTAGATGGCGATTTCCCGCTTGCGGCTGATACTTCCCTGATTGAGCGGCTGCTGCATTTGATCGCTGGCCGTCAGAATACTGGCCTGTAAATCACGCTGCCATGCGTGCAGATTCATGGGTAGCTCCTGTCTGGCGGGCTTGATCCAGCTCGGCTAATAATTCGGGCAGAGCCGGGATATTTGCATCGCGCTCAATCATGGTGGGAATCGCACCCCATTGGCTTATCGCTTGAGCATATAAAGACCACACTTCGGTGCAGATGGCCTGATCGTGGGTATCTATGCAATGATCGCCATAATCGGTGTGCCCAGCCAGGTGAGTATAGGCGATGCGCTGGCGGGGAATATTTTGTAAATAGCGCAGCGGATCAAAACAATGATTACGGCTGGAAACATAGATATTGTTAATGTCGAGGAGTAGCTCGCAATCGGCCTCAGAGAGGATGGCGCTGATAAATTCCCACTCTTGCAGATTGGCTTGGGCTTCGAGATAGGTCGAGGCGTTTTCAATTACCAGCCGCCGGCCCAGAAAATCCTGCACCTGCCGGATTCTTCCGGACACATGTCTGACCGCTTCTTCGGTATAGGGAATTGGCAGCAAATCATGCAGGTATTTGCCGTCCACGCCTGTCCAGCAAAGATGATCTGAAATCGCCAATGGCTCAACACGCTTGGCCAAAGCTTTAATCTCTGCAAGGTAATTAAAATCAATGGGATCAACCGAGCCCAAATTCATCGCCACACCGTGCATCACCATTGGATAATCACGGCGAATTTGCTCCAGGTAATAAAGTGGCTTGCCACCGGGAACGAGGTAATTATCTGAAATGATTTCCAGCCAGTCCACGGGCTGTTTCCGGGCTAAAAAATCAGCATAGTGTTCTGGTCGCAGACCGAGTCCAAAGCCTTTGAGAGTTTGATTCATAGTGGCTCAGATAAAAAAAGGGGCGGGCTCCTTTTGTAAAGGAATTGCAGCCCGAAATCAGGCTGCAGATCAGACCAAAAGGCTTTGAATAATTGATTATTTATCGCTCAAATAAAAAGGGAGCTGAGAGGGCCCCCTTTGTAATATTGAGTTTATAAAACTTTCCCGCCCTGATCGCCGCAAGCTTTGGCGCTGGCTGCCGGCAGCCAACCATGACCTTTACAAACGTTCTGTCCTTTGCAGGCGTTATCCGCTGTTTTACACATGGATGTGCCTTTACAGCTATTAATCCCCGCGCACTTTACTTCTTTGCTTGCATCGCCTGATGCGGGCATTTCCTCAGCATGCGCCGCAAAAGTGAAAAGTGTTGCAGCTGCCGCGGCTAAGGTTGCTCCGGTTATACGATTCATGGTCAATCTCCAATTTTTGCAGGATAGTCAACAAGCATGATTACTTGCTGATCCTTAGTCGTAGCAGACTGGCAAAATATGACGAAGATTTTTATATATTTTTTTGCAGGGTGTTGAGGCCGGGCTGCATCATGTGTTTGAAGATGGGGTATGACTAACTTTTGAGGATGCAGGATCTTTTGTGTTAGCGGCGCATTCTGGCGTCCAGCTCTTCTACTTTGCTGCGTGCCCAAGGGGTGCGGCGTAGGAATTTTAGGCTGGATTTGATGGATGGGTCTTTTTCAAAGCATTGAATCGGGATACGGCGGGCCAGCTCTGGCCAGCCAAAATGATCGACTAAATCGGTCAGGATTTTTTCCAGGGTGATGCCGTGCTGGGGATTATTTATTTGGGTCATGGTTGTCTGGTGTTGCAGTGCAGATTTGAAAGGCTGAAAACTTGATTGGTCAGGTTTGAAAAAGCGTAAAGAAAGGGTACTAAAAACGGTTTTCCCCATGAAACGTCGAGGTCTCTGTGGCCTTCGTGTTTTAAGGCTTGGGTTGCCAGAGATGGGGCGCTCCTAGATCAGTCTTTTACCTGTACTAAGGGAATACTAAAAATTGCGTTCAGCTCGGCTGGATTCTTAATTAAATCCTGCAGGGTATAGCGGTCCAGCACGCTGTAAAATGCCTGCATAGCCTCAAACAGCACGCCTTTTAAGCGGCAGATACCATCAATGCTGCAGCTGGAATGTGCATGATCAAAGCATTCTACAACCGGGCTGTCTGCCTCGCTGAGGCGCACCAAAGCGCCAACGCTGATCTGATTTGCCGGGCGGGATAAGCGCATCCCACCCCCTTTGCCCCGGGTGGTTTCTAAAAAACCATTACGCGCCAGAAAGCTCATGACTTTCATTAGATGATTGTCAGAAACGCCATAGGCCGAGGCAATCTCCCCTCGCGTTACAATGCCATCATTTTGTACGCCAACGTAAATTAAAGTGCGCAAACAGTAATCAGTAAAAACATTCAGGCGCATCGCGGTTGTCCGGACTTTAAAATAAGCATTTATAGTACATCTTTAGCGCAGATAAGAATATGGCATTTAATGCTAGGGTCTGTTGACGTTTCATTCACTGCGTTATGCTCCTCGACAATAACCAGTTATTGCCTTCGTCGCATGCCTTGTGCTTGGCCGTTTTCCGGCTCAGCGCAATTGTGAATGAAACGTCAACAGACCCTAGTGGCTTGGGGATGGGTGATACAGGCTGACAGGGCGGCGGGCGGCCCGCGCAGGCCAACCGGTCTGCCACTCACTCTTAACTACGCTGATGCAAGCTTGCAGCAATCCACACCGAATCCACCGCTTCGCCCTGCATCAGTTTTAAGACTCTTGCAAGGCTTTCGCTGGCGAGCTGCTGGCTGTCTTGCACCACGGATTGAATACCCCAGGGCAGGCAGTTGAGCAGGTTATGATCGTCAAAAGTCATTAAATGCCTGGGCATGCCATTTTGTTTTTCGTTGATATACGCCAGCGCGCCTTCCAGCAGGGTCAGCGAGCCGGTAAACAGGCTGTCGGGATAATGCCCAAGGCGCTCATAGCATTCAGCCATCATGCTGTAGCCCGATGGGCGCAGATAATCTCTTTGCCAGACCCAATATTCCTGCTCTGGCACAGCGCTTAATTCCAAACCTTTGCGATAGCCAGCCAGCCGGTCCTGGCTGGGGGATAAATCGGCTTGCCCGCCAAAATAAACCACTTCTTTGCTGCCGCCCGCGATGGTTTGCATGACCAAGGAGGTAACGGCATCAATGGCGTCGGTGACCACAAAGGGAATCGGGCAGTTTTTAATATGGCGGTCAACAAACACCAGCGGCAGGCGCAAAGACCATTTTAAATATTGTGTGGCATCGCTGCTGCAGGGCACCACAATCAGGCCGTCTACCTGGCGGGTGAGCAGATGCTCAATGCCTGCTGTTTCCATGCTGGCCTGCTCATTACTGCTCATCACCAGCAGCTGATAGCCTGCCTCGCGGCATAATGGCTCTAAAGCTTGCGCCAGGCTGGCGTGGGCAAAGTTGCTGAGCTCCGGCACAAGTAAACCTAAAGTGCCGCTTTTGCGGGAGCGCAGCGTTTTGGCTGATTGCGAGGGCTGAAAATGATGCTCGCGTGCAATCGCCAGTACGCGCTCCTTGGTGGCTTCCGCGATACGGTATTCTGCCGAGCGTCCGTTAAGGACAAGGCTGGCCGTGGTTTTGGAAACATTGGCCAGGCGGGCAATGTCATCCATCGTTAGGCGTATAAATTGGCTCACAATGACTCTTAATGCACATTCAAGTTGCAAGGTTACCTAAAAAACAGCAACTTGGATTGCGTAATTGTATTTTAAGGAAAAATAAAAGGGCGGGCCCCTGCCTGCCAGACTGCAAATTTTTGCATCACGTTTTGATAATCACGGCTGCTGCAGAAAAAATTCAACCACTGCTTTAACTTAGGATAGGGCGCAGCGTCAAACCATTTTGGATCAACGCCGGCAAACTGGCGAATAAAAGGAAATATCGCTACATCTGCCAGGCTGATTTTATTCGAGAGTAGAAAAGTAGTCTGCGCCAACCGGGTTTCTAAATCACATAAAAATAACTCACCCTGATGACGATAGTATTCTTTGGGCTGATCAGGATAGCGGTCAGCGTATTTATATTGATCAAGATGCGTTTTAAATACCCGATCATTATGATCTATTAATAGGGCAATTTGGGTGCTTAGTACCGTACTTTGCCGACAAAGCCATTGCTGCGGATCATTTTGCAATAATGCCCATTGCATAATCTCCAGACTTTGCTCTATGACATTTTCATTATTTAAAACCAATACCGGCACGGTGCCTTTGGGCGAGGCGAGCAGTAATTCTGCAGGCTTATCTCTCAGCACAATTTCACGTAATTCAACTTGAATACCAGAATACTGAATCGCCATTCTGGCACGCATGGCATAGGGGCAACGGCGGAAGGAATAGAGAATCGGCAGCATGGGCGCAAAGGGCAAACAGGATGTTCACCATGATACGCGAATTGACAGGCAGCAAGAGCAGAAGGGCAGGGGGATTTTATGCCAGAAAGCTGCGAGCGAGCATTGCGGCTACGGCCAGAAGTAAAACGGCACTGGTTTTATGCAGTAAAGATTGCCTGGATGGCTGATCAAGTAGTGGCTTAATCCGCTGGCCAAAATAACAATAGCTGCAACCACTGGCAAATTGAAGAACAAGAAATGTGATTCCTAAAATAGAAATATCTGTCATTTGGTGATCTTTATGTGCTGAAAACTGAGGAAAAACAGCTGTAAACATCAGGATTGTTTTTGGATTAGAAATTCCTGTTAGCATCCCTTTGCTAAATAAATCTTTGAAGTTCTTAAGATCTATATGAGTGTTTATTTGTATTTCTTTGCTGGTCCATTGTTTGTAAGTAAGATAAATAATATAGCTGATGCCTATGAGTTGAATGGTGTGAGTTAGCAGTGGGTAATTCTTAATTATTTCTGAAAGGCCTATAGAAAAAATAATAATTGAAATTAAATAAGCAAGGCTTGCACCCATTTGTGCAGGGAGCGCACTTTTCAATCCACTTTTCAGACCAAGGCTAAGCAAGAAAATGGTCATTGGCCCCGGGCTGAATGTCATCGTAAAGCAAAAAATAACAGAATATACGAAATTATCAAGGCTTAGTCCTGTAGTCATTCTGCAGCATCCTTTATGGTTTTTTCTAATACAGAAACGTGAATTTATATCTGCGAATTGATATTGCTGGGCGCTTTTTTATTTGGTCCGGTATGGGCGTTAAATTTGGGGCTGCCTGGGGATCAATAAATTAAAAAAATCAGTGTTACTGTTTTGTAAATTTATTTATTTTGAATAAATAGCATTTTTTTATTTAAAATATTGCAAGGCCTGATTTAGCCAGTGTAGTTTGAATAACAAGGGGCATACAGCTTAAGTAATGATTTAACCGGCCTTGCTTTACCGGTAAAATATGCGGCAAACAAAGAGAGTTCCATGACATTTCCTGCTGTTCATTTTCAAAAAGGGACTTCTAAAGTCCGGCAAATAATTGAGGTTGTATCTGCGTCAATAGAGAGCGGCGTGTTGCCTGCGGGTAGCAAGTTGCCCTCCGTCAGAGAGTTAACTTTGCTCTTGGGGGTGGGTAAATTTACGGTCATTGATGCGCTGGATCGCTTACGTGCGCGAAATTTACTGATATCCAGGCAGGGCAGGGGATATTTTGTGGTGGCGCAAAGTCGGTAATTGTCAAGATAGTTGAGATGTTTTTACGATTTAAGCGACCTGTAATTCCTCGCCTGTTTTAGGCTCAATAGCCCGGTCCGGGTTCAATTGCACTTCATCTTGCCAGCTCCAGTTCCGAGTC
>NZ_PDZG01000006.1 GCF_002735645.1 Iodobacter sp. BJB302
TGGTCGGCTTGGCTTTGCGCACCGCTTTGGCGGCCCGCCCACGATGCTGAAGCTGATTGGCTTGACGCAGTACGCGGTACATCGTTGATTCAGAAGCTAAATAGCGACCTTCGTCGCTCAGAATAGGTACGATCTGGCTGGGTGGAGCGCTGTTAAAACGTGGGCTGTTACAGACCGATAAAATCGCTTGGCGCTCCGTTTCGCTGAGTTTGTTCGCCGGATCGTTCCGTTTGACCAAGGGCCGCTGATCCGCGATCACCTTACCTGCGGCTTGCCAGCGATACCAGCTATGCACCGAAATGCCGATCGTTTCACAGGCACGATATAAGCTCGCACCGGCTTGGCACGCCTGTCTGATCCAAGTGGTCAGCCGCTCCCGTTGATCCAATGATGTCAGTCTTCCTCGGGTTCGCCCCAAAGGGCGCGCACCTTTTTTTGCAGAATCAGCAACGCGGCCGCCTCCGCCAGTGCCTTATCTTTACGCAGAATTTCCCGCTCCAGCTGCTTGTTTTGCTTGCGTAGGGTTTTGTTTTCTTGTGCCTGCTCCGGCGTGCTGGCTTCAGCCTGGCCTTGCGCCTGAATGGAGAGATCGCGCCATTGTTTCACTTGCTCCGGGAATAAACCCTTGGCACGACAATATTCGCTGAGCTCGATTTCGGACATGGCAATGGTTTCGACGACCACGGCAAAGCGGGTTTGGGCAGACCAGTTTTCACTGCTGCGATGATGTTCGGGCACGGAGCGGCCCTCCTGGCGAAGATGATTGCGCCAATTGTACAGCGTGGCTTCGGAGAGGTTTTCTTGCAATGCCAACTGCCTGATGCTGACCGGATGAGGAGCAAGCATTTTGCTTAAAATGGCATCTTTACGAGCCTTGGGAATACGCGACATGATAAGTAACCAGCCCCCTGAGTAAGTTGGAATCCCTGAAAAGGGAGTATCTCAACTATCCTGACACAGGGGGTAGTTTCCACCCCAGTTGTATAGCCATCCGGTATTTAGCCAGAGAAACTTAGGGTGTTATCTATGGACATCATTGCCGAAATACGGTGTCGTCATCTCGTGCGCAATTGTGAATGAAACGTCAACAGACCCTAGGCCGGGGCCTACTACAGCATTCAGCGTTTCGTTAGACAGTGGAAGTCCAGCGCCGTCGCATCCGGCAGCAAGCAGCCCTTTGTCCCGCTGGTCTTTGCGCCGGGCGAGGTTTGTTAGTTTGACTGGAGCCATGAGCAGGTCGAAATTATTGGCGTACTTCAGATCATTAAAGTGGCCCATTTTCGCTATAACCTATAGTCGGAAATGCTTTACGGCGGTCTATCAACGGGAAACCCTAGAGATGGTCTTCGATGCGCATGATCGCGCCTTTGCCTTCTTCGGCGGCGTGCCGCTGCGCATGGTGTATGACAATCTGAAATCCGTCGTGGAGCCGGTTCAGGCTTCAGGGGGCGGAGAATTACTTACAAGCATGATTGCACGGCATATTTTTTTGCATCTGGGGTGGATTTTTTTGTAATTAATTACAAAAATCGAGTGGAGTACCCCACTCAAAATCACCATCCGACGGGAGGGGCAATTGTGGTGTTTAGTAAAGGCTAGAGTGGATTAATGTTTATGGAATAGGAGTTTAATCATGCCCACCCAGCTGCTTGCGCTTGGTGTGATCGGCGTGCGTTTATATGAACGTATTTTGACATCTCCAGCACAGTATTCTAATGAATTAGCGGATCATATCGTTGATGAAATTAATTACTACCTTCCCATGGCACCTTTAAAGGAAGAAACCTTATTGTTTCATTTGGCTTGTGAGATTCATTTGGCATTGGAAGAATGTGATGAAAAAATAAATACGATTGCTGGCCGTCATGAGGCTGCTGTGATCGTTTCGGGCTTAATTGCCCAGACCAAGCGGTTTTCACACCTATATCATGACTAAATCAGACTGTTTTTATATGCTGATTTAAATCTTAAAAAAACTTATTTAAAACAGGGTAAAACGCAGCCTCAGGGGAAGGCTGTGCGTTGTTAAAGAATATGGCACTTCAGATACATCAGCTTTCAATACTGAAAAAAAAGGCGGGTATTTGATCGGGCTGTCTTCTGCATAATCAGCTTTGATTAAAAATACTAAAGTAAAAAAAAGGAATATTCTCAGGCAATATGTAACGGCCAGAGCGCTTATTTAAGGGTATGCTAACAGCGCCCATTCCGAAGGCTAAAGGCGAGCTGATATGCGTATACGTAGTTCTGATTTGATTGAGCCTCTGGCAGCAATTATGGCTGTCGGAGCTTTAATTTGGTTGGGTTTAATGATTATGGCCCCATTTCTTGCTTCAGTTATTTGGGCGGCCATTCTGGTTTATACCACCTGGAAGCCTTATCAGTATTTAGTAAGACTTTGCAGAGGTAGTCGTTTTACTGCAGCCCTGCTCTTTATTACGGCTTTACTGACGTTTTTAGTTTTACCTTTGCTTCTTGCCGGGTTTGAATTTGCCAGTCAGGCGGGTTCATTGATTAAAACGGTGAGTTTGCAATTTCAGCTGGGCTGGCCGGATTTACCTGCCTGGGTGAGTACGTTTCCCTATTTGGGCGAGTGGATCAATGGATTCTGGATCAAGCTTGGTCAGGGTGATCCTGCGCTATTAGAGCGTATTCGTGGTTTAAGCGGGCCTGTGGCATCGGGTTTATTACGTTTTGGCGGTATTGTTGGTGGCGGATTTTTATTACTGGCCTTAAGTTTGATTGTGGCCTTTTTCTTTTATTTACACGGGGAACGCGCTGCTGTATGGCTGAAAGGCATGATGTGGCGTATTGCAGGTGAGAAAGCAGAATCACTTTTACAGGTTGCAGCAGGCACGATCAGAGGCGTGGTCTATGGCTTTTTAGGAACGGCTTTAGTGCAAGGGGTTTTAGCTTGGTTTAGTTTCTTGATTGCCGGTGTGCCTAATTCTCTGACATTGGGTTTTGCCAGCTGTTTTCTTTCTATTTTACCGGGCGGGCCCGGGCTGATTGGTTTACCAGCTGCGGCCTGGCTTTATTATCAGGGGCATACGGGCTGGGCAGTTTTCCTGGCGCTTTGGATGATTTTTGTAGTGGGAACTGCTGATAATGTGGTGAAACCGCTCTTTATTGGTAAAGAAAGCGATTTACCATTTATTTTGATTTTATTTGGCGTCTTGGGCGGGGCTTTGTCATTTGGTTTATTGGGGGTCTTTTTAGGCCCGACGTTATTAGCAGTATGTTACGCCCTGCTGGGAAGCTGGGTAAAAGGAAGTGCCAAAGCAGATCAGTGCTGACTGGCATTTTAAAAAGAGCACCGTATTCAAATGACGGTGCTCTTTTTTTATTATTTGATTTCAAATATTTTGCCAAAATTAGCAATTTCCAGTACGGCTTTCACAGTGCCTCTACAGTTAATCAGGGTCACTTTGCGGCCATTGGCCCGCTCGTTCAGCAGCAGCAGCATGCCCAAGGCGGCGGAATCCATATAGTCGACGGCGCTGAAATCCATTTCAAGTTCAGTAAGGCCTGGAGTCTCAAGTGCTGCTGTTGTGGCTTGTTTAAACTCGCGGTGCGATTCAAACGTAAAATTGCCGTTCAGCATAATCCGGCCTTTATGATCGTCAATCTTGGTGCTGGTTTGCATGATTTTGTTCCTCGTTGATCTTGACTCTGTCTCTTGCTGTTGCATTTTGTAAGCAAGCAGTACTTTGGCTTCTTCCTTATTGTAGAGTTGCATTTGGGTTTTTGCTGGGGATTGATCGATTTGCCCGCTGGTTTACTCGCTGATGCCGTAGCGCTGTTTTGTTTTACGAAAAAATTCTTGCAGTTGCAAACCCCGGCCATTGCCGGGATCCAGATCATGGATGCGCAGCAAATAATCATTGCTGAGCTGCATCCATTCCTGATGCCAGCCATGCTGATTGGTATAGGCGAGAAGGGCGTTCACAGTATTCAGCAGCACTTGTATATTTCCAGGCATATCGGTGGCTGCGCGGATAAACAGTTCTGCCGCGCCTGCCAGATCGCCACTGCGTGCCATTTTTACGGCCTCATTATTGAGTGCCACAATACTGGCGCTGTTTTCTTTAATGAGTTGTTCTGCCTGATCCTGATGACCATGCTGGCGGTAAAGCGTGGTGATTTTGCTGGCAAGGTTCAGATCATCATGGCTGTTTTTCAGCAGATTACGCACCACAATCTCAGCGAGGGCTTCCTGCTTCTGATTAAAGCAGGCTTTAGCCAGCGCCATGCCCACCATTACTGATGGCGGCAGGGTAAGCTGAACCAGCTGCCCCAGCGCTGTTCTGAGCTGATTCTGAGCTTTTTCTATATCGCCCTGATGCATATAAATGTCTGCATCCAACGCATCGGCCAGCACGCTGACCTGAGGGTCTTTAAAGTCTTTACGGATTTCTTCTACGGTGAGCCTGGCAGCGGCTACATCTCCCCGGCTGATCTGCACGTCGGCCAGCTGGCCGTAATCAGCGGGGTTGCGTAAAAAGGAGTGTCTGGAGATTTTTACGGTTTCAAGCAGGGCGTTTTCGGCCGTGGCCAGATCTCCGCTTTTAAGCGCGGCTTCACCCAGCTGACGCTGCCTGGTGACCACAAAAGGGGATTTATTAATCGCTCGCTTCAGCGTTTCCTGGGCGGCGTTATCTTCACCGATGGCCTGCTGTGCACGGGCCAGCCAGTCGTAGGCTTCCAGTGCGTGTTTATGTGCGCTGATAATGGCCTTAAAAACCGTCAGTGCTTCCGAGTAGTTTTTCAGCTGGTAGAGTGCTTTGCCCAAAGCCATTTTTGCCCATGGTAATTCTTGTTCTACCAACAGCTGCCTGCACTGATCCCGCACGCTAACCCAATCGCCAATGCGCAGCAGAAGATGAATTTTAAGGCGTAAAAAATCCTGGGTGTATTCGGCGCTGGTATTGGCCGCCTTGCTGCAAAGCTGGATCGCACTTAAGAAATCATGCGCCATGATGGCTTCATCAACTAATTTAAAGCGCACTTTCTTTTGTAAGGCACTGAGTACCCGGCTGTAGAGCATTTCGCCAGTGAAGGGCTTGAGCAAAATAGCATCGGGGGATTGCTCAGCAGCGCCCAGTACTTTTTGCGCCTGTCGTTCGGCAGTGGTGATGATAAAAATTGAAGACGCTTTAAGTAAATCAAGCCGCCTTGCTTCATCAAATAAAAACAATCCATCTTGGCCTTTGCCTAAGTCATATTCGCAAAGAATCAGCTCGTATTTAAGCTTTTTCATACTGGCTAAGGCTTCAGTGCTATTGCTGGCATGATCAATATGGCTGGTGCCGTATTGGCCCAGGATCATCCCAAGGCTGCGTCTGACTTCCGCCAGCGGATCAATAATCAGCACACGTAAAGAGGCGACATCGGGGATTCCATTGGCCGCTTTACGCTTGGCTGTGGCAGAGGAGATAACCGAGAAGGCGCTTATTTTTTCAGCCATGATTTAAGGCGTATTGTCCGTTTAAAACGCATCAATCCTGCCATAGATTAACCGGGCAGGGCGCAGAATTTCTGTTGAGTCAGCCCGCATACAGACTCCTCCCTGTGGCGCTGGCTGAACAACAGCTATCAGATTACTTTTAACTTGGCGTAAGCCACTGCTAGCCATTTAGATCCTGCCGTTGCAAAATTGACCTGCACATTGCCATTGGCTCCGCCTTCATGATCGGTAACGACACCCTGACCAAATTTTGGATGCTCTACATTTGTGCCAATCGCAAGACCATGCTCTGGTGTGGGGGCTTTGATTTTGCTGGCTACGGTGGCCGGGCCCGAATAACCTTGCGGCGCATAACCACGATTCAGAAATTTTAGCAGCTGCTGAGGAATCTCCTGCATAAAGCGGCTGGCTACGGCGTATCGTGTTTGCCCATGCAGCATACGGCTTTGTGCAAGGGTAATGTAAAGACGGCGGCGTGCACGGGTAATCGCAACGTACATCAGGCGGCGCTCTTCTTCCACAGCCCTTGCATCATTCATGCTGTTGTCGTGGGGGAAAAGCCCCTCTTCAAGGCCGCATAAAAACACGGCATGAAACTCCAGACCTTTGGATGCATGTACGGTCATCAGCTGCAGGGCTTCTTCGTGAGCGCCCGCTTGATGGTCTCCAGCCTCAAGGCTGGCATGAGATAAGAAGGCGATCAGATTGTTTTCATCTTCCTGCACAAAATTGGTGGCTGCATTAATCAGCTCGCCCAAGTTGGCCAGCCGCTCTTCTCCTTCTTTATCTGCCTGATAATGGGCGCGCAGGCCAGAGAGATCCAGCATCATATCGACCAGCTCCGGCATGGCAAGGCCTGTTGCCTGCGAGCGCATAGTTTCAATGATTTCAGCGAATTTTCTGACCGCAGCCGCGCCGCGTCCGGCTGCTCCCGAGCAGGCAGCCTGCCAAAGCGTGGTACTGCTGTGCTGGGCGGTTTCCTGAATGCTTTCTATGGTGCGGGCGCCGATGCCCCGTGTGGGGAAGTTGATCACGCGCAGCAGGGCATTATCGTCGCCTGGGTTGGCAATTAGCCGTAAATAAGCAAGTGCGTGCTTGATTTCCTGGCGTTCAAAAAAGCGTAAACCGCCATACACCCGGTAAGGTACGCCTGCTGTAAATAAAGCATGCTCAATCACACGGGATTGGGCATTCGCACGGTAGAGAATTGCAATATCGTTGGCTGCCGTGCCTTCCCTCATCAGGGTTTGAGCTTCTTCTACAATAAATGCGGCTTCTTCAAAATCAGTGGCAGCTTCAAAAACACGAATTGGCTCGCCAGCTGGCTCGCTTGTCCACAATTCTTTACCTAAACGATTTTGGTTATTACTAATTACCGCATTGGCAGCATCTAAGATATTGCCTTGGGAGCGGTAATTTTGCTCTAAGCGAATCACATGTTTTACAGAAAAATCGCTTTGAAAATCATGCATATTTCCTACATTTGCACCGCGAAATGCGTAAATCGACTGATCATCATCACCTACAGCAAATAGCGCATTATTCTGGCCGGCTAAAAGTTTTAACCAAGCATATTGCAGCTTATTTGTATCCTGAAATTCATCGACTAAAATGTGGCGAAAACGGCTTTGATAGTGTTCACGCAAAGATTCATTTTTAGAAAGTAATTCGTAACAGCGTAGTAATAATTCAGAGAAATCAGCGACACCTTCCCGCTGGCATTGTTTCTCGTATTCTTCATAAATTAATCGCAGCATGCGCGAATAATCATCCCATGCGTCTGTATCACCGGCCCGGCGGCCATTTTCTTTATGCCCATTAATATATTGCTGGACTACTTTTGCCGGATACTTTTCATCATCTATATTTAAAGCTTTCAATATGCGTTTAATTAACGACAGTTGTTCGGCAGAATCCAAAATTGCAAAAGTTTCGGGTAAGCCAGCATCCCGCCAGTGCAAACGCAGCATACGATTACATAAACCATGAAATGTCCCAATCCATAATCCGCGCGGATTAAGGGGCATCATGGCGGTAATACGCATCAGCAATTCTTTGGCGGCTTTATTGGTAAAGGTAACAGACAATAAACCTGCAGGGCTGCATTGCCCGGTTGATAAAAGCCAAGCAATACGGGTGGTGAGCACACTGGTTTTACCACTGCCGGCACCCGCAAGAATGAGCGCATGTTCCGGAGGTAATTCAACGGCTGCGGCTTGTTCAGGATTCAGTTTTGCGGTGAGAGGATGCGACATGGCAATGATTCACAGGTAAGGAAGGGGATTTTGTACGGCTCAATACAAACAAGGCAGCCTGGGCTGCCTTGTTTGGTCTTACGTGCATAGCTTTAATTTTTTATAAAATTACACGGATATTTACGGTTTCTTTTTCTTTTTAAAAGGTCTTTGGCAGAAGGAATCAGATTGATATCTGATTTCTTATTGCGTCAGGATCTCTTACAGATCAAGGCACTACGGGTCTATTCGTCATTTCATAAAAAACGCAGTCAATTAAGCAATGCGCAATTCTTCTAATGAGCGGCCTGTTGCCAGGAATTCAATTGCCCATTGTGGCTTACGGCCACGGCCAGTCCATGTTTGTTCTGCATCAGCTGGATTACGGAATTGTGCTTTAGCTGTAGAAGCTGCTTTTTTAGCTGCTTTTTTGTCGCTGCTTGTGCCCAATACGTCGGACAATGAGAAGCCTTTAGAAGCAACCAGGTTTTGCAGTTCAGCAATCAGATTTTGCTTTTCTGATTCTTTGCGGCGAACAATTTCAACTTCCAGGTTTTTTTTGAGTTCAACTAACTCGCTATAGCTCAGTGGGGATAGATCAATCATGGTAATTCTCCTTGGGTCTTTGAATTGGGGTACTCCACCGAACGGATTATGGATATCTATTCTCCACAATTCAAGCTTTCTTAATTACCTAGCCAAAGATTTACTGAATTTAGATCTTTTTCAGACAATTCTCCGCTGGTTGCAGCCAATTGCAGACGGGCATACAAATAGGTGTAACGTGCTACGGTAAGGTCATAACGAGTGGAGAAATAAGTTTGTTCGGCATTAAGTACATCAATCGTTGTACGTACTCCAACTTCTCTGCCTAATTTAGTTGATGCTAATGATGATTCACTTGATTTAAGCGCCTGCTGTAAAGCGACAATTTGTGCCGCACCAGAACTCACGCCTAAAAATGCTTGTTTTGTAAATTGAGCCGTATCACGGCGGCTGGCTTCTACTGTCTGGCGTTGTTGTTCTTTTTTCGCGAGCGCTTCGCGTAATTTGGATGAACGATCCCCCCCCGTATACAAAGGAATTGATAATTGCAAACCAATTTGACCCGAGCTGGCACGGTCTAATCCACCCGATTTGGATATGCCGGCTGAATTCCAGGTATTTCCATAACCAGCGGTTAAATCGAGAGTAGGGGAGCTTTCTAAGCGGTATTTATCAATTTCGCGGCTGGCAACATCTAAGCCTAATTGTTGACCTGCAATCACTAAACTGCCATTGTCACTGCGTTGCAGCCATGTATTCATATCATTAGGCTGCGGTGGTACAGGCTGCTGGCGATTGCTGATTGGCTTCAGATTAAGCGGGCTGAGCTGAGTGAGCTGCTCATAGGCATTTCGTTTAATTGCCATATCATTATGTGCGGCAATTTCAGCTGAGTTGATAGCATCAAAGCGGGCTTGTGCTTCATCTGTATCGGTAATAGTAGAAACACCCACTTCAAAAGATTTTTTTGCCTGAGCAAGTTGCTGGGCTACCGCTTCTTTTTGCGCTGTTGTTTGTTTTACTTTTTCTTCTGCTCCCAAAACTTCAAAATAGGCTTTTGCCACTCGCAGAATTAAGTCTTGTTCCGCTACCCTGAAAATAACTTCGGCCTGTTCGGTTTGTTTTTTTAGCTGATCAGCGCCTGCAAATGCCTCTGCACGGTAAATAGGCTGGATAAGGCCTAATTTATAGCCATAGCTATTGCCATTTTGGGTGGTGCTGTCAAAGTTTTCAGGGCTGTAGCTTGTTTGCTCCCGATTGGCGTTGCCAGATAAAGTAATATGCGGCAGTAATAAAGCTTTACCCTGCTCGGCTTTCTCTCTGCCTGCATCAAGCCCTGCGCGGGCAGCGGCAAAATTAGCGTCGTATTTTTGTGCTGCATGCCATGATTCAAGTAAATCTGCTGCAAAGAGCGGTTGTGAAAGCAGGGCGATGCTCAGTGCAATTAAAGTTTTGTTCATCTTTAGCGTCTCAGGTGTCTGTTAAATAGGCTGTTAAATTTTTATCAGGGCAGTCAGGGCTTTCACGCGCCGGGTATTGTCCTGAGAGTGAAGCTTTACGGCTGTCAGATCGAAAAAAGGGGAATTTGCCTAAGCAAAATAATATCCCCTTTCTTTTTTTTAAAATTGTCTTAATTTCGTATGAATTATGTACCGGGCATTATACTTTTTTGCTTTCCGGCGGGCTTAGCCTGAACCATGCGGCATACAAAGCGGGTAAAAATAATAGCGTTAAAACGGTAGCAACAAATAAACCACCCATAATGGCAATCGCCATTGGCCCCCAGAAAGTGTCACGAGTGAGCGGAATCATGGCCAGAATGGCTGCCGCAGCGGTCAGCATAATAGGCCTGAAACGCCTTACTGCGGATTCAATCACTGCGGTCCAAGCATCATCCCCTGCCGCGCGGTCCTGCTCAATCTGATCCATCAGAATGACAGAGTTACGCATAATCATGCCTGAAAGTGCGATGACGCCCAACATCGCCACAAACCCGAACGGGGCTTGGAACAGCAGCAGGGAAATCGCAACGCCAATCAGGCCAAGCGGGGCGGTGAGCAGCACCATAATCATGCGCTGAATGCTTTGCAGTTGCAGCATCAGCAGGGTCATGACCACCAGCAGCATCAAGGGCATGACTTTATTGATTGATTCCTGGCCCGTTGCTGATGACTCCAGCGTGCCGCCGGTTTCAATATGGTAACCCTGTGGCAGCTTCGCTTCGATTTTACGCACCGCAGGCATCAGTGCATTGCTCACATCAGGGGCTTGGGCACTGCCAGCCACATCCGCACGTACGGTGAGCGTGGCGACCCGGTTACGCCGCCAGATCAGGCTTTCTTCGTTCTCAAGCCGCAAGGTTGCTAGTTGGGAAAGCGGTACAAATTGCCCTGATGGCAGAGGCACACGTAAATCTTTCAGAAAATCGAGACGGGTGCGCTCGTTACTGGTCAGGCGGGTGACCACATCGATGCTCTGATCCGCTTCACGATACTGAGTGGCGGTAATGCCGGATACGGCCATTTGCAGGTATGTTGCCAGCTCTTGCGAAGTCAGCCCCAACTGGCGTAAACGATCTTGCTTTGTTTGCAGCCGGACAACTTTTACTTTTTCACCCCAATCGGTATGAACTTGCCGGGTATGCGGATTCTGGCGCATTGCATCTGCCACCTGGGCTGCGATGCGGTTCAGCTCGGCAGGGTTTTCTCCGCTGATACGAAACTGCACCGGATAACCCACAGGAGGGCCGTTTTCCAGCCGGGTGACACGTCCCCGCACCAGCGGGAAATCGTCAGCAAATTTCTGGCTCAGACGTTTGTAAACGTTCTCGCGTACTTTTTCATCCTTGGTCATGACGGTGAGCTGGCCAAAGTTTAAGTTGGGCATTTGCTCGTCAAGCGGCAGATAGTAGCGTGGCGAGCCCACACCGATATAGCTGGTCACATGGGCCACATCGGGGTCTTTCATTGCAATGGCTTCCATGCGCTTAACCTCGCGCTCGGTGGCTTCATACGAGGCGGTGTAGGGCAGCCACATATCTACCATCAGCTCGGGTCGTGCAGAGGCCGGGAAGAACTGCTGAGGGATAAAGAGGGCAAAGGTAGCTAGGGCCACCAGAAACGCGCCCAGGGTGGCTGTAATCACTGTTTTGCGCCAGGTGACGCACCATGTCACCAGCTTGCGAAAACGCGCGTAAAAACCACCCTGATACACATCGTGCTCTTCATGGCGCGGTGTTTCCGGCAGCAGGTGATAGCCCATATAGGGGGTGAACACCACGGCCACAATCCAGGAAAGCACAAGGGCAATACCAATCACCGCAAAAATCGAGAAGGTATATTCACCCGCATCTGATTTGGCCAGCCCCACAGGCAAGAAGCCGGCTGCTGTAATCAGAGTGCCAGTGAGCATGGGAAAAGCGGTGGAGGTATAGGCAAAAGTGGCCGCATCAAAACGGCTCCAGCCCTGCTCCAGCTTCAATGCCATCATTTCCACGGCAATAATGGCATCGTCCACCAGTAAGCCCAGCGCGATCACCAGTGCGCCCAGCGAAATCCTTTGCAGCTCCAAATTGAAAATATTCATGCCAAGAAAGGTGAGCAACAAAACCAGCGGGATAGACAATGCCACCACAATCCCGGTACGCCAGCCTAGGCTTAAAAAGCTCACTGCCAGTACAATCACTACCGCTTCCAGCAGTGATTTCATAAAAATATGAATGGCGTTTTTCACCACGGCAGGCTGGTCAGAAATGGTATGAATTTCAATCCCTACAGGCAGGTTGCTTCTGATTTTGGCTAATGACGCGTCAATTTGCTGGCCCATCTTTACGACATCGCCACCTTTACGCATGGAGATTCCAAGGCCAACCGCATCCTGCCCCTGATAGCGCATTTTGGTTTGTGGCGGGTCAATTGTGGCCCGGAATATCTGTGCAATATCGCCCAGCAGGAAGGTTTTTCCTGCCACGGTAATGGGAAGGCTGCGCAGGTGATCTACGGCATTAAAGCCGCCGCTTACGCGTAAATATACGTGTTCATCTTTGCCTTCAATGGCCCCCGCCGGGGTTACGGTATTGGTGGCTGCAATAACTTTATTAATTTGAAAAGGCGAAATACCAAGGCTGGCCAGCTTGGCATTGGAGTATTCCACATAGATTTTTTCATCCTGCTGGCCAATAAGCAGTGCCTTGTTTACATCTGGAATACGCAGCAGTTCGGTGCGGGCCAGCTCGATATATTTCTTAAGCTCAGGATAGGTAAACCCATCACCTGTAAATGCATAGAGATTGCCATAGGTGTCGCCAAACTCGTCATTAAAGAAGGGGCCGGATACACCAGGGGGGAGTTTGCCTTTTGCATCGTTAATGCGCTTTCTGACCTGATACCAGGCATCGGCCACATTATTTTTCTGATCTTCGTGCAACATAATCGTGATCAGTGATTCGCCGCTGCGGGAGTAGCTTTTGGTGAAGTGAATATAAGCGATACCCTGCAGCGCTTCTTCCAGCTTATCGGTCACCTGCTGCTCCATTTCTGGCGCACTGGCGCCAGGCCAGAAGCTTCTGACCACCATGGCTTTGAAAGTGAATTCCGGGTCTTCCTTCATGCCCAGCTTGCCATAGGCCAGAATACCGCCAAGAGTCAGTACGACCATCAGATACAGCACAAGCGACTGATGCTTGAGTGCCCAGGCTGAGAGGTTAAAGCGTTGCTTAGTAAGATCAGGTTTTTCCACGATGTTATTCTCCCTGAGCAGGCAGCAGTCTGACTGCTTGCCCTTCACGCAAGAGATGCACGCCCGCAGTAACCACAACATCACCGGCTTTTAGCCCCTTAACCTGAACTTGTTCACTATTTTTGTGCTGAGCATCGATTTGCGCATCAATCGGCTTGCTTTTTACACGCTGGTTTTCCACCAGCCATACACGCTGCTCTTTGTCTTTTCCATAAATGGCGGTCAGAGGCAGGGTGGTTGAGTTTTCGGCATGGCTGTTTTGGCTGCTTTTCACTGTGGCGCTCATGCCTAAACGAATTTCCGCAGACGGATTTTCTAATGACACTTTGGCGCGGTAAGTACGGCTGAGCGGATCGGCTGCGGGTGAGACTTCACGCACCTTGCCGTTAAAGGATTTTCCCGGCAGAGCCCAGAAGCTGATTTCTGTTTTTTGGCCGGGTTTTAAATCTGTGCTGCGGGCTTCTGGTAAATCAATAAAGACCTCTGTTTCGCCTGCTTTGGCTAACTGCACGACAGGCTGCCCGGCTGCTAATACCTGGCCTGGCTCAGCGAGTGTGGCAGTAATGACGCCATCGCTGGTGGCCAACAGCGTGGTATAGCCCGCCTGATTCTGGGCGACTTGCTGCTGTGATTGCGCTTGAACTAATTGCTTTTGCGCGGCAATGACAGCTGTTTGACGGCGGTCGACATCGGCCTGGCTTACAAATTTTTTGGCCAGCAGCTCTTGTGAGCGGCTGAGATCAAGCTTGAGCTGATCGAGCTGGCTTTGTGCCGATTCAGTTTGTGCTTTTGCGGCGGCGGCATTGAGCACCATATCTTGTGCATCAATTCTGGCCAGCGGCGTGCCCGTTTTTACTTCTGCACCAATATCGACTAAACGGCTGATCAGCTTGCCCGGAATTCTAAATCCAAGGGCGCTTTCCTGGCGGGCATGCAGCTCACCGGAGAATTCTGCATGGCTGTTTGCAGTGCCGGCGGCGAGGGTAATGGTACGGACGGGGCGAATTTCTTCCTGAGGCCTGGCTTCTTCCTTGCAGGCGCTTAAGAGTGCTGCACTCACTAGCAGCAGCGGAATTGCTTTATTCATGTGCTTGATCCTTGGGTGAGGCCAGCAGGCCGTTAAGGAGGAGGTCAATTGTGGTATTCAGAAATCTTTCGGGCTCTAAAGTCGCAGGCAGGCAGTTGATGAGTGAGTGTTTCATCAGCATGGCAACGATAATGGGGGATGAAATCACCTCGATGGCGTAATCAATATCGGCTACTTTGAATTCGCCACTGGCCATTCCACGCTCCAGAATGTGCCGCAAAATTTTATTGCCGGGGGTGACAAATTCTTCCTGGTATATTTTTGCGATTTGAGGGAAGTTGCTGCCCTCTGCAATCATCAGTTTAGGAAAAGCGGAAAGCTGGGTTTCCCCCATCGCCTGCCACCATGTTTTAAGCATGGCCTTAAGTAAGTCGGCTGAACTGCCTTGAAAGCTTGCAAGCAACTCATGGCCTATAGTAAGCTGCGGTAATAATATCTCACGCATTACCGCTTCGAATATCTCTTCTTTGCCTGCAAAGTAAATATATGGCGTGCCACAGGTTACACCTGCCGCTTTTGCGATATCTGTCATTTTAGTTGCGGCAAAACCTTTGCTGACAAACAGCCCTAATGCCGCTTCTAAAATTTCCTGCGGGCGGGCTTCTTTCCTGCGGGTCCAGCGTTTACATAACATGATGAACCTGTAATTAATAAATAAATATTCATTTATTATTGGGGGACTGACTATTTTTGTCAAAAATAAAGCGCGGGCAGGCTTGAGACTGTTAGAATTCTGCTCAAACTCCAGAGCAGCCCGCCGGGCTTAGTATCGGTTGGCTGCAAAATCACCTGGTTGGCTCATATTTCACCGGGTTTTTGGCCGAATAAATCCTTATTGGCTGCAAATCCGGCAAAATCTGTGCTCAATCATGCAATTTTTCTACGAGCCGCCTAAGCCCGACAGGCTGCAAGCTTTTGGACACGCCATGACCACGATTACCCCGCAAGAAAAAGCCGAAATTCTTTCGGAAGCCTTGCCTTATATTCAGCGTTTTTTTGATAAGACCATCGTCATCAAATACGGTGGTAATGCGATGACCGAACCCGAGTTAAAAGAAGGGTTTGCCAGCGATGTGGTGCTGCTTAAATTAGTGGGCATGAACCCCGTTGTGGTACACGGCGGTGGCCCGCAAATTAATGAATTGCTTGATCGTATTGGCAAAAAAGGGGAGTTCATCCAGGGGATGCGCGTCACCGATGCCGAAACGATGGATGTGGTAGAAATGGTGCTGGGTGGTCATGTGAACAAGGAAATTGTTTCTCTGATCAATAAGCATGGCGGTAAGGCGGTTGGTTTAACCGGCCAGGACGGGCACTTTATTAAGGCCCGTAAAATGTTTTTAAAAGACGGCACGGATGAGCTGTTGGATATTGGCCAGGTAGGGGAAATCGAATCGATTGATCCTACGATCGTGGCCCACCTTGATGCAGGTGATTTTATCCCTGTGATCGCGCCGATTGGCGTGGACAGAAATGGTGAAAGCTATAACATCAATGCTGATCTGGTGGCAGGTAAGCTGGCAGAAGTGCTGCACGCCGAAAAGCTGATTATGATGACCAATACCCCCGGCGTACTCGATAAGGAAGGCAATCTGCTTACGAAGCTCTCTGCCCAACGTATCGACGAGCTGTTTGCGGATGGCACGATTTCTGGCGGCATGTTGCCTAAAATTTCATCCGCGCTGGATGCGGCCAAGAGCGGCGTGAACGCGGTGCACATTATTGATGGCCGAGTAAAACATGCGCTGCTGCTGGAAGTACTTACCGAGCAGGGTGTGGGAACGATGATTCGCGCTAAATAAATTCTGCAGATCAACCTGGCCAGAGTATGCAGATTTTGTATTCTCTGCTGCCCCGGCCGGGTTTTATGGTTGTTGATCTTGTTTTTTTGTGAAAAGTAAACTACGTCTTCCTTGCATGTTACGTTTGGCCTACTAAAGTTAAACTTCAAAGCCATCAGGGAGATGCCCGTATGAAAACAGCACGCCAGCTGCTCGCAGAAAAAGCCATAGATAATATTTTGTCAGTTACTCCGCAGGCTTCGGTTTATCAGGCTTTACAGATGCTTGCAGAAAAAAATATTGGTGCATTGCTGGTGATGGAAGAAAACCACCTGGTTGGGATTTTTTCAGAGCGTGATTACGCCAGAAAAGTGATTCTGATGGGCAAAACTTCGGCGGGCACGCCAGTATCAGAAATCATGACCCGCAAATTGCTCTGTGTGCCGCCAACGGCCACCATTGATGAATGTATGGCCATCATGAGCGAAAAACGTATTCGCCACTTGCCCGTTTTAGACGGCGATAAAGTATTAGGTGTGTTATCGATTGGCGATCTGGTTCGGGAAATTATCGAAGAGCAAAAATTTACGATTGCCCAGCTGGAGCACTATATCCATTCCTGAGCGGCCTGCTCAGCCACCCGCAAGACCAGCAAGGCTGGTCTTTTTTTACGCTGAAATAATGAAACCCGTCTGGATTTTTGACCTCGATAACACCTTACACAATGCCGATTTGCATGCTTTTCCGGTGATCAACCGGGCCATGACGGCTTATCTTGCCCACCACTTACAATTGAGTGAGCAGGCGGCTACGGATTTACGTGTTGATTATTGGTTGCGCTACGGGGCAACAATGCTGGGCTTGCGTCGTCACCACCCGCATATTAATCCACGGCATTTTTTGCTTTTGTCTCATCCCCTCAATGAGCTGCTGAGAATCGTGCATCCCATGCCTGGTTTATCTGTAGCGATAAGAAGCCTGCCAGGCGAGAAGCTGCTTTTTACAAACGGCGCGCGCCATTACGCGCTGGCGATGCTGCTGGCGCTGGGAATCGACGATTGCTTCAGTGCCGTGGTGAGCGTAGAAGATGTCGATCTGATTCCCAAGCCGCATATTGCGGCTTATCGCAGGCTACTGGCGCGTTTCAGGCTGGACCCGCGCCGCTGCATTCTGGTTGAAGACACCCTGGAAAACCTGAAAACGGCTAAACAGCTGGGCATGAAAACAGTCTGGATTAACCCGCGCAGCTATGGGGCAGGCGTGGTTGATTTAAGCATCTCCAAACTGGGCGATATTGCTAAGCGCGGGCGCTGGCTTTACGCAGGAAAATGATCAGGTGTTGCGAAGTGCTGAAATTAAATGCTGTGAGAAATAGTAAATTTGCACACTTCTTCTGCCTCATGTAATTTACTTGGCATAAGGCATTTGCCAACTTATATAAGTCACCGGAGAGCACCTTGGAAGCAGCACGTCAGCTATTTGCCGCACTCAATCGCGACTATCTTGCCGTTCATAAAACCAAAGAAGATTTGTTTTGGGATACTTACATGGCCGTTTCTGACGATCATGATGGCTTTGCCAAAGCAGAAGAAGCCTATAAAAATTTTATTTCTGATCCGGTAAAGCTGGCTGAAGTGCGTGAGGCACTGGCGCGTTTAAAAACGACCGGTGCTGCTGAGCTTAAGCATGGCCTGCAAGGCTGGCTGGCGCTGTTTGAAAGCAATATTATCGACAGCGATGAAGCGCGTACTTTAATGAGCCAGCTGATTGCTCAGGAAGCCGCATTGTTTGCGAAAAAGCGCGATTATGTGCAAACGCATATCAATGAGAAAGGCGAGCGCGAGGAAGCCACACAAAGCACGCTGGCGACCAATATGTCGACAAATCCATCTGAAGCGGCGCGTAAAAGCTCGTTTGATGCGATGGCAGGGCTTGAGCATTGGGTGCTGGAAAACGGCTTTTTAGAGATTGTGAAGCAGCGCAATGCCTTTGCCCGCGCCCAGGGTTTTTCTGATTATTTTGCATATAAAGTGCGTAAGAATGAGCAGATGTCGGTCGAAGAATTATTTGCCATTCTGGATGATTTTGAGCTGCGTACCCGCGAAGCTAATCAGCGTGGCTTACAGGAGTTGGCACAGCAGCATGGTAAAGACGCGCTGCTGCCATGGAATTTCCGCTACACCATCAGCGGAGATGTTGCCCGCCAGATGGATCCTTACCTGCCTTTTGCGAAAGGGCTGGAGCGCTGGGTAGAAAGCTTTCGCAAGCTGGGTATCTCTTACCGCGGTGCCACCATGCAGCTGGATTTGCTGGAGCGTAAGGGTAAGTACCAGAATGGCTTTTGCCATGGCCCGATTCCATCCTTTTTTGAGGCGGATGGCCGCTGGGTAGCTGGGCAGATTAACTTTACAGCCGAAGCCAAGCCTGATCAGGTAGGCAGCGGTGCCCGCGCAATCAATACCCTGTTCCACGAAGGCGGGCATGCGGCGCACTTTGCTAATGTGACGCAGAATTCACCTTGTTTCTCACAAGAATTCGCACCGACCTCCATGGCTTATGCTGAAACGCAATCCATGTTTTGCGACAGCCTGCTGGAAGATGCAGACTGGCTGAAGCGCTACGCTAAAAATGCGGCCGGTGAATCCGTACCGAATGATTTGATTAAAGCGCGGATCGAAAAAAGCCAGCCCTTTGCAGCGCTGAACGAGCGCAATATTCTGGTGGTGCCTTATTTTGAACGCGCCTTGTACCTGCTTTCTGATGCTGAGCTAAAGGCAGAAAATGTCTTAGCTCTGGCCCGCGAATTTGAAATGAAAATCCTGGGCCTGGAGCTGGCTCCTCGCCCATTACTGGCTATTCCGCATCTTTTGAATCAGGAATCGGCGGCGGCTTATCATGGCTATTTACTGGCCAATATGGCGGTTTATCAGACCCGCGCATTCTTTGAGCGCGAATATGGCTATCTCACCGATAACCCGCAGATTGGCCCATTGTTAGCTAAGCATTACTGGGCGCCGGGCAACAGCATCAATCACAATGCCACGCTGATCAGCCTGACGGGTGAAGCCTTTAATGCCAAGTATTTAGCCAATGCATGTAATCAGACGGTGGAAGCAGCATGGGCTGATGCACTGGCGCAAATTAACTCAGCAGCAAGCCGGGTTTACCCTGAATCCCCGCTTAAAAATCTGGATGCACATATTCGCATCGTGCATGGCGCGGAGCTCTTGGCAGATAACACGCAATCAGACGCGCAAATGTTTGCGGACTTTGAGCGTGTGGTGAGCGAGCGTTACGGGGTTTGATTTTTTTTGGTGGAAATAGGGAGTGGTGAGTAGGGAGTGGTGAGTTGCTTTACTTGGGGATGAGGCTAAATTTCCCAACTCCCAACTCCCAACTCCCAACTCCCAACTCCCAACTCCCAACTCCCAACTCCCAATCAACGCTGTGCCGTTGCCAGCAATCCGCCTACCGTAAAGAACGCCGCACCGCAGCCCTGGTTAAAGCGTTTGATGCGGTTCGGGCCTTGCAGCCAGTTACCCAGCCTTGCACCGCCTGCTGCGTAGGCCACTTGCCAGCCTGCTTCGATGATAAAAAAGCTACCTAGCAAAATAGCCCATTGCCCGGCCTGCGGCTGTGCGGTGTTGATAAATTGCGGCAAAAATGCACCGGCAAATAAAATAGCCTTAGGGTTTGATAGCGCTACGGTTAATCCCAGACGAAAGCGCCTTGCTGCCGAATCGGCAGAAGCATTGGGCATTTCTAAATTGTTCCCGGCTTTAAAACATTGCCAGCCCAGGTAAATTAAATACACGGCACCGGCTAATTTAAAAATCAAAAACAGCGTGGCGGATGTTGCCAGAATAGTGGCCATGCCAAAGGCCGAGAGCGCAAACAATAAACACAAGCCTGCCAGTGCACCGCTCATCGTCGCCAGTGTGGCCTGCCAGCCATAGCGAGTGCCGTGCGACAGCATCAGCAGCATATTCGGGCCAGGCGTGGCGGAAATAAAAAAGGTAGTGGCAATAAAAGTCAGCCAGATGGTCATGCTCATGGGGGAATACCCTGTTTAGCTGAGGTTACACAGAAGTTTTGTTTAGTGCCTTCGGCACGGTGTTTAGCTGCGGGAGTTCCCCGCGAAGTCTTTAATTGCTTCGCCAGAAATCATAGTACGCAAAGAAGGCGACCCCACGAAACACGAACTTAATTCACACCCTGTTTTTCTCCGTGAAACTCTTTGTTCTCTGTGAGCCCCGTGGTTCAATATTTGGGTTTATATCATCCGTTAAATAATATTCAACCCCGGATGATCTTTCATCGGTTTATCAAGGTAATAGCCTTGCACCTGGTCAATCCCCAATTCAATCAGCATATTAAAGATGGCTTCGTTTTCTACAAACTCGGCAATGGTTGTTTTGCCCATTTCATGCGCCATGCTGACCATGCCGCGTACAAAGACCTGGCTGTCGTGATCGCTGATTAAATCTTTAATAAAAAAGCCGTCAATTTTAAGTACGTCAGCTTTTAGTTGTTTTAAATAGGCAAAGGATGCAAAGCCTGTACCAAAGTCATCAAGGCATACGGTGCAGCCTGTGGCGCGCAGTGCATCAATAAAGCGCTCTGCATCGCGGATATCCGATACGGCTGCTGTTTCGGTTAATTCAACCAATAACCGGGCCGGGTTTACTTTATGCAGCTTGAGCTGCTGGCTGATGTATTCCGGCATTTCCGGCTCATCAAATGAGCGGCCAGAGATATTAATGGCGATGGATGGAATATTTGCTTTTTTGCCGAGTAATTCAATAGTGGTGCGAATTACCCAGCGATCAATATCAATAATCTTGCCGGTTTTTTCTGCATGGGGAATAAACATCCCAGGCATAATGATTTCATCAGGTTTTTGCATATCCTTCATCCGTACCAGTGCTTCTAAATGCGCAAGTTTGCGGGTTCTGGGATAGTAAATGCCCTGGAAATGCAGCTCTAAACCATTGTGTTCCAATGCTTCTGTAATACGGTCTTTCCATGAAAGCCGGGTAATGGCCGACCTGGATGGATCGGCATCCTGGCGATACATCCGCCATGTGGATTTACCCGCCGATTTGGCCTGATACATGGCCGAATCGGCATGGGCGACCAGCTCCAGCGAGTTGCTGGCGTGATTGGGGAACAGCGCCACGCCTACCGATGAAGAAGGGCGCAAGACATGGCCTTCAACCGTAAACGGAATCTGTGAGATGGAGCTGACAATGCGCTCGGCCAGTTTACTGACTTCAAATTCATTGCAATCGGGTACTAAAATCGCAAATTCATCACCACCAAGACGCGAAAACACTTCGTGGCGGCGCACTTGGGTACCGATGGTTTGGGCGATACATTTCAGTAAATCATCACCCACGCCGTGGCCAAAGGTGTCGTTGACGTGTTTAAACTCATCCAGATCAAAGAACACCAAGGCCATAGCGCTTTGTTTGCGGTCAGCTTCGGACACCATACGATCGAGCTCTTGCTGAAAGCGATGGCGGTTATAGAGGCCAGTGAGGGCGTCGCGCTCGGCCAGCTTGATCATATGCTCGGACAGCTCACGCTGCTGTGTCACATCTTCGTAAATCCACATCCGGCCATTCGCCGTGCCCTGGCTGTCCAGTACCCTGAAGCCATGCTGGGTAATGACCCGGCCATCGTTCATGCTCAGCTCACCAAAATCGACTTTATCGTCTGACAGTGCCAGCTCTTCTAGGTAATTGGCAATAATATCGCCAAGTGCAGGGCGGTTTTCTGCGATTTGCAGAATCTGCCCAATGGGTTTGCCGGGTAGCTGATGACCGGGCCCCAGCCCCCATAAATCACAGAAAGCGGGGTTGTGAAATACCACCCGGTTGTCGTTATCGACAAACAGCACACCAAAGCGCATGGCAGAGAGCAAGGCGGTCAGCCGTGCACGCTCTGATTCGGCACGAGATAAATAGCTTTGCCCCAGGGATTGAATCTGGCGCAGCTCGATCACGGCTTTGCGCAGTGACAGCCGGTCTTCTTTCAGCTCGCTGTTATCCCGGATACTGGCGCGCAGTCCTAAATAATTTTCATTGGAATCGTAAATTGGCTGCCAGGATACCGAGGCCCAGAATGGCTGGCCATCCCGGCGAACTGCTCTGAATTCAAAATCCTGGATCACGCTGCGGTGCTCAAGTGCCTGTTTGAGTGTTTCTGTAACGCGGGCGCGCTCTTCCGGCATGGTGAGCGATAAAGGAAAATCGCCCAGCAGCATGCATTCATTCACCGAGTAACCGGAAAGCCGGGTCACCGAATCATTAATCCATACCAGCCGGCCCTCCTCGGGGGAGAGCCATAGTTCGGTACTGTGGGTGTAGTTGGCAATGGTATGAAATTTTTCTTCATTCATGACCAGTGAGTCAATCCGCTCTTTAATTAAACTGGTCATTTCATTAAAGCGGCGGGTGAGCTGGCTGATTTCATCTTGGCCGTGCGGGATGGGGGCAACATTATTGTAATTACCCTGGGCTGCGTTTTCTGCGGCTTTAATCAGGCGGTGAATATGGCGGCTGAGCCAAACGCCAAAAAGCCCCATCATCAGCGCGGAAAGTAAAATACCCACCACCATGGTGACGGCATTTTGCATCAGTAATTGATTTACCCCACCGCGCATAATCTCGGTGGAAATACCAAAGCGCAATTCGCCATAGGGCTCGCCCGCAAATTCAATCGGGGTGGCGGC
The DNA here is from genome assembly GCF_002735645.1 of Iodobacter sp. BJB302. Taxonomy (GTDB): domain Bacteria; phylum Pseudomonadota; class Gammaproteobacteria; order Burkholderiales; family Chitinibacteraceae; genus Iodobacter. Next base: position 22,589 of record NZ_PDZG01000006.1, read on the forward strand.
ATGGATGAGCGCAGGCAGGTTTTTTTCCAGCGATAGTTTATCAACAGGGGGCAGCGGGTGAGCGATATCCCAGCCCCTTGCGGCAATAATTTGTTTTTTATTATTGAGCAGAAGAATGTAATCAATGCCTTCTGCCGTGCGAATACCTTCCAGTAAATCAGCGGCCTGGGCCAGATTGCCCGTGGATAAAGGCGTGGCAAAAGCTGCATTTAACAGGCGGGATAATTCCTGAACACGCACTTCGGTGGCGTGTGTGGCCATTTCTGACCATATTCTCGATGTATTGAGTAAAAGAATGGCTAAAATCGTACATTGCACCAGCGTGCTGACCACGATTAAACGTGTGCGAAGCGAATTAAAAAACGGAAGCGATGCCATGCAAACCTGTCGTGAAATGATTGCTTAATTAAAGGTCAAACGCGTCGTGCTGATGATGGCGTCTGATCGCTTTCTTTGCTAAAGCATCTTTACCAAATTAAACACTGCCAAAAAGAGATGTTTTTGGCAGTGGCGCATGATTAATAATAATCAGTAATAGAAATATCGTATATTTAATTTACACAATAGCGTTTAGTTACGCAGCTGTTTAATAAATACTTTAGATCTTCTTTGGTAATTGTAGAGCTGTTTTCTTTCTATTGGTAATGCATCAACGGTAGCCAGCGCAAACCCCCGTTCTACAAACCAATGTGCGGTTCGCGTTGTTAATACAAATAATTCGCGTACGCCCAAGCTTCTGGCGTGTTGCTCTATATGCTTCAATAATTGCTCACCCCGATTGGCATCACGATAGTCTGGATGAATCACCAGGCAAGCCATTTCTGCCATATGGCTTTTAGGAAATGGATACATCGCTACGCAACCCACAATTTTGCTGTCGTGCTCCAGTACCGAGTAGCGGTGGATTTCACGCTCCAGCAGCTCACGCCCCCGTTTAACCAGCACACCATCGTCTTCCAGTGGCTCGATCAGCGCCAATACACCGCCTACATCATCAATCGTGGCTTCACGCATGGTTTCCAGCGAATCACGGGAAACCATGGTGCCTATCCCATCATGGGTAAACAATTCTTTCAGCAAAGCGCCATCTACATGATGGCTGACCAGATGCGCCCGCGCCACCCCGCTTCTTACTGCCTTAATGGCACAGGGCAGATAAAGCCGGATGTCTTCGTGTGGATGCGGATGGGTGCTGAGAAACTGATCGGCCTGTAAAGCGGTCAGCTCTGTAAGCAGCTCGCCGGCTAAATCTTCCACTCCCTGCTGGCCCAATAAAAAGATCAGCTTGTCGGCACGCAAGGCAATGGCCGCACTGGTGGCCACGTCTTCGAGCGGCACATTGAAAACTTCGCCAGTGGGTGAGTACCCTAAGGTAGACAGCAAGACCAGCTCACCATCATCAAGGCGATAGCGGATGGCCGTGGTGTCTACCTTGCGCACTTCGCCGGTATACATCAGATCTAAGCCATCACGGATACCCATAGGCTGCGCGGTAATAAAGTTGCCCGCAGAAACGCGGATATCTGCATTGGCCATGGGAGAGTTCGCCAGGCCCATCGATAACCATGATTCGATTTCTACCCTGACCTGGCCTACCGCCTGAATGACGCATTCAAGTGTGGGTAAATCGGTTACGCGTAAGCCGTGATGATAACGGGTTTCTAACCCGCGCTCTGCAGTGCGGGCTTCAATTTGCGGCCTTGCGCCATGCACTACAACCAGGCGTACGCCAAGGCTGGTCAGCAGATTGATGTCATGGGTAATGGTGGCAAATTTGCCATCCCGGACGACTTCTCCCCCTAAGGCAATAACAAATGTGCGGCCACGGAAGGCGTGAATATAAGGGGCGGCCAGGCGGAATGACTGGACGAACTCATCGGCTTGCATGGTATTCCTAAAAAAATGATGTGCTTTGCACAAAGGATAACGTCAGCTAGAAAAATATAAAAGGATTGCTGTGTCTATATTGTAAAGACGCCACCGATAAGGAGCCTCGCTATGTTTGCATTTGTCATCCGGTTTTGCCTGACCTGCATTTTGTTTGCAGTGGCTGGTGCAGAGGCGTTTGAGTGGCAAGTCAGCGCCGGGCAGGGCATACAACCTAAACATGTGGAGCAGCACCATTTATTCAGAGTGGCGTGGCGCACGGATTTGCCATGGTCATGGTATGAGACAAAAACAGGGAAGCTGAGCTCCGGATTGGCTTTGGGGGCGGGATTATGGCGCGGTGATGATCTGAATACCGGTGAATTATTTATTACACCCGAGCTGCGCTATGAGTGGGCCGCAGCTGATCAGGACTTACAGTGGTTTGTAGAAGCAGGGGTGGGTGGGCATGTGTTTTCGCGCACAGATTATGCCAAGCGAGGCCCCTTCAGCACGGCTTTTCAATTTGGCGAACAGCTGGGGGCAGGGGTGCGTTTTGGCGAGCGCAGGTCACAAGATTTAACGTTGTTGTATCAGCACCACTCAAATGGAGATATTAAAACGCCAAATTATGGCGCTGATTTTCTGGTGCTGAGGTATGGATTTAAGATGTAGAAAGAGCAGCGGGGCGTACGCTAAGTGCTGCGTGTGACGGTTTTTTGCCACTTAGCAATCAGAGCACGCCCCTGGATTTTTTAATAAGCTCCGCGCCCGGTCGCCACGGTTTTGATGGTTTTGCAGACAATCGCCACGTCGTACCAGAGATTCCAGTTTTTTACATACCAGGCATCCAGCGCCACGCGTTCAGCATACGTGGTGTCGTTGCGGCCCGATACCTGCCACAGGCCTGTCAGGCCTGGGCGTGCTTCCAGATAGAAATCAACGTGATCGCCATAGCGCTCCAGCTCGGCAGTAATAATAGGGCGCGGGCCAACTAAGCTCATTTCTCCCTTGATCACATTCCACAGCTGCGGGATTTCATCGAGGCTGGTTTTTCTTAGAAACTCGCCTATCGGTGTGATGCGCGGATCGTTTTTCAGTTTAAAGTCTTTATCCCATTCCGCACGGGCTTCGCTACTGCTGGCGAGTAGTTTTTCCAGTACTTCCTGGCTGTTGGAAACCATGGTGCGAAATTTCCAGCACTTAAACGGCTTACCGTTAATACCGACGCGCACATGGCCAAAAAAGATACTGCCGGGGCCACCCTGGCGCTTAATCTGAATCGCCACATAGGCTAAGAGCGGCGAAAGCAGCAGCAGGCCCACGCTGGCGCCAAATAAATCGAAAGCGCGTTTTAAAGTGGTCAGTGATTTAACGGACAGATTATTGCGCACGCGCAGCAACAGCACTTCATGGCTGAAAAAGTGGTGCGGCACCACGCCAAACAGCGGCAAGCCCGCAATCGGCGGAATGATGTGTATGTCTTTATATTTAAGCGAAAGCAGCTCAATTTGCGGCCCCAGACGGCGCAGCTCGTCTTCATCCACCGCCACCACTACATGAGGGCGATTATTATTATCCAGCCATGAAAGCAGCCCGGTTTCATCGAGCTGAATCACTGGCCTGGTTTGCCCGTCTATAGTCAGCCCGGCCGGATCGTTTTTATTGATGGATAAAAAAGCCTGTACATCAAAACCCAGCTGACGCTCGCTGTGCATGGCGCGGCAGGCATCGATTGCATTGTTGCTGGCCCCGATAATTACCGTGGGCAGCTGCCAGAGTTTTTTGGACAGCAGCCAGTTTTTCATTTGCGAGCGTAATAGTGGCAAGAGCAGCAGCGCCAGGCTCCAAGACATGGGCCATAAAAAGCGTGAAACTGTGAATTTACCTAGTAGTACCAGCATGCCATTTAACAGCGCAGCCAAGAGCAGGGCGCGCAGGATTTCCAGCAGCTCATCCCAAAACGGCAGGCGCAGGCTGTAATGGCCCCGCCACCAGAAGTTGCCCACGGTGAGTACGGCTAAAAATAAAAAGGCAGTACTTTGTTGGGAGCCTTCCCACCACCACCAAGCGGCAAAGTCGCCACCAATTCTTTGATGCCGAAAAAAGCTCAGCATGGCTAGCGCCGCACAAAAAGACGCGGTGAGCGCAGCAAAATCGGCCAGCGCCAACAAAGGCTTAGCCCTTTCGGCTTGTAAATGCTTATTCATTTTACTTCCTGATTTTCAAGCAAAAGATCTGTAGGGCGGGTGAAACCCGCCGGCAATATTATTAAAAAGCGATCAAAATGGCGGGTAAGCAACCGCCCTAAGATAGCCCATAAGCCTTATAAAGACTCGCCATCATCTTATCCAGCGAGTAATTCGTTTCAGCAAACAGCCTTGCCTGTGCGCCAAGTTTCTGGCGGGCGCTAAGGTCTTCAATCAGCGTATTCAGGTGTTTTACAAAGTCGCTGCTGTTTTTGCACAGATAGCCATTTTCGCCGTCAACCACCAAATCTTTATTACCCACCACATTGGTGGCCAATACCGGCAGGCCAGCGGCCATGGCTTCGATGACGGCGACGGGCAGGCCTTCCCAGCGCGAGGTCTGAATATAAATATCTAAGCTGGCCAGCTGTTGCAGCGCTTCTTTGCGATCTACCCAGCCGCTGAGTTTTACATTGGCGTTTTTCAGGTTTTTTTCTGAGGCCACATCGCCGCCACCTATCCACACAAACTCGACGCCGGGCTGGGCTGCCTGGCTGGCGATTTTGGCAAAGAGCTCGGGATTGCGGGCAAGGGTAACCCGGCCCACGGTGCCGATGCGCACGATATCCTGATTGCCCTGAGCGGGGTGGATCGCCGCCAGATCGACCGCGTTATTCACCACCATCACATTGCTGCCGAGATGACGGCGGATTTCTGCGCCTTCAGAAGGTGAGCATGCGATAAAGGTGGTCGGGATTTCTGAGAGGATTTTTTCGACGGTCAGAAAAATGGTATTTTTTAAACGCCCTTCAGCCCGCTGCAAAAACGATAAACCATGCGGTGAGAAAAACCACTTGGGCGCAGATTTCCCACGAATAAATAAACTGACAATTCGCCCCAGCGCACCGGCCTTGGATGAATGCATATGCACCACTTCGGGCTTTAATTCGCGCAGCCAGTGGTAAAGCGCACGGCCCGCACGCCAGTCGGCGGCTGGGTTAATGGCGCGCACCATAGGCAGCTGAATAAAGTGAATCGCATCGGCAAACAGCGCGCGCCAGTTATCCGGCGTTTCTTCGCGCACGGAATGGATAATGGTGACGCTATGGCCGTCTTTGGCCTGCGCATTGGCCATCGCCGACACCATAGACAGTGTGCCAGCGCCAAAGGCCTCCACAATATGCACAATTTTAGCTGCACGTTTTACGGGAATCAGGCTCATGCTTTTTTGGCTCTTAATTTGGATTTGAGCTTAAACACCAGGGAGTAGGGCAGCAAGAGTAAAAGCTGCGTTCTGGCCATGCCGACTAAGGCGGCAAGGCTGCCATCGCTGTATTTTTTTTGTACGGCCAGGCGGGATGCCAGCTGCTGGCGGCGTTTGCTCAGTGAAATGCCGCTGGGGTCCAGCTCGTAGCGGATCAGCACGTCGGGCAGATTGGCCACTTTAAACTGGCGGGTGAATTCACTAAACAGTGCGTAGTCTTCTGCGGCAGGCGTATCCAGTGGATAGGGGCCGGTGCTGGCTAGTGCGGCTGTTCTGAACATCACTGCCGGATGAATAAAGGCCGAGTTATTACGCATAGTGTGGCTAATTGCCGCGTGATCGCAGGGGTGGCGCAGCACAAATTGCTCGGCACCGGTTTGATCGACAAAGCTAGCCGCGCCGCCAAGCAGCATCACATTGGGGTGGCTGTCTAAAAAAGCAACTTGCTTGGCAAGGCGGTCGGGTAGGTTTTCATCACCACAATCTAGGCGGGCAATTAACTCGTAGCCGCGCGATGTAATCCACGTCAGGCCGGAATTAAGCGCATGTTCAATACCCCGATTGACCGGCAAATTTAAAAACCGCAGCTCGCCCTTAGCCTTAAACGCATTTCTGGCCGCAGTATGCTCGATTGGCGCACGAGTGCTGCCATCGTCCACCACCAGCACATCACATTGCTCGTTGGGGCCGATGGAGGCTAAAGATTTAATCAGCCCGGCAGGGTTATTAAAATGCGGTATCAGTAAAATAAGGCGTGTCATGTGTGCTTCTGTTTTTGCGAGTGCAGCTTCGCGTTTGAATGTGTGGGTTTCGGGTAACCCGTAGGTACTCACTAAATACAAATGAACTTTTTAGTGCCTTCGGCACGTTGGTTTTGGAGCGGGAGCCCCCGCAGGGGCGTTCTTTTCTTGCTTCGCCAAGAAAAGAACCAAAAGAAGGCGACCCCTAAAACACGAAAGCCCCTCGACTGCGGACAATCGAGGTGGCGTCAATTCAACTCGCTTCGCTCAAACACGAATTGACGACTACCCCACCCCGCTTGTTCCTCGCTCGGCGTGTTTTCAGGGGATGGGAAAAAGCCCTTCGCTGAGAGCGTGGTAGTCATTTTTTTCTTTGTATGCTGATGTAAAAAAAACTGCATTCTAAGCATGAACTCGTTCTTTTTCTTATCAATCCCACTTCCCCACTCCCAGCAGGCGTTTGATTTTACGGGTGAAGCTGACTGGCAGGGCGAAGGACAGGCTGGCTTTGCTGATTTTTATGAAGGATCGCGGCGAGTAATCGAAGTAGCGCCACAGCAGCTTGATGCGCATCGCTTGTTGCTGGCGGCGGCGGCTCATAGAGATGCCTGCGTCGTTGTACTCGCTGCGGGTTAGCACCTCAGGCAGATTGGCCGTTTGATAACGCGCCACAAAGCGCCAGAAATAAGCAAAGTCTTCCGCTGCTTTACAGTCGGTCGGGTAAAGCCCCAGCTCTTTTACCCCTGCCGCCCTGAACATCACAGTGGGATGGGTAAAGGCATTGTCATCATGCATCTGCCGCACAATTTCATTATGCGTTTGCGGCTGATTAATCGTAAAACGATCGCCGCTGGCATCAAAAAATGTCACTGCGCTGCCTAATAAATACACATCCGGGTGACTGTCTAAAAAAGCCACCTGTTTGACAAAGCGATCCGGTGCGCAAAGGTCATCGCAATCTAAGCGGGCAATATATTCATACTCCGCCTCAAGAATCGCCTGCAGGCCAGTATTGAGTGCATGCTCGATGCCCTGATTTTGCGGCAAATAAATAAAGTGCAACTCGCCATCCGCCTGCCAGGCTTTTGCACAAGCCGCCTCATCGACGCGCTGCCTGCTGCTGCCATCATCCACAATAAAAGCATCAATTTGTTCATGCTTACCCACAGAAGCCAAAGACGCAGCAAGGCCCTGTGGATTATTAAAGTGAGGAATAAGTAAGGCCGTGCGGTTCATCGAAGCGCTTTGTGCAAAGAAAGGCCGCTATTTTAACGGGTTTTGTAGCCTGGCGTGCTGAGGTGAAATGTAAATTGGGCGGATTTGCCAGCGAGGGGTTTAAGTCTGAGGATGTGATACGTGTTTTGTTTGGAGTGATTCGTTTTATGATTGCTCGGCGGATAAAGATATTTGAATGGAATACGGGGGCTAAACGCATAATTGCAGTCCCAATTGCCTGTTTAATCTGTAGTTAATTGAGTTAATCAACAAACATACCACTATTTGGATTTACCCCATGCGGCGTCGCCCATCTGCACGTTTACTGGTGTTGTCACCAGAAAATCATATTTTATTATTTCACTTTGTATTTACAAGGGGGGCTTTGGCCGGGAAGTCCTACTGGGCCACTCCTGGAGGGGGCGTTGAAGAAAACGAGAGTTTTGCAGAAGCTGCTGCGCGGGAATTTGCCGAAGAAATTGGTCCGCACAATTATTCAATTAGCCAGGAAATGGCCAGGCAGGAATTTATGATGAGATTGCCGGATGGCGAATCTGTGATTTCGGACGAACGATATTTTATTGTACGGATGGATAAAGTTGCTCCTGACCGGGCGGCCTGGAGCGCATTAGAAAAGGAAGTGATGAAGCAACACCGCTGGTGGACGCCAGAGGAGCTGGCACTGACAGATGAGATTGTTTTTCCAGAAAATTTGCTGGAAATGTTAAAAAACAGTGTGATATCAGTAAGCTAAAAATGCCTTTATTCCTTCAAAACCAAATCAGCTGCGCTATCCCCCATTAAAAACCGTGGCCCTGCGCCAAGATGGCGGGCCTGGTCGTCGCTGTTATACAGGCTGCATTTTTGTAGTGATAAACAGCCACAGCCTATGCATGAGTCCAATTGCGTTTGCAATGCGCGAAGTGCGTCTATCTTTGCTTGCAGCATGGGCCGCCAGGATTGCGATAGCTGCGCCCAGTCCTCGAGCGAAGGTGTTCTTTGCTGCGGTAATGAGGCCAACGCGGCGGCTATTTCTTCAAGGCTAAGGCCAACGTTTTGCGCTACACGAATAAAGGCCACTCTGCGCAGCACTTCTCTTGGAAACTGCCGGGTTTGCCCGCTGCTGCGTACGCTGCTGATTAGCCCCTTACTTTCATAAAAACGCAGTGCACTGGCTTTCACCCCAGAGCGTTTGGCCAGAGTGCCGATAGAAATCAGAGTTGTCATTTAAAAAGCTCCAAAACCTGCTTGACTTAAAGTTTACTTTAACTTGCATAGTGATATGGCATTTAAATCATAAGGAGTGGCAATCATGAAACAAGCATATCTGGAGCATGCAAATATCACGGTGAGCGATCTGGACCGGGCCGTGCGTTTTATACAAATCGCTATCCCCAGTTGGAAAATCCGCGGTAGGGGCAAAATGGATTGGTTTGGGGCAGAAATCGACTGGCTGCATATCGGCGATGATTTTGCCTATATCGCCCTGCAAAGTGGCGGAACAGGGGAAGGGCCGGGCTGGAAAACACATCTGGTCGGCGTAAAGCATCTGGGCTTTGTGGTGCCGTCTTTAAAGCAGACCATGCAGCGCTTAGAAAGTGCGGGCTTTATGCTCGATCACGCAGGCGGGCGCGATGCATATCGGGATAGCGCTTACTTTATGCTGGGGGAGGATATTCAGTTTGAGTTTGTTGAATACACCTCCCAACTGCCAGAGCAACGTAATGGCTATACAAGCACTAGCGCTGATGCGATGAAGGTGAGCTAAGCTTGCCAGCTTAGCCTTGAAGCTCACTTCAGGGCTAAGTTGGTCAAGCAAGCTTTGCGAATGGTGATAACTGCTTAGCCTTACAACTCACCCAATCTCCCCGCCCTAAAATCAGCCACTGCTTGCGAAATTTCTGCCTGAGAGTTCATCACAAAAGGGCCATATTGCACGATGGGCTCTTTGAGTGGCTTGCCAGAGAAGAGCAGTACACGGCTGGCAGCGGAGCTTTGGATGCGGATGCCGTCGCTGCTCTCTTCATTGGCAAAAATGGCCAGTTGCTCGCTGGCGACGTTACTGCCTTCAACCTCCACATCGCCGCGGTAAACATAGATAAAGGCATTGTGCCCAGCAGGGATAGCCTGGCTAAATTCGCTGCCTGCGGGCAAATGCAGATCTAAATACAGCGCTTGGGTGGCTGCTTTTTCAACCAAGCCTTTACAGCCGTGGCTTTGGCCTGCGATCACATGCACGGCCACGCCTGCATCGGTAACGATGCTGGGTACGGTTTTAAAATCTTTGTACCAAGGCGCGCTCATTTTTTCTTTTGCGGGCAGGTTTAGCCACAGCTGAAAACCTTCCATCCTGCCGTTTTCCTGCTCGGGCATTTCGGAATGCACCACGCCGCTGGCAGCGCTCATCCATTGCACACCGCCGTTTTCCAGCAAGCCTTCGTGGCCAGCGCTGTCTTTGTGGCGCATTTTGCCTGCAATCATATAGGTGACGGTTTCAAAGCCACGGTGTGGATGCTCTGGAAAACCAGCCAGATAATCTTGCGGATCGTCGCTTTTAAAGGCGTCGAGCATTAAAAATGGGTCGAGTCTTTGCTGCAAAGATTGGGTTAGCGCACGGTTAATCTTGACCCCGGCACCTTCCATCACGGCGCGGCCCAGTACTTTTTTTTCTAAAGTGCGTGGGCGGGTTACCAGTTCGGTGTTCATGGTGGTTCTCCATTTATCGTGTGCCAACAAAACCCAATCTTTTTTCAGATTTGAGCCTTAAGCCACAGCCAGCTCAATCTCGCTTCTGGCTTGGCCGATGCCTTTGCTTTGCATTTCATCGCCCATATTCAGGCCTTCGGCGTAGATAAATTCAACATCTTTCATGCCTAAAAAGCCTAAAACGGTGCGCATATAGTCGGCGATGGTGTCGCCTGCGGTGCCGCGATGCACGCCGCCACGGGTAAGTACCACATACACTTGCTTACCTGTCAGCAAGCCTTCTGAGCCATTGGCGCTGTATTTAAAGGTGACGCCTGCGCGGGCAATGGCGTCGATCCAGTTTTTAAGCTGAGCGGTGATGCCAAAGTTATACATCGGCGCGGCGATGATTAAGGTGTCGGCAGCTTGCACTTCTGCGATCAGAGCATCGTTTCTGGCTACGCTGGCGGCTTGCTCTGCAGTCCGTACTTCCGGGGCGGTCATCAATGCGCCTAATGTGGCTTCATCCAGTACCGGATGCGGGTTGATGGCTAAATCACGCAAAACCAGTTTGGAGCCAGCGTGGCCTGCGAGCAGTTTTTCAGCCAGTACATTCGCCAGTTGGGTAGAAAAAGCACCGTTGCTGCGTGCGCTGGAGTTGATTTGTAAGATGTTCATGGATTGATCTCTTCTGTATTGCGTTGGAATGACGCTAATGTAATCCAAGGCATTAATGGGTAGAAGACCATAAAATGGATAGTATTGTTCCATTAATGGAACAATGGCCAGAATGATGAAGATTGAAGCAAATGATTTAGTGCTGTTTGCCCGTGTGGTGGAGTGCGGCAGTTTTAGCAAAGCGGCCGGGCGTATCGGCCTGCCAAAATCAACCGTATCGCGGCGGATTGCCAATATGGAAACGGTGCTGGGCGAGCGGCTGTTAACCCGCAGCACGCGCAAGCTGATGCTCACCGAGTTTGGCCAGCATGTGCTGGATCATGCTCAGCAAATTGCCAGCGAAGTAGATGCGGCTGTGGCACTGGTTGAGCACAGGCAGGCAGAGCCAGGCGGCTTGCTGCGGATCTCTTTGCCGGGGGATATGGGGGGCTGGGATATGAATAGTTTTATGGGGTGCTGGGATATGAATAGCTTTTTAAGCGACTTTAGCAAGCGCTATCCGCTGATCCGCTTTGAGATTGATATCTCGCCGCGCAGGGTGGATATCCTGGGCGAAAATTTTGATCTGGCGATCAGAATTGGCGAGCTGCCCAGCGATGCTCATCTGTCTGCACGGCGGCTGGCTTTGTTTGGCTCGGGCCTCTATGCCTCGCCGCAATATATTGCTCAGCGTGGTTTGCCCGAGCATCCCGGTCAACTTGCCGGGCACGACACGCTGGCTGTACTCAGCCGGCAGGGGGGCGCCATGCCATGGATATTGCAGCAGGGCAAAACACAGCATCACTTTCAGCCGGTGGCCAAATTCAGTATTAATTCGCCTCAGCTGCTGGTGCGGCTGGCGTGTCAGGGTATGGGCGTGTTTGCGGTGACTGAGTCATTTGCCAGGCCCTATCTGCAGGAGGGCAAACTGGTGCGCATTTTGCCGGATTGGTGTTTACCTGCTGTGCCCGCGTGGGCGGTTTTTCCTGAGCGCCGGTTGATGCCCGCTAAAACAAGGGTGTTTCTTGATCAGTTAGAGCAGGTTTTACAAACTACATAGAGCCGTGTGGAGGAATGCGCTGGTTTATTTAGCTTTGTTAATTTCCCAGTCAGGTGAAATTTTGTCTTATCAATGAAGTTATGACCAAAAACTTGATAATGAGCACCAGTTCAGCACTTTGTATAAGACTCTGTCATTTCTAAGGTTTACAATATTTTATTAGGGTTTTTGTAAGCTTTAAAAGGTAATAAGTTTGGTGCTATATTTCTTAGCTTGTAAAAATATTGACTGTATAAAACGCGCTTGGCAGTATGGAACAGATAATTTTTTAAGTGACGGTTTTATTGCTCAAAAAGGGCCGGCTATGCCCTGTGAGATGCAATGATTTTTTTAATCAAAAAGGATCAAAAATGGCTATTTCATTAAACAAAGGCGGCAATGTTTCTCTGTCTAAAACCGAACCGGGTCTGAAGTCGATTCTGCTTGGCCTGGGGTGGGATGCCCGCTCTACCGATGGCGCAGATTTCGATCTGGATGCCACCGCATTTTTGCTGGCCGACAATGGCAAAGTGCGCAGCGATGCTGATTTCATTTTTTACAATCAGCTAAAATCAAGCTGTGGCTCGGTAGAGCACACTGGCGATAATCGCACAGGTGCCGGGGATGGCGATGATGAGGCGCTTAAAATTAATCTGGAAAAAGTGCCTGCAGATGTCACACGCATTGCCGTGTGCGTCACCATTCACGAGGCAGATAAGCGTAAGCAAAACTTTGGTCAGGTGAAAGACGCATTTATGCGGGTAGTTAATCTGGATAATAATGTAGAAATCGTGCGCTTTGATTTATCAGAAGACTACAGTACCGAAACCGCCATGATTTTTGGTGAAGTGTATCGCCACAATGCCGAGTGGAAGTTCAAAGCGGTAGGTCAGGGCTTTGCAGGTGGCCTTGGCCCTCTGTGTGCACAGTTTGGTATTTCAGCCAGCTAATTTGCAGCTTGCCTGGCTTTGCTGATTTTAGTAAGGCCTGGCGATTGCTGAATTGGCTTTGCGTGCTTCTCTTGTTTTTCCGCCTGCTAATGGCGATTTTTGTAAGGATAAACTTATGGCAGTGACCCTCAAAAAAGGCCAGGGGATTAGTCTCAAAAAAAACGAGAACGATCTTTCCATGGTAACCATTGGCTTGGGCTGGGATATTCGGGAAGAAAAGAAAGGCTTTTTAGGCGGTTTGTTTGCTAAAAAAGAAGCTGAGTACGATTTGGATGTGGTCGCTTTTCTCTGTGGTGCTGATGGCAAGGTGCAGAATTTTGGCAGCACAGAAGGCGGGCGTTCTACTCTGGTAGGCGGCGATATCATCTTTTTTAACTCGATGCGCCATCATTCCGGCCAGATCTGGATGACGGGTGATAACCGTACCGGTGCAGGCGAGGGGGATGATGAGCAGGTGATCGTTAAGCTGAATGATTTGCCTGAGCAATATGCAAAAGTGGTGTTTGTAGTACAGATTTATAATGGTCAGGAAAACGGCCAAAGCTTTGGCAAAGTACAAAATGCTTTTATTCGTGCTGAAGATGGTAAGGGTCAGGAAATGGCGCGTTTTGATTTATCTGGCGGCGCGCAATATGAAAACTGCCGCTCCATGCTGTTTGCAGAATTAGTCCGCGAAGCGGGCGGCTGGAAATTCAACGCCATCGGCGCGCCATCGCAATCAGATTCATTTGTAGAGTGGCTTAAACAATACAGCTGAGGATGTGCTGACTGATTTGGCAGCGTCATTCCCGCAATGCCTGTTGTTCCGTATTTGTGCCGGGCTAATCGGGAATGACGATCCAATCTGTGCTTCCTATAAGAGAAAATCATGAGCCGACGCCTTCCCGTTTATATTCTTCTTGATACCTCAGGCTCTATGCGTGGCGAGCCCATTCACTCGGTGAATGTGGGGCTGCAGGCCATGCTGAGTGCACTTCGGCAGGACCCCTACGCTTTAGAAAGTGTAGCGCTGTCGATTATTACGTTTGATTTAGAAGCGCGCGAATATCTGCCGCTCACGCCGCTGGCCGATGTGCAGCTGCAGGAAGTGAGCTCCCCTAGTGCTGGTGCCACCTTTATGGGCGCGGCATTAGAGCTGCTGCTTGCGTGTGTTGAGCGCGATGTTAAAAAGAGCAGCGAAGATGAAAAAGGCGACTGGCGGCCGCTGATGTTTTTAATGACCGATGGCAGCCCCTCTGATCTGCATGCCTACAGGCAAGCCATCCCGGCGATTAAGCAGTGCCAGTTTGGGGCCATGATTGCTTGCGCCGCAGGCCCCAAGGCTAAGCAGGAATACCTGCTGGAGCTGACCGATCGCGTGGTGACACTGGATACCATGGATGCATCGGCGTTTTCAGGTTTCTTTAAATGGGTTTCCGCCAGCGTGGCCGTGGGCAGCAGCAGCGCGGGCGTCAGCAACGATGTGGCTTTGCCGCCTCCGCCACCGGAAATTCATCTCGTTTTGTAATTTTGTGGTGTGGCATACACGACGCAATGCATCTGAATAAAGCCTCAGACTTATTACGCCCTACGGTTTAATTTAAACGAGCAAAACCATGCGCAGATTGCCGGTGTTTTTTGTTTTGGATTGTTCCGAATCGATGGTGGGCGACAGCCTGCAGAAAATGGAAGATGGCTTGCAGGCCATTGTTCGTGCGCTCAGAACCGATCCCCATGCCTTAGAAACCGTTTATATTTCGGTGATTGCTTTTGCGGGCGTGGCTAAAACCATTGCTCCTCTGGTTGAGCTGGTTTCTTTTTATCCGCCTAAACTGCCGCTTGGCGGAGGGACCAGCCTGGGCGTGGCTTTAGAAACGCTGATGGCAGAGCTGGATAGCAGCGTGGTGAAAACCACGCCCGATCGCAAAGGCGACTGGAAGCCGATTGTTTATCTGTTTACCGATGGCCGCCCAACCGATAATCCCAACGCGGCCATTGATCGCTGGAATGCCAAATATGCCAAAAAAGCCACGCTGATTGCGGTGGGCTTGGGGCAGTCGGTCGATTTTGAAACGCTGGGCAGGCTGACCGATAACGCCATGATGTTTGAAGACTCGCAGGAAGGCGACTTCAAAAAGTTTATCAACTGGGTGACGGCCTCGGTGGTGGCGCAAAGCAAAAGCGTGGGCGAGAGCGATGCGCAATCTCTGGCTAATATTGATGCCAGCCTGATGCGTATTTTCAAAAATCCGCCTTCCAAACAAGCCGACGAAGCGTGCATCACTCTGGTGGGCCGCTGTCAGAAGACCCGCAAACCCTATCTGATGAAGTACGACCGGGCTATTCAAAATGTAGCAACCCAGGATTTTAAGCTGCAAGTATCGCGCTTTGAGATTGCTGGCTGCTATCCGCTGGAAGAAGATTATTTTATTTGGTCTGATCCGCGGGCCATGGATCTGAAAGTAAACAGCGAAGATTTAATCGGCACGCCGGGCTGCCCGCACTGCGGCAACTACACCGCCTTTGCCGCTTGCGGCTGCGGAAAACTCATGTGCATCAACGGCCCGGAAGAAGCCTTCTGCCCATGGTGCAAAAAATTAGTTTTGTTCAGCTTTTCCGGCAACGACGGTGGTTTTGATGTAGGGCGCGGGAGAGGGTAGTAATGGCCAGAGCAATCGCAAAACCCAAATCTTAAACCACGGAGAAAAAAGAGAACACGGAGGGCCACGGAGAAAACCTGATGAATATCGGAATGGCTCTCCCAATAAGATCGTCATCCCCGAGTGCTTCTGTCGGGGATCCAGTGGCTTTGCTGGATCACCGATAAATTTATTCGGGGATGACGATGTGCTTTATTACTAAGTTATTTTGAGCCAGCATCCTTGATGTTTTTCTCCGTGAAACTCCGTGTTCTCAGTGCCCTCCGTGTTTTAAGATTTGGGTTTTATTGCAAGGCGAACAGCTGTCTTTAGCTTCGTGCCCAATTCTTTATACGGTTCTCTCTGATAACTTTATGTTTCCTCGTTACTGATTCGAACGGGGAATACACGAGACTGCTATGCATCTTCCTTCCGATTCAAATTCGCCTGAATCCGCTCCTCTTCATTTATCCAACAAGCCCGGTGCAATACCGCCTGCTGGCACGGTGGCCAGCCAGCCGCTGAGTCCTGAGGTGGTTTTTCAAGCGCCTAATGCTAAGGCCGGGCAGGATTATCGCGGCAGCTTGCGTGAAGTGGCGGGTAATGGCCGGGTATTGCAATTCAAAGAGACAGGCTTACCCGAAAATCTGGCGCTGACTTTGAGTGAGGAAGGTGAATTGCAAGGCTTGCCAGGCGTAGCGGGCGATCATCTCATTACCTTTCAGTGGTCGATTGATGGCGTGCAGTGGCATGGCGGGCAATGCGTGCTGCTGGTGAACCCCGATCCGCGCAGCCTGTGGCAGATCAATGAGCCAGCCAGCGATGCGATTTACCCCAAGCAGCACAGTGCCACGCAGGCACTCAATGCTGGTGGTTTAAAGATGGCTGCCGCCAGCCGCCGTGGCCGCTCGCATGAGCATGCAGGCCTGTTCAGGGATGATGATTTTTATGTGCAGCACGATGCCGCATCAGGCTGGAGCGTGCTGCTGGTGGCCGATGGCGCAGGCAGTGCGGTGCATTCGCGCTGGGGTGCAAAGCTGGCGGTAGAAACTGCGGGTGAGCATTTGCTGGCAGCCTTAAAAGGGGATTTGGGGGCTGGCATCAATCATGCGCTGCAAGGCTGGGATGCAGATCCTGAATCCATCAGCGGGCAAATCGGCCAGCAGTTTTATGCTTTGTTTTACGATGCCGCGGTTTTGGCGGTGGATGCCATAGAGCAAGCCGCAATATCACAGCAGAGTGAAGCCAGGGATTACGCAACCACCCTTTTAGCTGCCGCGGTTAAGCGGGAAGGCGGGCAACTCTTTTTGGCTACATTCTGGATCGGTGATGGGGCGATTGCTGCTTATGGGCCACGAGGCAAAGTGCGGCTGATGGGCCAGCCCGATAGTGGCGAATTTGCAGGGCAAACGCGCTTTTTGGACCGCGCAGCATTGGCGTCTGATCGCTTTGCTCAAAGAGTAAAAATTGGCCGTTACAGCGATATTTCGGCGGTTGTTTTGATGAGCGATGGGATTTCGGACCCTAAATTTGAAACCGATAAAGGACTCGCCAGCGGCGATAAATGGGATGCTCTATGGGATGAGATCGCGCCTTGCTTGGCGGCGGATCAGCCTGAGCAAAGTTTGCTGGATTGGATGGGTTTTTTCATCCCTGGCCATCATGATGACCGAAGCATGGCGCTGATTTGGGCTTGAGTTGGGGTATCTGCTAAAACCCAAATCTTGAACCACGGAGGGCACAGAGAACACGGAGTTTCATGGAGAAAACCCAAGGCTGAGTTTTCTCTGTATCCCTTTTTTACCCATAATAAACAAAATGCTAGGGTGGGCACACGGCCGCGCCCACTCGCTGAGTCGCGTATGAACGCGTGGGCATAAAAACCTGTCCATCCTAAAGGTTTTCTCCGTGGCCCTCCGTGTCCTCCCAAACTCCGTGGTTCAAGATTTGGGTTTTAGATCTCAAGATTTAGGTTTCTTCACAATTTGACTTGCAGCAGGCAATCTGGAGTTAAGCATGGCTAAGGTGATTCAGTGCCGCACATTGGATGGGCAAACCGTCGAATTTGTGGATGAGATGATTGCTTCCGGGGCGATGAAAGAGGTGTACTTCTCGCCGGATAAGTCTTATGTGGTGGCGTTTTATAAGAATAAGCAGGACGCTCAGGCGCTGGAGCGGCTGCAGATGATTATCGGCAAATATCGCGAGGGGATTTTTAATCAGGCGGGCGGCGATTACTGGAAAAACCTGTTTTGCTGGCCAACGGCGCTTTTGGAATATGAAGGGAAACTAGGCTTAATCGCTCCCACTTATCCTGCCCATTTTTTCTTTGAATTCGGCTCCAAAAACCATGACATGCTCGAGATCAGGGGCAAGGAAAAGGAAGGCAAGTGGTTTGCTGCCGCCAATTTACGCCAGCGTTTTGTCGATCAGCGCGAGCTGGGCGATTGGCTGAGCCATTTAAAAATCTGCGTGCTGATTGCCCGTGCGGTGCGTCGTATGCATATGGCGGGGCTGGCGCATTCTGATTTGTCTTATAAAAACGTGCTGGTCGATCCGTCCGGTGGCTTTGCCTGCGTGATTGATGTGGATGGCCTGGTGGTGCCGGGCCGCTATCCGCCGGATGTGGTGGGCACGCCTGATTTTATTGCGCCCGAAGTGGTCAGCACCAGTCATTTAGCCAAGGGAGACCCGCAGCGCAATCTGCCGCGCCGCGAAACAGACCAGCATGCGCTGGCCGTGCTGATTTATATGTATCTGCTGTACCGCCACCCTCTGCGCGGCGGCAAAGTGCACGATATGAATGATGAGCAGCGGGACGAGGCGCTGTCTATGGGCGAGCGTGCCCTGTTTGTTGAGCATCCCACAGATACAAGCAATCGCATTAATCTGGCAGAGGCCAGGCCCGCCGAGCTGCCGTGGGCAGACAGCAGCAAGCTGCCTTATACCCTGACTGGCCCTTATCTGACTCCGCTATTTAAACAAGCATTTGTTGATGGCCTGCATCAGCCTAATCAGCGCCCTTCGGCCAATGATTGGGAAACGGCGCTGCTTAAAACCATTGATCTGGCCCTGCCTTGCCGCTGCGAGCAGAAATGGTTTGTGTTTGATAACTCCACCCAGCCCGCCTGCCCGTTTTGTGGCTTGGCTTATCATGGCCAGCTGCCAGTGCTTAATCTGTATTCATCCCGTCAGGAAGGGCAGTTCCGCCCTGATAACCACCGGCTGATGGTGTGGGAAGGACAATCGCTTTACCCCTGGCACGCCAATTATTTACTGGCCCCGAATGAAAAGCTGGCGGATGAACATAAGCAGCGCGTGGCCTATTTTATTTTCTATCATAATGTGTGGTGGATTTTTAACGTTGGCCTGCCTGATTTAATGGATGTGGCAAGCAAGAAAACGGTAGCCGTTGGCGGCAAGCTGGAGCTGAAAGACGGCCAGCAAATCTTGCTCGATAAAGCAGAAGGGGGGCGGCTGGTGGTGGTACAGATGGTGGGAGAGGCGCGCAGATAGTTGATGGATTATGGAAAAAATTGACGATAAAAATTGAAGCGGATGAAACTTATATGTCTTTGTCCTGTCTTCTGTAAGCCGGGAATATTTTAAGCTGAATAGAATGCCGGTTACGCGGCTGTTATTGCTGATATTGCTAGCAAGAAATTATTAATAAATATAATTACTTAGCTTGCTTCGCTTGAAAATGATGGAAGGCGAACAAATCTATAAAGCTTAATTATGGTTTGGTATAACTTGAATGATCTGAGCCCGGATAAAAATGTCCGGGGGAGGATGATTTAAGCAGGAGCAGTTTTTTTGGGTGTCGCCGGGTTTAGTCAGGCGTGTCGTTAATTTTTTAAAGGAATTTCGTTTATGGCTATCAGTCTGCAAAAAGGCGGCAACGTCAATTTAAGTAAAGAAGCGCCTTCCCTCAAAAAGTTGGTGATTGGTTTAGGTTGGGATCCACGCGTTACAGATGGCTCTGCTTTTGATCTGGATGGCAGTGCTTTTATGCTCAAAGCTGACGGTAAGGTTCGTGCTGATTCTGATTTCATTTTTTACAACAACCTGAAATCAACCGACGGCTCTGTTACCCATGCAGGGGACAATACCAGCGGCCAGGGTGACGGCGACGATGAAAAGATCGTGATTGATCTGGCTTTAGTGCCAGCAGACATCGATAAAATCACCGTTGGTGTAACCATCCATGATGCTGAAGCACGCAAGCAAAACTTTGGCATGGTAGGTAAAGCGTATATCCGCTGCCTTGATGCCAATGGCGATAAAGAAATCGCGCGTTATGATCTGTCTGAAGACAGCTCCACAGAAACAGCCATGGTTTTCGGTGAAATCTACCGTGCTGGTGCAGAGTGGAAATTCAAAGCAGTGGGTCAGGGCTTTGCGGGTGGCTTAGCGCCGCTGGCACGCTCTTTCGGTATTAGCGCTTAATAAGCTGATGTTGATGCCTCGGGGGGATTTTTTCCTCTGAGGCATGTTGTATTTGATGATCGTAAAGCGGCAGGGGTTTCAACCGCCCAAGCTGTTTGCAATTGCGGGAATTTATAAGCATGACAGTGTTTACTGCTACCGGTGATGTTGATCCGTTTTTGCATGTGTCCTTACAAAAGGGCGACAAAATCTATTGCGAATCTGATGCAATGGTGATGATGGAAGCCAATCTGGATCTGAAAGGCAGCATGAATGGCGGAATAGGCGGGGCAATTATGCGACGCTTTGCCAATGGCGAGTCTTTCTTTCAGCAGCAGATTGAAGCGGTCAGGGGTGAGGGCGATTGCCTGTTATCACCCACTCTGCCCGGTGCCATGCAAATTGTTGATGTAGGCGCAAAACAATACTTATTAAACGATGGCGCTTTTGTTGCGGCGACATCGGGCACAGAAATGAAAGTGCGTATGCAAAATATCGGTAACGCGCTGTTTGCCCAGTCTGGCGGGTTTTTTGTGATGGAAACCTCAGGCACGGGGCAGGTGGTGGTGTCAGGCTTTGGCTCGATGTTTGAGCTGGACGTGGCCCCGGGCAAAGACGTGATTATTGATAACTCGCATGTGGTGTGCTGGGACAATAGCCTGCGCTATGAGATCTCTGTAACTACAGGTAATTCCGGCGGTGGCCTTGGCGGCATGCTGGGTAATTTAGTCAATAGTGTGACCAGCGGCGAAGGCATTGTGCTGCGCTTTAGCGGCACAGGTAAGGTCTTTATTTGCTCCAGAAACCGTGATTCTTTTGCCGAGTGGCTGAAGAAAAAAAACGGCGGCTAAATATCCGCCTTGAGTAGCCTGGCTCAGCTGGTTTGTATGGCCTTTGGGGCGATGCAAATCAGCGTAAACAGGTGAAAAAGAATGTTGGCTTACGCGATATACACAGAGTGAGGCAAGCCTCATACGCAGACTGCTAAGCCAGGCTGCGGATTGTTCTTCGGTTGACAGGATCGGGTTCCTCCCGCCCTAAAATACTTAATTCATCAAGGAGTACAGCATGGCGATTAACCTAGAGAAAGGCCAGAAGATTTCCCTCGAGAAAGAGGCTGGTGTTGCATTAAGTAAAGTCATCATGGGCCTCGCCTGGGATGCAGTGAAATCCAAGGGCTTCCTGGGCTTTGGTGGCAGCGCACCTGATATTGATCTGGATGCATCGTGCATTTTGTTTGACGAGCAAGGCCATCCAGTGGATGCGGTTTGGTTTCGTCAGCTGAAATCTAAAGATGGCTCAATCACCCACACGGGTGATAATCGTACCGGTGAAGGCGATGGCGATGATGAGCAAATCGTGGTTGATCTGACTCGTGTGCCTGCCAATGTGAAAAGCCTGGTCTTCACGGTAAACAGCTTCACCGGCCAGAATTTCTCGCAAATTGCCAATGCCACTTGCCGTATTTTGAACGCCAGTGATAACAAAGAAGTGGCGCGTTTTAATTTGTCTGCACTGGGCTCACACAATGCGCAGATTATGGCCAAGCTGTATCGCCATAATAATGAGTGGAAAATGCACGCCATTGGCGAAATTGGCAATGGCCGCACCTTTGATGAGCTGATGCCGCAAATTACACCGCATCTGTAATGTGAGGAGTGGAAAATGCACGCCATCGGTGAAATTGGTAATGGGGCCGCACCTTTGATGAGCTGATGCCACAAATCACGACTCACCTGTAAAAAGAAGCATTGTAGTTCTCTATCGCGTGGGGGCTTGTTTCCATATTCTTGTTGGAAGCAAGTCCCTTGCTGGCGATGTGTCGGGTTTGAGTGCCGCTGGTAAAGAGCCGTCTGATTAAAGTTTCTGTTTGGGTTTTTAAAGGCGAATCGCTTTTGAAAGCTCGGGCTGGAAATAAACCGGGCTCTTTTTAGTCAGGAATTTAGCCCGGCCTGTTTGCTGGCTCGTTTCCTGAAGGCATCTATGCAGCACGTCTGGTTTAATAAAACATTTTCCTCTGTTGCCGCAGCAATCAGCCTGATTCGCGAGGCCGATCTTGCGGGCGATTATCACATCGTCTCCAGCCATACCAATCCATATGCAGCATCGTTTCAAGCAGCGCATCAATTTGCGGTAGAGCCTTCCGGCCTGCAGGGCGAAGCGTATCTGGCATGGTGTTTACAATTTTGTCTTGACCACGCCATCACTATTTTTATTCCCGGTAAGGAAGCTGTACTCATTAGCGCAGAGCGCGAGCGCTTTGAGCGGCAGGGCACGCGCGTTTTAGCTGTGGCATCCGCTGAAATGCTGGAGCTGCTGCACGATAAGGCTGCGTTTTATCAGGCTGTTGATTTGCCGCGCACGCCACCTGCTGCGTTTAGGGTGGTAGAAACCGCCGCGCAGTTTGAGGCGGCTTATCAGGCGCTCAGGCAAGATCACGCTAGACTATGTATTAAGCCGGCCAAATCGGTATTTGGTCTGGGTTTTGCCATTATCGATGAAGAGCGCTCCAGCGCGCAGCTGCTGACAGAAGGCGTGCAATACTATATTGGCCTTGATGATCTGCGCCGGGGTTTTGCTGCCATGGGCACCTTTAAAACCATGATTGTGATGGAATATCTCGACGGCCATGAATACAGCGTGGATTGCGTTGGCGACAATGGCCGCTTGGTTTGCGCCGTGCCGCGCAAAAAAATGAAGCAGGCAGGCCGTGGCCAGATGATCGAAATGCGCAGCGATATTTTAGACAGCGTGCGCCAGCTGGCCGAAGCTTTTGGCCTGAATGGCAATTTCAATGTGCAATTTAAAGAAAGAGCAGGCGGCCTTGGCCTCCTGGAAATTAACCCGCGTATGTCTGGCGGCATCGCCATGGCCTGCCTTGGCGGGCCTAATTTACCTTATCTAGCTTTGGCTGGTTTTGATCGCGGTTTTGATAACTTGCATATCCCGGAAGTGCCGCATGGCATTCGCGTGGCCGAGCTGGGCCGTGCTGCTGTGCTGGTTGATGCAGAAGTGCTGGCAGCAGCTGAAGTACCGTGTGCGGCATTGCAATGAGCCGGCCCGAAAGCATTAAAGTTGAACTACCCACCGGCCTGATGGAGCTCAATGTGGATGCGGGTGCATTCAGCGTGGATGAGCTGATGGGCTTTGCAGCAAGAGCGAATGCCAAGCGGGGGTTTCTGTTTTTAAGCAAGGTGCTGGGCAAACACTGGCCGGTGCGCCCTGCGCTGATGCGCAAAATTCATGAAAATCTGGCCGGGCAAGTGCCCGCCGGTTTACCCGGCCCGGTGGTGTTTATCGCTATGGCCGAAACGGCAATTGGCCTGGGGCAGGGCGTTTTTGAAGCTTATAAAAACGCTCACCCGGATACAGAAGCGCTGTTTTTGCACACCTCGCGTTATCACGTTGGCGGGGCAGAGATTATCGAATTTGCCGAAGCACACAGCCATGCGCCAAGGCAGTTTTTGCATATGCCGCAAGATGCCCGGCTGCGGGCCTTATTACTGAATGCCAAATCCCTGGTGCTGGTGGACGATGAAGCCAGCACCGGCAACACCTTTTTAAATCTAAGCAATGCCTGCCGGGTACTCAATCCAAACATCGGGCACGTTCACCTTGCCACCATTACCAATTTTATGGGCAAGGCTGCAAACGAGGCTCTGTCGCAGCGCTTTGGTATTCCCGTTTCAATTGCCGCCAGCTTAAGTGGGGAATATGTGTTCACAGCTGGCGATTTACAGCCATCCAGCCGCGCGGCGCAGGTATTTGAGGCGCATGCTGATCGCGGTGCAAATGGCGGTTTTGGCCGCCTTGGGCTCGATCGTGCGCTTGCTGCGCCTGATTCGCTGGCCAAAAAATTAGCCGCTGCTATTGGGGCGGATGAGCGGGTCTTGGTTTTAGGTACGGGTGAGTTTATGCACCCGGCTTATCTGCTGGGCAGCGCTTTGGAAGCCTTAGGTTGTGATGTGCAGGTGCAATCGACCACACGCTCACCCATCCTGAAATGGGGGGCGGTCAGCCATGCGCTGAGCTTTGCAGATAACTATGGCGAGGGGGTCGAAAACTATATTTATAACGTCACACTCGGCCAGTACGATCATGTATTGGTTTGCCATGAAACCCCGCCGAATCAAGCGCTACAGCGTATTGCGCAGGCTGTAGGCGGGCGTTTATTCCATTTCTTATCTGAGAATCATATTGAAGAAATATCTGTTCGTTGATTTAGATGACACCCTGTTCCAAACGCTGGGCAAGTGCGCCGGGGTGGATGATTTACGTCCGGTTGGCTATCTGAAAGATGGTGTTGCAATTTCATTCACAACACCGCGTCAGCGTGCGTTCTTCGAGATGATGAGCGCGTCCATGACCATGATTCCAAGCACGGCGCGTAATTTAGATGCCCTGCGCCGGGTTGATTTACCTTTTAACAGTTATTCCATCATTGATTATGGCGGTGTGGTGCTCAAGCCCTGTGGCAGCGTGGATGAATTTTGGCTGGAAACCATGCGTGCGGATATGCAGCAGGCACTGCCAGGCCTGCACGCTGTGATGGCCGTGATTGATGATTATTGCGAAAAAGCGGGTTTAAAGGGGCGTGCCCGTTTGGTTGAGGATTGTAATACGCCGTTTTATGCGCTGATTAAAGACCCCGACAAGATCGATGCCAATCTGGAGCAAATCGAGCGTGAAGCCGTTGCGCCCTGGGTGGCGGGCGAGGGTAAAGACTTCTTTATTCATCGCAATGGCAATAATTTAGCCGTGCTGCCCAAAACACTGAATAAAGCCCGCGCGGTGGATTATGTGCGCTCCTTGCTGCAAAAAGAGCACGGTGAAATCATGACCATCGGCATGGGCGACAGCCAATCGGATGCGCGTTTTATGGCCAGCTGCGATTACGCCCTGATTCCAAACGGCACACAGCTTGCCAGGCTGACTGTTGCTGCATTATGAGTCATCGTGGCTTTTGCGGTAGTTATCGTCCGGATGATGTGCGCTTTTTGCTTAAACGCTTATCGCAACAGCCGTTTATTGATGTGGCAAACAAAGAATTCCTGATTCAATCCGGCGCGCGGCATTACAGCGAAATGCTCTCGCCCGAATCCCTGCCTTCACCGCGTTATTTGCAGGTTTTTAAGGATGCGCTCGCGGCTAATCGCCAGCAAATGGCAGGCGATTGCCTGAGGCTGGCGGCGCTGATTGCAGCAAGACGCCGCGGGCCGGTTACCCTGGTTTCCCTTGTGCGTGCCGGAACCCCCGTTGGCGTTATTTTAAAGCATCTGTTGCAACGCGTTTTGGGGCGGGAGGTGGTGCATTACTCGGTATCGATTATTCGTGATCGCGGCATTGATATTGTTGCCTTGCAACATATTTTGCAGCAGGGTCATTCCCCAGAATCTATTGTGTTTATTGATGGCTGGACCGGCAAGGGCGTGATTTCACGCGTGCTGGAGCAGGCGGTAAATGCCTTTAATTTGCAGCATAGCGTTGCCATCGATAGTGGCCTCTATGTTTTGTCTGATCTGGCGGGCACCGCCGCGTGTGCAGCCTCAGCCGAGGACTATCTGATTCCGTCGAGCATCCTGAATGCCACGGTTTCTGGCCTCGTTAGCCGCTCGGTGCTCAATGATTCGATCGGGCCGGGTGATTTTCATGGCTGCGTTTATTACGATGAATTTGAGTTACAAGATCAGTCGCAATTGTTTTCTGATGGCCTTGTGGCCGATGCTATTGCCTTGGCAGAACAGCATGGCGTGCCTGCTGCTCAGCCCATTAATCGGGTCAAAATGGAGCAAATTTCAGCTGATTTTTTGCAAGCCACTCAGGAGCAGTACTGGATTGAGGATGTCAATCTGATTAAGCCCGGCATAGGCGAAGCCACCCGAGTGTTGCTGCGCAGAGTGCCAAGGCTGCTAATTTTGCGTGATCCGGCTGTGGCCGATGTAGCGCATTTAAAGCTGCTGGCAATAGAAAAAAACGTTCCGCTTATCGTGGATGCGGGCCTGCCTTATCAAGCGGTATCACTGATTGGGAGTGTTTTAGATGGCTAATCATAAAGTCATGGGGGCGTCGCTCTACGTGCCTGCTACCCACAAGGATTTGCAGCAGATTGCTGATGGTGAGTTGCTGGGTGAGCTGCGCTCAGTGATTTTTTGCACCGAAGACGCGGTGGCAGAAAGCGAGCTGAGCTACGCCCTGTTCAGCCTGTCGCTGGTTTTGCAGCAGATGATTGACCGGCCAACAACCGAGCGTTTTGTGCGGGTCAGAAACCCGGAGGTGCTGAAGCGTGTGCTGGAAATGCCTGGTGTGGAAAAACTGACAGGCTTTGTGCTGCCTAAAATTACTCAGCACAATTTTGACGCCTATTTTAAGCAGATCCGCAAAACGCATTTTATGCTGATGCCCACGCTGGAAACGGTGGAAGTGTTTGATGATGCCGAGATGAAGCAGCTGCGCCTTTGCCTCGAGCGCCCAGGCGTGCGGGATCATATTCAGGCGCTGCGGATTGGTGGCAATGATTTGCTGGCGCTATTGGGCATTCGCAGGCCACGGCATCTTACAATTTACCGAACCCCGCTGGGGGCGGTGATTTCAAAGCTGGTGACGATTTTTCGCCCCTACGGTTTTGTGCTGACTGCACCTGTGTTTGAGCATTTAGATAACCCAAGCCTGCTGGCTCTGGAAGTAGAAGAAGACTTAGCCCACGGCATGATAGGCAAAACCGCGATTCACCCCAGCCAGGTGGCGCTGATCGAGCAGCATTATCGGGTGCAGCACCGGGATGTGGATGTGGCGATGAGGATCATCGACGAATCCAGCCCTGCCGTATTCAGGATGCACGATTCCATGTGCGAAGTAGCCACCCACCGCGCTTGGGCGCATGGGGTGCTGGAGCAGGCAAGGGTGTTTGGGATTCATTCGATGGTGTGAGGAGTGTTGCGCGCAGGGCGGGTGAAACTCCATAGGTGCTAACCAAAGTCAAAAAGATCTTTTTAGTGCCTTCGGCACGTTGATTTTGGAGCGGTAGCCACCGCGGGGGCCTTCCTTTCTTGAACGGCCAAGAAACGAAGCCAAAGAAGGCCGCCCCAAACAGCACGAAGGCCCCTCACTGCGGATAATCGAGGCGGCGTCAATTCAACTCGCTTCGCTCAAACACGAATTGACGACTACCCCGCCCCGCTTATTCCTCGCTTCGGCGTGCTTCAGGGGGGATTTAAGCCCCATGCTACGAGCCGTGATGAAAACCCAGATTATCAGGTTTGAGAATGCTGACAACTTAAAGAATAGGGCTTTATTTATTACATAGTTTTCTCCATGAAACTCCGTGTTCTCTGTGTCCCCCGTGTTTCAAGATTTGGGTTTCACTACTTCAAATCACTTATTCAATTAATTAAAGATCGAGAATCATGACAAATTTTGCGCGTGGACAGAAGGCTAAGCTGGCTGATCTGGGCTGCTCAGGATCGTTTCCTGTGTTGCTGAATATGGCAGGTATTGAAGTGGATATCGCTTGTTTTGGTCTGGATGCCAATGATCAGCTGTCTGATGATCGCTATATGGTGTTTTTTAATCAGAAATCGTGCCCGAATAATGCCGTGGTGCTGGAGCTGGGAACAGGTAGTGCAAGTTTTATGACTGATCTGGCTCGTTTGCCGGACAGTATCCATAAGCTGGTTTTTGCCGTTTCGGTCAGCAGTGAAGGCGCGATGCGTCAGCTGGGGGCCAGCTCGATGCGTTTGGGTAACGCGGAGTTTGCTTTTTCTGGCGCTGATTTTCAGGATGAAAAAGCGGTGATTGTTGGTGAGCTGTACCGGCGGGATGGTTTATGGCGTTTCGGCGCGGTAGGCCAGGGCTTTAATGGTGGCTTATCGGCTTTGCTCAAGCATTTTGGTGGTACTGAAGCTGAAGCAACTGCTCCTGCTCCTGCACCAGCGCCTGCAGCAAAACCTATTTCTCTGTCAAAAATTACACTGGAAAAACGCGGCGATAAGGTTTCCTTAGAGAAAAACACCAGCGGAGGCTTTGGCCGTATCCGGGTAAATTTAAACTGGAATCAATCGGCACAGCCGGCCGGGCCTGAAAAAAGCGGCTTTTTTAATAAGCTGATTAATAAACCAGCGCCCAGCAATCGGATCGATCTTGATTTAGCTTGTTTGTTTCAAATGGCTGACGGCACGCCAGGTGGTGTGCAAGCTTTGGGCAATAGCTGGGGTAGCTTTACACAGCCGCCCTATGTGCATCTGGAAGGCGATGACCGCTCTGGCAGTAATGCGGGCGGGGAAAATATCTTTATTAATGGTGATCAGTTCAGCCAGATTAAACGCCTGCTGATTTTTACTTTTATTTACGAAGGCGCGCCAGACTGGGCTGCAACCGATGGCGTAGTCACCATCGAAGTACCCGGCAGGGCACCAGTGGAAGTGCGTCTGGATCAGGGCAACAATGCATCGATGTGTGCCATTGCCATGATTGAAAATATCGGTGGCAATCTGCAAGTGACTAAGCTGGTGGAGTACTTTGCCCAAAGCAACGGTAAAAGCGCACATGAGCAGGTGAATGACCGGTTTGGGTTTGGTTTGCGGTTTAAAAAGGGATCTAAAGATTAGGCTGCTTCGGAATCATTATCCCAATAGCTCTGTCTGATGTTCTCAGCCCCTCAAATCCTGAAACACATTCAGATTTGAGAGGCTGTTTTACGCTTAGCAACTAAACCGCACTGTAGCCTGCCTTAGTGTTTGTGCCAGCTGGGCGTTGTTGTCTACCGCGATATTGATTTCTTTAGATGCAGAGAATGAGCGCTCGGTCATCACCGCAATCAGTTGCACATTCACAGCGATTTCCTGGCCAGCGGTGTTTTGCTCGGCAAGGGCATCGGTGATTTTTGCCATGGCTTCCTTGGTTTCCACCGCACTTTGCCTGATCAGCCCCAGCATGACGCTGCTGCGGTTTGCATGCTCTAAAGCCAGCTCCGTCTGGCTCAGGCTGTTCCGCATATTGGTGGCGGCATCGTGAGTGGTGTTTGTGATGGTGCCCAGTGTTTCCTGGATTTCCCGGGTGGCCTGGGTGGTGCGCTCGGCCAGTTTGCGAACTTCATCGGCTACAACAGCAAAGCCGCGCCCTTGCTCGCCTGCCCGTGCGGCTTCAATGGCAGCATTCAGGGCCAGCAGATTGGTTTGTTCGGCAATATCCTGAATTACCCGGGCTACCCGGCCAATGCTGGCGCTGTGCTCTTCCAGATTGTTAACCGTATCTGTGACGATATGCGCGCTGTCTGAGACGATTTGCATCTCTCTGGTCAGCTCTTGCAGGGCTTGTGCACCTTGCTCGGCTTGCAGGCCCGAATTACTGGCTACCTCAAAGGCATAGCTTGAATAGTCTTTAAGGTGGGACATCCCTGTGGATAATTCTTCTACCGCTGCCGCCATTCTGGCTGCTGCATCGCTTTGCTCTCCGGCTGATTCGTGTACTTCCTGGCTGCTGCTGCGGGTTTGTGCAGCATCGGTGGCCAGCTGCGTGGATGAGCTTTGAATGTTTTCTACCAGCGCTGCCAGCTGGGTGCGCATCGATTCCATTGCACCGGCCAAGCTGTCACGCATATTGCTGGGCACATGCACGGGCGAGGCTAAATCGCCTTCTGAGATTCGTGTAGCTGCCGAGCGCATATCGCTGGGCTCGCCGCCCAGATCATTCAAAAGCGACCGCATAATCCATAAAGTAAGAATAAGGCCAGCAAGGGTAGCGATAATCACAAACATGGCCCCGCCCACAATGGCCTGATGATGGCTTTCTTTAAATGATTCCAAGTTTTCTCTCGCTACATTCAGTTGCAGCTGAATCAGCTTATCTACCACTTCTGTAATCGGGTCTACACGCTGATACAGGGTAGTGGCTGCATATTCATTGATGGCCGCAAAATTACTGGTCTCTAATAGCTTCTCCAGCTCGTCAAAGCTCTTTGCTGCAGGGTTCATGCTTTTATCTGCGGTCTGAACCAGCTCATTTTCTGTGGGAGTCAGATCGGTGGCTTTATAAATTTGCCATTCTTTCTCAATGGTTTTTCTGGCTGTTTTTACATTTTTTAGCCCCTGTGCGGGGGTCAGGCTGCCATTGGTGATTTTATGCACGGTGTCGACAATATTGATGGCATACATATCGGAAACATTTTTTAACTGCACCAGTGGCATTACACGATCTGCGATTGTGGTTTGGAAGTTTCTGGAGCCGTTTTCTAAGCTAGACAGGCTCAGCGCAGTCAGCATTAAAATAATGCTGATCAGACTTCCTGATAATAATATTAGCTTATTCTTAACTTTCATGATTGTCTCAAAAATGGTCAGAATGACCTTTGAAATGTATGACTGTTTATGCGTATTTAAAACCTTTTATTTAAGTAAGCTGATAAGCGGATATGGTTTTTATTATGTTTTTTTGAAAGTTCTTGAATTTTGCACGTAAGAGTTTTTTGCTGCTTGTTTAGCAAAGCAGGGGCAGAAGTTGATTGTTTTGCTTAAAAAAAAGGGGCGATCCAAAGATCGCCCCTTTTCTGATTGAATAGTTTTAATTGTGTTTTTTATAATGCAGAGATGCAAGTAATGAAACACCAATCAAACCTGCACCAATTAAGCCTGTTACCACTTCCGGTATTTCATGGAAAGTGCCAATGAACATAATAAAGGCCAGTGCGCCAATTGCATAAAACGCACCATGCTCTAAGAATCTGAATTGGTCCAGCGTTTCTTTTTCTACAAACATAATTGTAAGTGACCGGACAAACATGGCGCCAATACCCAGGCCAATTGCAATAATGAAAATATTGTTGGAGAGTGCGAATGCGCCAATGACACCATCAAAACTAAAGCTGGCATCCAGTACTTCTAAATATAAAAAGGCTGAAAGGCCGGTACGAACAACAACGGTCTGATCGTGTCCTTCTTCACCGCCTAATAGTGAGCCAAATCCATCAACAACAATATAAGTCACAATACCGGTAATTGAGGAAAGAATAAAACTAAGCTGCTCAGCAGTATTCAGCTGAGTAGAAAAAGCATAGGCAAGAATAAGGCAAAGGCCGATTTCAATTCCACCCATTTTGCCCATTTTAACTAAAGGTGATTCAATAGCATGCAGCCAGTGCACATCTTTGTCCTGATCAAAAAAGAACTTTAAAAACACCATCATTAAAAATGCACCACCAAATCCAGCCACCATAATATGGGATGAGATTAAAGCCGCTGCATATTGATCAGGCTGGCTCACCGCCATCATTAAAGCGGCCCATGGGGTAAGGTGTGCAATAACGGCCACAATAAGCACAGGGAATATAACTCGCATTCCAAATACGGCAATCAGCATACCCCAGGTCATAAAGCGCTTACGCCAGACGGCATCCATATCTTTAAGAACGGTTGCATTGACTACTGCATTATCAAAAGAGAGAGAAACTTCTAAAACCGATAAAATAGCGGCAATAAACATGGCTTTGGGGCCACCCAGCCAGAATGCTGCTGCTAAACCAATCAGCGTAACAATGAACGAGCTTTTAAAAAAGCGAAGGTTAGAGAGCATTTATTTTCTCGTGAGGGAAATAGTGATCGATCCCACGATTTTAGCAACTGCATTGTTCTTTGGGTTATTTATAATCTTTCAAAATTAAAATAAGACGTAAGTCATTATGCTTAAATTGGGCAAAGTTCAGAGCGGGTTAAAAAACGTAAGCCTGTTGCGCCGTCTAAAGAAAACATTCCACCGCGCCCCTCCACAACATCAATGATGAGTTGCGTATGCTGCCAGTAAGCAAACTGCGCAGCGCCAATATAAAACGGCATGCCACCGATCTCACCCAGCAGCACATCGCTGTCACCAATGATGAGCTCACCTGCCTGAAAGCACATGGGCGAGCTGCCATCGCAGCAGCCACCCGATTGATGAAACATCAGCGGGCCATATTTGGCTGCCAGCGTTTCAATCAGGGCAAGCGCGGTCGGGGTGGCGCTGACTTGATTTTTCATGGATGTATCCTTCCCAACGCCTGAGTATTTGCGTATTTTTAGCCAGCAGTTCAGTGCTGCAGATTCCCCCTTTTTCAAAGGGGGAACACATCAAGCACATGCAGAGACTTACGCTCCCCAGCCCCGCGCCAGGTGGGGCCAGTGATTGATTTTATCTGGCCCGATTTTAGAAAAAGCCAAGCGCATCCTGGCTATAGCTCACCAATAAATTCTTGGTTTGCTGATAATGACCGAGCATCATTTTGTGGTTTTCACGCCCGATTCCTGATTGCTTATAGCCACCAAAAGCGGCGTGGGCAGGGTAGGCGTGGTAACAGTTGGTCCACACCCGGCCAGCCTGGATTTCGCGGCCCATGCGATAAGCCGCATGCGTGTCGCGGGTCCACAGGCCAGCCCCCAAGCCATAGAGCGTGTCGTTGGCGATTTGCAGAGCTTCGTTTTCGTCTTTAAAGGTGGTTACGGACACAACAGGGCCAAAGATTTCTTCCTGGAAAACCCGCATCTTATTATGACCACGGAAGACGGTTGGCTGGATGTAATAGCCGCCCGCTAATTCGCCTGCGAGCGTTGCGCGTGCGCCGCCTGCCAATACTTTTGCGCCTTCCTGCTTGCCGATATCTAAGTAAGCGCTGATTTTCTCCATTTGCTCCATAGAAGATTGCGCGCCCAGCATGGTGCTTGCATCCAGCGGATTGCCCTGCTTAATGGCAGCAACGCGGGTCAGGGCGCGGTCCATAAAGGCATCGTAAATGGATTCATGAATTAAGGCGCGGCTGGGGCAGGTGCAGACTTCGCCCTGGTTGAGCGCAAACATCACAAAGCCTTCGATGGCCTTATTAAAGAAGGCATCGTCGTGCTTCATTACATCGGGCATAAAGATATTCGGTGATTTGCCACCCAGCTCCAGCGTGACCGGAATCAGGTTTTGCGCCGCATATTGCATGATTAAGCGGCCGGTGGTGGTTTCGCCCGTAAAGGCGATTTTGGCGATACGTGAGCTGGAGGCCAGTGGCTTGCCTGCCTCTAAGCCAAAGCCGTTGACGATATTAAGCACGCCTTTGGGCAGTAAATCGCCGATCACTTCCATCAGCACTAAAATACTCAGCGGCGTTTGCTCTGCAGGCTTAAGCACTACGCAATTACCCGCGGCCAGCGCCGGGGCCAGCTTCCATGTGGCCATCAGCAGCGGGAAATTCCACGGGATAATCTGCCCAACCACGCCCAGCGGCTCATGAAAATGATAGGCCACGGTATCGTTATCTATCTGGCCAATGCTGCCTTCCTGCGCCCGAATCGCCCCGGCAAAGTAGCGGAAGTGATCGATGGCCAGTGGCAAATCGGCCGCGCGGGTTTCACGTATCGGCTTACCGTTATCCCAGGTTTCTACAGTGGCCAGCATGTCCAGATTAGCTTCGATACGGTCGGCAATTTTATTCAGAATATTGGCGCGTTCAGTGGTCGATGTTTTTCCCCATGCGCCTTTGGCTGCGTGGGCGGCGTCGAGCGCCATTTCGATATCAGCAGCATCAGAACGCGGCACTTCGCAAATCACCTTGCCGGTAACCGGGCTGATGTTTTCAAAGTATTGCCCAGCCAGCGGTGCATGCCATTCGCCGTTGATATAGTTGGCGTAGCGCGATTTTAATTGCAGTGGAAAACCATACTGGCCTGGAATCAATGCACTCATGCTTATCTCCTGATGGTATGGGGCGATTTTGCCCGCGTACTTGGGTATGAGCAGAAAGCGTGCCGGGTGAGTTGGATAGTGCGCTGCAATATGGGTGAAATACTTTTGAAAGCTGGGATAAATTATTTTGATATTGCGGTGCGGGATGGCGGATTGGCATTATTTTTCTTGTTTACAAGCGCTTAGGGTATATTTCATGTTGATTAATTGCTTACTAGTGTTGCAATTTGCAACAGTGGGGTGAGGGGTGGTGCAACAGAGGTTTCATTATTAGCGGGCGCGTCTGCAGGGCGGGTGCAACCCGCCAGATTTACTCCTCAAAAGCCAATAAATAGCGGGTTTCACTCCATATGCGCTAAGCAAAGTCAAAAAGATAGTGCCTTCGGCACGTTGGTTTTGGAGCGGTAGCCACCGCGGGGGCCTTCCTTTCTTGAACGGCCAAGAAACGAAGCCAAAGAAGGCCGCCCCACGAAACACGAAGGCCCCTGCGCTGCGGACAATCGAGTCGGCGGCAGGCGGGATTAGCTCGCTGCCTCGCTCCCTGGCCGAAACCCCGCCCCGCTTGTTCCTCGCTCCGGCGTGTTTCAAGGGGACTTTAAAAAGCCCTATGCAAAGAGCGTGGTTGTTATGCTTTTTCGCTGTTTGTTAATGAAAAACAATTTTCTTAGCGCATATGGAGTTGCACCCGCCCCCCATGATTTCTTCGTGTTCTGCTTTTTAATTCCGTATTTTCTGTGTCGACAGATCTTTTGTTTTTTACTCCGCAGATTTTTGGTTTTCTTTGCGAGCACTTAAAGGAGCCCCCCATGAGCATTGTGCATACCACTGCCCGCCGCCAGTTTTTTGAGGAGGGGATTTGTCCTGCTGATTTGCCGCCGAAAATTGTTGAGTCCTGGCTGCGTTGCCAGCAGCAGGGGTGTGCTGATGCGGCGATTGAGCGTTTGGGTAAGGCTGATTTGCAAGGTGCGCTGGCCGATAACGCGCAGATGCTGCGGGTGGCGCTGCCGGAGCTGGATGGCTTATACGAGCAGGTGCTGGGCACTCAAAGTGTGGTGTTGCTGACCGATGCCAGCGGGCTGATTCTGAATACCACGGGCAATCCGCAGTTTATGAAAAAGGCCGAGCAGGTGGCGCTTTTGCCTGGGGTGAGCTGGGATGAGGTCACTAAGGGCACCAATGCCATTGGCACGGCGCTGGCTTTGCGGGAGTCGGTTGAGGTGCGCGGTGGCGAGCATTTCCTTGCGCAAAATATGGGTATTTCCTGTTCGGCCGCGCCCATCTTTGCGCCCAATGGCCGCCTTGCCGGGGTACTGAATGTTTCCGGGGATGCGCGTTTGCATCATTTGCATGCGCTGGGTTTGGTGCGTTTGGCGGCGCAGCAGATTGAGCACCGCTGGCTGGGGCTGGCCAGTGATGAGCATTGGCTGATGCGTTTGCACCCGCGCGCCGAATTACTTGGCTCGCCGCGTGAAGGCGTGCTGGGTTTTGCAGGTGCCACACTGATTGCGGCCAATCGTGTGGCACTACACTGGCTGGGTTTAACTTGGGAGGATTTAGGCAGGTGTAGCTTTTCGGAGTTGTTTGATGGATCTTTGCAAGCCATGCCGCAGCCCCGGATGATTTATAGCCAGCGCGGGCAACATTTTTATCTCACTATCACACCACCAAAGACGCGTGCAGCAGCAAAGCCAGCAATCTCTCATGAAGTCGTGCCGCCATTTCAAAAGCAGCTGGATAAAGCGGTGCGCGTATTGAACGCAGGTGTGGCGGTGTTGTTGCAAGGCGAAACGGGCAGTGGCAAAGAAGTCTTTGCCCGCGCTTTACATGCCGCCAGTCAGCGCAGCAAGGGGCCGTTTGTGGCGATTAATTGCGCCGCACTGCCCGAATCCTTAATTGAATCCGAATTATTTGGTTATGAAGAGGGCGCATTTACTGGTGCTAAGCGTAAGGGCAGTATGGGTAAATTGCGCGAAGCCAATGGGGGCGTGCTGCTGCTGGATGAAATCGGCGATATGCCGCTGCTGATGCAGGCAAGATTATTACGCGTATTACAGGAGCGCGAAGTCACGCCGCTGGGAGCCAGCCAGCCTTATAAGGTGGATTTTTCTGTCGTTTGTGCCAGCCACCGTGATCTGCCCGGGATGGTGGCTGCGGGCGAGTTCAGAGCCGATCTGTTTTACCGTCTGCAGGATTTTATCGTTCATTTGCCACCGCTGCGGGAGCATGCCGATTTACTAGGTTTTATTGCCAGCCTGTGGCAGGAGTCGAGCGGCGCTGCGCGGGGCGTGATTTTGGGCGATGATTTAATGGCTTCGCTGGTGCGCTATCCATGGCCGGGTAATGTAAGGCAATTATTAAGCCTGCTGAAAACACTGCTGGCTTTGTCTGATGACGGAGCATGCCTTACTTATGCAGATTTACCTGAAGAATACCAAATGCCGGTTATAAGTGAAGCCAGCTCTTTGGCAAGCAGCAGCCATGAGCTGATTGAAAACACCATTGCCCGGTTTGAAGGTAATTTAAGCAAGGCGGCAGCAGCCTTGGGCGTGGCTCGCAGCACTTTGTACCGCCGGCGTTTTAAAGCGGGATAAAAAGTAGTGTTGGATTTTAAAGTACAAATTTGCTGCATAAAGGCGAATGCTAAGTGTTTAGTTGCGCCTTTTATTGAAAATTAAGTCATACTATTACAATCTTTTTTCTGACACATAACTTGTGAATAGTAAAGTAGATAAATCGACTAGGTGTAAGCCTGCAATGTGGGGCGAGCGCTTGCTGGCTGTGCGTCAGCTGGTATGGCTTGCGTCACCCGAGGCGCTGCCTGCAGCGCGCATTTTATTGCGTGATGCGCCTCAGGCCGCTTCATTGCAGGATGAAATGGTGCTGCACGAGTTGATTTGCCGGGCCGCCTGGGCAGAGTTACGTTTCCCACTGATGCTGCGTCATGCACGTATTTTAGAAAAGCTTGCCGTAAGCTCAGGCGAGCTGGCCTGGCAGATTGAGGCGCAGCAGCTGCTTGCGAATGCTCATTATGATCAGCGCCGCTATGATCAGTCGCTTGCCTGCTGGGTCAGTTCTCTGGAGCTGGCACAGAAAAGTGATCACTACGCTGCGCTTTGCGAAGCCTGCCTTGGGATGAGTAATATCCTGCTGGCAGATCAGCAGTATCAGGAGGCACGGCAAGTGCTGGAGCTGGCGTGTAATCAGGCCATGCGCTCGGGCTTAAATCGATTGTCGTTTAAAGCAGGCCTTTACACCGCCAATTTTCTGGCGCAGCAAAATGATTTGCAAGGACTGGCCCAGTGCTTGGCGTGGCTGAAGCAGCTGCCGGTCGATGATATCGAAGAAACCCTGCTGATTGATATTGAAAATACCCGCGCCCGTTTACTTTGCTTACAAAATGATACCCAGGCCGCCGGGCCCGTATTGCAGGCCGCAACAGCCCGGGCTCATGCCTGCCGCTATCTTTGGGGCAGCCTGCAGGCGCAGTTGATTGCTGCCGACTTAGCGGCCACACGCGGCCAGCTTGATGTGGCCATAAAGGCCGGGCATTCCGTCTTAAATGCCGCACGAGAGGCCAATGGCTGCCATTTTATCCCCCATGATTTTATGCTTAAGCTTGGCCGCTGGCAGGAAGAATGTGGCCTGCCGGATGATGCTTTAGCCACACTTGAGCAATGGCATATCAGGCATCGTGCCGATCTTCTGGCCCGGCATGAGCATAAACGCCGTATTGCACCGGGTTTACTCCGGCAGCTGTCTTTATTGCTGCAAGTGATGCAGCTTAAAGACGAGAATAAAAATTTGCGTTCTCAGTTGCAATCAAGCCTGGCGCCTGAATATGCAACTTGAGCAATTGCTTGAATCGCTTGATTCATCCCCCTTTGATACCCGTGAAGCGGCTTTAGCGCTGGCGGCGCAGTGTGCCGCTGCGGATAAACCCCAGGCACTGAAAGCAAGGCATCTGGCGGCCAAAGCCTTAGGGCGGCGCGATACAGTGGCTTCAACGCAGGAGTATCAGCGCCTTTTGCCCGCTTTGCGGCGCTATCAGCTTTGGGATGAGTATTTGGCGGCGCTCGATGAATGCGGCGGCCATGCCATGGTGCAGGGCAATGTGAATGAGGCGATTCACCAGTGGTCGGCTTGCCTTGAAGAAGCCATGGTGCTTCAGAATGGATTTTTTGCAGTGCAGGCCTTACTGGGTATTGGCAAAGCGTTTTGGGTTTTAAATGATTTTAAATCGGCTCATCATTACCACTGTCTTGCATTGGAATTTGCACTGCCTTTGCAGGATAAAGCCAGCTTGGCAGGCGCGTATCTTTGCCTGATTGCCGATATGCTGGCTGCGGATCGTTATACCGAGGCGGGTATTGCTCTTCGCCTTGCGCATCTTTTTGTACTCGATTGTAAAAACCGCCATTGGCAGGCCGAATATTTATTATTTCGTGGCCGTGTTTATCTGGAGCAGGGGCAGCTGGCACTTGCTGAAGCTGATTTAACGGTTGCCCTGCTGCAATCCACGGCACTGAGTTTCAGCTGGGTGGCCAGCCAAGTGGAGTTTCAATTGTTTAAGCTCTATTGCCTGCGCCAGGACGGGCAGGAGGCCGCACAGCATCTGGCTAATGCTGAAGCCCAGGCCAAAGCTATTCAAGCAACCTCTTTACTGGAGCGTTTTGCCTTTGGCACTTATCAGCAGCATAAGTCGCAGGGAGACAGCCGGGAGGCGCTGAAATATTATCGGATTTATTTAGAGTATTACGAGCAAAACCACGGCAGGGCTTGTCTGCCACGGCTGGCTCAGTCTACTGCAAGGCGTTTGCAGCGCCTAGAAAACCGTATCGAGCTGACGCAGCGTAAGCAAGAAAACGCACTGCTGTGCCAGACCCTTAATCAGCAGAGCGCTCAGCTTGATTCTTTAAGCAGAGCCGCTTTAAGTGATCCGCTCACAGGATTAGCCAATCGCCGCCATCTGGAGCAGCAGTTAGACAGCCTAGATCAGCAGGCCCGCTTACCAATGTCTCTGCTGATTGTGGATATCGATTATTTTAAGCAGGTCAATGATGCTTATGGCCACGCCATTGGCGATTTAGTCTTGCAGCGCATGGCTTCGGTGCTGCAATTTGCCTGCCGGAATAATGAGCTGATTGCCCGTTATGGAGGGGAGGAGTTTTATATCTTATTGCCGCAAGTTTTGTTTGCAGATGCAAGGCAAATTGCGGAGCGGCTTTGCACCATGGTGGAAAATCACGATTGGGATAATATTGCCAGGGGCTTGCACGCCACGGTGAGCATTGGTCTTGCCAGCAACAACGGGCACTGGCTGCCTTGCCGAACGCTTGCTCTGGAGGCCGATGCGGCTTTGTATGAGGCCAAAGCGGCAGGGCGTAATTGTGTGCGATGGCGAATCTCTTCATCCGGTTTTACATCTTAATTATATAAAGTTATATCCTTTCTGTTTAAAACACATTTGCGCCGCTATATTGCGGTTTTTTTTGTTTTAAACCATATTCCGTATCATCGCTATTTGTTTTGTGAATAAAGATCAAATTGCAATTGAGTGTGATTTATCTGATCTGGCTCAAAATGTAGTCGTTTTTTGTTTGCTACATTTCACTCCCTTATTTGCGCGGCATGGCATTAGTAATGAAAAAAGCCCTGCCCGCATCCATTCAGATACTGATTTGATTATGGATATAATCCGGAGTAAGAGTATGAGAAAGACATTCATTGCAGCCGCTGTATTAAGCCTGGTTTCTACCGTTTCTTTTGCGGCCCAGGGCGATTTTCTGACCCGTGTGCGGGTTATTAATGTTGCACCTGCAGACAGCACCGACGGCGCATTAAGTACATTAAATGTGGGCGCAAATTCAGCAACAACGGGTGAGCTTGATTTTACTTATATGATCACCAATAACATTGGTGCTGAATTAATTTTAGGCACAACCCGCCACGAAGTGACCTCCAGCCTGGGCAGCTTAGGCAAGGTTTCTGTTTTACCTCCTACCGTCACTGTTCAATATCACTTTACCCCGGATAGTTTTTTCCGCCCATATGTAGGGGCCGGTTTGAATTACACCCGTTTTTATAATAATGATTTGAAAGTGGGCAATCAGGGTTTAAGCATTGATAACAACAGCTTTGGCGGCGCATTACAAATTGGCGCAGATTTTGCCGTAAGCAAAAATATATTTATTAATGTCGATGTCAAAAAACTCTGGATTAAAACGGATGTGAGCCTGAATGGTGCTGATTTGGGCACTTTAAAAATTGATCCATGGGTCTTTGGTTTTGGTGTAGGTACAAAATTCTGAGAATAAGTCATTTTAATTAATGATGAATTAAAAAATGTATTTAAATCGGGCTGATTAATAAATACATTTTTCAAGTTTATGCCGTGTACCGGAGCAATCCGTATGCGGCATTTTTTTATTCTGCAGGCAGGCACTGGATCATAAGGGCATATCGATATGCCCTTTCTAACTGCTTATTCGGGTTTAAATGGCCTTACTTCGGCTTCATTTGCAACAGGGGGAATGGGGGCAGGGGTGACATAAGCTGCTGCTGGCACCGTGGCTGGCGGGGTGGGCTTGGGCGGGCTGCTTAAAGCATCTGCCGCTGCGCCGCCCACGGCGGCTACCCCGGAAACGCCCGCTTTGCCCACATCCCATGCCACGCCAACGGCAGTGCTGGTGACGCTGACTGCAGCAGCACCCACGGCTACAACGGCACAGCCGCTCAGGCTAAGGGCGCACGCGATGGTGAGCATAAAAGTTTTCATTGGTCTTTTTCCCCTGCTGCTAAGGCAGACAAACTGGATAATTAATTAAAGTGGTGTCTCAAAGGCGGGGCGGTATTTCAGCCTGCCAGGCTTATCGCCCCATTCCACCGACTTGTTGTGCCAGATAGGTGGCGTAGTTATCCGTCATGCCGCCGATAAAGTCGAGTACGCGGCTGTAGCTTTCATACAGCGACCATTCTTTTTTGGGCGCGTTGTATTCCATCAGATCGAGAATCCGTTTCATTCTGAAACTCATCTGTGGCGATACTTTCTGCTGGTAGGCTGCGTTGCAAAAGGCGTTGAGCAGGATATCGAGGCAGGTAAAGGAGCCCACTTCGATTTCAATCTTACGTCTTTCGTTAAAAATGCGGTCGCGGGCCAGCTGTTTGGCGGCGTTAATACCATCGCGCATACTGCTGGGGGTGGCATTGAGTAAATCACCCTGAAATTTGCCTTCCATAATGGCCGTGTAGTGCTGCATAAATGTTTCACTTACATCGTGGATGCAGCGCTCTATGGCTTTACCACGCAGCAGCGATATTTTGCGCCGGGCAGATGGGGCTGCGGCAATTTCCAGCTCAAGCAGATCTTGCTTTCCGCCACAAATTTTAATCAGCAGCGGCTCAACCTGCTCGTACGCCAGCATGCCGATTTCTATGCCGTCTTCCAAATCAAGAATGGCGTAGCAAATATCATCGGCGGCTTCCATCAGATAAGAGAGCGGATGGCGGGCCCAGCGGTTTTTACCCAGCATGGGCAGCCCCAGCTCGGTGGCGATTTCTTCAAGAATGTTTTGCTCAGACTGATAACAGCTGAATTTGCCGCTGGGCGTCGCATCACTGGATGTCCATGGGTATTTCAGTGTGGTGCCCAGCGTGGCGTAAGTGAGGCGCATGCCGCCTTCAAAGCGAT
Source organism: Iodobacter sp. BJB302 (assembly GCF_002735645.1). Classification (GTDB taxonomy): domain Bacteria; phylum Pseudomonadota; class Gammaproteobacteria; order Burkholderiales; family Chitinibacteraceae; genus Iodobacter. The sequence goes on from NZ_PDZG01000006.1 coordinate 63,619, forward strand.
GGTTTTCAAGCTGGGTCACCACTCTGAAGCCCTGAGCGTTACCTTCGAAGGTCATTAAATCCAGCCGCTCATTTGCACTCAGGTTTTGCAGTAAATAAGCATGCTGATCACGGCAAAACCAATCACGAATCGCATATTCACCGGCATGGCCAAAGGGCGGGTTGCCAATATCGTGGGCCAGACATGCGGCTTGCACAATGGCCCCAATATCATAAGGGGTAATGTGCTGGGGCAGGGCATATTGCAGCCTTTGCCCGACAATCACCCCTAAGCTGCGGCCTACGCAGCTGACTTCAATTGAATGGGTGAGGCGGGTGTGAACATGATCATTCTCGGTCAGTGGGTGGACTTGTGTTTTACGGCCCAAACGACGAAATGGCGAAGAAAAAACAATCCGGTCATGATCTTTATGAAAATCGCTGCGCCCCGATTCGTGGGGGAATAAATCATTGCGTACCGCGCCGAGTCGCTCGGCATTGAGCAGCTGTTGCCAGTTCATTATTCATTGATCTCGTGTGAATGAGGCTGAGTACAGAGGCTTGCTTATGCTGGCCGGGAGTGCTGTAACAGCCGGTAAAACTGCATTAAATCGCGGGGAGCCAGAGGGCGGCTGAAGTAATATCCCTGGATTAAATTGCAATCGTAGGAAACCAGCATCTCAAGGGTAGCTTTGTCTTCTACCCCTTCGGCCACCACGCTCAGGCCCAGGGTGTGAGACAGCTTAATGACGCTTTCAACAATATGTGAATCTATATTGTTTTGTGTAATGGTGCGGATAAAGCTTTGATCGATTTTTAACTCATCAATTGGCAGGCGTTTTAAGTAAGAAAGTGACGCATAGCCCGTACCAAAGTCATCCAGTGCTAATTTACAGCCCAGCGCTTTCAGCGCGTGCAGGCTGCTGATCGTGGCTTCCAGATCTTCGATGGCTGCCGATTCTGTGATTTCGAAAATAATCCGCTCTCCGGGGATATTCCACAGCTGCAGCGCATTTTCAACTTCATAAGCAAGGCGCGAATCCAGCAGATTGGAAGGGGTGAGATTGATGCTCAGACTTCCCTTGAGCCCCATCTTGCTTAATTTGGAAAACCCCCGCAATGCAGTGTGGATCACCCAGCGGGTCAGCTGCGGCATCAGGCCCAGCAGCTCGGCAACCAGCACTGCTTCATCGGGGCGGATTGCGCCAAGCACGGCATCCTGCCAGCGCAGCAGCGCTTCAGCGCCTTTGTAAACAGGGCCATCGGGACCAGGCTGAATCTGCGGCTGAAAGGCCAGATGAAAGCGGTTTTGTGCCAGCGCATCTCTAAGTGGCTGTTCCAGTTTATTCAGCAGACGGCCCTGAATATCCCGTTTAGCCTGATAAACAGATGGCTCTTCATTGCTGCATAGCTTAGCCGCAGCCTGGGCCGCCAGTATCAGCTGCTTGGCCGTTTGGCCATGATCCGGCCATAAAGCGATGCCAATACGCGGGCTGATTGCCCACTCTGTAAATGATTGCTTCAGTAGTTTTTGTGCCCTGTCCGCCGCCAGCAAGGAATGCCCTTCGCCTGCCATATTTGGCAGAATCATCAGCAGGCCACCTTCCAGTGGATAAAGTTTGTCTTCCTGGCGCAGCATTTCATTGAGCTGCTGGCTGGCGTTTTGGCGCAAAGATTCAATATGGCCAAGCTCGATATAGAGCAGGGCAATATGACGCTCGGGCTGGGAATGCAATTTTGCATGTTCTAAGCCATGAGCGGGCGTGCTGGTTTGTAAGGGGGTGAGGGCCTGTATATGCTGCCGCGTTTTTTCAAGCTCGGTAAAACACAGCCGGTTAATCAGTGCTTCGGCTTCCGCGGGAATATGGCGCAAAATCAGCTCGCGCCAGCCTAATAAAAGCAGCGTTGACTGGCTTAAACCATGAGGGCTGAGCTGAGGCCACAGGGCAATGGCTTCACCCTGAATCAGGGCCTGAAAATATTCATTGTAAAGTACTTCATCTGCTGGCTGACAGTGCGCTTGTACCATGGCTTCTAGCTTGGGTATCAGTACATCCTGCTCTTCAAGCTTATAGCTGGCGAGAAGAGCAAGGTCGATAGTGAGGGGCTCTTTCATCCCAGAAAATACTCCTTAGGATCGATATTAAAGCTGCCCTGTGGCCATTCTCTGCGGATGCAAATTTCCTGCCCGGCATTCATCGCAGGATTAATCATTAAATCTAATAAATTGGGGCGGGCATGTGGCTGCTTATCCGGGCCTAAGATTAAAAGCACTTTGGGTTTGAGCCTTCTGCTGCGATTTTGCCCGGCCACAATGCCGATATCGCCACTGCTCAGCTCAACCAGTGTACCGACGGGGAAAATACCAATGCACTGGGCAAATTGCTCCACCAGTGCCTGGTGAAAGTATTTATCGCTCCATTTATATAAGAGCTGTAAGGCAGAGTGGTTGTTTTTTGTTTCTGCGTGATTGCGGTCGCTGGTCAGGGCGGTATAGCAATCCACAATGCCCGCCATACAGGAAAACAAACCGATGCTTTCGCCTTTTAATCCGGCCGGGTAGCCGCTGCCATCGATGCGCTCGTGGTGACGCGCCACCATATCGTAGACATCGAGGGGTACTTCTTTAATTTGGTTCAGAATATCCAGGCTGTGCCAGACATGCGTTTTCATCATGGAAAACTCGCCCGGCGAATAAGAGCCGCTGTGTTTAAGCAGGTTTTCCGGCAGTTTCATTTTGCCAATATCCAGCATTAAGCCAGCAAACCCCAGCTTATGCAGGTCTTCCTGCGGATAGCCAAGGTGCCGACCAAAGGCCAGCATATAAACGGCGGTGTCGAGCGCATGCCCGTAAGCATAGTTGTCGGTGGCTTTGAGTTGCGACAGCCAAAGCAGGGCGCTGGGATTCCGGATAATTGAATCCACCATTTCGGAAACAACATCATTGATGGCTTCTACCCTGGGTTGCAGATCTCTGCTGATGGCCTCCATCGCCGCTTCAATCACATCACTGGCTAGGCGATGTACAGCCTGAGCATGAGGAATTTCCCGCTTAATTGGCGTGCTGTCGGCATAAATAATAATTTTAGGCTCAACCCAGGCCGTGTCTGCCTTGCTGTTTTTGCCCTGGGACCAAAGTGCAAAGCGCTGGCGTAATTCTTTAAGCAGGGTAATTTGTTCTTTAATTTCTATGGTCTGGTATTGGATGTACGGTACAAGCGGCTCTGAATTGAATTTTTGATCGATTAAAAATGCCCAGCGCTCTATGCCACCCACAGAGCGATCCAGGTTAACCGTTACAAACTTGCAGTATTCTTGGAGCTGTGAGAGGTGCTCAGGGGTTTCAAGCAGAAAGCCTTCCAGCAAAAAAGGCGTGTCCAGCCACGGGCGATCGAGTTCGCTAATAAATAAACCAGCTTGCAAAGCTGTGACGGGAAGGCGTGTTTCCAATTGTATAGGTCTGTGCTAAGGGTTTAGGGCTGCATATTTGGCTTTTGCTGACTTGGCCTTTGCCAGTCGCCTGGAGCAAAGCTAAGTATTTGCTTGCAAAGTGCTATTTGCTGATTGTAAGCAAGCACTTGCCCTTGTTTCAAATGCGTCATTAGCGTGATTGTAAATGATTCATAGCAGTAAGGAATACTTGCCGCGATATCCGGCTATTATTTTTGGCATACAGATATTTGCTATCAAAGTATTGAAGTGCCCTATTGTGTGGATAAGCAAATATCGTAAAAGCAGATTTAATATTAATCGCAATTAATAAATTTATTGTATTACTTTTCAGTATTTCAAGGCTGCTCAGGCAGGCATCGCGCGCTTTATCGGGCGGGCGGAGCGAAATAGCGTCCTTTTTTGCACGCTGCCAGGGCTTATTCTTGCCGTAAATAATGCCTGTTTCCCTGGCTTGGAAGGGTGAAAAAAAGTGGGCTGAATTCGTGTTACCGCCCCTAGGTGCCGATTGAGGGGCATTATGGGCAATCGGTATTATTTTAACCGAATAAGATGTTTTCATTTTCTATGATGAAGGCTGGTTTTTGCGCTTAGAAAAACTCCCTCCCGGGTAAGTTTTTGTTAAAATGGCGACCGTTTTTTTGTGAGAAGACTATGGCCCTGCTGGAGATCCGTGACGTCGTAAAAACTTTCGGCGATTTCACTGCCGTTAATCATGTGAGCTTGTCGGTGGAAGCCGGTGAATTCTTTACTTTGCTGGGCCCTTCGGGCTGTGGCAAAACCACTTTATTGCGGATGCTGGCCGGTTTTGAACAGCCGGATTCAGGCGCTATTTTGCTTGATGGGCAAGATATGTCCATGGTGCCGCCTGAAAAGCGCCCGGTACATACTGTATTTCAAAATTACGCGCTGTTTCCGCATATGAGCGTGGCAGACAATATCGCCTTTCCGCTAAAAATGGCGAAGGCTGAAGCCGCTGAAATTAAATTTCGCGTGGCAGAAATTCTGGAAGACGTGCGTTTGCAGGAATTTGCTCATCGTTTTCCGCATGAGTTATCCGGTGGCCAGCGTCAGCGCGTGGCCATTGCCCGCTCTTTGGTGAATCGTCCGCGCCTCTTGCTGCTGGATGAGCCCTTATCTGCGCTGGATGCTAAATTACGCGAGCAGATGCAGATGGAGCTGATCACCCTGCAAAAAGAAGTGGGCGTGACCTTTGTGTATGTGACGCACGATCAGGGCGAAGCGCTGGCTTTATCGCACCGGATTGCCGTGATGAATAAAGGCCAGGTAGAGCAGCTGGACGCGCCTGAAACCATCTACAGTTATCCCAAAAGCCGTTTTGTGGCTGATTTTATTGGCCAGTGCAATTTACTGGATGCCACGATTAAATCTGTGTCCGGTGAGCGTATGCAGGTTGAAATTGCAGGTGTGGGGATTGCTGAAACCCTGCCGGTTGCAGGAGCAGTGGTTGGTCAGAAAGGCACGCTGAGCTTGCGCCCTGAGAAAATCAAACTGGCTGCCAGCCTGGATAATACAGATGCAGATGAAGTGCACTTTAAGGGAACGGTTGAAAACTGCCTCTACCTTGGCGACGTCACCATTTATATCGTGAAATTAGATAATGGCATCCTAGTTGAGGCCATGCTGCCTAATTCTGCAGCGGGCCGCGCCAAATTCTTTGATGACAATGATGCAGTAGAGCTGGCATGGCGTTATGACGCCGGCCACTTTTTGCTGTCTTAAGGGGGCGAGATGTCCAAAGTAAAATCGCCAGGTCTGGCGAAGTGGCTGATTTCTGGCCCGCCGCTCTTATATCTGCTGATCTTTTTTGCCGTGCCTACGCTGATAATGATTTTTTCAGCGTTTCGCTTTCCGGGTGAATACGGCGGGCTGATGCCGCTGGTAGATATCAACCCGGATACAGGCGCACGCGAGCTTTTAATTAATTCACAAAACTGGCGTGATTTTTTAACGCTGGAAAACTTCAGTCGTTTTTTTGAAGACGGGGTTTATGTTGAATTATTTATTAAATCATTCTGGTACGCAGGCTTAACTACGCTGTTTTGCATCATTCTGGCATATCCGCTGGCGTGGCTGATTGCGCGCAGCCCGAAGAAATACCGTGATTTATTAGTATTGCTGGTGATTCTGCCATTCTGGAGTAATTTCTTAATCCGCGTTTATGCCTGGATGATTATTCTGGGGCCGCAGGGCTATTTTGCCATGACGGTAAACAGCGTATTAGCGTGGTTTGGTATTGGTCCGCAGCAGTTTCTGTTTACTCATTTTGCGGTGATTGTGGTGCTGGTGTATGTGCATTTACCGTTTATGGTATTGCCGCTTTATGCCAATTTAGAAAAACACGATATGGCGCTATTGGATGCTGCGCAAGATTTGGGCGCGTCGGCATGGCAGCGTTTCTGGCGCATCACCTGGCCATTATCCCTGCCGGGTGTCTGGGCAGGCGCGGCTTTAGTGTTTATTCCGGCTCTGGGCATGTTTGCCGTGCCTGATCTGGTGGGCGGCACCGATGGCATTATGGTGGGTAATTTAATTAAACAGCAGTTCCTTGATAGCCGTGACTGGCCATTTGGCTCGACCCTGTCGATTATGCTCACGGGTGGGGTGTTACTGCTGGCGGTATTGGCGACCTTGATTAGTCGTGGAAGGAAAAAACAACATGACTAAGCAAAGTAAATGGCTGTGGGCCGTGGCCTTATTAACCTATGGTTTTTTGTATTTACCACTGGTGATTGTGGTCGTGTATTCATTTAATGATTCACGCTTAAATGCTGAATGGGTTGGCTTTACATTCAAGTGGTATCGCATTTTATTTAATGATGAGCAAATGCTGGTGGCTGCCCGCAACTCATTATTAATTGCAGTGATTACCAGCTTCTTTGCCACTATTTTTGGCACTTTAGCGGGTATGGCAATGTATAAATACAAGCTGCGCCTATTACCGGTTTTAGTGCTCACGCCGATCGCAATCCCTGAAATATTAATGGGCGTATCGCTGTTAATGTTTTTTGTGATGCTCAATATGACCTTAGGTTTGTTTTCGGTCACGCTGGCGCATATTGCTTTTTGTATTGGCTTTGTGGCGATTGTGGTGCGTTCCCGTTTGCAGGGTATGGATGAAGCCCTGGTAGAGGCTGCGCGTGATCTGGGTGCAACGCCGCTGCAGGCATTTCGCTTAATTACCATGCCTTTAATTATGCCGGGGATTATTGCAGGTGCTTTAATGGCATTCACTTTATCGATTGATGATTTTGTGATTACTTTCTTTACTGCCGGGGCTGGTGCTTCTACTTTACCGCTGCAAATTTATTCAATGATCAGAATTGCCGTTACACCAGAAGTGAATGCGATTTCTACTTTACTGATGTTGCTTACTCTGGCTTTGATTCTGATTGCAGGTAAATTGGCGCCGGGGGCTTTAAGGGCGAAGTAATGTTTTGAGCGGGGCGGGCATTGCCCGCTTGCGCTGTTTCGGTGCTGTTTAATGCGCATATGTTCTGGTTTTTTTACGCTTATGGCGGATCAGCAACATTTGCGCAGGCGCCTGAAATGGATTGTACAAAATAAGGCATAATCAGCGGGTCTTTTTATTCAACTGCTTTGGAGTGTTTGAGACATGAAGAAATTATTATTCACGCTTTTACTGGCAGCCAATATGGCAAATGCCGAAGAAGTGCTCCACGTTTACAACTGGAACAATTATATTGCGCCAGAAACGGTTAAACGCTTCCAGGCAGAATGTAAATGCCGCGTGGTGCAGGATTACTACGGCGCCATGGAAGAAATGCTGGCCAAGCTGAGTGCGGGTGCTAAAGGCTACGACGTGGTTGTGCCTACAGGTTTTGCGATGCCGCCTTTGATTAAGCAGGGCATGGTGCAGACTCTGGATAAATCCAAGCTCCCTAATATTAAAAATGTGAACCCTACTTTTTTAAACAGCCAGTTTGATCCGGGTAATCAATTCTCCCTGCCTTATTCCTTTACCACCACCTTGCTGGGCTTTAATCAAACCAAGCTAAAAGAGCTGGGTATTGAGCCAAATTCATGGTCGCTTATTTTTGATCCGGCTATCCTGGCAAAAATTAAAGGCAAGGTTACGGTACTGGATGATGCCAATGAATTATTTGCAGCATCTCTGATGTATAACGGTTTTTCTCCAAACTCCACCAAGCCGGAAGAATGGAAAAAAGCGCAAGAAACCATTATTAAAGCCAAGCCATTCTGGGCTGCGTTTAATTCACAAAGCTATATCAAGGAATTAACGCTGGGCAATATCTGGGTCGCTCATGGCTATTCCAGCGATATGTTTCAGGCAGCAAACGATGCCAAAACAGCCAAGCGTGCCTTTACCGTCAGCTACGGTTTGCAAAAAGAAGGTAACACCCTGTCTGTGGATAATATGATGGTGCTCAAATCCGCACCGCGCCCGGATCTCGCGCATAAGTTTGTTAATTTTATGCTGGAAGGTAAAAACTCGAGCGAGCTGACCAATATGGTGGGTACGGGCAATCCAAACAGCGCTGCTGCGCCGTTTGTGAATGCTGAAATGAAAAAGAATACGGCTGTATTCCCGGATGAAGCCGCATTAAAGAAACTGCAGCAGCTTAAGCCGCTTGATGCCAAGCAACGCCGTGATTTAAGCCGTTTGTGGACTCAGGTTAAAACCTCTAAATAAGGGGCAATAAGGAGAGCTGCAATGATGCGGCTCTCCCTTTCCTTGAATGAGACATTCCCTCAACATCAGCTATCTTGCCAGGCGAATTACTCCGACCAGAGTGCCTCGTTATATTGCCTTCTGCTCGGCGCTGGTGATTCTGGTGGTCAGCCTCTATCCCTTTAGTGGCTGGCGTTTTACAGGGGAGCCAATTTGGGCATTTTATGCCTATCCTCTGCCTTACTATTTCACCTTTTTTGATAACACCATCAATGTGCTGGCCTATTTACCTCTGGGTTTTAGTATGGCCATTTCATTACGCCACCTTCGCTATGGCAGCTTTTTAGCTGCATTGTCCGGTTTGGCTTTATCTTCAACGGTCGAGTTTATTCAACAATTTTTGCCTGGCCGTGTGGCCTCTAATCTGGATATTTTGAGTAATAGCTTTGGCGCACTGCTTGGTGTGCTGCTGGCGCTGATTTTAGGAAACCGTTACTGGCAAAACCGCTGGCTGGCTGTCCGCCACGCATGGTTTGCGCCTGGCCCTGCCGTGGAGTGGGGCACAACCTGGCTGGTACTGTGGTTTATTACTCAGCTGGATCCATCCCAGCCTTTTTTGGGCGTGGTGGTTGAATCCCCCGGCCTGCCACAGCCTTTTGAATCGCCGATGCAAAATGCCAAGCTGTTTTTAAGACTGCTGGAAGGCGGCGGCATGATGCTGCACTTTTTGGGTGTGGCTTTGTTTGTGTCGGTCCTGGTGCGTCATACCTGGCAAAGCCCGAAGGCGATCCGCTTTACTCTGCTGACTGCTTTGCTGCTTAAGCTGGGTTTTGCCGGGCTCTTGCTCAAGCCCGCTCAGTTTTTTGCATGGATTAATATCAATATCGTGGTGGGGGGCCTGCTGGGCACGCTGGCCTTAGTGCTGCTGTGGCGATTAAACCGGCGGCTGCGGGCCTTAGTGGGGGCGCTGGCGCTGATCGCTACTCTCGTGATTGGCTGGTTTTGGCCGCTTACTCCTCAGCTGTCGGCTACTTTGCCGCTGTTCCGCTGGCATTACGGGCATTTGCTGCATTTCAATGGCCTGTCGGCTGTAATCAGTGATCTGTGGCCCTATGGCGCAATCGCTTTGCTGCTGTGGCTGTCAATTCGTGCTCCGCGTGAAGAATCCTGGTAAGCCGGGTGAAGCGCCTTTAGTTATTCTGCCGTTTTTATAGCGTCTTTATATCTGCACTTCGTTTATTTACCGCATTTTTACAAGCAGACCTTTAGCATTCATACATACATTTTCCTTCTGGAAGGATGATTGCAATGAGTCTGCTCTATGGTTCGATGGTCAATACACGTCGTGAAGACGTTCCCCATGCTGCACCAGTGCGTTTTATGCTGGTTTCGCGCTTTAGCGCCAATTCGGCGGGGGCTGCTCCTGAACTAAGGCCGGTTTTGCAAAAGTTATGCTGCTTTATCGTGGCAAAGTTGCGCCAGTTATGATGATGCCGCGCTTACTTTTAACTGCTCTCTTATTAGCCAGCGTTGCAAGCTATGCCGCTGAGCCCGCTGCCTGTAAAACGGTGCGTTTTTCTGATGTGGGCTGGACGGATGTTACGGCAACGACTGCGCTCACCAGCGAGATGCTTGCCGCGCTGGGCTATCAGTCTGAAATTAAAATGCTCTCTGTGCCCGTTACCTTTCACGCGATGCAGACGCAGGATATCGACGTTTTTCTGGGCAATTGGATGCCCACAATGAAAAACGACATCGATCCTTATTTAAAAAATGGCAGTGTAGAAGTGCTGCGCACCAATCTGACCGGCGCTAAATACACCCTAGCTGTGCCCGAATATGTATATCAGGCCGGGGTGCGCCGCTTTAGTGATATAGCTAAGTTTTCTGATCGCTTTGCCAAACGAATTTATGGCATTGAAGCGGGCAACGATGGCAATCGCCTGATCAGCAGCATGATTAAAGATAAAGCCTTTGGTTTGCAGGATTTCAAATTGGTGGAATCCAGCGAAGCGGGCATGCTTACCCAGGTTAAACGCGCCGTTCTGAAGCAGCAATGGGTGGTGTTTTTGGGCTGGGAGCCACACCCGATGAACCGCAATTTAAAGCTGCGCTATCTGGAAGGAGGCGATGCATACTTCGGGCCTAATCTGGGCGGCGCGACCGTGCATACCACCACCCGCTCTGCTTACGCAAAGCAATGCCCTAATGTTGGCCGTCTGCTGAAAAATATCTCATTCAGCACCGAAATTGAAAACAAGCTGATGGGGCAGATTCTGGATCAGAAGCAGGACGCGAAAGTAGCGGCCCGTCAGTGGCTGAGCCAAAACCCGGCCATCTGGACGCCCTGGTTAAGCGGGGTAAATAGTTTTAACGGCCAGCCTGCTGTGCCGGTATTAAAAGCCTGGTTGAATCAATCTGCCGTGGTGTCGGATGCTCGCTAGGATGATTGTGTATTTAAGGGATCAATCCACCGCTGCTGCCGGGAAAAAGACAGTTCCTGGCAGCTCATCTGCCGATGATGTGGGAGAGCCTCGTGGATAAATTGCCAATAGGTCAGTGGGTGGCAGCCGGCGTGTCCCGGCTGACCGAGCCCGCAGCAGGTGGTGTGGCCTTTTTTAGTGATGGTCTTGAAAGTGCGGTGCAGGCGCTGACCCGTGTGCTGGTCGCTTGCCCGCCACTCTTATTGTTGTTTATTGCCACTTTTTTGATTTATCGATTACGACGAAGTTGGGGCTTTACGCTGTTTTCAGCATTGGCCCTGATTCTGATCGACAATCTGGCTTATCGAGAGGCCACTTTGCAAACGCTGGTGCAAGTTGCTCTGGCTACTGCAATCTGCATGTTAATTGGTGTGCCCTTAGGCATTGCAGCGGCGCACCGGCCCTGGGTTTACCGGGTGCTGCACCCTCTGCTGGATTTAATGCAGACCATCCCTACCTTTGTGTATCTGATTCCTACCTTAATGTTATTTGGCCTGGGCATCGTGCCTGCGATGGTCTCTACCATTATTTTTGCCCTGCCTGCCCCTGTGCGGCTAACTTATCTGGGTTTGCGTGATATTCCTCCTCCCCTGTTAGAAGCCGCTAAGGCCTTTGGCTATTCTCCTTTAGCCCGGCTGTGGCGGGTGGAGCTGCCCGCTGCCATGCCCGGTATTGCCGCTGGCTTAACGCAGTGCATTATGTTATCGCTCTCTATGGTGGTGATTGCGGCCTTAGTGGGGGCAGAAGGATTGGGCCAGCCTGTTGTTCGTGCCTTAAATACCGCCGATATGGCCCTGGGTTTTGAGGCGGGTTTAGCGATTGTTTTACTGGCGATCATGCTCGATCGCCTCTGTCAGTCCAATTCTTTATCAAGAGAAAAACGATGAGCGCCATTTGTTTTGACCATGTCGATGAAGTATTCGGCCAGCAGCCTGAAGCCGCTTTCCCGCTGATTGATCAGGCGCTGTCGCGCGATGATATTTTTGACCGCACCGGTCAGTTAGTTGCAGTGCGTGATGCCTGTCTGCGGGTAGAAGAGGGCGAAATGTGTGTGCTGATGGGCTTGTCTGGCTCAGGAAAATCCAGCCTGCTCAGGGCGATTAATGGTTTAAATCCAATCAGCCGCGGCCAGCTGACCGTGCGCTGTGCCGGGGCAGAAGTAGATATGGCTAATTGCCCGGCCAGGCAGCTGCGGGAGGTGCGTACCCGTGGCATTGCCATGGTGTTTCAAAACTTTGCGCTGATGCCCTGGCTGAATGTGGAAGAAAACGTAGCCTTTGGCTTGCATGCTTTGCAACTGAGCGCCAAAGAAAGCAAGCGCCGTGTGGATACCGTGCTGGAGCAGGTAGGGCTGGGGCGCAGGCGTTATGCGCTGCCTGCCGAGCTGTCTGGCGGCATGCAGCAAAGGGTAGGATTAGCACGGGCGCTGGCAGTGGATAGCGATATTTTACTGATGGACGAGCCCTTTTCGGCGCTTGATCCGCTGATTCGTAATCAGCTGCAGGATGAATTACTCAGCTTGCAAAAAACACTGCGTAAAACCATTGTTTTTGTCAGCCATGATATGGACGAAGCATTAAAGCTGGGCTCGCACATTGCCATCCTGCGTGATGGGCAGATTGTGCAAAATGGCACACCGCAAGAGATTATGTTTCAGCCGGCTGATGATTATGTCCGCCAGTTTGTAAAACATAGTAATCCGCTGAATGTGCTGTCTGCCGCCAGCCTGATGCGGCCCGGCCATTTTCCTGGCCTGGAGCAGATCATGTCTGGCGCACAGAATGCACGCTCTGCGGTGCAATACTGGCATGCACCAGAGCCTTTATCCTTATTGCGTGCCAAACCTACCGTGGTGGATGCGGATATCCGCTTGCGCGAGGCCTTTGCGGTTTATGCCCAGACTGGCTGCGAGCTGATTCTGGCGCAAGATGGCAAGCTGGTAGGCTGCTTATCTGGGGCACAAATGTCGCGGGCGATTCTGGGGCAGGCTGCTTAGGGGGGCAGATCACCCTGTTCCGGAGGCAGGCTCTGGCAGATTTAAAAATCTTCAATCAGCGGCCCGATAGAAAGAATCGCCAGAATCAGCGCCAGGAATATGGTTGAGCTAAAGCCAAGATGGCTGAAGCCGAAGGCACCCAGCAGCGCGCCACAAAAAAACGCCATGACCAGGCTGGCTTGCACTTTTAAATGGGTACGGTCGCAAAGCACCTTGATATGTTCTGGCGTGCTTGGATTGCGGTTCCAGTAAATCAAACGCCCAAGCTCGATGCTGATATCGGTGATTAAACCGGTCAGGTGGGTGGTGCGAATCACGGCTTTAGAAATCTTGGTAATGATGGCGTTTTGCAGGCCCATAATAAAACACAGCAGCAGCATAGTCAGCGAAACAAGGCCAGGGGAGTGGGAATCAAGCTGCCCGCCCAGCAGGCCAAAGCACAGCAGAAGCAAAGCTTCCAGCATCAGAGGTTCGGCATATAAGCTGCGGCTGCCACGGCGGCGCGCCCAGTTTATCAGCAGGGTAGAGGTGATGGCCCCCGCCATAAACATCAGCAAGCTGGCCACTGCAGCAATGATCAGCCTGGAATTACCCAGTACCCAGTTATCGACCAGTCCCGATAAAATCCCCGTCATATGCGATGTGTACTGACCTACTGCCAAAAAGCCCCCTGCATTGGTTGCGCCCGCCACAAAACAAAGGGTAATCCCAAGGTGCAGATTATTGCGATCGGTGCGCTCTGGCGCGGTAAGGGTGCGAAGGTATTGAAGGGGCATGTCGGCTTATATTTAAATGCTTTCGGTGCTGCAATTGTACTCGCCTTCATGCTTCTGCCATGTTGCCAACATTACCCTTGCATGCCTTTGCGGGTCCCTTGAGAGACCGGTAGGATTTGCGGCTAAAATAAATTTATAGTTTATTTTGTTATATATAAGTTATTTAATAGTTCTTCTTTGTGTGAATAATGCTTGTTAGACTTCAGACAGATCAAGACATTCAGCTTTAGCCCCACTCTCTATCTAAGGAATTAAAATGAAAAAAACTCTGGTTCTTAGCGCTCTGGCGGCTTTATTGGCAACTGGTTTTGCACAAGCTGCAGAAAAACTCACTATTGCTGCAACGGCTGTGCCTCATGCAGAAATCCTTGAATTGGTAAAACCACAATTGGCCAAAGAAGGCGTGGATTTGCAGATCAAAGTATTTACCGATTATGTGCAGCCTAATCTGCAAGTCGATCAAAAAAATATTGATGCCAATTACTTTCAGACCAAGCCTTATTTAGATAACTTTAATAAAGGTAAGGGCACGCATTTGGTGATTGTAGCGGGTGTGCACGTAGAGCCATTTGGCGCTTATTCACGCAAATATAAATCATTAAAAGATTTACCAAACGGCGCAACCGTTGCTATTCCTAATGAAGGCAGCAATAGTGGCCGCGCTTTATTACTGCTGCAAAAAGCAGGTTTATTAAAATTGAAAGACCCGACAAATGCTTTGTCTACACCTAAAGACATCAGCGAAAATCCAAAGCAATTGAAGTTTAAAGAGCTGGATGCAGCAATGCTGGCACGCGTATTGGATCAGGTTGATTTAGCGCTGATCAATACTAATTACGCATTGGAAGCCAAGCTTAATCCGGTTAAAGATTCATTAGCCCTGGAAGACCGCAGCTCGCCTTATGTGAATTACCTGGTTGCCCGCCCGGATAATAAAGACAGCGCCGCAATTAAAAAACTGGCCGCAGCTTTAACCAGCCAGCAAGTTAAAACCTTTATCGAAGGCAAATACGCAGGCGCGGTGGTTCCAGCGTTTTAATTGTGTGCAGGCCTGCGTAATTCAATATTTTTATCACTTGCGCATGTTGGGTTACGCTGATTATCACCGCTAAAACTGCGATGATAATCAGCTAACCCAACCTACATTTATATACGCAGACATACCTGCGGCTTTAATTCCCTATCCGCTTTGCTCCGTGTAACTCTGGGGCCGAAGTGTTCTCTGTGGTTCAATATTTGGGTTTTCGTGCACGCCTGAGTCGTTATCTATTAACTTAATTTAAAATGCGCCACGGCCAAATCCATGCGGCTGGCGAGATCTCTTAATGAATGCGCGGTATGGGCTGATTCTTCAACGGCGCGGCTGTTTTCCACGCTCATTTGTGCAATGCGGTCTACATTACCTGCCACGCTATTGGCCATGCTGGTCTGGGTTTTAAGTGCCTGGCTGATTTCCATGACCACATTCATCACTTTCAGCGATCCTTCGCGGATTTTCCTGATGGCGTCCCCTGCCTGATTGGCGAGTACCATCCCTTTTTCTACTTCAATTACGCCCTGGCTCATGTTTTGGACGGCGTTGCTGGTGCCGGTTTGGATTTTTTCTATCATTTTGCCAATTTCAAAAGTGCTGGCGGTGGTGCGCTCGGCCAATTTACGCACTTCATCGGCCACCACGGCAAAGCCCCGGCCTGTGTCGCCAGCTCTGGCAGCTTCGATGGCGGCGTTTAGTGCCAGCAAATTAGTCTGATCGGCAATTTCTTTGATGACATTGGCGATGCCGGCAATTTGCTGAGAGTATTCATTCAGCTCGGCCACGCTATCAGAGGCAATGCGTACCGTAGAGGCTATCGCCTGAATACCCGCCACTGTTTGCTGGATTACCTCGCCGCCTTCATGGGAAACACGGCCTGATTCGGTAGAGGTGAGCTGGGCGTCCCGCGCATTATTGGCAACAAGATTAATACTTACGGTCAGCTCTTGCACGGCAGAAGCCATGCTGGCTGCAGCTTCGCTTTGCTCTTTGGCTCCGCCTGAAACTTGCTCCGAGCTGCTGCTGATTTGCTCCGCGCCCCGCAATAGATGGTCGGCGCTTTCTTTCGTATCCATAAATAGCTTGAGTAATTGCTCCTGCATTTTTTCAAAGGCATTGAGCAGATCGCCAATTTCATCGTTGCGGGCATGCGGAATATGGCCGCTGAAATCGCCATTGGCTAATCTTTCGATATGGCGAATGGCAATTAAAAGCGGCTGTTTTAACCAGCGGGATAAAGCCAGATGCAGCGAAACAGAGAGCAATAAGGCACCGGCAATGCAGGCAATCAGAATGAGATCATGCGTCCATCTGGCATCGGCCAAAACTTCTTTTTGGCTTTGCGTGCTGACAATCAGCCAGTTGGGGTCATTTAGTCTTGCAAAAGATGCCTCTCTGGCTTCGCCTTTGTCGCTATAAACTATTTGCCCTTCCCCTTGTTTGAGCATGGTCTGGATATAGCTTTGGGCATCAGGGTCTTTTAGCAGATCCTTATTGGCCATGGTGGGGTGGACCAGCGCTTTGCCTAGGTTTTTACCCGCGTCAATAATCAGCAAATAGCCACTTTCTCCCAGCTTAATGGCGGCGATTTTCTTTTTTAAATCGGCCATGCCCAGCGAGAAATCAAAGCCAATAAACAGGCTGCCAACGATTTCACCCTGCTTGTTTTTGATGGGGCGGTAAACGGTCATATAGTCATGGCCAAAAAGATTGGCTACACCTACATAGGGCTTGCCACTGAGTAAGCCAAGCCGGGCAGGATGGGCATCACCAAGTAAGGTGCCTGTTGAGCGTGTGCCGTCAGCTTTGGTGAGCGAAGTGGCCAGACGGCGAAAATCCTGTCCTTCCCTGATAAAAATTGTGGCTACAGAGCCGGTGATTTGGGTAAAGCGGTCTGCCTGCTCATTGCCATCGAGTATGATTTTGCCATCGTTGAGCAGCTTACCCTCATGAAGATCCCAATCCGGGCTGAAATTGCTGGCCCACACAGCATTAAGGCTGGAAGCCGATCGATCCAGATTGGCACGGTAGGCTGCTAAAAGATCAACAACAGATTGATTGGTGGTGTGCAGACTGGCTCTGGCCGTATGCGTAAGACGCTGTTCCAGCCCGCTGGATAATCCCCAGAACAGACCCCCAAACAGAATAATCAGCAGAGCCAACAGCACTAAATTAAGGCGGACGATCAGAGAATCGTGGCGGATAAGCGTCATGGCAGAGGCACCTTCACATCACTAAGTAAGATTTATTTAGGAAAACTCCGTAATAAATTACTTAATGCTTTGAATTTTTGATTGAATAACATGTAATTTCATTCGTAAAAATTACAGTTATCGTTATCATTCAAAAAGAAGTGCACTGCAACAAAGATAAGGCTGAGTTCGGTATAAGCGGTTGACGAGCCGAAGGACGGCTTGGGCCGACGCACTTACAGCAAATTACGATAGCCGTTAATCAAAACGAGGCCCGCAAACCAGAGGTAAAGCAGGGCGGACAGCAGCAGGCAGCCTTGGGTAAAGCGCTGGCCAAATAGCTTGGCGCCGTGGGTGGCGCTGTAAACCATCAGTAAAGTCCAGGCCATACCCCCTGCAAAAAATCCAGAAAGAAACCGAGCCGTAGAGAGCATGCTGCCATCAGTGGCTTGAGCAATCAGGCTACCACCCACGGCGGCAAACCAGAGGATGGATGAGGGAGAGGCCATTGCGAGCATCATGCCTCTGGCAAACATTCCGCGGCGGCCTGCATGTGGCAGGGTTGTGCTTTCTATTTGCTTAGCATCCTGCCATGCCTGGCGTGCCATTTTTACTGCGAGGTAAAGTAAGACCGAGCCACCACCAAGCCAAGTGAGCCATCTTACTGCCGTAAACTGCAGTAAAACGCTCATCCCTAAGAGGGAAACAATCGCCCAAACCATATCACCAAAACACGAGCCAAAGCCCATCCACAGCGCGGGTCGGGGTCCGTGTTTCAGGCTGGTATCGATCAGGGCGACGTTGACAATGCCCAGATCCAGGCAAAGTGAAATAGAAAGTAAAAAACCGGTGATGAATACATCCATTTTAAGGCTCTGTCAGTGCTTGCTTGGGGCAGGGGCGAATACGGCAGGACGGGCAGTTTAACAGTTTGAGATAAGGGCTTGAATGGACGTATTACCTTTAGTCCGCAGAAATCTATTGAGCTTGGGGTGCGGTGGCAACTATGGGCTGATACAAAAAGCCAGGCCTTAAACCACTTTGACTCGAAGCAGATGGAGACAAACATAAAAAACCAGGTTTTTCTGTCTGTGAAACTTCGTGTTCTATGTGGTTCAAGGTTTGGGCTTTGCTGCGCAGTACCGCTTAAGATTTCCAAAAGACCCGGGTAAACAAAATCAGCAGTGAAAAGACTTCCAGCCGCCCAAGCAGCATGGCGAAATTACAAATCCAGATTTGAATATCGCTGAGCACGCCGTAATTGGATGCAGGGCCAACCACGCCAAGGCCGGGGCCCGCGTTGTTGATGCAGGCAATAATGGCGGTAAAGCTGGAAAGAAAATCCAGACCAGAGAGCAGGAGTAAAAAGGTGAGTACAAAAATACTCATTGCGTATAGAAAAATAAATCCCATCACAGCAAAAATAATCTGATGGGGGATGGCCATACCATTTACGCGCAGCGGATGAACGGCGTTTGGATGCAGTAAGCTGGACATTTGCCGGCCGGATTCACGCATCATAATCAGTGTTCGGATCATTTTAACCCCGCCGCCTGTAGAGCCGGAGCAGGCGGTGATGCAGGATAAAAACAGCATCAGCAGCGGTACAAAAATAGGCCACATGCCAAAATCCACACTGGCAAAGCCCGAATCGGTGGCAATGGAGACCAGATTAAAGGCCACATGCCTGAGCGAAGTAAAAAAATCGCCATAGGTTTTTTGAACTACTAAATAGGCAGCGCAGCCAAGGGTGCTGATCAGAATCAGCAAAATCATGGCTTTAAATTCAGAGTCTTTTAAATAGGCAGAGAGTTTTCGCCCTGAAAGTGCTACATAGTGCGTGGCAAAATTAGTGGCTGCCAGCAGCATAAATACAATCAGTATGGCTTCGATCATGGGCGAATTAAAATAGCCGACGCTGGCATCGTGTGTAGAAAACCCACCCAGGCACATTGCGGCAAAAGCGTGGCAAACCGCATCCAGCCAGCTCATTCCGCCCGCAAATTTAAGCAGCAAAGTGCAGGCCAGCGTAAGCCCCGCATAGACTATCCATAAATTACGTGCGGTTTCTCTGATTCGGGGAGTGAGCTTGGCATCTTTGATGGGGCCAGGTGTTTCGGCCTTAAAAAGCTGCATTCCCCCTACGCCCAGCATGGGCAGAATAGCGACTGCCAGCACGATAATTCCCATGCCGCCCAGCCAGTTAAGCAAATGCCGCCATAAATTAATTGAAGGGGGGAGTTGATCCAGCCCCGTTAATACGGTTGCCCCTGTGGTGGTGAGCGCTGACATGGTTTCAAAGTAGGCATGGGTAAAAGAGAGAGAGGGGTTAAACAGCAGCAGCGGCAAGGCAGAAACCGCGGGCAGTACCGTCCACAGGCCAACCACCAGAACAAAGCCATCTCTTGCTTTCATTTCCCGCTTATAGCCATGGGTCAGCACAGCCAAAGCCACACTAAAAAGCAACAGGAAGGTCAGCGAGGTGATAAAGGGGGCCAGCCCTTCATCATTGCCAAACCATGCCACCGCAATCGGCAGCAAAATCCACAGCGAAAACATGCCCGATACCCGGGCCAGAATATTCACTGTGGGGAAAATGCGTTGGACGAGTGACATTAGAAAAACCCCATTTTTACGGCGAAGAGTTTTTCTACTTCTCTGATATGCGCCTTGTTATCAACAAATAAAATGACGTGATCTTCCGCTTCAATCATGGTGTCACCATGGGCAATCAGTACTTTTTCTCCGCGCACGATGGCTGCTAAATCAGCGCCGGATGGTAATTTAATATCGTCCAGCTTTTTGCCAATCACCCGCGAGGTGGCAGCGGTGCCATGCACGATAAGCTCCATGGCTTCGGCAGCACCCCGGCGCAGGCTGTGCACAGCAACCACATCGCCGCTTCTGACGTGTGCAAGCAGGGAGCCGATGGTGGCAATGGCCGGAGAGATGGCCACATCGATTTTCCCGCCCTGCAGTAAATCCACATAGCGTGAGCGGTTAATAATGGCGATGGTTTTTCTTGCGCCCATTTGCTTGGCTAAGAGGCTGGACATGATGTTGTCTTCATCATCCGAGGTGAGGGCAAAATAGAGATCACAGCGCTCAATCTGCTCGCTTTCCAGCAGTGCTTCATCGGTTGCATCGCCCCTGAGTACCAGCGTTTTGGGCAGCGCTTCGGCCAGCCAGCTGGCACGCTCGCGATTGGCTTCAATAATTTTAACCTGGTAGTCTTTTTCTAAGGCCTGTGCCAGCCTGAAGCCCACATTGCCACCTCCGGAGAGGGTAATGCGTTTGATTGGGGTTTCTGTACCGCGCATTTCCTTGATGACATCCCGGATATGCTCGCTTGCAGCAAGGAAAAACACCTCGTCCCCCACTTGCAAAATCGTATTGCCATCAGGGTGAATACGATGGCCTTTGCGGTATATAGAAACCACCCTGCGATCAATCCCAGGCAGCAGGCGATTCAGAGCAGCCAGATCCTGGCCATCCATATGTGCGCCAGCCTCAACTCTGGTGGCAACCAGCTGGGCTTTGCCGTCGGCAAAATCCAGCACCTGCAGTGCCTCGGGGTTTTCTACAAGGCTGACTAAATAATCAGTCACAATCTGCGCCGGGGTAATCACATGATCGATTGCAAAGTTGCTCTCGATAAATAACTCCGGGTGGGCCAGCAAATCAGGGTCACGAATACGTGCCAGCCGGGTAGGGATATTGAATAGCTCATAGGCAATTTTGCACGCCACCATATTGAGCTCATCCAGTGGCGTAACCGCAAGCAGCAGATCTGCATCTGCGGCTCCGGCAGCAGCAAGTACCGCCGGGCTGGCTGCGTGGCCTACCACAGTACGAAGGTCCAGCCGGTCTGCCAGTGGTTTTAAGCTTTCCGGGTTTTCATCCACAATGGTGACGTTGTAGCGTTCGTGAACAAGCTGTTCAGCAACAGAGGCACCCACACGGCCGGCACCCAGGATCAAAATATTAGACACAGTGTTTTTCCATCTGATGAGCAAAATATGCAGACGTCAGCTTAAAACAGATAAGGCTGGCTTAAAAAAGCAGTCTGAACAATGCACGCGGCCAGAATACTTGCAAAGCCTTCGGGGGAAAGAGCTTGCTTTGATTGTTATATCTTAGCAAGTGAAAAAATATTGATCGTGCCGGATTGATGGCAGCAGGCTTGCTAGCGATTTTGGGGGTCAGAGCGGGCGTTGCAGTGAATGCTGATGCCGGGTATACGCAAAATGATGCGTGGCTGCAGCATCTGCATCTAGGTTGATATGGGCTTCAGACAGCGCGCGGTGAATTTTGCAGAGTAAATGCGGGTTTGCCAGATCTGTTGCGAGGCTTAAAGCCTGATCTAGCTGTATTCGTGCATGATCCCAGCGCTCCTCAGCCAGATCACACAGGCCCAGCCCCAGTAAGCTGTTGGCTTTATGCCACGGGTTATCTTGTAACAGGCTGATTTTTAAAGCGATATTAAGCTGCGATCTGGCGTTTTCCAGATCGCCTTGCTTTAAAAGCAATAAACCACTGATGCGGTAAATTTCGGTTTCGTGATCTAAATGGCGCACTGACAGCGACATATCTTTCGCGCTTTGCAGCATGGTCTTTGCTTCATCGAGGCGCTCAAGGCTGTAAAGATCAACGGCAATATTGATATACACCTGAGAGCGCAAGACCGGATCATGGCTGGCGTGCAAAAAATCAAAAGCCTTGTAGTGGCATTGCAGTGCTGCTGCGTATTCTTCAAAGCCAAAATGCACTTGTCCAAGCCCGATCTGGGCCTGAATAAACGTGGTGAAGTTATTGTTCTGAAGCGCAAGCTCTGCGCACCCGGCCCAGATTCGGGCCGCTTCTGTTGTTTCACCCAAATCAAGATAGCTGCGGCCAAGCTGTTCGAGCAGCAGTGCTTTTTCGTTTGATGCTGGCTGAGCCAGCGTTAAAGCATGGCTGAGGGTGGCTAGTGCATTCTGATGCTTGCCAAGCATCAGCTGCGCTTTACCCCGCACGAGGCCTGCCAGTACTTCCCCTTTGATATAACCCGTTGCCTGCGCCTGTAATAGCGCATGTCCTGCCAGCTGCAGACCTTCATTGGCCTGCGTGGCAAGGATTTCATCTGCGCTGGCAATTAAGCGATCAATATCTGAGGGAAGCGCTTTGGGCCTTGCCAGCATTATTCTTCCTCGGTACTGCGCTGTTTTTTAGGCACAGCAATACCCAGCTGCTTGAGCTTACGGTAAAGATGAGTGCGTTCCAGGCCCACTTTTTCTGCCACACGGCTCATATTGCCGTTTGATAAATCAATTTGCCGCTCGATATAGAGCTTTTCAAACTGATCACGCGCTTCACGCAGTGGCAGGCTCAGATCAATATTGGGCAGGCCCGATACATGCTGGCTGTGACTTTCAGCGCTGATGCTGCCATTTGGAGCAAACTGAGACAAAAGACGCGCCAGTGGTGCGCTGTCAATTTCGCCATCGCGGCTGGTAATGGCGACGCTTTTAACCACATTGGCTAATTCATCCAGATTACCGGCCCATACCTGGCGCGATAGCAGCTGCAAGGCCAGCGGGCTGAAGTAGCGGGGGCCCAGCTTATGCACGCTGATTGCATCAGCAAGCAGTTTTTCAGCCAGCTGAGGAATATCTTCGCGATGCTCTGCCAAAGAAGGAATGGCGATGCTCAGCTGGGAAATATAATTTAATAATTCAGGCTCCAGCTGGCCAGCCAGAACACTTAATGGCTTGCTTGATGCACACACAAGGCGCACACGCTGTTTTTCCAGCTTAGGCAAAATGCTTTTCAGGCCCAGCTGAGCACGGCGATCCAGCCAGGCTAAATCACGCAAGAATAAAATACCGCCCGTAGCTTTATTAAGCAGCTCTTGCGGCGCCTGAGCCAAATCTTCATTGGAGGGCGGCGAAACAAAAGGCGCATTGGGCAAATTCAGAAAACGGGCGCAGTGCTCAAATCCTACCCCAGGTAAGCCCAGCAGTAAGACCGGGCCCGGCCTGCCACGCAACGGGCTGAGGGTGGATTGCAATTCCTGGATGGCACTGCCCGCGCCTAAACGCTCTAAAGTCGGGGCGCGTACAGATGTCTCGCTGGGCAGCGACAGGGCGCGCTTGACCGTAGCCAATAGTTTTTGCAAACCAATGGGTTTTTCGAGGAAATCAAGCGCTCCGATGCGGGTGGCTTCTACTGCCGTATCGATGGTGGCGTGGCCGGACATCATCACCACAGGCATGGTGAGCTGACCATTACGCGACCATTCTTTCAGCAGAGTAATACCATCCGTATCCGGCATCCAGATATCAAGTAGCACCAGACGTGGCTGGGATTGATTTCTGATTTTACGGGCGGCTTCTGCATTTTCGGCCAGCACAATGCCATAGCCTTCGTCTTGCAGAATTTCCGATAATAATTCGCGAATGCCGACTTCATCGTCGACGATCAAAATATCCTGACTAGCCAATTGCTTCCTCCGCGAGGGGCAGCTCGATTCTTACCCAAGCGCCGCCTTCATCCCTGTTGCCGGCCTGTATTCGGCCCTGATGTTCTTCGATTATTTTTTTTACGATAGCTAAACCTAAGCCTGTCCCTTTGATTTTAGTGGTGACATAGGGCTCAAAAATCCGAGACAAAAGTTCATTTGGAAATCCACTGCCACTGTCTGTAACGGTTAGGCTTGCAAAGCGTTCATTTTTTTCCATCTTAAGGTAAATCCGCTTGGGATTTTCGGAATTTTCCAGCCCTGTGATGGCGTCCTGAGCATTTTGCAAGAGGTTATGGATCACCTGGCGCAGCTGGGTAGCGTCGCCAAGCACGATTAAAGGCTCCTCGCTGACCTGATTTAAAATCAGCGGAGAGGCTTCGTACAGCACTAAAATTTCAGTCAGCAGCTGCTGTAAATCCAGCGGCTTTTTCTTGCCGCTGGGCTGGCGTGCATAATCTCTGAACGCATCAACCATGTCTTTTAATGCACCCACCTGCCGCACAATCGTCTGGGTGTTTCTTGCCAGAAGCTCTGCACTGGCTTTATCCAGCTTATCTGCCAGCTTATGCTCCATCCGTTCTGCCGCTAATTGGATCGGCGTGAGCGGATTTTTAATTTCATGCGCTAAACGTCTGGCAACTTCCCCCCATGCTGCATCACGCTGAGCAGATAGTAAATCGGTGACATCATCAAATACCACTACAAAACCGGTGTGGCTGTCATCTTGCGGATCCAGTAAATGCGTGCCCCGGATATGCAAAACGCGCTTTGTATTAGCAAGTTCTAACTGATGCTGCCAACGGTCTTGCTCAGATAGTAATCTATCTGCGATCTGAGCACAAAAGGGTGTAAGTGCCGGATAGAATAAATGCCAGTTAGAAAGAGGCTCTGAGCCGATTCTTTCCGGGTCTATCCCCAGTATTCTTAAGGCGCTCTGGTTGGATGAGCGCAATTGCCATGCGTTATCAAAAGATAATACGCCTGCAGAGAGAGAACCCAAAATAGCGCCCAGATGTGCCCGCCCTGCAGCTTGCTCGGCCTGGTGCATTTCGAGCGTGCTGCGCGCCTCTGACAGCTGCCTTGTCATACGGTTAAACGAATGCGTGAGTATCCCCAGCTCATCCCTGCTGATTACCGGCTGCATTTGTGAGTAGTCGCCAGCAGCAACGGCACGGGTGCCTTCGGCCAGCACCGAGAGCGGAGCTGCAAGGCGGTCTGATAAGTAAATGGCCAGGGCCAGTGCGCCCAGCAGGGCCATTAACAGGGCAAGCGTCAGCGTCAGGCTGTAAATCAGTTTCAGCCCGCGCCTTGATTGCGATAATTGTTTGTAATCGTTGCGTACTTTTTCAACCAACTCGGCATCGGCAGCAAGCTGCTTAGGTACGGGCTGAACCAGCTGCAACAACCGTGTTTTTTCACCAAAATTGCTGGCGCGTACCGGCACAAGCACCCGCATGGACAACCCCTGATCATTGAGTGGCTCAATGATTTTAAAGGGCGTGCGCATGGCCTGGCGCAGCTGGATGCGATCGGGCTGGATGGGGAAAAGGCTGGCGTTCTCGCCGCCGATATGGGCAAGCGTCTGGCCTGATTCGTTAAAGAGAGATAATTCCTGCACGCCTGTTTGCTCGCGCAGACGGCCCAGCCTCAGCAGCATCCCGGAGCTGCTGTCTTCGCTGATATCGAGCGCAATCACGCTGGCTTTTCTGGCCAGATCGCTCAACTGATAATCGATGGCGTTATGCCCCAGGTTCAGGCCACGATCCAGAGCATGATCGACACGCACATCAAACCAGTTTTCAATACTGCGGTTTAAAAACTGCACCGACAGTGTGTAAACCAGCGTGCCGGGCAGTACGGCAACAAGGGCAAACATCAGCACCATTCTCAGCGTAAGCCTTGAGCCAAATACTTTGGCCCGCACTTTTTTAACCAAGCTGATTAAGCGAATGCTGACTAAAACCAGCAGGCCGCCCAGCAGCAGCAAGTTCAGCACCAGCAGCAGGGTGTAATACTCGGCAAAGGCCGAAGTGTTACCACTGGCGGTGGCCAGTAAGAAAATCAGAATTGCGCCCAGAGAGGCAAAAAACAGCAGCTTAGGTTTACTCATTACTGACGGCGTCTTCGGTGCGTACTTTGGCCAGATCGACCCAGGGCGATTCTAATTGCCACTCTTCGTGGCCAAAGGCGGTGAGCTGATAGGTTTTGGGCAGGCGGGAGCGATCAAGCTTTAAACGTACTTTGCCCGCAAAATCAGGATTGCGGTCGCGGGCAATATTGCTGTCGGTGAGCACACCCCAGTTACGCACGATGCCCAAGGCGGCTAATGCATCATTTACATTGGGAAAATTGCGGTAAAAGCTGCCAATATGCAGGCGGTATTGCCGCGACAGCGAATGATAAGAAAGCTGGTAACTCAGCATGGCATTGGGGCCAAAGCCATCTGAAAGCTGGCGGTACCATGAGTAAATCCGGGGGCGGGTCAGTTGAAACTCATACACAAAGGTCAGCGACAAGCCATTTTTGAGTGCTTCCTGTAAATCATTAGAAAGCGATACATCAAAGCGGGCAGCAATCTCAACGCGATTATCCGCAAAGCTTGCCTCGGCCTTTTGCGCCTTAATATCACCGGCATCGGCCCAAACCCATGCGCAAAGCAGGCTGGCTATGCAAAACAAAGCCAGCTTGATAAGACGAGGCTGGCTTTGTGCATGGCGGGTCGTCATGCTGGATTTCAGCATGAGGATAATCGCAATTCGCGGCGATTATGCCGTTTTGGCAAAAAGGGCGTAGAAAAAGCCATCATGTTCCGGTGTCGGCAGGAGTTGACCATCTGCGGGAATAAAATCAGGTAAAGGCAGTCGTTCTGCGTTGGCATGCCGAGCCGCAAATGCACTCGCTGCCTCGGTATTTTCCGCCGCAAAAACTGAGCAGGTAGCGTACAGGAGTTTGCCGCCTGGCGCTACGAGTGGCCAGAGTGCATCAAGCATTTGGGCTTGCTGGCGTGCGAAACCTGCAAAGTCTTCAGGACGGCGCAGCCACTTGATATCCGGGTGGCGGCGCACCACCCCGGTTGCGGAGCAGGGCACATCCGCCAGGATGCGGTCAAATTGTTTGCCATCCCACCAGGTGTCAGGCTGGCTGGCGTCGCCCAGCTGTAAGGTGGCGGTCTGGCCCAGCCGGTCTACGTTTTCCTGTACACGGCGAAGTCGGGCTGCATCGTTATCGATGGCGGTTAAGCTGACTTTGGCCAGCTCTAAAATATGGCCACTTTTTCCACCAGGCGCCGCACAAGAATCCAGCACGCGCTGGCCATCGGCTACATCTAAAATCCTTGCGGCATATTGCGCGCCCAGATCCTGTACTGAAACCCAGCCATCAAAAAAGTGTGGTAAACGATCAACACCAACCGGGTTTTGCAGCTGAATGGACAGCCCGTCGCTTGAGCTGGCGGCTATTTCATCCTGAGCTAAAAGGGCGATATAGGCATCGCTGGTGGTTTTGTTCAGATTAACCCGCAGGGTCATTGGCGGATGCTGATTATTGGCCAGCAGGATATTGCGCCATTGTCTTGGATAGGTTTTGCGCATGGCCGAAATCCACCATGCAGGGTGTGAGTACTGGCCGTATTCGCTGTTTTGCGCCATTTTGAAGAGATCGTCTTTCTGGCGAAGGAAGTTACGCAGCACGCCATTCACCAGGCCCTTACCGTGGCCCGCACCGGTTTGCATCGCCACTTTAACGGCGTGATCCACAATGGCGTGCGGGGCAGAGCGGCTAAATTGCAGCTGGTAAATTGCAACCAGCAGCAGCGCTTTCAGCTCTGGCTCGTGCAAGGGCTTTTGCAATAGCTGTTTTAAAATACTTTCGATTAAGCCCAGCTGACGCAGGGTGCCGTAGCTTACATCCTGAATCGCGCCTTTTTGGCGCGGCAATAGGCTGGGGTCTTCGCGCCAGACTTTATTTAAGGCTTCGGTCAGGTTTTGGCCGGCGAGTACGCCGGCCACAATACGGCTGGCAAATTTTTGAGTAGCAAGCAAAATATTCTCTTTCTGTGAAATGGCCGCCAGTACAAACGCTGGATCTGCAAGGCAGAAGCATCTGTGACTGTGTGTTTAATTAACCGCGTGCAATGGCGTGCAATCTTGCAACGCGTTCTGCTGTTTGTGGATGGGTGCGAAATAAATCTGATAATCCACCGCCAATCAGCGGGTTGATAATCATCATTTGCGCGGTTTCCGGATGGGCATCAGCAGCGTGCATGGGGATGCCCCGTGCGTAAGCCTCAATTTTTTGTAAAGCATCGGCCAAAGCCAGCGGATCGCCTGAAATACGCGCGCCACCGGCATCGGCTTCAAATTCCCGTGCACGGGAAATCGCCATTTGAATCAGCGAGGCAGCAATCGGGGCCAAAATGGCCAAAGCAATGCTGATAATCGGATTCATTGGCCGGCCATTTTCATCGCGGCCGCCAAAAAACATGGCAAAGTTAGCCAGCGCAGAAATGGCTCCGGCCATGGTGGCTGAAATGGTTGAAATTAAAATATCGCGGTGCTGAACGTGCGCCAGCTCGTGGGCCATCACCCCGCGTAATTCACGGTAAGAAAGCACCCGCATAATGCCTGTGGTGGCGGCAACGGCGGCATTTTCCGGGTTGCGCCCGGTGGCAAAAGCGTTGGGCTGGTCTTCATCGATGACATAGACTTTTGGCATGGGCAGGCCTGCATTTCTGGAAAGCTCTTCCACCATTGCATAAAGTTCGGGCGCGCTATGGGCATCAACAGGGTGAGCGTTGTACATACGCAACACCATCTTGTCTGAATTCCAATAGGCCCAGACATTCATTCCGCCCCCTAAAAGCAGGGCCAGCAGCATGCCGCTCTTGCCGCCGAGCATTGCGCCTATCATGGCAAAGAGGGCAATAATGCCCGCCATCAGAATGCTTGTTTTTAGCCAGTTATTCATTTTCTACCCAGAAAATCAGATTGATTATCATCAGATGCTTTTTTTTTAGAAAAATTCAATCTCTGTTCTCTGCCAATTAAAACCAGAGCCTGTCAGGGTTTGCGCTGCTTAAACCGGTATTCCCCGGGATTTTGCCAGTGGTCGCTAAAACGGCCACCGAAAGAGAATGACGAACACGTTTGGGTCAGACTTTTACCTGCCGCTGCACCCAAAGCGCTTTCTTATTCCCCTAATTTTAAGCCTGCCTCAATGCTATTGCCCGACAAAAATGCGGCCGCTGTAACTCGTTTGCTGCCTGCTTTTTGCAGCTCGGTAATTCTGAGTGAGCCGCTGCCACAGGCAACAAGCAGCCCGTCTTTATCAGCAGCCAGTACGGTACCGGGAGCGCCGCTTTGCTGGCAAACCGTGGCCTGCCAGATTTTCAGTGCCTGCCCTGTCAGCAGTGTCTGAGCCGAAGGAAAAGGATTAAAAGCACGGATCATCTGATCAAGCTCGGCTGCGGATTTGTGCCAGTCGATTTGTGATTCTTCACGCTTTAGTTTATCGGCGTAAGTCAC
Organism: Iodobacter sp. BJB302; assembly: GCF_002735645.1. Taxonomy (GTDB): domain Bacteria; phylum Pseudomonadota; class Gammaproteobacteria; order Burkholderiales; family Chitinibacteraceae; genus Iodobacter. Next base: position 92,226 of record NZ_PDZG01000006.1, read on the forward strand.
ACCCGCTTCAGGCTGCAACTGGCGTGTTTGCTGCAGTGCGGGCAGATTTTCCAGCGCTTCAATCAGGGCTTTTGCTCCCTGGGCTGCCAGCTTATCGTGCAGGCTGGCCGTGGTGTCGCCCGCTTCGATGGCTGTGCGGTGGATGGATAGCATGTCCCCCGTATCAAGGCCCGCATCCATTTGCATAATGGTAATGCCAGTCTCAGTATCTCCAGCCAGAATTGCCCGGTGAATGGGGGCTGCACCACGCCAGCGGGGCAGTAGTGAGCCGTGGATATTCAGGCAACCAAGTTTTGGTAAATCAAGCACGGCCTGCGGCAAAATAAGGCCGTATGCCGCGACAATCATCACGTCTGCTTTTATTTCGGCTAATGGGGCCTGTTGCTCCGGAGTACGCAGCTTTTCCGGCTGATAAACGGGGATGCCATGCTGCTCTGCCAGTACTTTCACCGGCGATGCTGTGAGCTTCATTCCACGCCCTGCGGGGCGGTCAGGCTGAGTTAAAACGAGAGCAATGTCATGCCCTGCCGCAATCAGTGCTTGTAGCGCACAAGCGGCAAAATCCGGCGTGCCGGCAAAGATTATTTTCATTTTGTATGAGCCACGGTGGGCTGCTGTCGGGCCTGTATTGTGGTGAAAATACCGCAATACAGGCCAGAGGGCGGCAATGAGTTACATGGTTTTACGCTGATTTTTTTTAAGTTTTTGCACGATACGGCTCAATTTCAGCTTGGAGAGCTTTTCTACAAAAACTTTACCATCCAGATGATCTAATTCATGCTGAATGCAAATGGCGAGTAAACCGTCGGCTTCTAATTCAAAGATTTCGCCTTTAATATCAAGGGCGCGGACTTTAACCCGTTCGGCGCGTTCTACTTCTTCGTAGATGCCAGGAACAGAAAGACAGCCTTCTTCCCACATGGTTTTTCCATCCATCGTTACGATTTGAGGATTAATCAGCGCCATTAGGCTATTTTTCTCTTCAGAGATATCGATCACAACAACACGCTGGTGAACGTTCACTTGTGTGGCTGCTAAACCGATGCCTGGAGCGGCGTACATGGTTTCACTCATGTCGCGAACCAGCTGCTGTAAGCGATCATCGAATACAGTAACTGGCTTGGCAATGGTGTACAGCCTGTCGTCGGGGTAGTGCAAAATATTTAGAATGGCCATTTTAGTCTGTGCAAGTAAGAGCGGTGATTGCCACAAGCAAATTTCTTGCTTGTGGCTGTAAAATAAGCAGTAGTCAAATAAACATGTTCCGAAAAACTGATGTAAGCACTCGGCTAACATCTTTTTCGGCGGAGAGAAATCGCCATCATGCGAAAAACAATTATATCGCTACTTTGGGTAGGCGTACTTTTATCTGGGTCTGCTGTTGCAGATACTCTTGCCATGCAGGATAACGCGCCTGATCGTTATGTGGTGGTAAAAGGCGATACCCTCTGGGGTATTTCGGGTCGTTTTTTGAAACAACCGTGGCGCTGGCCGGAAATTTGGCAGCTTAATAAAGCGGACATTAAAAATCCACACTGGATTTATCCGGGTGATGTGGTGCTGCTGGATAAGAGCAGCGGTGAACCGCGTCTGCGCTTGCTTAAAAACGAAAAATCGCCTGCATCTGCGCCGGTTTCGGGCAAGGTGTCACCGCGTATTCGCTCGACCTCTCTGGCGGATGGCGCAACACCAAGTATCCCTTTATCTGCAATCAGCCCCTTCCTGAATAAACCACTGGTGATCGATAACGAAACCTTCGCCGCCGCACCGAGAATTGCCGCTGGTCCGGATGAGCGTGTGATTTTTGCCAGTGGCGATAAGGTCTATGCAGTTGGCCTGACAGGTGAAGTTGGCGATAACTGGCAGGTTTTCCGTGATGGTAAAAATCTGATTGATCCTGACGATCCTGAAAGAAAACGGGTCATTGGCCATCAGGTTGAATACCTAGGGGATGCCCGTCTGGAGGTCACAGGTGATGTGGCAACATTGCGCCTGACTTCTTCAAAAGAAGAAATTCTGGTGGGCAGCCGCCTGATTCGCGCCAATGAAGCCCCTTTCCTTAATTTTGTACCGCATGTGCCGGAAACCCCGGTGAGTGGCCGTGTGGTTTCATCTTATGGTGGAGTGGCTGAAGCGGGGCCTCTGACAACGGTTGTGATTAATCGCGGCTCAGATCAGGGTGTGGATGTGGGCAGTGTGTTTTTTAACTACAAGGCTGGCCGCCTGATTCGCAAGGAAAATCGCAACGAGCCTGATCGTTATACCCCGGTAGAGAAAAACGGTAATTTATTTATTTACCGTGTTTTCCCGGCGTTTTCCTATGGCTTAGTGCTGGATAGTACCCGAGCGGTGAATGTGGGCGACGAGGTGAAAACGCCTTGATGAGCGAGGATGAAGTGCGGCTTTGGCTGCGCTTCACCACCGTGACCAAGGTGGGGCCCAGAAAGCAAATTGCGCTTTTAAGCCGCTTTGGAACGCCAGAGGCCGTTTTTGCAGCCAAACCGGCCGAGCTGGCTGAAGTTCTGAGCCCCTTAGTATTAAAAGCCTGGCTGGATAGCCCGGATATTGAAGAAACTGTCCGGCAAACCCTTGCCTGGCAGGCAGAAGAAGGCAATCGTCTGCTGTGCCTTGGCGATGCAGATTACCCGTCCAGCCTCCTGGATTTACCCGATGCGCCGGTACTCTTGTATATAAAAGGGCGCACAGATTTATTGTCTGCTCCGGCACTGGCCATTGTTGGCAGCCGGAACGCCAGCCCGCAGGGCATCATAAATGCAAGAGAATTTGCTCAGTGCTTCAGCGGGGCCGGGCTTAGCGTGGTGAGCGGCCTTGCTGCAGGGATTGATGCGGCAGCCCATCAGGGGGCACTTGCAGCCGCTTCATCGACCATTGCGGTGGTGGGTACGGGGCTCGACCGGGTGTACCCGGCCAGCAATCGTGAATTGGCACATCAAATTGCCAGTGATGGCGTGATCCTTTCTGAGTTAGCCTTAGGCAGTCCTCCCAAAGCAGAACATTTTCCCCGGCGTAACCGAATCATCGCCGCCTTGGGGCTGGGGTGTCTGGTGGTTGAGGCTACCGTGGGAAGTGGCTCCTTGATAACGGCGAAACAGGCCGCAGATATAGGGAGAGAGGTTTTTGCCATACCAGGCTCTATTCACTCGCCCATGGCAAGAGGTTGTCATCAGCTGATCAAGCAGGGAGCCAAGCTGGTTGAGTCAGCTGAGGATGTATTATCCGAGCTGGCTTGGGCTAGCCCCGTGCAAGGACCAGGCAAGCAAAAAGCATCAAAAAGTAGTCCTTTTTTACAAAATATGGGTTTCGATCCCGTCGATATTGAAACATTGTCACAACGCAGCGGCTTGACGACAGACAGGCTATCCGCGATGCTGTTGACCTTGGAGCTTGAAGGTTGCATTGTCGCCCTGCCCGGTAGCCGCTATCAGCGGATTGCCTGAGCAGGGCGTAAGTATTTGCTCTGTCCATTTTGGATGCTTGCTTGCCCCGCCCGATTTCCTGCTATATCCATAGAGCTGATTGTTTTGGATATGTATGCAAAATGTTGTGAGATGCGCTGCTTATAGTAAGGGATGTGTTTTTTTTGCTCAGGTATGCACTTGTAAAACAAGGGTTTGCCGTCATTAATACGCCACCTGCTGTTAAGTCAGTCCTTTAATTTATGTATAAACGTGCCGGGGACCCATGCCCGCAAATCTATTGATTGTCGAATCGCCGTCTAAGGCGAAAACGCTGCTTAAATATCTTGGTAAGGATTTCCAGATCCTTGCTTCCTATGGTCACGTCCGTGGATTGGTCAGAAAGGACGGCTCGGTTGATCCCGAGAATGACTTCAAAATGAAATACCAGGTGATCGAACGGAATAAAAAACACGTCGATGCGCTGGTTGCCGCTGTGAAAGAATCCACCAATATCTTTCTGGCAACTGACCCGGACCGCGAAGGTGAAGCGATTTCCTGGCATATCATGGAAATTTTACGCTCTAAAAAGCTGCTGACTGCCAGTCGCACTTTTAAGCGCGTGGTGTTCCATGAAATTACCGAAACCGCCGTACTCAATGCCGTGGCAAATCCGCGCGATATTGACAGCGATCTGGTGAATGCCCAGCAGGCACGCAGTGCTTTGGATTACCTGGTTGGATTTAATTTATCCCCGTTGCTTTGGCGTAAAGTGCGCTCCGGCCTGTCGGCTGGCCGTGTGCAAAGCCCGGCGCTTCGCCTGATTTGCGAGCGTGAGATCGAGATTCGCGCGTTTACCTCGCAAGAATACTGGTCAGTTCACCTTGATACCCATCAGGGCCGAAGCAAGTTTGGTGCAAAACTGACCCAATGGCAGGGCAAGAAGCTCGAGCAGTTTGATATCCCAGATACAGGTACGCAAGAGAGCATTCTTGATGCGCTCAGCGGCCAGACTGCTGAGATTCAGGCCGTAGACAAGAAAAAGAAATCGCGCAGCGCTGCTGCGCCGTTCACAACGTCTACCCTGCAACAGGAAGCGGTTCGTAAACTGGGTATGACCACCGATCGCGCTATGCGTACAGCTCAGCAGCTGTATGAAGGGATGAGCATTGGTGGTGAAACCGTCGGTTTGATTACCTATATGCGTACTGACTCGGTGGCTCTGGCCAACGATGCGCTGGATGAAATCCGTGCGTATATTGGCGAAAAATTTGAGAAAGAATACCTGCCTAATTCGCCGGTTATTTTCAAAAACAAAGCCAAAAACGCACAAGAAGCGCACGAAGCGATTCGCCCGACTTCGATTTATCGCTCGCCAGATGCGGTTAAAGCCTATTTAACAGCCGATCAGTTTAAGCTTTACCAAATGATCTGGAAGCGTACCTTAGCCAGCCAGATTGCTGCGGCTAAGTTTGATACGGTAGCAGTTGATATTGCCGTTGGCCTGGATGCCATTTTCCGCGCCACTGGCCAGACCTTGGTATTTCCTGGCTTTATTGCCGTTTATCAGGAAGATACCGATGATGAAGAAGAAGAAGACGAAGCACGCCTGCCGGTACTGAATGTGGGCGATAAGCTACCGGTAGATAAGTTATCCGGTGAGCAGCACTTTACGCAGCCGCCACCGCGCTTTACTGAAGCTTCTTTGGTTAAATCGCTGGAAGAATTTGGTATTGGCCGCCCATCTACCTACGCATCGACGATTAAAACGCTGAAAGATCGCGAGTATGTGATCCTTGATAAAAAGCGTTTTACCCCGACCGATACCGGCGAAGTGGTGAATAAATTCCTTACTGAGCATTTTACCCAGTATGTGGATTACAACTTCACTGCCAAGCTGGAGGATAAGCTGGATGAGATTTCTACCGGTAAACGGGATTGGATTCCGGTGCTGGCAGATTTCTGGAAAGGCTTTCACAAGCAATGCGAAGAAAAAGCCGGCTTATCGCGCAAAGAAGTCACCCAGGAAGAAATGGACGAAGACTGTCCAAAATGTGGCGTGGCAAAACTGGCGATCCGCTTAGGTAAACGCGGCCGCTTTATTGGCTGCACTACGTATCCGGAATGCGATTACACCCGCAATCTGGGGGATGACGCCGATACCGCGCCGACCGAACCTGAAGTCGTACCTGACCGCACCTGCCCGAAATGTGAATCGGCACTGCATATCAAGGTAGGGCGTTATGGTAAGTTTATTGGCTGCTCGGCCTATCCAAAGTGTAAGCATATCGAGCCACTCGAAAAACCGCGTGATACGGGTGTTGAGTGTCCGGAATGCAAAAAGGGCAGCCTGATCGAGAGAAAGAGCCGCTATGGTAAGCTCTTTTATTCGTGCAATACCTATCCGGATTGCAAATACGCAACCTGGAATCCACCGATTGCCGAATGTTGCCCGCAGTGTAAATGGCCAGTGATGACCATTAAGGTGACCAAGCGTCGTGGTACAGAAAAAGTGTGCCCACAGAAAGAATGTGGTTATGTGGAAGTCATCGAAGGGCCTGCGCCAAAAGCTGAAAAAGCCGAGGCGGAGTAAGGTGTTGGGGTGAGCTTGATGCTCACCCTCATTACCTTTGTAGGGCGGAAATAATCCGCAATGCTTAGTTTCAGAGTCCCCGAATCAGCACTTTGGGGTACTCTTCAAAAGAGGTTTGCCGTGCAGCGCAATGTATTATCTGATCCTGATTTCGAACTTCGGAGCGAACTTGGGCTGTTGCAAACTTACTTTGAAGCTTTTGACAGCACCGTGGCGGCTTTGCTCGATACCAGCAAGCAAGACATGCTGGAGGCTTTGCAAATTTTGGCCGAAGCGTCTAAAAGCAGCGCGGCTTGCCTGTATCTGAATACCCCTGATAATCAGGTTTCGCATCTGACTTCTGCATGGCGCTCCCCCGAGACCCGCCTTGCTGATTTCACGCCAGATCCCTGCCGCTCGCTTGATTACAGCAGTTATCCGCTGCTGGCAGATACGCTGGCTGTGGGCATGATGCTGAGTAAATCTCTTTTAGAATTACCCCTTGCTGAACAAATGCTGATGGCACAAATTGGTGTTCGTCAGCTTTTGTGCATTCCCCTGCTTGAAAAAGGCGAGCCATTTGGTTTTCTGTGTTTTTTAAATGATGCAGAAATTCAGCGCAGCCGCAGTGAATTACGCCTGCTGGCGATGCTGAGCAATCATGTGGCGCAGGCAATGGTTAAAAAGCGGGTAGAGCAGGAGCTGTTGTGCAATCAGCAGCGCTTACGTGCCTTGGTTGGCGTGCTGCAAGATATGGTGTTTGAGTGCAATCAGCAAAGCGTGATTGTCAGCGTATGGTCCGGGCATCCGAATTTGCCTTCTGCTGAAATGCTGCAGGGGCGGGCGATTATTAGTGTCTTGCCCTACGAGCTGGCATCGGAGCTGGTGCGTTATTTGCCGCGTATTTTGCAAAATAAAGAAAGCGCCCAATTTAACTGCACGGTACAAACCATCAATGGGCCTGTGTATTTACTGGTTCGTTTGCAGCCTGTGCAAGCACCAAACGGGCAAAACCATGCGGTGGTACTCGTCCACGATGTAACGGCGCTGATGCTGGAAGACGCGCAGCGCAAGACCATGCTGGATACGCTGAATTTACTTGAAGAAGCGGTGATCGATCTGGCGCCGACCGGCGAGCTGGTGCGCACCACGCCTGCATGGGCAAAGCTGCGTGGTCTGGATTTGCGTGAAATGGCCAAAGACCTGGGGCAGCCACTATTTGCCTGGGTGCATTCTGGCGATGGAATGCTGATGGTTGAGGCACTCTCAAAAATACTCAAAACAACCGAGCCTGTCAGCCAGCGTTTCAGACTGGTTCAGGGCAGTGGCGAATATCTGTGGGTGGAAGCCCGCCTGATTGCTCACCGTACCCCTGATGGCTTGTTAGCGGCGATTCGCGGGGTATTGCGCGATGTTACTGTCAGCCATTTAAATGAGCAGCATATTACCCAGCTGGCGCTTTACGACACGCTGACCAAGCTGCCCAATCGCCTGATGCTCGATAGCGAGATTCACAGCGCGATCGACAGAGCCCGTATTCAAAACACCAAAGTTGCGCTTGGTTTTATCGATCTGGATCACTTTAAGCAGATTAATGATGCATTTGGTCACCAGGTTGGCGATGAGCTGCTCGTTAATGTGGCGCGGCAGCTGGAAAGTGTTTTACGTGAAAATGATGTGATCGCCCGCTGGGGCGGGGATGAGTTTGTGGTTTTAATCCCGGATTTAAGTGATTTAAATGTGATGCGGGAGTTATCTGAGCGCCTGAAAAACGCCGCCAGAAAAGGCGTCACCATCAACGGCATGGAAACTCAGCCGACTATTTCGCTGGGCTTTGCTGTGTTTCCGGATAACGCAGAATCGGGTGAAGAGCTTCTTTCTGCGGCGGATCACACCATGTATCACGCCAAGCATACCGGGCGTAATAATGTCTGTTTCTACAGCGATATTGTGCATTTAAAGGCGCTGGGCCGTGAACATGTCGCCATTCAGTCCCGCCTTTCAACTGCCATCCGCGATCAGCGCCTGCAAGTGTTTTACCAGCCTGTGGTGGATGGCAGAACGGGTGAAGTGCTGATGGTTGAAGCGCTGGCACGCTGGCAGGATGAGCAAAGCGGCTGGATCAGCCCTGAGTTATTTATCCCCATGGCCGAAAAAGTTGGTCTGATTCAGGAATTATCCGAGCTGGTGATAGAGCAAAGCTTTATTAAACTGCGCGAATGGCGGGATGCAGGCCTTAAGCAAAGATTGATGATCAATATCTCGCGCAGCCAGCTGTTTCAGCCGCAATTTGTGACTCAACTGAATGAGAAACTCATGCAGCACCGCCTGCGGGCCGAAGATGTGGTGCTGGAAATCACCGAATCGGTTGCGCTGACTGATTACTCGCGCCAGCTGCGTCATTTACGCCAGCTCAATGCATCGGGCTTTGAAATCGCCATTGATGATTTTGGCACCGGCTATTCATCGCTCTCCCAGCTGCATGAAATGCCCGCGCAAATTATTAAAATTGATGTCTCTTTTGCCCTGCGCCTGCATACCGAAGACGGCCGCCGCATTATGCAGGCCATTGTGCAGCTTGGCCTGGGGCTGGGCTTAGAGATTATTGTGGAAGGCGTAGAAAACCTGGAAACCGCCCGCTTTCTGCAAGGCCTGGGCGTGCAGTGCATGCAAGGCTTTTACTTCAGCGAACCTGTGCCCAGTGGCGTGGCCGAGCTGTGGATGAGGTTGGGTTTGCAGGCGAAGATTTAGCCGCTGCTGTTTTAAATTGAAAATCACTTTAAAAAAGCCGTCCCTTGAACTGCACCCCAAAAGTTGGACACCCGTCCATATTTTTGGGGTGTTTTTATGTCCAAGTACTCAACGCAATTCAAGCTCTCTGTCGTTCAGCAATATTTAACTGGCGAAGCGGGTATCAAAACGATCACCAACCAACACGGCATTGAGCAGGCCATGTTTCGTCGCTGGGTGAGGTCGTTTCGCCAGCATGGCGAATCGGGTTTAGCGCCCAAATACAGTCATTACAATGCAGCATTCAAGCTCTCCGTGCTCCAGCACATGTGGGATAATCATCTCTCCCAGCAGGAAACGAACGCTTATTTTGATATTCGTAGCCCCACTTGCTTGAATCAATGGAGCGCGCAGTATGACACTGGCGGAATGGCTGCCCTTGAACCTGCAACTAAAGGTCGAAAGAAATCACCTATGCCCATTACCGAAAACAACACTGCGCCGCTGCCGGCCGACGATGAAACCCGTAGCCGCGAAGAACTCATTGCAGAAAACAAACGCCTGCGTTTAGAGGTGGCCTACATAAAAAAGTACAATGCCTTAGTTCAAGCCAAAGCCCAATCGGCGCAGCAGAAGCCACGCAAATAGTGCTTGAATTAAGGCCGCAGTTTCCATT
>NZ_PDZG01000070.1 GCF_002735645.1 Iodobacter sp. BJB302
TTACATCCATTACTATAACCACGACCGAATCAAACTGAAGTTAAAAGGGCTGAGTCCTGTGCAATACAGAACCCAGCCCTTGAGCGCCTAGCTTTTATACTGTCCAACTAATTGGGGTCAGTTCATCCATGAGTGGCTTTTTTCCCTCTAAATCTCATTTATTTACCCATCGCTCAACACGCCCTTAATCAGCAAAGGACACCTTGCCCGCGATTAATACGCCATTTGTTAGTACACCTTTCACTTCAACAACGCGACCATTCGCCAAACTTCCACTTTTTCCTTCTTTAATCTCAGCTTTGCTGGCGTCAACCTTTTGACCAGCCACTTTGAAATTACTCAGCGAAACAAAATCACTCACAGCGCCTTTTACTTCCAGCGATGAAGCAACACGGCCTTTGATTTCAATTTGCTGCGCTTGTAATTTATCGCCATTTTTAAGAATGCTCACAACAACATTAACCCCATTCACCACATCGGCTGTTTTCCCTCCATCAACGGGTGTTGTCGCACTCCAAAGAATAGTCACACCATTCAATTTAAACTGGCTGGCCGTCACGCTGCTGATCACACCTCCCAGCTTCACGGGTGGCTCTACTTTAGGCGGGAAGCGCACTTCTTTGACTACAAATACATCGGCCACCATCTCTCCACGCAACAACACCTTAGCGCCATTGATAAAATCAGTCTTACTTGCCGCAGTATCAGACCCCAAAAGGCCAAATTCTGTTTTGTCATTGATTTGCAAGTTGAGTTTCACCCCACTTAGATTGAACTTACCCGTTTTACTGTCGTACTCTTTCACCTCACCCGTAATGGTGCGCACGCCTGCGCTAGCAGTTTGGCTGGCATTAGTCGGCGCACTGGCGTTTGGAGGGGAAGTTGGCGCGGCCGCTGGTGTTTCAATTTTCACTGTTTTGGCTTGCACCGTCCCGCTTGCCACGCTGCCTTCAATCTTAACAAACACGCCATTGGCCAAATTACTTGCTGCACCACCATCAAAAGTAGCCGCACTGCCATCGACCAAGGCACCACGCACTTTAAAGCTAGAAAGAGAAATATAATCAGTGATCACGCCACTGAGTGATATTTTGGCGTCCGCGCTGTCTTTTACAAATTTCACGCCTGCGGCCACCAATTTATCGGTCTGCCACACCCCTCCCACTCTTACCGCCTTGCCATTAGCCAGATCTCCCACCACGCCACTTTCAAACTTGGCCTTGCTAGCATCCACCAGCACTTCACCTATTTTGAAACTAACAGCTTTGGCATCCAAGCTGGCAATCAGCCCGCCGATTTGCATTTTCAAGCCATTACCCGCTTGCGGCTTTCTGACTTTAACTGCTTTTGCCGTCATCACACTGGTCGGGCTAATGGCTAGATCGCTCCATGCGGCGATCAGCTGGCCGTTTTCCAGCACTACGCCATCGGGGCGAAGTTTTGCAGCGCTAAAGTTCACCGTTAAGCCGCTCACCACCAGCGTTTTAGCCGTATTATCCAAGGCACTGACCACGCCTACTACACGGACCATCACCACACTAGCTGGGTCTTTGCGCTCGATTCGGGTGGCCACAATCACCCCTGTGGCATCGCGGCTACCGTGTACTTCTACAATATCGCCTACCAATAAATCAGCCAAGGCGCTGGCACCTTCAAATACAGTGGGAGCGGCCGTATCGGTGGAGACTCTGACGGTTTGCCCCGCCAGTTTGAAGCCCGTGCCCGCAACTAATTCTGAGATTTTTCCGTAAACCTCTGGCAAGACGGTCAGCGTTTTGATTTTGTCATCGCCTCCCTGATCGGACTCCACCTTCATGCCCAGCTTAATGTCATTACTGGTGCCGGACGTACTCAGCGACGGATCTTGCTCCACCTGAAAACTAGCGCTGCTGTCATCCAGCGTGACGCCATCCACAATCACACTACCAAAGCCGGTAACGGTGCCCTGAGCATATGCACCACCACTGGGGGCAGGCGTCGGGGTTGGAACGGCAGTTGGCACCGTAGTGGGCACGGATGTTGGGTTGGTAGCCACTGGCGCAGGGCCAGACGACGAGCCGCTGCTACCGCCACCACAGGCATAAAGCCCCAGACTGGCCACCAAGGCTAATGCCAAAATTTTTATACGCTGATCCATCGTCCATCTCCCATCAATATCATGCAGCAATAAGCTGTATGGATTGTGGTAGGCAAACACAGGCTGACAATAAGCCTTACCATCTTTTCAGCGATAAGCGGCATAGCAAGCGTCATTTCAGGCGGAATGCTGACATTAGACAGAAGTCAATCGCTAGCAAAAAACCTGGCCCCTGCCCTGCAAAGTGCAATTTTTACTTTTCAACCTTCATTTAAATAGGTAAATTATATGCACATTAAAAAGAACGGAGATACCATGCTAAACCTTGCTCAACGCGACTTAGTCCGCGCCACCGCCCCTGTCCTTAAGCAACACGGTGTTGCGCTCACCACGCATTTTTATGCACGGATGTTTCAGTACAATCCGGAACTCAAACAAATCTTTAACGAAGGAAACCAGCAGTCGGGCGCGCAGCAGCAGGCTGCTGGCCATGGCGGTGGCTGCCTACGCCGAGCATATTGACAACCCTAGCGTGCTCGCCCCCGTACTCACCCATATCGCCAATAAACACATCAGCCTTGGCATCCGCCCGGAGCACTACCCAATTGTGGGCCACCATTTGCTGGCATCAATCCGTGAAGTATTGGGCGCTGCTGCCACAGATGAATTAATCGCCGCATGGGCCGCCGCCTACGGCCAGCTTGCCGATGCATTGATTGCCGAAGAAGCGCAGCTCTATGCTGCAGCCGCTTTTAAACAAGGCGGCTGGACAGGCTGGCGTGGTTTTGTGGTGGCAAAAAAAGAGCAGGAAAGCAGCGAAATCACCTCTTTCTATTTACGCCCTGCTGATGGTGGCAGTGTGCCCGATTACGCACCAGGCCAATATATTTCGGTAAGGATGTTTGTGCCGGAATGGAATCTGATGCAGCCGCGCCAATACAGCTTGTCTGATGCGCCGGGCAACGATTACCTGCGTATATCCGTCAAACGTGAACAAACCGGCAATCTCATTGGCCAGGTGTCTAATCTGCTGCACAACACAGTCAATACCGGCGATGTGATTGATCTCGCCCCGCCAGCAGGTGACTTTGTTCTGCATCAGGACAGGAAAAGCCCGGTGGTTTTAATTAGCGGCGGCGTGGGCATTACCCCAATGATGGCTATGCTGAAACATTTGGTTAAAACCGGCAGCGACAGAGCGATACGCTTTGTACATGGCTGCCGCAATGCCGAAGTACGTGCGTTTAAACAGGTGGTAAATCAGCTGGCAGCGCAGGAACCCAACGTTGAGAAAACCGTGTTTTATGGCGAAGCCTGCCCGGAGCACAGCCACGATCACTTGGGCCATGTGGATCTGGCTAAAATCGCCAGCAACGTGATCCTGCCAGACGCCGATTACTACCTTTGCGGGCCACTGGCCTTTATGCAAGCCCAGATCAAATCATTGCAAACTATGGGGGTGAGTGCGGAGCGGATTCATGCGGAGGCATTTGGGACTGGGGGTGTTGCGGCTTAGGGCGGGTGCAACCCCGGCCCTATCAACATACGGGGAACTTGTAGCTTAGGTTGGCAGTCTGCGTGCAAGGCTTACCTCGCTCAGCGATATATCGCCTAACCCAACATTCTTTTGCGTATAAATATTGGGTTACGCTGATTTATCCGCCCTTAAATTGGCGAATAAACCAGCTAACCCAACCTACAAAAAACGCTATCTCCCGTAGGTTTTGCTTAAATTGATAGGATTGGGTGCAACCCACCCTGCAAAAGATGCATACCAAACTTTAGGATGGCTCGGTTTTACAGGGTAAACAACGAGCTAATGGTTGCCCACTCTGCGCACCACTTACTCAAGATCACTCGACCAGCCATCCGGGCGAACCAAGGCGTTTTCGAAGCGGGAATGCTGGCCCACAAACACCAGCGGAATCTTGCCTACCGGGCCGTTTCGGTGTTTACCGATAATACATTCAGCAAGGCCTTTAAACTGGCTGTCCGGGTTATAGTATTCATCGCGGTACATAAATAAAATCAAATCCGCATCCTGCTCAATCGCGCCCGATTCTCGCAAGTCAGACATCATCGGGCGTTTATCGGTACGCTGCTCTACTGAGCGGGAAAGCTGCGAGAGCGCAATAATCGGCACTTTCAGCTCTTTGGCCAGTGATTTTAAGCCACGCGAAATTTCGCCCAGCTCGGTCGCGCGGTTCTGATCTTTTGCGCCTGCCCGCCCTGCCATCAGCTGTAAGTAATCAATTACGATCAGGCCCAGCTGGCCACCGCATTGCCGCGCTAAGCGCCGTGCCTTGGTGCGGATATCCAAAGCAGTTAATGAGCCGGTTTCTTCAATAAAAATAGGCGCTTCATTCATACGGCCCACCGCGTGAGTCAGGCGCACCCAATCTTCATCTTCAAAGCGGCCAGTTTTTAGCTTATGCAGATCGATGCGGCCAATCGAACCTACCATACGCATACCAAGCTGAGTTGCGCCCATTTCCATGGAAAAAATCGCCACTGGCAGCTTGAGCTCGATGCCAACGTGTTCGGCAATATTCACCGAAAACGCCGTTTTACCCATAGAAGGACGGCCCGCCACAATAATTAAATCGCCAGCCTGCATGCCCGAAGTCATGCGATCAAGGTCTAAAAACCCCGTTGCAACGCCGGTGACTTCAGATGGATTATCTTGCTGGAACAGATGATCAATGCGCTCAACAATTTCTTTTAAAATCGGCGGCATACCGATAAAGCCTTTCTGCCCGCGTGAAGATTGCTCGGCAATCTGAAACACGGCCGATTCGGCTTGATCGAGCAGCTCGGAAGCCTCACGCCCGCTGGGGCTGTAGGCGGCATCGGCAATATCGGTGGCCACAGATGCAAGCTGGCGCATGACTGATTTTTCGCGGACAATCTCACCATATCGGCGGATATTCGCGGCGGAGGGGGTGTTTTGCACCAAAGAGCCCAAATAAGCCAGGCCCCCTACGTAAGATAATTCTTCGTGAGTATCGAGCGCTTCGGCCACGGTAATCACGTCGGCGGGGCGGCCCAGTTCAACCAGCTTGGCGATCACAGCAAAGATGCGGCGGTGATCATCGCGGTAGAAATCGGCTTCAAATAAGGTATCCGCAATCTTGTCAAAAGAGCTGTTATCCAGCATCAGGCCACCAAGCACAGATTGCTCAGCCTCAACCGAATGCGGTGGCATGCGGATGTTTTCAAGTTGCGTCATGGAGTGGTCGGGGTTACGATGCTCGGTCATTTTTTTACATCTAGTTTGGCTTCTCTGGAAGACCGGCATTTTACGCTACAAACTATCGACTGCGGCGGATAGAAATCAGTCCGGCCGCCCTATAAAGAAAACCCTATGCAGTCTATTCGTAAAACCGTATTAGTGACTCACTCAGCAGATCAAATGTTTGATCTGGTTGATCGCGTTGAAAACTACCCTCAGTTTCTGCCATGGTGCGGCGGCGTAGAGGTGCATGAGCGCAGCGAAACCATTTTAGATGTCACGGTAAAAATCGAGTTTCTGAAGGTAAAAACTTTTTTTCGCACCCGTGATATCAAATCCAGACATATGATCGATATGCAATTTGTTGATGGCCCGTTTAAGGCTCTGCATGGCGTATGGCGTTTTATTCCGCTGATGGAAGACGCATGCAAAGTTGAATTTGAGCTGGATTACGAGTTTTCCAGCCGCAGCTTAGAAATGATGATTGGCCCGGTGTTTAATAAAATCACCAGCACCTTTGTGGATGCTTTTATTAAACAAGCCGATAAAATTCACCCTTAAAGATTCTCTGAGCCATCATGAGCACATTAATCAATGTGGAAGTCGTTTATGCCACACCCGCGCTGCAAAAACTGATTGCTCTTAAAGTGGCGGCCGGCACCACGGCTGAACAAGCCATTTTGCAATCAGGCATTTTAGATTTTTTTCCGGAAATTGATTTATCGGGCAATAAAATCGGCATTTTTTCCAAGGCTTGCAAAGCAGATACCGTTTTGCGCGAAAAAGACAGGGTAGAAATTTATCGCGCCCTGCTGGCTGATCCTAAAGAAATACGCCGGCAGCGCGCACTGGAAGGCAAAGTAACAAAAAAAGGCGGCGCAGGATAAGCCGGCCACCAGCCAATCAGGGCACGGTGAGGCTTGAGCTCATTTTTTGCAAGATAGGCAAAGCATCACCAAAATTGAATTTCTCCAGTGCAATTCTGAATGCTGCAAATTCGGCCGGATCAAAAAAATCGGCCATCGCATCCCCATATTTACCCATGACGGTAAGGGCTTCAGCATCCATATCCATCAATAAACGCTCAAGCCAGGTCAGCAGATTTTGTAATTCTTTTGCAGGCATTCTGCCTGAGGGGGCAGACGCATTGGCAAAGGGGTCTTCGCCATTAATATAATCATTAACCTCACGCATCAGCACACTCAGATGTTTTTCGAGCAAGAGCAAATCTTCCCTCACCTCATTCAAGCCACCTCCGTGCGAAATCGCCGTTTCAATCCTCCCCGCTATTTCAGAAACCCGGGTTCCGCCCAGTGTCGCACTGAGCCCTTTTAAAGTGTGAGAAAAACGTAAAGCAGGCTCTAACTCATTAGCAAGCAATGCGGCATGCGTTCTTTGCACACAATCGGATTCACTACTGCAAAACTGCTTCAGCATCCGCAAATAAAGAGAAGGGTTATTCAGCACATAGCCCAGCCCTACTTTTACATCCAGCTCCTGCCTGCCAGCCGGGGTTGCAGGTACAGAGGCCACTGCCGGAGCTACTGCCTGCGGCACAAACGCAGCAGGCACTGGCACGGGTGCAGCCTGCAGAGGCGGCATGACTTCTGCTGGCGCGGCACTCGCCTTTACGGGCTTGGGCTTGCCATCAGGTGTTGTAACCCGCCAGTGTTTCAGGCACTCAAAAAACTGAATCGGGTCTATCGGTTTTGAAATATGGTCATTCATACCCAGATCAAGGCAGCGTGCACGCTCCTCCACCATGGCATGGGCCGTCATAGCGATCAGCGGGATATGGCTGTAGCGGGCATCCGCACGGATATGCTTTGATGCTTCATAGCCATCCATGACCGGCATTTGCATATCCATCAAAATGACATCGAAATGGACATCGCCCATCAATTCCAGTTTTTCCAGCGCTTCTTTGCCGTGATTAGCCACCACCGCATCCACACCTACCGAACTAAGCAATTCTGTAGCAATCTGCTGATTAATCGGGTTGTCTTCGGTGAGTAATACCCTCATCCCTTTCAGCCCGACCTCTTCCTCATCCCGTGGCACAGCCTGAGCATCCGAAACAGCATCATTGGCAAAAATAGAAACCAGACAATCCGTTAAAGACGAGGCATTCACCGGCTTGGTTAAAATGGCACTGATATTTAAACTTTGAGCCTGAATATATATATCTTCGCGATCAAATGCAGTCACAATCACCATCTTAGGCGTGTCATCGGGCAGCATCTCCTGGATTTTTTTGGCGGCCTGAGCGCCATCCATAATTGGCATTTGCCAATCCAGCAATACCAGGCCAAACGGATCACCCCGCTGATGGGCTGCACTGCATAATTCCACCGCCCCCTGCCCTGAGCCCACATGCTCTATACGCACCGAAAACCGTTTTAAGACTTCAATAATCGCGAGGCGTGCATGTTCATGATCGTCCACCACCAGCACGCGCATATTGTTGATTTCTGCCGGAATAGCTCGTGTTCTGATTTCTTTATGCTCAACACCAAACCACGCAGTAAATACAAACTGGCTGCCAACACCACTTTCACTTTCGGCCCATATACGCCCGCCCATTAATTCAACAAGCCTTTTGCTAATTGAAAGCCCCAGCCCTGTACCTCCAAATTTGCGGGTAGTGCTGCTATCGGCCTGGGTAAAAGGCATAAATAATTTACCCAGCTGCTCTTGGGTCATACCAATACCGGTATCTCTGACTCTGAATTCTAATTGCGTTTGCTCTTGGTTTTTTTCCATGCAGCGAATGGTAATTTCAACCTCGCCCGCTTCAGTAAACTTCACCGCATTATTTACTAAATTAATCATAATCTGGCTCAGTCTTAACGAATCACCCAGCAGGCAGGGCGGAACGTCAGCCGGATTATGAATAACAAACTCCAAACCTTTTTCAAATACTTTTTGAGTAGTTACCGTACATACATTATTGAGCACCGTTTCTAAATCAAAAGGGGCAATTTCAATATTTAATTTGCCCGCTTCAATTTTAGAAAAATCGAGGATATCATTAATAATCCCCAATAAAGACGTGCCCGCATGATGTATTTTAGAAAGGTAATCGCGCTGCTTAGGCGGCATTTCTGCTTTTAATGCCAGATGAGATAAACCAATCACCGCATTCATTGGCGTACGAATTTCATGGCTCATATTAGCCAGAAAACTTGATTTCACAGAAGCCGCTTCTTCTGCCTTGGTTTTAGCCAATTGCAGCTCTTGCTCCACAATTTTGCGCTGGCTGATATCCCGCGCAAATAAAGTGCCACTGCAATGGCCATCCATACTTAAAACGGTCATTCCCACTTCAATAGGCAGCAGGCTTCCCGAGCGGTTTCTTGCGAGTAATTCCCAAAATCTTGCTGTAGTTATACGAGAGGTGACTTCGTTAAGGCCCCGCTCCAGCACCAAAGGTAAATCGCCATCACCCTCAACATGAATCAGGCTTTGCAGTTTCAGGCCCACCACTTCGGCAGCAGCAAACCCAAAAGTCAGCTCTGCGGCACGGTTCCAATCTGTAACGCAGCAGTCCTTATCAAGCAAAATAACGGCAATCGGCGCACCTTCAATCACGGCCTTTGATTGCATTTCACTTTGCTGCAATGCCATGGCACGGCGGTCTACCTCCTGCTCCAGCCCCTGTTTATGCGCGGCCAACTCAGCATTACTCACCGTGAGCACAGACATCAGCTCATCACGGGTTTGTTCATTAATGATATTTCTAACCTGCAAAATCGCATCAGGGTCCTGATGATCAATCCTGAAAGCAAGCTGTACAGTCCCGTCCGATAAAGTATTCTGAACATCAAAAAAGGCGGAGAGCGAGTGCTTCGCCCATCCGCCTTCAGACTGCACCAGAAAGTACAGTGCATCCCCATCAACCCCTACTGGCAAAAGGTGATTATGAGTTGACTGCCGGACATGCTGGCAAAGCGAGTAAAAACCCGTCAGCAGAAAATCGCTGCGCATCCGGTTAAGTTTTAAGCTTCCCAAAGCCCGGCGCAATTTATCGCGGGCAATAAAAACATCTTCTTCGGATCGCAGATACAATACGCCAAGTTCAGTCATAATGTGCACTTTATCGCCAAGCAAGTGGCATCGTCGTAAAGCTTTCCAAAACGGCTTAGCAAATTTGCAACCATTTGGTTCAGTGTATTCCTGCGTTCAAACAAAATATCATCTGCAGCAATATGTTCCTGTATGCCATCCGTCGCCAGAATAAAAACATCATCGCTTTTAAAGCTGAATGTCTCAATCCTTATACTGCGTAAAATGATGCCTAAAGTGCCCGCCTGTGCCGGAAAAGTAAAACAATCTTTTCCCAACTTACGCATCACGGTATTGCCAATGGTAATGCACTGCGCATTGCCATCATCCCCCAAAAAAGCCATCGTAATGGCCGTACCGCGTGATCCGCGGATATGCTCATGCAAAGATTTAAGCATCCGTCCGATATCTTCGCTGCTGTTTTCTTCCAGCCACTGCTCGCAAAGCCTTGCCAGCTCGTGCGCCTCAGGGCCATGCCCCAGTACATCCAGAATACCAACCAGTACGCCATGCTCCATTTGTTTAATAAAAGTGCCATCACCACACACTACTTCGCCATAGCAAGGACGCAAACAACGTGCATATTCAAAGTGCATGACTTAGTTTTTCCATTTCCGAAACAGGACCCGAGTCCCCATTTCCGGCTCTGAGCTAATTTCAAACTCATCCGCTAAACGACGCGTTCCCGGCAAGCCCAGCCCCAATGTACCCTTGGTACTGTAGTGCTCAGACATGGCGAGATCCAGGTTTTTTATCCCCGGCCCCCGATCTTCGGCCATTACCTCCAGACCCTCGTGACTGTTGATGACCACCCAGGAAAAAGACATCATGCCCTCACCTGCATATTTCACAATATTCGTGGCCAGCTCAGATGCACCCGTTGTTATTTCTGTAATCGCCACAGGCGAAAAACCGCATTGCTTGGCTAAAGAAAATGTATAAGCCACCAACATCGCCACATCAGCGTCATTGCGTATTTTTCGCCAGACCGTTGCCATTTCCATACTAGGCTTCATGTAATATATCCAGAGCTTGCCTGATGGTCTGACAGCCACGCAGCGCTGACAAATCACTGTCCAGCGCTGCCAATCCGGCAATCACACCGGGCCTGAAACCAATAAAAACTGTTTTTGCCCCCATTATTTTCAACATTTGCATCAAATCCACCAAGGCTGCAAATCCATCCACGTCCAGTGCGTCTACTTC
This sequence comes from Iodobacter sp. BJB302, assembly GCF_002735645.1. GTDB lineage: Bacteria > Pseudomonadota > Gammaproteobacteria > Burkholderiales > Chitinibacteraceae > Iodobacter. The sequence goes on from NZ_PDZG01000070.1 coordinate 10,581, forward strand.
GGATAAATCAAGCATGACCCCTTTCGCCGCCATTTTCGTGACCTGTTGCAATAATTTGCTTTGCAGCGCGATCATCGTAGCGGGCCGCAAATCACTTTGCACACAGGCAAGCAAAGCATCTTCAACAACAGAAATCGCAACCCCTCCCCCGGATTCACGCTCATCCATTACCGCCCCCTAAACCTCATCAAGTCTTTTCATTCTGATGCCCACGCTCTTGAAGGCTTGTTCCAGGGCATCCCGTAATGTGGCATGAGTCGTCATTCCTTCAATATCAATGCCAAGGTGCACAATGGTCTGGGCAATTGAAGGAGAAACACCTGATATCAGACTAGTACAGCCCATCAGGCGTGTCGCCTTAGTAATTTTAATTAAATGATTGGCCACGCCTGAATCCACAATCGCCACACCAGAAATATCCATAATAAATACGCGGGAGCGGGTTTCAGCAATTTTTAATAAAATAGCCGCCATAATGTCCTGGGCCCGCTTGGAATCGATAATCCCCACCACGGGCAGCATTAAAATATCCTGCCAGATCATCGTTACCGGCGTAGACATTTCCATTAAGGCGCGGCTTTGCTCATTAATTCTTTCATTAATTAAACGGCTATAGGTTTCAACCACAATGGTGGTATCCAGATGCAACAGCTTGGTAATTGCCGCCACTGCTTTGCCGTATTCCTCACTAAATAAACCGCCGTCATATAATTTTTTTGTAAACAAAACAAAGGAGTAATTCATTCCCGCAAAATAGCTGGGCAAAGATAAACCAATCCGCGCATGGGTTTCGCCCAAACGGCGGCGATCTTCCATATACGCATCATCCAAATGCGCCGCAAAAAATGTTTTCCAGTAGGTAAGCTGGGCATTTTGTGCGCGTTTTTTAACTTCATCATTCGCCATCAGCGTTTGATATTCTGGCAGCTCGCGCATCCATTCATAAAAATGTGTAATGTATTCATTCATTCTGGGCACAACTAAAGCGCCATATTTGCGAACCACTTCAAGATCAACTTCGTCAATATCATGCAGGCGCATGATGTCTTTAATCGACGCTTGGCTGGTATGCTCATGCATATTCATTCTCCTTCGCACAACTTAATACTGACAAAAAACCATGCTGGATAACAAAAACATGGCCAACCTTTCTCAGACGTATTTTCTGAAAGCAAAAAAAGATAAAACTGCTGTCTTTCTAGATAGCCAGCCGAAAGAACTTTAGCAATACATAAACTCAAACTTTCCAGACCTGGTGAACAATTACAACATAACGAAAGTAATACGAAAGCAACCAAACAACAAATCAAGTGAATGTAAGGTAAGGAACGCAGGTAAAAACAGACCGCGCCAGACGAAAAAAAAGCCGCCTGAAGAGGCGGCTCTTGGCTTGCTTACAGATTACGGGCAAAAGCGCTTGATATTTGCCTCTACGCTCGCGGTTTCGGCTTTGCGCTGCGAGGCTTCCATAAACTCAAGCTTGCCTTTTTCATTCACACTAGAGAATTTTTTTGAACCTTGTAAATAACCCAATCTGGCCATGGCTTCTTTGCAAGCTTTTTCGTCTTTTTCACCTTTAGCAGCTGCTACCGGCGCGCTGGCCGGGGCGCTGGCTTTCACCGCCACTGTACTTGCAGCAGAGGCTTCACGCTTTTGCTGGCCAGACATCGAGCTGACAGGCAAGTCCTTAGTCTTCAGTACTTCTGCTTTATTACCCTTAGGCGGTTGATCAGAATAATGCATCATTCCGTCAGCATCTTTCCATTTATAGATTTCTGCATGTGCAGTTGCTGTGATCAGCAAAGCCATCAAAATTAAGATTTTCATTGCATCAACTTCCCTTTTTTCTTGCGGCACGACGATAAGCTATATTGAAATAAGCGTAATCAACAAACGTTATCAATGCCATTGGCAATTCTAATTAGCTGATATGCTGCATACCCGGTTAATTCAAAAACCCTTTCACACCGCCTGATACAAAGCGCTCATTCTTTGATTTCCATCATATCCTGCTTTTCAGACAATGAGTAAAACCCAATCAATCAGGCGACCTTAAATATTGGCACTATTAGCAGGCTTAGCTTTTGCCATCGAATGAAACTTTCTTCGCTAAGGCTCGTCCACCTTAAATCAACAGAAGGCAAACCCCGGGCAATATCAATGCAGTAAAGAGCCTTGCTCCTCTTTACATCTATACACACCCATACACTTAATTACAATTAATAGCAGATGACAGAAAGTAAATTACCCATACAAACCAAGAAAATGTAATCAATACTGAGGGGTGGGCAAAGAGGCTCTGCTGCTGCAAAGCCAGAAACGCCATGCTGCCCGGACCCAAATTGATGCAAACGCTGTTTAAGAGGAAAACGCATGAGCGCCATATTTTTTTACGATGCACACCTGGCATATCACGGCGAGCGCCCACGCCAGGATGATTTGGCCCGCTGGCAAGAATCCGGCACCCTGGCCGACTGCAGCACCTTGTTAAATGCTTTAAACAGCGCATCCGCAGGCAGCTGCTTAATTGCCATGCACGGCGCTTATTTTCCGGCCACAGCGTGGCCTGCACTGCTGCATTTTCTAAAAAATGGCGGTAATTTACTCAGCATGGGCGATATGCCCTTCTCTGCCCCGACTACATTATTCAGAGATTTAAACATTCACGAAATGCTGGCCATTGACAGCAGTGAAGCCGTTAGTCTTGAGCCTGCTGAAGAATATCCGCTGCTGAGTGAGCACTGCAGCTTATTTGCACCGCAAGACGCCTGTTGCGGCTTTGTGCTGATGCCAACCAAGCATAAAGATCACCCAAAGGAATCCAGCTCCAACGGGCCAATGGACGCACGAATTTACCCTTTGCTCACCGCCAAAGATGCCACAGGCCGCCCGATTGCCGCCCCCGTAGTGCTTATCGAAAATCATCGCGGTGCATTTGCCGGCAGCCGCTGGCTATTTGTAAACACCGGCGCTACGGCTCTTTTTTGGGACCAGGGAGGGGGCGAAGCGCTAATCGCATGGGCCAAATTTTGCGCCAGGGGTGTAACAGAGATTTGGATCAAACCAGATTTTGCCTGCTACTACCCCAGCGAAGTCCCTAATTTTAACTTACAAATTGAAGCCTTACGCAGTAGCACGGCTTGTCAGTGGCAATTTGAAATCAAAATCATCCAAGCGGGCAAGATGCTGATCCAGGAAACGCTGGCCCTCAGGACCACTGCACACGGCCCCGTATTTCACCGCAGCACGCTGCCCATGGTGGTTTTGCATGGCTATTACAGTATTCACTGCCGTGCCGTCTCTGCCTTTGGTGAAATCCGTGAGTTACAGCAGGGATTTTGGGGCAGAGATCACCGTTTACTTGAAGAAGGTCAGCCACTTTGCGCGGGCCGCGATTACTTCAGCCGTGGCGGCAAACCGGTGCCCATTGTCGGCATGACCTATATGGCCAGCGATGTACACCGCAAATTCCTGCAACTGCCCAATCCCGCAGCATGGGACAGGGATATGGCCGAATTTTCCCGCATGGGCATCAACTATATTCGCACCGGCATCTGGACAGCTTGGCGACAAGTGATGTTTACAGACGGCCACGCCCAGGAAGCCGCCTTACGAGCCATCGATGCTTTCTTGCACTGCGCCAAGCGCCACAACCTGGAAACCTGCTTTACCTTTTTCACCTTTACCCCTGAAACATGGGAAGGCCAGAACCCTTATCTGGACCCACGCGCCATCGCCGCACAAAAGCGCTTTATTTCCGCCATTATCAGCCGCCACAAAGACAGCAGCCATGTGCACTGGGATTTAATCAACGAGCCATCGATGTTTAACCCCGAGCAGATTTTCCTTGGGCCGCGCAGCGTGCAAGACCCGATTGAAATCGCCGCATTTAGAACATGGTTGCAAGAACAAGACGCGGACATCACCAGCTGGCAACAACGCTGGAACCGCAGCCCGGCCGATCTACCCGATTGGAATGCCGTAATGCCACCGTTGCACCAAGATGTGGGCCATAACCCGACTGAAATTCTGCCCAAGCAACACGGCATCTGGCTGGATTACAGCCTGTTTACCCAAGCCATGCTTAACCGCTGGATCGCCGATTTAAGCACCACCATCCGCGCCATTGCCCCTAACCGCCTGATTACCGTTGGCCAGGACGAGGCACTGGGCATGCAGCGCCCATCGCCCATGTTTTTTGCCGGGGCAGTGGACTACACCAATGTGCATAGCTGGTGGCTGAATGACGATCTGGCTTGGGATAGTATCTTTAGCAAAACGCCCAACAAACCAAGCCTCGTGCAAGAAACCGGCATCATGCATATCGAAAGCCCTAATGGGCGCAGTAAGCGCAGCGAAACGGAACTCGCCCATATGTTAGAGCGCAAATATGCTTACGCCTTTATTAATGGCGGCGCGGGTGCAGTGCAGTGGTTATGGAATATCAACTACCACATGGACAACATCAACGAATCACATATCGGCGCATGCCGGGCCGATGGCACACGCAAGCCTGAAGCTATGGTAAGCGAAGACTTCGGCAGCTTTTTTAAAGCCGTTGCCCCGATAATGCAAGGCAGGCAGTTGGAAGACGTAGCCGTGATTTACCCCTTCAGCAACGATTACGGCAACCGCCGCTTTGCGCTGGAAGCCACGCAGCGCCTGGTACGCGTGATGCAATACGAGCTGAAAGTGCCGGTACGTGCCATTAGCGAATATCATCTTGCCGATCTGGACCACGCCCCCGCCAAACTGATCATTATCCCCTGCCCGCACGCCCTTTCGCAAACTGCCCGCGCTTGGATCAGCCAGTGCAAAACGCCCATTCTGCTGACCGGCCCCTGCGATCTGGACGCTTACTGGCAGCCCTGCCATGCCCTGATGAGCGAATCAGACACGCGTAATCTGCAGCGCGAAGAATCCATCCATATTGGCAACCATAAATACCGCGCCAGCTTTGGCGGTGACAAAATCGCCAAGCTTAGCAAGGGCAATGCACTGGGCAGCTTACAAACCACGGGCAATATCCTTTGGTGCCCGCTGCCCCTGGAAATGAACGATCGCACCGAGCCGCTGCTTGCGCTCTATCAAACCGCAATGGATTGGGCCGGCCTAAGCTCACCTTTAAACTGGCTGTCCGGCGAACAGCCAGGCGTATTTGCGCAGAAACTCAGCTTTGAGCTTGGCGCATTATGGATTTTGGTGAATGAATCAGGCCAAGAAGAAGCCGTCAGCTTTGAAGACAAAGCCAGCGGCATCAGCTACTCACTCACTTTAGCCAGCGAGCGAGCGGTCTTATTTGCTACAGACAAGGAAGGCAAAGTGACAGCAAGATTGAGGAAGTACTAGGTAAATCAACTGTAAGGCAGCTACTAGAAACAGCTGATTTGACGTCCTGACTGCGGGTACTCCGCTAGTACCAGTATCGACGTCAGCTGGATGTGCACCCCCCCTTTGAAAAGGCTATGTCTGCGTTAACAGTTGAAAACTGAAATTAAGGTTTGTTATTAGCAAACAGCAGGGAATGCAATAAACGCGCTCTTCGCTCAGGGCTTAAATCCTCCCCTTGAAGCACGCCGAAGCGAGGAACAAGCGGGGCGGGGTTTCGGCGAGGATGTTTGAGCGAAGCGAGTCCCGCAGCCGCCGCCTCGATTGTCCGCAGTGAGGGGCCTTCGTGCTGGTCGGGGCGGCCTTCTTTGGCTTCGTTTCTTGGCCGTACAAGAAAGGAAGGCCCTGCGGTGGCTACCGCTCCAAAATCAACGTGCCGAAGGCACTAAAAAGGTCTTTTTGTTTTTTGCTTAGTGGCAATTACGCTTTAAATTAAAAATTTCAAGAAAAAATTTTCAATTTACCCCCTAAAAGCGTAAGTATCCACTCAACTAAATTTCAACATTTAACGCAGACATAGCCTTTACAAAGGGGGAAGCCACAGCACTGAAGTGCCACCTGAATGATATAAATACTTATACCCGCGCCGATTACCTTTGCAGTCCCCAACATGCCCCGTAAACCTTTCAACAACCGAGTAATCCCTTGCAGCCACAAAAATTCCACAGCCCCGCCGTCAACGACCATATCGAAAACATCAGCCAGCACATCTCTGATCCCGCCTTAGCGCGCTTATTCCGCCAGTGTTATCCCAACACCCTCGATACCACCGTGGCGTTTCAGATGGTGGATGGCCTGCCGGATACGTTTGTGATTACCGGCGATATCCACGCCATGTGGCTGCGGGACAGCGCGGCGCAGGTTTGGCCTTATTTAGCACATATCCAGGCAGACCCAAAGCTTGCCGACATGATTGCCGGGCTGATCCGCCGCCACAGCGCCTGCATCCTGACTGATCCTTACGCCAACGCCTTTAACGATGGGCCTGCCCATAGCCAATGGCAGAGTGACAACACCACCATGCTGCCCGAATTGCACGAGCGCAAATGGGAGCTGGATTCGCTGTGCTACGCCATCCGCCTGGCGCATGGCTATTGGCAGCGCAGCTCCGACCGCAGGCCTTTTGATCAGCAATGGCTGGCAGCCATGAAGCTAGTTGTAGCCACCATGAAAGTGCAGCAGCGCAAAGAAAATCGCGGGCCTTACTCCTTCACCCGCAGTGGCAGCTGGCAAGCGGACACCTTAGCTTGCGATGGCTGGGGCAACCCTGCCCGGCCCGTGGGGCTGATCGCCTCGATGTTCAGGCCATCGGACGACGCCACCGTTTTGCCATTTTTAGTGCCATCCAACTTTTTTGCTGTAGTCAGCCTTCGCCAGCTGGCCAGCATGGTGAGCGAGCTCTTTAATGAGAGCGCCTTTGCCGCCGAATGCACCGCTCTGGCTGACGAAGTTGCCACCGCACTGCAAACCCACGCCATTGTTCAGCATCCTGAACACGGCCCCATCTATGCCTATGAAGTGGACGGCTACGGCAGTGCCCTGCTGATGGACGATGCCAATATTCCCAGCCTGTTGTCCTTACCCTATCTGGGGGCAGTAGCGCAGAATAAAGAGGTCTGTCAAAACACCCGCCGCTTTGCGCTCTCCACAAACAACCCCTGGTTTTTTAAAGGGGACCAGTTTGAAGGCAATGGCAGCCCGCACACGCTGGCACCCATGATCTGGCCGATGTCCATCATCATGCGGGCAATGACCAGCGATCAGGACGAGGAAATCAGCCACTGCCTGCACATGCTAAAAAGCTGCCATGCCGAAACTTACTTTATGCATGAATCATTTCACGCCAGTCAGCCACAGCAATTTACCCGCAGCTGGTTTGCATGGGCCAACACCCTGTTTGGTGAACTCATCAGCAAAATAGCCCGGGAACGCACCCATTTACTCTCTGCCAAGGATCGCCATGTTTCGCACTAGAGAATTTCTACTTAAACATATTCGCCACACCATGGCGTTTTACGACCCGATATCGGTCGATCCGGCGGGTGGTTTTTATCATTACTATATGGATGACGGCAGCGTTTACGATAAGCAAAGCCGCCACCTCGTCTCGTCCACCCGCTTTGTATTTAATAATGCGATGGCGTGGCTGGAGTTTGACGACAAGGAATATCAGGCGCGCGTCAGGCACGGCATCGATTTTATCCGCAAGGTGCATTTCAACCCGCAAACTGGCGGCTACGCTTGGGAAGTTAAAAACGGCGCAGTGCTTGACGCCACCAACCAGTGCTACGGCCTCGCCTTTGTAATGCTGGCTTACGCCTGCGCCTATCGCAGCGGCATGGATGAAGCCAAAGTATGGCTGGATGAAACTTACAACACCATGGAGCAACATTTCTGGCTGCCCGAATACGGCGTTTACGCCAGCGAAGCCAGCAGCGATTGGGTACTGGATGATTATCGCGGCCAAAACGACAATATGCATGGCTGCGAAGCCATGCTCGCCGCCTTTGAAGCCACCGGCGAAATCCGCTATTTAGACCGCGCCAAGCTACTGGCCGCCAACTTTACCCAGCGCCAGGCCGCCTTAACCGACGGTGCAATCTGGGAGCATTTCCGCACCGACTTGACGCCCAATTTGCAATACAACAAGGGCAACAAGACCAATATCTTCCGCCCTTGGGGTATCCAAACCGGCCATCAAACCGAATGGGCCAAACTACTGCTGATTTTAGACCGCCACGACCCGCAGCCCTGGCACCTGGCCCGCGCCCGCGAGCTGTTTGACGAAGCGATATCATCCGGCTGGGACGAAGCACACGGCGGGTTAATCTACGGCTACGATCTCGATGGCGAGCCTTACGATCAGGACAAATACTTCTGGGTACAAGCCGAATCCCTCGCCGCCGCCGCCCTGCTGGCGGATCGCACTAGGGATGAAAAATACTGGCAAGCCTACAACAAAATCTGGGCCTACAGCTGGGAGCACTTTGTAGACCACCAATATGGCGCCTGGTACCGCGTACTCAGCCCAGACAACCAGAAAATCGACCAACACAAATCCCCCGCAGGCAAAACCGACTACCACACCATGGGCGCGTGTTATGAAGTTTTGAAGGTGGTTGATTAAGAGGAGGAATAAACTTAGGGCGCAATCGCCGCTGGCATTGCGCCAAAAAGGCTCAGTTAATTAGAATGAAAGAGGTACGCTATTCAATCTTTTATTGAGTTCAATCTATGAATATCAAATTCTATTATGCAGCCGGAGCAAACTGCTGTGAGCGCGTCAGATGGGCTTTGGATTTCAAATGTATACCCTATGAATTGATTGATTTAGAACATGAATTTGATATCGCCCATTTTGCTGACATCAGCCCATTCGGGCGTTGCCCGATCATGGAAGTTGATGGTCGGGCACTCTCTGAATCGATGGCGATGGTTGAGTTTATTGAAGAAATATATCCATCCCCTCCTTTAAACTATTCAGATCCATTTCTACGCGCTCAAGTCCGTGAAATATGCGAGGCAGTAAACTCATCGATTCACCCTGCACAAAACAGCAGCATTATTCAGCATTTCCGGCCTGATCTGAACAAAGATCAAATGAAGCCAATCCGGGCGCGTTGGATTGCCAGCAATCTGGCCAGGCTGGAATCCCAGCTTTGGCTAAACAGCCCATTTGCAATTGGCAGCCAATTTACACTCGCAGATATTTTTATTGCCATTATTTATAGAAAAGGAATCAAACTGGGTAATTCACCAAAAGACTCGCCCCGTTTTGAAACCCATTGGCAGCACCTTTTATCCCAGCCAGGAATTAAAGAAAGCTGCCCAATTATTGAATAAAATCCACCAAGCCCTGTATCCCATTACACCACTCCGTTGAGCGCAATCACTCATGCGGATAACCTAATTGAAGGATAAGTTTTTATTTATAATAAGAATCTACGGGGTAGAGTTTCGTGCTTGATTTCATCTTTTTACCAACAAGTGATGAAGTGGTCACCTCTACATTCTTGCCATCGGAAGTAGCAGCCTCAACCAACGAATAAACAACGTAAAGCCCCCTTCCGGGAGAAACCGCGTAATGCGTGGTCTGGTGCCAGCAGCAGCCACTTTTCTCAAAAGTAATCAGCCGCTTGCGGGCTTTATCAACTGAAAACATGCCCAGCTTTGAGGTGGCTAATTCTGTCAGCTCATCGCTTAAAACAAACTTTCTTTTACTTATATTGTAAACATAAACATCATAGGAAGGGCCGCCATATGCGCTATTGTTACCATTTCTGATTGCGATATCTGTGGTGCCATCAAAATTAAAATCATCCGCCACCACCGCGCTTTGATCGCTATAAAGCACAGTATGATTCGCCGGCAACTTTTTGTTTGCATTTAAATAAACAGCAAGATCAGGGGTCTTAAGGGTTTGGACCAAGCCACCATTCTTTTTTGTAATATGAATTTCAGCGGGCCCTTCGCATTGTTCACTATTACATTCGGCAATGACTTTTATTGTGTATTCATTTGCCACATCAGGAATAAGAAAGCTTGCCGCCTGTGCTGCGGCTGCAAGAAAACTGGCCATCAATGTAAAGGCATATTTAATTTTAATTAACTTTTTCATTTAATCACCTGAAAAGTCCAACTAAGAAAGTTAGCAAAGTTTTTTAATGTGTCTGCTTATTTTAACAACAAGGCCCTATAGGATCAGGTCTTACATTTGACGTAAAGCCATAAATTTAGCTTGCGTTGTAAACCACAATAAGTTTATCTCATAAAAATACAATCCCTAACCCCATTACTAAAACCTACGATGCTGCACCTTGAGACGGATTCGTATTTTTCACGCCCTCTTGCAAGACCGTCGCCCACGTTTCAGTTTCTTTTTTTAAAATATCATGCTTGGCCGCAGAAATGCGTAATAATTCTTCTAATACCGCCTCTAAACTAGTTGATTCCGACGTAGCCAGCTTTAGCCATTTAATATCGAGTTCCTCTTTTAATTTCTCCAAATCTTGTTTCGCCCGTATAAAACGCACCCATGCCTCAGAAAACCCACAATACTTTTCAATCGCAAATAAATGGCAACAATTGCGGTTGAGACAGAAGCCCATAAAGAAGAGCAATCAGTTAAGCCAAGCTCTTTTATTTGCAACAGCAGAGGTATCAATACGGCCCCCCCCCCCAAAAAAAACTGACCTTGCCCCGCATTGAAAAAATGCAGGATGCCAGAATTAAAAATAGAAATTGGGTGGGCGGGCTGGAGGCTTACAGCAAAACCACAAAAGTACTACTTACAAACGTGTCCAGCACACGTAGTGTGCGATGCTGGAACGCCTTGTTATGCGCTTGCAAGAGATAAAGCTACTATAGCTATAACAATACTTAGCCATATACTAAAAGCTATTAGAAGCGGCTTTTTCCAGCTTTTTCGCGCGTACTTCCCTCCGTATTCATTTTTAAAATAAGTTGTTTGCTTTTTTTGCGACATAAAGTACCAGGTACATATGTAAACTATGCCAACAACCCCAACAACAGCAGATACAACTGACATAATTACACTGATGTATATCCATTTCTTGGCTTTATCTGCTTGCTCTACATCTCCGATAGATTCCCAGTTTTTGTACACAAGAATTGAGCCAAATATTGGCGTAAATAAAAGACTCCACGCGCCTGCCGCATCTGGGTTCCATAATTGAACATCGGTGCTTTCCGATAAATTCAGATTAGATTCCGGAGCGCCATATACATTCTCATTCATATTTTTTCTCATTTATTAGGTAGTATTAATTTTTTCATTTGCCTAACGAAAAAAGTTAAGCGGCCCGATGCAGTCAGGCCCGCTTGAACGACGGGTTAGACCGCAGGTGAATGGATAACCGAACCGGCGGCTAAACATGGGCTGACGCTAGTTCGAGAGCTTTATCCACGATGTTGGAAGTGAGCACAAGCGGGCCGAAATTGAATTCCTTTAGCTCCGATGCGGAGAGAAGTTTGAACTCGCTGATTTCTTGG
>NZ_PDZG01000071.1 GCF_002735645.1 Iodobacter sp. BJB302
ATACCGTTTCAATCGTCGAGCAGACCTGTGCGCTCTGATTCCTCGATTACTCAAAGCCGTGATGCAGGCTAAACCTTGTCCAAGAGGGGTATTTCAAGCCTTAATTGAGCAAGAGACATAATCAGGTGCTTTTATATAAGGCAGATAGGCCATCTAATTTCATTGTGTGCTCCCTGTTGCATGTGCAGATGAATTTTTTATTTTCTTACTCATTCTAGCTTTTTATGCTGGGTGGCTATAATTTGATTGGGATGGCTGATGTTTTGGGACAACACCCCAGCGCGCGCCCTCGTGACCCCGCCACGCCTGCCCACTTAACACACTATTTTTTATGCACTCGCATGATGAAGGCTCAAGCCGTGCCAAATATGGGCCTGAACGGTAAAGAAAGCCCCTATAAAAGCTTGCATAATTTGCGTATTGCTTGCCTGTTGTTGCAAGGGAAGCAATACATATTATCAGGGGGGCGTAATTCTACTTCTGGTTATGATTATTTTATGAGGGGGCTACCTCAACCATAACAATTAGCCCCGAAACATCATCCTCGAATGAAGAAAAAACATATTCCCACGATTTAACGGTAAAGTAATATGATTTGCTACCAGATTTTATTGTGATGTGCATGCCTTAAAATAATGAACTTAAAATAAAATCTTGATTTCCGACTTTTTCCCCATCTTTGATGTTGATGAATGTTGTAATTTGCTGATTGGATTCCATTATGAGTCCTTTTGTTGTGCATAACGTTAAAATTCAGTAACAGGGGTCAGAGCAAACCTATTGTGAAATTCTAAATAACTAACGTTAAAATTAAGCAGCTTGCCTACGCTGGATAACTGGGGTCATGGGGTCAGAATAAAATTAAATCCTACTATGCTTAATGGTCTTAGTGCCAAAGAAAGCAGATTTAACTTTACTCTGACCCCAGTTATTACCCTATTACCCTATAGTTATTCCAAGCCATCAAATATGAGCCACTATAATGGCGGCATCATTTGGGTTGTTCATGGCGGCATTCCCGCTTAACTTGGTAACTACCACATGATTTTGGCAATTTCCTACAACCGTGGCCAAATTTCGTTCGAACTTATTACTGTATGCCAAAATTAACTTGTCGCAGTATGCGTATTTAATAGCCGCTGACCAGCATTCATGTAAATAATCACCCATAGAAAAAATTGCGACTAATTTTCCTTTGTATATAAGCACGCATTCAAAATCTAATGGATTTCCTCCGACTGTAACTTTTGGCACAACAACTGTCGCTCCTTTTGTAATAAGGTCGCTGTATACCAAGTTCATGGTTGTGGTCTTGCCAGTGTTCAGATCGCCGCATAGAAGGATAATGTCCATGAGTTTCCTCGAGTAAACATAACGTTTAGGTTAAGGGGCGGGGGCACGTCACAGAGAGCGAAGCAAACGATTTGCACCGTTTGTTAGGCCTCATGCTCACCATTCAAATGAAAATAAAAATAACTGGGATCAGAACAAAATTAAATCCTACTATGCTTAATGCTCTTAGAGCCAAAGAAATCGGATTTAACTTTACTCTGACCCCAGCTATCTTCAGTTATCTTAGTTATCTTAGTTATCTTTGATTCAGGTGGCTTAAAATATATGGAAGACAAATGCAGCTTCAGTGACATAAAAAAGTATCGTGAAATAGTTGAGGCTCTGCCTCCCGGGGTTGAGTAGCGAGTTTTTCAAGCCAATGATTCTTTGACTGCTCAATTGCTTGCTCTAGCAAAGACTCCCAAGACTGGTTGTTGAGCTTTACGATACAACACATAGGAAATTTAAAGAAGACGCCATTTCCGCATTGTGTGTCGTCGATAATTTCTCTAACTGCAACGCCATAAAATACATCGAAAGAATTGAAGGCAAGGAATAAGTGTTCCTTGCCATCAATTAGGTGGCGAAACTTCTTAGTGAATACGTTTTGCATAGGGTTTTGCTCTTAAAGAGAGTTTGAGGAGCCTGCGCGGCTTTTCGCGCAGGTCCGGTGGGATGCCTTACTGGGCGCAGCCTGAAGTGTCTTATATCCAGATGCTACACCCGATAAGGCGGATGTTTGCACTATGCAACTACTAGGCAAGTTTCATGACAGACTAAGCGTAGTACAAAATAAGGGCTTTGCTTGTTCATCTGTCATAAAGGTTATATTTCAGCTATTTCGTTTAGTTACTTCTACTGAAGGATTTTTGCGGGGCAGGGTGATTATCTGTTGCGATTTGTGGTGATGCTTTTTAATGTGGCTTAATCCTAAGTAATTGATTTTTGTTGGTATTTAAACCCCTCACGCATGGGGTGCAAGGGGGCTGCTTACGCTGGCCCTTTTTGATTGTTGGCCGAATTAATTCGCCTGTCAGTTGCTAAGCATTAGCAGGCAGGTCTGATCTTTTATCTTAGAATGCTGTTTGGTACTGGCTGTCAGGTATCCGCCACTTGCTATTTCTAAATCATAACCAGCGCAGAGATGAGCAAAGCCACCTTGTAAATTTCCCTGCACAGCAGCAAGTTATCCGGCTTATAAACTAATAATTGATTTTACCTGGCCTGTGCCACGTTAAGAATGAGCTTTGTCTTTGATTTTATTGGTATTTGATGCATTTTTACTTAATGAAAAACATCTGTTTAATATTCTGTTTTTCCGGGCACGGGTGGAATCAGTGCGTGTAATTTCACTGCTGTAATTATGTATCTTGTCTCTGATCTTTAAATAACAGAAGCTTTTTCTATTTATGAAGAAAGGAATGCGGCGTGATAAAACTTAAAGTCTTTTGCATGCTTATGCTGGCGTCAGCAGGCGTCATGGCCAGTGAGGCTAATCTGCCTGAGGAAATGCTGCGGGGAAAAAATCAGCAATATCAGGAAGGCTTTCGTGATGGCTTTCGCGAGGCGGTGCGGATGATGAATGGCAATCAGGGAAGTCAGAATAGTGACAGGCGAAAAATTCAGATTTTGAATGCGACTTATGGCTCAGCAAGAGGGCGGTGTGATTTTACCCAGCGGCTGGCCCGCTCTGCCAACGATAAATCATCTTATCGCTTTAAATCAGGCAATCAGTGGTGCGGCGATCCTTCTGATGGTTATCAGAAAATGGCAACGGTTGAATATGCCTGCCGTGGCAAGGTAAGACGAGCTTATGTTCGGGAGGGGCAATCGGAAACGCTGCGGTGTTATTGATTTTTGCTGTTTAATAGCCTGGCGAGTTGTTTTGCAGGAAAGAATATATATGGGTATTTACACTAGATATTGAGCTTTAGTTCTGTTTAATGGCGGCTTCTTTATTTATCCAAAAACAAAATGGGTCAAAAGATAAGTGTCATCGGACTTTATGCAGCTGCACAATGCGTTTATTCAGCTGATCATTGACTAGAATGCATAACAATGCAGGGCTTAATTCGGTCAAAATTGGCTGATTTTTATGTTTGTTGACAAGGCATGCATGGCTTTTTTGAATAAGCCTTGCTTTCATCGATAAATATTGAATAAAGGTGGATTGCATGCAAAAAAAACTCTGCCTGTTCAATTTTTTTATTGGAATAATTTTAAATTTATGGATGTTTTTTTTTTGCCGTTGCTGCTGAGCCATGGGGCGGGCCGATTACCGGGCCGCCTGCTCAAACAGGAAAGACGGTCGTTTTTATTGCTTCAGACCTTAAAAATGGCGGAGTAGCCAATGTGTATCGCGGTTTGGAAAAAGCCTGCCAAAAATTAGGCTGGAGGCTTATCTTGCAGAATGGCGAGGGCAAAAATGACAAACTGCAAAAGCTATTAGTGCAGAGTATTGCCCGGCAAGCGGATGGCATTGTCCTGGCACTAAGCCGGATCGCTTCATGTCGCTCTCAGCAAACAGCAACGATTGCCGAGCCGCTAACCATGCAGGGCTATTAATTAGCTGATGAGTTAAATCGTGCTTTTGCAGGCAGCCCGCCCAGTGGTTATATATCGAGGCCAATCTTAGTAACGTGTGATTTTCTTAAGAAAATGGGCAATCTCGGTATCGAAAATGAGTTGGGGTTTGAGAGTGCATACACCAGAATTTGGCATAACAGATAGCAAGGCAGTTAAAAAGACGATGTTTTAATGGCTGTTCAAAGGAGTCAGACTCTTTTTATTTGCCGGTTGAGTTGTACTTGATGATTGGGGGCGGGCTGATATATGCCATTCAATAGCGAACTGCAGAATTAAAAAAGGCAAACACACTGTGCTTGCCTTTGATTAAAAAAACAGCGGCTATTATTTTGCCATTTCTTCTTTAGGTGCATCTTTTTTCATTTCTGCTTCGTGTTTCTTAGCGTCTTTCCGTGCTTTATGTTTTTTCGCTTCTTTCTTTTGTAAGGTCATGCCGTCTTTGTTCATCAGCCCTTCAGCAAATGAGGCGACAGAAGTTAAAGCAATACAAGATGCTGCAACTGCGATAATAAGCTTTTTCATAAATGGAGCTCCTTGGATGAAACGGCTGAATGTAGATTAAAGCTGCAATTTAGCCCATGTCAGCATGCCTGATATTTCAGTGGCATTACATGCTCTTGTGAGCAATGAGCGTCCTTATTCATAAACTACACAAGGTGTTTTTTCCAGAAGGAAAAACGGTAATATTGTCACTGGCTTTCGATTTTATTGGGTTTGTGTTTTAAAAGCTTTTAAGTTTTGGTGTGAAAACAAGCTTGCAGGCTGATTGTGTAATTACAATCTGGGTTGCTGTGTTCATGCTTTCTTTGATAGCGGCCAGTTTTATATGGGGAGTGATTGCGTTTAATCACCACCGCCCCCGCCGCCCCCACATCCGCCGCTACAGCCCCCGTTGCATCCGCCACTATCCCCGCTGCTGTCTGATCCGCCCGAAGAATCTGAGCCGCTGCCAAAATCGCTGCTGCTGGTGAATTCACTACTGAGATCAGATGAATAAAATCCTGCGCCGCAATGCACTGTGCCGCTGCTGCTTGCTGCAAGCTGGCTGCAGTCGGGGGTGTAATAAAAGCCATTGGCTAAGTTCCATTTAGCATCTAAGGCAAAGAGCAAAGGCAGGCGGGTAGGGTGTTTGGGGTTGATGTTTTCTTCAAGGCAGGCATAGCGCCAGCAGGTGCGTAAGCCATCGTTATTTCGCAGCTCAGGGCTGAGCGCGCTGGCGGGTGTGTGATGCAAATAGCGGCCAAAGGCTTTCTTGCAAAAGGCCTGATAGTTTTTGGTGTAAAGAATAAATTCATGCCAAAGGTCGTCCACCACTTGCGAAGGCATGGCGATGTGGCGATAGCCGCTTTGATGATAAACCTGAAAAAACTGCCTGAGGGCATGCGCCACCAGCTGCCGGTCTTTGAGCTTAAGCTCGGGTCTTACTTTGTGCAGCTTATCAAGCAGGCCGGGCGGGAACATATAGCTGCGAATATAATCCGCACGGGCTGCTTTTCTGAGGCGGTGCCACATTAATAGCAGGGCAATGCTCAGGGAAAAAAGAAGGAAGTACATATTGCTCGCTTGTTTTGATGAGGTATGGATGCGCCATAATGCCCCGGGCTTGTGTCCAGGCTCCGGGGCGCTTGATCAGGCGTCCAAACCATCCTGTACTAACTCCGCCGCACGTAAGACTGCGCGCGCTTTGTTTAAGGTTTCCTGCCATTCACTCTCTGGTACCGAGTCAGCCACGATACCGGCTCCGGCTTGCATATACAGTACTTTGTCTTTCACAACCGCAGTACGCAGGGCGATGGCGACATCCATATCGCCATTAAAGCCCAGGTAGCCAACGGCGCCGGAGTAAATGCCACGCTTTACCGGCTCCAGCTCGGCAATGATTTCCATCGCCCGCACCTTGGGCGCGCCGGAAACGGTGCCGGCGGGGAAGGTGGCTTTGAGAACATCAATATTGCTCATGCCGGGTTTAAGTTTGGCCTCCACGCTGGACACAATATGCATGACGTGTGAATAACGCTCGATCACCATTTTATCGGTTACCGCTACGCTGCCGGTTTGCGCCACACGGCCTGCATCGTTGCGCCCCAAGTCCATCAGCATAATATGCTCGGCAATTTCCTTAGGATCGGCCAAAAGCTCGGCTGCGAGTGCTTCGTCTTCCAGGCGGGTTTTGCCGCGTGGCCGTGTGCCGGCAATCGGGCGCACGGTGACGGTATCGTCTTCAAGGCGCACCAGAATCTCTGGTGATGCACCCACAATATGAAAGTCACCAAAATGGTAGAAAAACATATACGGCGACGGGTTTAAGGAGCGCAGTGCGCGGTAGAGTGAGATCGGTGATTCTTCAAAAGGCAGGCTCATACGCTGCGAAAGCACCACCTGCATGATGTCGCCATCAATAATGTAATCTTTGGCTTTAAGTACTGCAGCTTTAAACGCTTCCTCGCCAAAGCCTGATGTCATCTGGCTAACGCTGGGTGCCCGGCCTTGCAGTGGGATTTTGGCGGGCTCGCGTAAGGCCATACGCAGCGTATGGATGCGGTCGGCAGCGGTCTGGTAAGCGTTATTTTGTTCGGTATTGGCGTAAACCACTAAAAATAATTTGCCGGACAGATTATCAACCACCACCAATTCTTCAGACAGCAAGAGCTGGATATCGGGCGCGCCAATTTCATCTGGCTTTTGGGTGCTTGCGAGTTTTTTCTCGATATAAGCGATGGTTTCATAGCCAAAATAGCCGACTAAGCCGCCCAAAAAGCGCGGCAGCATTTTATTGGCCGGGGCACGGTAGCGCTGTTGAAAGCTTTCAATAAAATCCAGCGGATTGCCCTGATGGGTTTCAATCACCTCGTTATTACAGATGACTTCGGTCAGATTGCCACGCACTTTTAAGCGTGTGCGGGCGGGCAAGCCAATAAAGGAATAGCGGCCAAACCGCTCGCCACCTACAACAGATTCTAAAAGATAGGTGTAAGGCTGATTTGCCAGTTTCAGATACACAGACAAAGGCGTATCTAAATCGGCAAACAGCTCTAATGCCAGCGGAATGCGGTTATAGCCTTGCTCTTTAAGAGCATTAAATTCGGTGATCGACAACATGGATAGACTCCAAACTGGGTTTCGGTGACATGACGCAGAAATTTGTAAGCAAAAAGGCGGGCAGTTGCCAAAAGCTGAACAGGCTGCCTGTGCAAATTAAGAGCGACGCCATCGCTGTGGGTTGGAGTAAAAGCCCATATTGCTCCGTGAGGTGAGGGATCTACCCCGATTTTTGCCGATCTTAGTCAGGATGGTCAACCTTCTTGAAGAGCCAAATGGGGCGCTTTGCTGTTTTCTTCGCTTTACAGGGGGATATATCTTTACGAGTGCTGTCTGAAAGGTGCTTTGACATCCGTTTTCTCCGTGGCTGCAGTGCTTTAGCTTAGCGCACCGTGCGTTGCGCCATTTCGAGCTGGGAAAGCAGTTTTTGTAATTTGGCTTCGAGCGGGTGATCCAGGGCAATAAAGTGCATGCCCAGCAGCAAAACATCGTGGTGGGCTGATATCTCTTCAAATTGGCGCAGGCTGCAAACCTCAATTAGGGTGCTGGCGGAGCCAGTATGGCCAAGTTCTATGATGATTTTATGTTGCTGAGCTATTTGTAGCTCTTGTGCAAAATCTGCCGGAACCCAGCAGGAGAGCCCGCCTATGGATAAATCACAGATCACAAAGCGTAAGGCTTTGCTGCCCGTTGTTTGAAACTGGCAATAAAAGGGCTGATTCTCAGGGATTTTGGTGCGAAAGTGTTCCCGCCGTTGTAGCTTAATAATGGAATCGGGTAGGGCTATGCGAAATGCCGCATGCCCCTGATAGCGCCATGGGTTCAGATTGCAGTTGAATTTAATTAAAGAGCCACCGCCAGGTGTTGCAATACAGATGGCTTCGCAAACAGGAATATCCGCCTGAGGGTTGAACAGGCAGCAGGTATTGTCGGCCTGGTTTATTTCTAAAAGGTGGCTGAGAATCAATTCGTCGCCGTTGTTCAGAAATAAGTTAATGGCATCTCCGTGTTTTTGGAGCATGGAGAAAATCGATAAGATTTCACGCCGGTCTGCCTTTCTGAATGATTCCAGCTCGTCGACTTCATTCATTAGCGATTTGAGTGTGCTTTTAAAATTCATACGCCCTTCGCACTTGTTTGGGGGCGCAGGCTTACGCCCCCTTTAATAATTTAGGCGATAAATCTATTGCTGGCCTGTCGTGGCGTGATTGTTTTGGGCGGATGGTATTTTTTGCATCCTGCGCTGCATTTCGTCGCGCTTTTATACGTCTTATCTGCCTGAGTTGCGCTTTATCTCATCCTCCTGAACCTTGTGTTAAGGCCGCATATATTGGATGCATTCTTCTGATGAGGACTGCTCAATGTATCCCGTGATCTTAAAACAGGTTAGCAAGCACTATCGTATGGGCTCGGTCGTTGTGCCCGCCTTGCAAGAAGTCAATCTGGTTATTTATCCCAACCGCTTTACGGTTATTGCCGGCCAGTCGGGCAGCGGTAAAAGCACTTTGCTTAATTTAATCGGCTGCATAGACCGCGCCGACGAGGGCGAGGTGATTGTGGCGGGGCAATATATTGCGCAGCTGCCTGATGATGCGCTGGCCGATTTCAGAGCGCGGCATTTAGGGTTTATTTTTCAGAATTTTAATTTGCTGCCCGTATTGTCAGCCTTTGAAAATATTGAATATCCACTGCGCATGCTGAATATGCCTGCCACAAAACGTAAAGCCCGCGTGATGGATTTGCTGGATGCGGTGGGGCTGGCCGATAAAGCTCAGCATCGCCCGGGGCAATTATCCGGCGGGCAAAGACAGCGGGTGGCGATTGCCCGCGCACTGGCCCCCGCGCCGCAATTGGTGCTGGCCGATGAGCCAACGGCCAATCTGGATAGCCAGACCGGCAAGGCCATTTTGCAATTGATGCGCCGTATGCAGCTGGAGCATCAGGTGAGCTTTGTGTTCTCTTCCCATGATCCGCAGGTACTGGCCGAGGCCGATGATGCCATCATGATTCGTGACGGGCGGGTGGTCTCTGTAGAGCAATTTGATCGGTCGGCCGCCAGAAAACAGGAGGTGCTGGTATGAATATTTTCTCTTTAGCCATGCGTAATCTTTTGCGCAACTATCGCCGCTCTCTGGCTACCTTACTGGCTATGCTGGTGGGGGCGGTGACCATCTTATTATTTGGCGGCTACAGCCAGGATCTGAATTTAGGGCTGCAAACCGGCTTTGTGCAAAGTAGCGGCCATTTGCAAATTCAGCATAAAGATTATTTTTTATACGGCAATGGGAATCCGGCCGCTTACGGCATCGCTGATTATCCCCGGCTGCTGGAGGTCTTGCAAAAAGACCCTGTGCTGGCCCCCATGCTGAATGTTATTACCCCCACGCTGAGCCTTGGCGGTATTGCAGGGAATTTTTCGGCGGGCGTATCCCGCACGGTGCTTGGGCGCGGTGCGGTGGTGGAAGACCAAAATAAACTGGGGCAGTGGAATGATTATGATTTTCCGATCAAACCCAAAAAATCAGCGCTGACAGGCACTGCAGAAGATGCTGTGGTAATTGGCTCGGGCGTGGCGCGGGTCTTGGCTTTGTGCGGCGTTTTGCAAGTGAAGAACTGCCCGCAACCCAGTGTGGAAGCCGCCAGTGGCGCGGATGCGCCTGCCGATGTACTGGCCTTGTCCGAAGGCACGGCGGGCACGGCAAACACAGGGCGCATTGAAATGCTGGCGGCTAATTCGCATGGTGCGCCCAATGTGGCTGCCCTGACGGTGGTGAAGGCTGAAACCATTGGGGTGAAAGAGCTGGATGATATGTTTGTGGGCCTGCATTTATCTCAGGCGCAAAAGCTGATTTATGGTGCGGGTACGCCGCAGGTCACGGCGATTGTGCTGCAGCTGAAGCACAGCAGCCAGATGGCCGTGGCCAGAGCACGGCTGGCGGAATTGCTGGCCGGTCCGCTTAAAAATCACCCGCTTGAAGTGCTGGATTACACCACGATTAATCCGCAATACGGCCAAATCACCGGCATGTTTACTGCCATCTTTGGGTTTATTTCCTTACTGATTGGCTCGATTGTGCTGTTTACCGTGAGCAACACCATGAGCATGGCCGTGGTAGAGCGAACTGTAGAAATCGGCACCCTGCGCGCTATAGGCTTGCGCCAGTCGGGTATCCGCCGCTTATTTGTCTGTGAAGGCGTGTTGCTGGGTTTATTGGGTGCGGTGGCAGGGTTGCTTACGGCATTGGCTCTGGCGTGGATGGTGAATCACAGCGGCCTGACCTGGACTCCGCCGGGGAATGTTGATCCCATCCCGCTGACTGTGCGGGTGTGGGGCGAGAGCCAGATGCTGCTGACCACGGCTCTGGGGCTGGTGGGCGTGGCCTTATTGTCGGCATGGTGGCCGGCAAGGCGGGCTGCGCGGCTCAATATTGTGGATGCCTTACGGCATACCTGAGCAGGAGTGCAAAATGGTCTCAATCTTATATGTGCATCTGGTTTTTGCGATGAGCGCCTTATTAATGGGCGGGGCGGTATTGTGCCTGGCTAAGGGATCGGCCCGGCACCGGCTCATGGGCAGGGCCTGGATGGCCTTCATGGCGGGTACGGCGATCTCCTCCTTTTGGCTGTCGGGCCTGTGGGAAGACCATCGTTTCAGCCCTGTGCATTTATTGTCGGTATGGGTGCTGGTTTGCATCGTGGTGGCGGTTCGTGCGGCCAGAGCCGGGCAAATTAAGCTGCACCGGCGCTTTGTCCTTGGGAGTTATCTGGGTTTGCTGGGGGCTGGCGCAGCAACGCTGTTGCCAGGGCGCTTGCTACACACGTTTTTCTTTGCCTGAACGGGGAGATTGTAATGAAACTACTGTTTGTAATGAGTCTTTTACTCAGCAGCGCCAGTTTTGCTGCGGTGGATGCACAGGCTTTGTTGGCGGCCAGCGATGCCATTCGTAATCCGGATAAATCGTTTGGGCTAAATTCAACGCTGATCGAATACCGTAAAGGCAAAGAGAGCGACAGAAATACGCTGGCGATTTATTCCCGGCCTGATAACGGGCGTTTTCGTAATTTGATCCGCTTTGTGGCGCCCATTCGCGATGCGGGTAAATTGCTGCTTAAAGATGGCAATGATTTATGGTTTTATGATCCGGCCAGTAAGGCCAGCGTGCGGATCTCACCTCAGCAGCGTTTGCTGGGACAGGCCGCTAATGGGGATGTGTTAACGGTGAATCTGGCGCTGGATTATCGCGCGGCATTTTCAGGTGAAGAAGAAATCCAGGATGGCGAGCGTAAAAAGCGTGTGTGTTACAAGCTGACTCTGAAGGCTGTTTCGCCGGATGTAACCTACCACGGCATTGAGCTTTGGATCGACAGCAGCAGCAAACAGCCGGTTAAATCCTTGTTTTATACCGAAAGCGGCCGTTTGTTAAAAACAGCGTACTTCCGCCATTATCAAACCCTGCTTGGGGCTGAGCGACCAAGTGAAACGGTGATTATCGATGGCCTTGATCCAACATGGGTTACGGTGATTAAAAATAGCGATTACGCATGGCGTGATGTGCCGGAAAGCTGGCTGCAGAGGGATTATCTGCCCCGCTTTAAGCCGGAGTAAACGATGAAATGGCTTATCGCTTTGCTGTGCTCAGCAGCAATCGCCAGCGATCAGGATGCGCTCTTGCTGGCGGATCAAACCTCGGCAGAAACGGTGGTAAACAGTGATTGGTATTTATCTGTCGAGGGGGCATGGGGTAAAGCGTATTCAGATAAGGGCAGCGAAAATACCCAGCGCCGCTCACTAGATTTTCGTCTGGATACTGCGCTCACGGCAGATTGGCGTGTGGTGCTGGCAGACAGGCTGGATGGTTTTGGCCCCGGCTGGCAAGAGCCGGAAAGTAAAGTGAATACCTTAAAAGAAGCCTACTTAAGCTGGCAGCCCGCTGCCGATATGGTGTTTGATTTTGGCCGGATTAATACCCGCTATGGAGTGGGGCTGGGTTACAACCCGAGTGATTTTTTTAAAGAAGGGGCGGTCAGATCGGTGGTTTCGGTGGCACCTGCCAGCTTACGTGAAAATCGTCAGGGCAGCGTGATGCTGCGCGGGCAAAAGCTCTGGTCTGGTGGTGCGCTGACGGCTTTGTATTCACCCAAACTGGCGAATTACCCGGATAGTGATGCGTTTAGCCCGGATTGGGGGGCGAGTAATCCGCGTCATCGCTATTTGCTGGCACTAAGCCGCAATGGTGAGATTACATCGCAATTTATATTGTTTGGCGATACGGATGCAGAAGTGCAACTGGGGCTTAATTTAACCGGCCTGCTGAATGACGCAACCGTGCTGCATGCCGAAGCCAGTACCGCTAGCGAGGGGGGCAGGGTCTACCGGCTTGCCAGCGGGCTGACATGGACTTCTGAATCCAAGCTTTCGTTAAGCTTTGAATATCAGTACGATGGCGGGGCAAAAAATGCCACAGACTGGGAAGCGTTGCAAAAAGGGCCCGTGCAGGATTACTGGCGGTATCGCACAGAGGCGCAGTCGCGCCAGGCTTTGCTGACCCGGCAAGCCACAATGGTCAGTGCGCGCTGGCCTGATTTAATTCCTCAGCTGGAGCTGACTGCGCTGTGGCGGCATGATTTAATCGATCGTAGTGATATGGCATGGGCTGAAGCGCGTTACCACTTTAAAACAGTCGATATTGCATGGGAATTTCAGCTGAATCGCGGGGATGCCCTTTCTCAATATGGCGCTTTGCCAGAAAAACGCTCAAGCACCCTGTTATTAAAATATTTCTTTTGATTTGTTTTTGAATGCACAGCACAGTGGTTACTTAAGAAAAATCTGCCTGAGTGTTGCCGTTAAAATGACTGTTTGTGTTTTTGCCTTAAGCGCAATGATTTAACTCTGCTTGCCATACACTATTTTTAATCAGTTTAAATAAGAGCCATATGATTAATACTTCTGAGTTTCTGGCCCGATGGCGGCGCGATTTCCCTATTTTATTGCTGGTTAATACCCTTATCGCTGTTTTATGCACTTTATCGAGTAAGCCTGAATATTTTTGGGATAATTTACTCATTTCGCATTCAATTGGCTTTAGCATTTCTGTGCTAAATACGCTCGCTTTTTGTTCGGGCAGCGGGATGGGGGGGCAACGTTTATGGCGTTTAATTGTGGTGCTGCCACTGGGGCTCTTCTTTGGTTTTAAGCTGGCTTATTTTTTGGGCGCGCCGGATGTTATCAGCTATTTCTGGCTTAACCCGCAATATCAATGGCGCTGGATTGCGCTGGCTTTTTTGGTGGCAGTCGCGGCCACAGGGTTCTTTTTTGTCCTTTATCGCTCACAAACTTACCGTGCGCAGCTGGCGATTGAGCAACAACGCCTGGCCGAAGTACAGCAATCAGAAATTGCCGCCCAGCTGGCCATGCTGCAGGCGCAAATAGAGCCGCATTTCTTATTTAATACGCTGGCCAATATGCGCAGCCTGATCAGCCGCGATGCACCGCTTGCGCAAACAATGCTGGATCATTTAAATGATTATTTGCGTGCCAGCTTAAGCCGCACGCGTAAAAAGCAGGTTACTTTGGCGGAAGAGCTTGATTTGGTGACCGCGCTTTTGGCGATCAGTAAAATTCGCCTTGGCGATCGCTTGCAATACCGGATTGATGTGCCGGCTGATTTACAAGCCGCGCTGCTGCCGCCGCTGCTTTTACAGCCGCTGGTAGAAAACGCTTTAGAGCATGGCATTGAGCCCGCAATTGCCGGGGGTGAGCTGCATATTGTGGCAGATGTTGTTGAAAAACTGCTGCGCTTAAGGGTTTATGATAGTGGCTTGGGTTTGCAAGGGGCGGGTGAAGAAGGCGTGGGCCTGCCGAATGTGCGTAAGCGTTTAGAAAATCTATATGGCAAGGAAGGGCGTCTGGCGCTTTATCCCAATGTGCCCTGTGGTGTGATTGCCGAATTAATTCTACCTTTGAATAAAATCTGAGGAAAGGAAGCCCCATGCCTACCGCCTTAATTGCCGATGATGAGCCTTTACTGGCCAGCAGCTTGGCTGAGCGCTTACAAGTACTTTGGCCGGATTTAAATATTGTGGCTGTTGTTAAAAACGGGCTGGAAGCGGTGAATGAGCTGAATCGCCTTTCACCTGATTTTGCTTTTTTAGATATTCGCATGCCCGGCTTAAGTGGCCTTCAGGTGGCCAGTACCTTGCGTGATACCCGCGTGGTGTTTGTGACGGCTTTTGATGAATATGCCATTTCTGCTTTTGATAATGCGGCCCTCGATTACTTATTAAAGCCGGTCAGCGATGATCGCTTATTGCAATGTGTGACGCGTTTGCAAAGAGAGCGTAAACCACAATTTGATTTTAATGCTTTACTCAGCAGTATCCATAAAGAGGCGGCGCCACTGGCTTGGCTTACTGTGGGCCTTGGCGATATCACGCGCTTAGTGGCAGTGGATGAGGTTTTGTTTTTTCAGTCGGCCGATAAATACACAGAAGTTGTAACCACATACGAGCGGCATTTAATCCGCACCTCGCTTAAAGATTTATTGCCGCAATTAAACCCCAAAAGCTTTGTCCAGGTGCACCGCTCTTATATTGTGAATTTGCATGTCGTGGCACGTATCGAGCGGGATATTCTTGGGCGGCAACGTATTGAGATTAAAAATACATCGCATACATTGCCGCTGAGCCGTAGTTTTGCCGGGCAGTTCAGGCAGATGTAGCCGCCGGTTGTTTTGACGGAGGGAATTCAAAGTACGCATGCTGAACGGGGTTTAGTGCTTTGTTTTATATGCATTACTTTTTTAATGATTCATGGCTGGCGGATTGTTTTTGCCTTTATATTTACTTTATAGCCAGGTGATTGGGGCAGCTTAAAGCGGGTATGT
This sequence comes from Iodobacter sp. BJB302, assembly GCF_002735645.1. GTDB lineage: Bacteria > Pseudomonadota > Gammaproteobacteria > Burkholderiales > Chitinibacteraceae > Iodobacter. The sequence continues at coordinate 14,844 of NZ_PDZG01000071.1, forward strand.
GGATTTGTTAAAATGGCAGATTATGTTTTTATTTGTATAAAAAATGATTTTTTCGCAACAGCGAATTCTTATGTACCCTGATGGGGCGTTCTGGCATAGAATCTGAGCTCTGAAAAAAATATTAAGCATGTTTTACCAAGGTGTGGGAGTGTGCCGCACACTTATGGGTAAAATCCTGATTTGGGGGTTTTGTCTGGTAAAGCAATCTTAAGTTCGATAGGCTGCCAGGGGCTCGATAATGAATATTTCACAACGCCTCACCGCGTTAATTGCTGTTGCACTGCTTTCCTTATTGTCTGTGATGCTGCTGGGCGTATCACGCCTGAATGATCAAGCCTCCCGTTTAAAGTATATTTCTGAGCATTCAATGCAAAGCGCTTTATTGGCTAATCGGATTGCTAATGATTTAAATCAAAACCGTATTGTTTTGTTTGTGCATATTTTGTCGTCTAAAGATCAGGAAAAAGCAGAAATTATCAAATTTGTATCCGGTAATCGCGATACGCTGGTGAAAAATATTAATGCATATAGTCAGCTAGTTGCAGGGCAGGAAGACGCCGATTTATATAAAAAGCTGCAGGCTGCATATAACGATTACGATCGCCTGTATATGGATGCAATTAAATTATCTGATGACCGGGATTTTACCGGAGCCTTTGAGCTGGCCAATGCCACTGGTTTTGCCAAATTTATGGCGGTCATTCAGCCGGTTAATGGTCTGGTTAAATTTAATGATGATTATGCCAAACGTCTTATTGTAGAGGCCGATGCAGCAAATTCAAAATCAATTACTTTATTTTGGGTGATTTCTGGTCTGGGTATTGTACTTGTATTATTTATTGGCATATTGATTTACCGTGCAATTAAAAAGCCAATGGCCGATAGCCTAGCGGCTTTATCTTATATTGAAAAAAACCTGGATTTCACCGGACGTATTCCGGTAGCCGGAAATGATGAAATTAGTCATTTAGTTAAAGCAGTTAATCATATTTTAAGTACGGTACAAGACAGCTTTATCAGTATTGAGCAGTCGATTACACAAATGGCAGGCTCTGCCGTGCAGGTTTCTGCCAATACTCAGCAGCTTTCAAAAATATCTGCTGTATCGAGCGAATCAGCAGCACATATGGCGGCAACAGTAGAAGAAGTCACGGTCAGCATTAATCATGTTGCAGAGCGCGCGCGGGATACAAAAGTACATACGCAGGATTCCGGGCGCCTGGCTAGCGATGGCGAGCGCGTGATTAATGCGACGGTCACTGAGATTGATGCTATTGCCGGTACGGTACGGGAAGCCTCGGCGGAAATGAGTGATTTGCAATCCAGAAGCAATCAGATTCGCACTGTGGTGAATGAGATTAAAGAGATCGCCGATCAGACCAATTTACTTGCGCTCAATGCTGCAATTGAAGCGGCTAGAGCGGGTGAGCTGGGGCGTGGTTTTGCGGTTGTCGCCGATGAAGTGCGTAAGCTTGCCGAGCGTACCAGCCGCTCAACTCAGGAAATTGCCAATACCGTGAGTGCCATTCAGGAAGGATCAGACCGCGCGGTGGCGCGGATGCGGCAGGTGGTATTACAGGTGGAAGAAGGTGTGGCGCATGCGCGGGATGCGGGCTCGGCCATTGCTAATATTCGTGTGGCTTCGGGCTTGGTGGTGAATTACGTGGTAGATATTTCTGAGGCGCTTGTTGAGCAAAGCAGTGCCAGCACTGCAATGGCACAGCAGGTAGAAAAAATCGCCCATATGTCCGAGCAGACCAATGATGCTGCGGTGCATTCTGCAGCGTCGGCTGACCAGCTGCAGCAACTGATTGAAACGGTAAAGAAAACCATTTCGGGTTATCGATTGCGTTAACTGCTGCCGTATTGCATGAAATAGGCCCCGTTCTGACGGGGCTTATTGCTATTTGATTCAGGAGTGAAAATGATAGATCGGCTTAAGCAATCGAGTTCTTTTTGGATGATTCTGGCTTGTTTTTGTTTTGCAATTATGGGGGTTTTTGTTAAATTAGGCAGCCAGCAATTTTCAGTGGCTGAATTGGTATTTTATCGTTGTATAGCAGGGCTGGCAGGCATTTTTCTGGTGGTCTTATTGCAGGGTAAAACGCTGAAAGTTAATTTGCCCATGTTTAAATTACATATGTCACGTTGTGTGGCGGGCTTTACTGCCTTGTTATTGTATTTTTATGCGATTGTTCATTTGGCATTGCCCACGGCTGTTACGCTCAGTTATACCTCGCCGCTGTTTTTAACGCTGATTACAATTTTTTATTTAAAAAACAAACTTCAGCCACGCCAGATTCTGGCTATTCTGATTGGCTTTGTGGGGGTGGTTATTTTATTAAAACCAACCTTTGAAAGCTCGCAGTGGCTGGCGGGTTTAATGGGCCTCGGCTCCGGGTTTTTATCGGGTGTGGCTTATTTTAATGTGAATAAATTAGGTCAGGCTGGCGAGCCTGAGTGGCGCACTGTTTTTTATTTCTCTCTTGTTTCAACAGCAGGGGCTGCCATATTAATGAGCCTGCAGGATGCGCCATTAACCTTTTTAAATCTTAATAATATTTGGATTGTTGCAGGCTTGGGTATTTCGGCAACGATTGCGCAACTGGGGATGACCCGTGCATACAGCAGGGGTAAAACATTGACGGTGGCCAGCCTGGCTTATTTAACCGTGCTCTTTGCGACTGTATTTGCCGCTCTGCTTTGGGATGAGCAGCTAAGCTGGTCAAGTTATATCGCCATGGCTCTGATTGCGGCATGTGGCATATTATCAAGTGCTTTTAAAAAAAGTGTTAGGCTCTGATGTATTTGCATCTTTGCTCATATTTTTGTGTTTTCTTGTAAATGAATAGTGGCCGGTGGCGTCTGTGATGATGTGCTGAGTTTGAGGAGAAATTGATGCGATTTTTATTGTCAAATGATGATGGTTATTTTGCTCCGGGTATTTTGGCTTTAGCAGAAGCATTACGTGAAGAAGGTGAGGTGACGGTCTGTGCACCGGAGCGGGATCGTAGCGGTGCGAGTAATTCACTGACGCTGGATCGCCCCTTGAGTGTGCGCAAAGCGCCCAGTGGTTTTATGTATGTAAATGGCACGCCAACCGATTGCGTGCACCTTGCCGCAACAGGTTTGATGGATTCCTTGCCGGATATGGTTGTTTCGGGCATTAATCATGGTGCCAATATGGGCGATGATACGATTTATTCGGGTACGGTGGCCGCCGCCACCGAGGGGCATTTGTTTGGTGTTCCGGCGATGGCTGTTTCACTGGCTTCACGCAACCCGCGGCACTTTGACAGTGCAGCGCAGGTGGCCAGAGACTTGGTGAGGCGGTTTATCCGCCAGCCTTTTGCCACGCCTGTATTACTGAATGTAAACGTACCGGATTTACCTTATGCCGAGATAAAAGGGGTGTTAATGACGCGTTTGGGGCGTCGACATAAATCTTCCGGCGTGATTCAATCCAAAAATCCGCGCGGTGAAACCATCTGGTGGGTAGGGCCGGTAGGGGAAGTCTCTCATGCCGGAGAAGGGACTGATTTTCATGCTGTAGCAAATGGCTATGTATCAGTGACACCACTATCGGTGGATTTAACCGCTAAATCTCAACTTGATCTTGTCTCAAAATGGCTATCCGATTAAATATTGCCGCTCTGGGCGGCGCAGGCATGACGTCCGCAAGAACGCGGGCGAGGCTGGTGGAGCGCTTAAAGACGCAGGGTATCAGTCATGCGGGCGTTCTGGCCGCGATGGCGGAGGTGCCCCGCCATGGTTTTATGGATGAAGCGCTGGCGCACAAGGCTTATGACGATGTGTCTTTGCCCATTGGTTTTGGGCAAACCATTTCCCAGCCTTATATTGTTGCAAGAATGACCGAGCTGGCTATGGGGGCTGCCCGGCATGACAAAGTGCTGGAAATTGGCACAGGATGTGGTTATCAGACCACAGTATTAGCGCTGTTATTTAAAACGGTTTATTCGGTCGAGCGGATTGGTGGCTTATATAAAGCCACGCGGGATCGTCTGAGCGTGTTGGGTGTGCATAATGCACGCTTACGCCATGCTGATGGCAGCAAGGGGCTTGCGGAAGCGGCCCCTTACGATGTCATTATTATCACGGCGGCTGCGCCTATTTTGCCGGAAGATATGCTCCCGCAGCTGCAAGTAGGCGGACGCCTGATTTTTCCTGTGGGTGAAACTGATCAGGAATTACGCCAGATAGAACGTACAGCTGAGGGCTTTATTGAAACCCGGCTGGAAAAAGTTAATTTTGTGCCGCTGTTACCGGGTGTTGTGTAAGTTATTTTGTAATGCAATTGCAGGCTGGTTCGTGCCTGTTGCGTGATTGCGTTATTTATATTGATGAGTAAGGAGATGAATCCGTGAATTGGCAACGCTTGTGTGCCCCTCTGGCCTTGATGCTTGGCGCTTGCGCCAGCCAGCCAACACCTCCTGCACCGATTGTGGATCGCAGTGCTCAGGCCGTTGTTCCTCCAGCGCCTCGCGTTAATACACCTGCCGCGCCTGTTGCGGGCGCAGATCCCCGTCCGGCAACTTACATGGTGAAGAAAGGCGACACGCTGTACCGGGTCGCTTTGGATCATGGCCTTGCCTATCGTGATTTGGCTGCATGGAATAATCTGGGGGATGTGAATGGGATTAAGATTGATCAAACCTTAAGGCTCACACCGCCTGATGGTGCGGTTGAAATTCGCCCTTTAAAAACAGATGAAGTGCAAAAAACAGACACTAAATCTGAACTGAAGCAGGAAACTAAAAACTATCCCAAAGTTGTAAAAGTACCCTATGGCGCACAGTCTGCCAGTGCTGTAGCTGCGCTTGCTGAAGGCCCGGTTGTTGTGTCTAAATCACAATCTGACAGCGCAAAACTACCGTCTGTCACCGCTTCTGGAGGATCGGTGGCCAAAGCAGCCTCAGAGGTGCGTGCAGCTTCCGCCGTGAAAACGGCCGAAAAACCAAGTAATAATGCCTCTTCTGCCCCTATTAACAGCGATGAAAAGCCAGGAGATTGGGCTTGGCCGACAGCAGGTAAAACAGTGAAGGTTTTCTCTGAAGAAAATCGTGGTATTGATATCTCAGGAAAAATAGGCCAGTCTGTAATTGCATCAGCTAATGGTAAGGTTGTTTACGCAGGCTCAGGCTTACGTGGGTACGGAAAGATGATTATCCTTAAGCATAATCAAGAATTCCTGACGGCTTATGCAAATAACAGTAAACTGTTTGTCAAGGAGGGGGGCGAAGTAAGAAAGGGGGAGAAAATTGCTGAGATGGGTAATAGCGATAGTGATCAGGTCAAACTGCACTTTGAAATGCGCAGATTTGGGAAGCCGGTAGACCCTGCAAAATACATCCAAGCGGAAAAAAAATGAACGATCAGCTTGATATTCTGGAAGAGGAATTACTCGAGGAGGCAGATGATCTCGAGAAGGCCGAGCAGGAAGAAGGTTCGGAGATTGAGGCCGAGCCTGCTGCGGATGAAGCGGAAGCCCACGTTCATGAAAGTACGGGCGACGTGACGCAGATTTATCTGAATGAAATCGGCCAGAGTAAATTACTGACCCCTGATGAAGAGCGGGCCCTGTCACGTAAAGTGGTGCAGGGTGATTTTCAGGCTCGGCAAAAAATGATTGAGCATAATTTGCGCTTGGTCGTGAATATCGCCAAGCATTATATTAATCGCGGAATGACCCTTCTTGATTTAATTGAAGAAGGTAATATCGGGTTAATGCACGCATTAGAAAAATTTGACCCCGAACGGGGTTTTCGTTTTTCTACTTATGCCACTTGGTGGATTCGGCAAAGCGTAGAGCGCGCAATTATGAATCAATCGCGCACTATTCGATTGCCCGTGCATGTAATTAAAGAATTAAATGTGTATTTACGTGCTCAGCGCCATTTGGAAGCGCAATTGGGGCACGAGCCGGTGATTGAAGATATTGCCCATTTGGTGGGTAAATCGGTGGAAGATGTACGCCGGGTAATGAGCTTGAATGAAAGAGTCGCTTCCCTTGATGCGCCGCTTGATATAGACCCAATGCTGACCATTGGCGAATCAATCCCGGATGACCAGCACGATGGCCCTGAAGCCATTTTGCAAAATGCTGAAGTAGAGCGCTATGTGCGTGAATGGCTGAAGCAGCTTAATGAAAAACAACGCATTGTGATTGAGCGCCGCTACGGCCTCAACGGCTATGAAGTCTGTACGCTAGAAGACTTAGCCGCCAATTTGAATTTAACCCGCGAGCGCGTGCGTCAGATTCAAATTGAAGCACTGGAACAATTACGCCGTATCTTACGTCGCTATGGCGTAACGAGTGATGTCTTGCTCTGATCGGGCCTTTGCTCTGTATATAAAAAAGCCAGTGCGATCCACTGGTTTTTTGCGTTTACAGGCCCTGCTCCGGATATATTGAGCACTATCTTATGGGCTTAGCTTATTCAAAAAGAGGGGAAATGCCCAGCGATGTGCTGACAAATTCTTTACTCATTTCGAAAAAGAAGCCGGGTGAATGAGTGCAAACGAGCAGCATAGCTGCTCAGGGTGAAGATTTATTCTGTATGTGTTTGTGAGAGCTGCAAGGCGTATATTCCACCGTGCTCACCCGCCTTCGCTTGTATTTTTCCGCGGCCAGACCAGCCGGAGAAATCGCCAGTGCCACTATCCGGTTCAATGCTTAATGTGCCACTGACCCCCGCAGTGCTGGAGAACAATCCGTCGTGCCTGAGTACAAAGCTGCCTTCATATTCTGCAATTTTGCCAGTAATGCGCTCATATCCCATAAAGGCAACGTCGCCGCCTGCTTTGCGGGGATAAGACAATAAATATTCGAGTACGCCATCCCCGGTCAGATCGCCCGTTAGTGTATTGCCAATGCTGGCACGGCTGAGCTTGCCTGCACCTGCAGGCTCATGAAAGGCAATTTCGGACCAGCCCTTAGCGACAAAATGAATGCATAGTGAAGATGGAAGCATTTGATATCGGTAATTGTCAAGATAGTTGAGATGTTTTTACGATTTAAGCGACCTGTAATTCCTCGCTTGTTTTAGGCTCAATAGCCCGGTCGGGGTTCAATTGCACTTCATCTTGCCAGCTCCAGTTCCGA
>NZ_PDZG01000072.1 GCF_002735645.1 Iodobacter sp. BJB302
TGAATATCGTCCACCTCAATCCAGAAAAATCACCGGAAGCGGAGACGGGTGCTGTAAGGAAAAAAGCAGAGCAAAGAACGGCATAAATATTAAACGATTAAGGCGACAACTGGTTTGACAATTACCGCTCACATCATGATTCGCACCCTTCACCGTCACCGTTCCCGGGCAGTGGATTTCGATATTGCCGCCTTTCAGCCGGATATAGCCTCCCCCTGCCGTGACCAGAATTTCGTCTTTAGCCACCACGGTGATGCTTTCTTTGCAGGCGGTGACTTTTAAATCTTTATCGCCGGTGATTTCAATATCGTCACTTTGCGCCTGCAACTGGATTTTGCCTTTGGCTGCGATCAGCTTGAGCGAAACTTTGTCTTTTACCCCGGCGACAAATAGGCTGATGTGTTGGCCAACGTTGTGTATCCAGCGGCGGCCGGAGGTTTGGTTGGTGTCTCTTTGGGCGACCAGATCGAGATTAGTGCCTGCGGCAATGGTCTGGCTTTGCGGGCTGGTGATGGCTACGCCGTCCTCCCCGTGCAGCAGGATGATTTTTTGTTGGCCGGCCTGGTCTTTGGATTTGCTTTTGCCGTCTTTATCGGTATTTGACCCAGCTTCCAGGCTTTTGCTGGCGTGTACATGGTGGTGCAGATGGCCGGTTGTGGCTTTTTCGCCTGCGCTGTTGTCGGGCTTGACTGTCTTATCGGCATCCCCAGTTTCTATGGTGTCGGCGAGCTGGTTGGTGGCGGTTTCACCCAGGCTTTGGGCCAGTGCCAGAGCCGATTCCAGCTGGCTTTGGGCTGGGCTGTGGTCGAGTTGTTTGCCGCTGGCGCCGCTTTTGGCTTCGGTACTGATCAAGAGGCCGTTGGCGCGGATTGCGCCCTGATTATCAGTGCGCAGCTCGAAGCCTTCGCCGCGTGGTTCGCCTTTTCCATCGGTTCTTGGGTGAATTAAATAGCCAAGGTTAAGCTGGGTTTTGCCGTGCTCGCTGGATAATTTGGTACGGACTTCGCCTTTTGTATCGTCAAACAGCAGCTCGCCATACTGGCCGCCCTCATGCTCTTTGGTTTTGATGCCTGATAGCGTTTTATTGGCGGGTAAAGCGCCTGCGCCACTAAAAGTCGGCACGGGGTGGCTGCCGTTATAAACCACGCCGGTGATGATGGGGCGGTCGATGTCGCCTTCGATAAAGTCGACTAACACTTCCTGGCCGATGCGCGGGATGAACTGATGCCCAAAGCCTGCGCCTGCCGATGGGTAGGCGACGCGGATCCAGCAGGAGGATTTATCATCCAGATTTGCACCAAACTCCGGGTGCTCGGCAGCGCGCTGCCAGTGAAACTGCACCTTGATCCGCCCCTGCTCGTCGGTATGGACTTCTGATCGTTGGCTTGAGTCGGCAGCGCTGCCTTGTGGGCCCACCACGGTGGCGGTTTGTACGCCACGGCTTTTGGGCTTGCTGTGCTCAATATGGGCAAAATCAGGCGTAATCGGCTGGCCGCGTCTTTGAGCGGTAAAGCGGGCTTCATAAGGTTTAGTGGCGTCCGCAGCCAAAAGGCTGGGCGCGACCAGGCCCAGTTGCTGGCTTAAATCAGTGGGTAAATTATTATTGGCGGTGAATGTCAGCCCGGTAACAGCAAATTCGCGTTGCTCGGCGGAGTCCCATTCGTGGGCGGGGTGGTCTTCTAATCTGAACCACTGCCCGGCCTGCAAGGCACGCAAGGTGCCGGAGCCGCTAAAGGATTTCTTTTGCGCGTCTGCAGCCTGCTGACGCAATTGGGCGTAGTGGCTGAGGCCTTCTGCATCACTGGCGTCCCCCAAGAGGACTTGCTTCGCGGCGTAATAGTGGGCCTGCGGGTCGTAATCTTCAAAACTGGCTTGCAGCTGCTGGCCGCCATCGCCCTGATCAATGCGGCTTTCATCAAAGCTTTGGCTGGTGCTGGTGGCTTTGTAATCAAAGCTGGCGAGTGACACCGAGCTGCTGCCCACCTGGCGCTGGCTGTTCCACTCGGTAAGCGCATCAGATTCTTCCGTGGCATCGGCGCGGTGAAAGCGCACCTGCATTTCCTGGGCTTCGGGCAGCGCAAAGGCATCGTCAAAGATGACCAGCTGAACCTGCGGATTATCGCCAGGCAGATGTTCGAATCGCCATGCCAAACCTTCCTCCGCTAATAATCGCGTCAGAAAATCGAAATCGGATTCACGGTATTGTAAGCAGTAAGAGCGCGGGCCGTGTGTGCCGGAGAGTTTAAAATCCAGCGTTTGCACGGCGGCAAAAACGGGGTTTTTAGCCTGGTGCTCGGCTAAAACTTGTTTAACGATATCGGGTACGGATAAATCCTGGAATACGCGGGAAGTGCGGCGGTAGCGGAGTAAGGCAAACGGCGGCTCTGCCGTCAGCGCATATTTAGCAAAGCCACCATCGGAGCCCAGCAACTGGGCTTGCGAGATGACGCCGCAACGCTCAACTGCATCACCATTGGCATCAGCCACCGATAAAACAATGGGTAAACCGAGTAAGGATTTAAGCTCTAAAGCACCATCAGGGGATAAGCAATCAATCTGATAACGGTAAGCCTGGTTAATCCCTTCGCTGCCATCCACCCGCTGAGGTAAAAGCTGCTCACCCCATGCTGCGCCATCGCCAAGTTGCAGAGAAATAAGCCGCTGGTTTTGTGAGAAAGCAGCGGCGAAGGAGGCGAGCAAATCATTTAGGTTCATAATGAATCAAGGGCTTACACGAAGTTCACAATATTACACGAAACTTTACCCCTGCATGCACATGTATTATTTATGCCTTACCCTAAAAATAAATAGCTCACCCTATTGATAAAAAAGGCACCAGATTTAGCGCCAAACAAAAACAACTTTTACAGGTGATCTTGCTCACAGATGGCATTATTCACCCAAAAAACCATCAGAAGAAGGCCGCATTTCCCGCCACAAAAGAGCACATCTGCAACACCACCCTTCCATCAAAAACCGATAGCCAATATCGCCCAAAGCGTAACTGCCGAGCCGACAAAGGCAATACCGTAGCAAAGCAGCCGCGCCACGGGGCCTGCGTGAATGCCAACATCATGCAGGCTATGAAAAACACGATGCACCGCATGCCATAAAAACAGCGCGATAACCGCCAGAATCAAAGCCTTGCCCACAAGGTGCCGGGCAAAGCCCTGCATATTGGCGTAAGAAAACAGCCCGGCAGGCAGCAGGCCCAAAGGAGTGGCAAAGCTGGTGATCAAGACCAGCATGGCGCCAATCAGCGCAGCTAACATGCCGCCTGCACCAAAAAGCAGCCAGAAGATCGGCTCATTAGAGCGCTTTAAATTGGCTTTCATCACAATCCCCTTTGCATAAACCACAGCACTGCAAACACCAGCGCACTCGCACCCACAGCAGCAGCAATACCTGCCGCTGTAATGGTGGCTGGGGCGACTTTTTGCCCGCCGATTTTCATCGGAGGCAAGGTACGTGGCATGATTTTGAACCATGTGTAGCCGTGGTAAAGCATCGCGGCAAAGATGAGCAGATTGATGATCAGCATCGGCCCGCTGGCCACAAAGGCTCGGTAGCTATTCCATGCCGCCTCGCCTTGTGTAAGGCAAATCAGCCCGGCGAGCAGCTCCAGAGCGTAAGCCAGCACAAACAAAGCCGTGCCTTCGTGCACCATATACTCAACAAAAAAAGGATTGCGCTGCCACCAGCCGGCCATGGGGCGGATATAGGGTTTTCTGGCATTCATTTGCAGCCCCCTTTTTGATCGGGCGAGGGTAAAAAGCGGAAGAAAAAGTCGCGCGCGCTCGCCATTTTATTGATATTCACCGCATTGGCCGGATCGACCATTTTTGGGCAGACTTCGGAGCAATAACCCACGGCGGTGCAGTTAAATACGCCGACTTGCGAGTTAATCAAAGCCTTGCGCTCGTCCGCCCCGCCATCTCTGGAATCGAGGTTGTAGCGCTGTAACAGCGCAATTGCGCCTGGGCCGATAAAGTCGGGGTTTAAGCCCACCTGCGGGCAGGCGGCGTAGCACAGCATGCAGTTAATACAGCCTGCAAATTGCGAGTACACATCCATTTCGGCAGGCGTTTGTAAGTACTCTCCTTCCTGCAAAGACTTGGCTTCTTTTGGGATAAGGTAGGGCTTCACGCTTTCCAGCTTTTCGATAAAGCTGTCCATCACCACCACCAAATCGCGCTCGATCGGAAAATGCGCCAGCGCTTCGATTTTTACGCCCTTTGGGTAATCCCTCAGAAAGGTTTTACACGCCAAGGCGGGCTTACCATCCACCATCATGCCGCAGCTGCCGCAAATAGCCTGCCTGCAAGACCAGCGAAAGCTTAATGTGCCGTCCAGCTCGTCCTTGATATAGTTCAGCGCGCCCAGCACAGATAAATCATCGCTAAAGGGCACGGCATAATCCTGCCAGACCGGATGCTCGTCTTGCTCCGGGCGGTAGCGAAGGATGGATACGTTTACTTTGGTATTCATGCGTTTTTCTCCAACTTTTCGGCGGCGTCCCCTGCCGCGCCATAGGCACGCACTTTGGGTGCTGAGCGGGTGATTTTTACATCACTGTAAGTAAGCGTTGGTGCTGCACTGCCCTGGTAATGCGCCAGGGAATGCTTAAGGAAATTCACATCGTCGCGCTCTTCAAAGCCATCGAGGCGCTGATGTGCGCCGCGTGATTCACGCCGGTGCAGCGCAGAGTGCGCCATGGCTTCGGCCACATCGAGCTGATAGCCCAGCTCGATGGCCAGCAGCCATTCGCTATTCCACACGGTGGATTTATCTTCAACACGGATATTTTGATAGCGCTTTTTTAGCTCGGCTAATTTGTGACAAGTGGCTTGCATGCTGGCTTCTAAGCGATAAATACCGCAGCCGTCTTCCATGGTTTGCGCCATTTCACGGCGAATATCGGCCGCACGCTCGCTGCCCGCCTGCTGACGGATTTGCAGTGCAGGCAAAGCCGCGGCTTCGGCTAATTTCAATAGTGCATCGCTGTTTTTTGGCCCTGCATTTTTGGCATAGCGTGTGGCTGATTCGCCCGCGACTTTGCCAAACACCGACAACTCAGCAAGGGAATTAGAGCCAAGACGATTCGCACCATGAATCCCCACGCTGGAGCATTCGCCAGCGGCAAACAGCCCGGGCAGTGATGCCGCACAGTGGATATCAACAGGAATGCCGCCCATGGTGTAATGCACCGCAGGGCGTACAGGAATCGGCTGGGTTACCGGGTCGATGTCCATAAATTCGCGGGCCAGCTCGCAAATTTGCGGCAGCCGCTCGTGCAGCGTTTTTGCGCCGAGGTGACGTAAATCTAAATGCACTACTGCGCCGTAGCGGCCTTCAATGGTGCGGTTCTTTTGCATTTCATGCCAAAACGCTTGCGAGAGCCTGTCTCGCGGACCAAGCTCCATCGCCTTATTGCGTGGCTTATCTTCGGCAGGCCCCAGGCCATAATCTTGCAGATAGCGATAGCCATCTTTATTCACCAGTAAACCGCCTTCACCACGGCAGGCTTCGGTAAACAGCAGCCCCGTGCCGGGCATACAGGTAGGGTGGTATTGCACGAATTCCATATCGCGCAGCGGCACGCCATGGCGATAAGCCACGGCCATACCGTCGCCCGTCACAATCCCGCCATTGGTATTTTCGCGGAACACCCGCCCGGCACCGCCGGTAGCCATCACGACCGCGCCCGCTTCGATCAGGATAAATTCGCCGCTGGCAATTTCGATCGCCAGGATGCCCTGCACGCGGCCATCGGCCACAATCAGATCGACCAGAAAATACTCATCAAAGCGCTTGATTGAAGGGTATTTCATCGAGGTTTGGAATAGTGTGTGCAGCATATGAAAGCCGGTTTTATCCGCAGCAAACCATGTACGCTCGATTTTCATGCCGCCAAAGGGGCGCACATTGATATGGCCGTCTTCCTTACGGCTCCACGGGCAGCCCCAGTGCTCTAGCTGTACCATTTCTCGCGTGCATTCGCCCACAAAATAGTCGACTACATCCTGCTCGCACAGCCAATCGCCGCCAGAAACTGTGTCATTAAAATGGTGCTCAAGGCTATCGTGCGCCTGCACCACGCCAGCCGATCCGCCCTCTGCCGCCACCGTGTGGCTGCGCATCGGGTAAACCTTAGATAACAGCGCCACTGTTTGAGTCGGGTCGGCCTCAGCCGCAGCAATCGCCGCCCGCAGACCCGCACCGCCCGCACCTACAATCACCACGTCCGCTTTAAATACCCGCATACTTTGTTCGCTTACGCCATGCTTGGCGAGTCAAATCAGAAGCAATCAATGTAGGGCCATTTGCTTAAAGCTTGCTTGATCCTGATCATCAGAGCGCGAAGTCGCAATTGTCATAAATGCGAAAGCAAGCTGGGATATTCCGGGGATGCAGCCGACCATTGATGCGATACAAAGCCCGCTATCTGGCCAGTAAGTCCACCACAAATACAGGCATCACAGCGCAAATGACGACTGATGCAGTAAAAATGCCCTACCCTCAGCCCTGCTTGAAGCCTTAAAATTCTTTTGCAAAAACTACAGCAAGCTTACTTCTGCGCCTTTAAAGATTGGATATTTAATGAAAAAGTATTTCATACTCGCCGCCCTGCTCGCAGCGATCAGCCCGGCAAACGCAGCCCCCACCCTTACGGGAAAAGCGCCTTTGGTGATTGGGCATCGTGGTGCTTCCGGCTATTTGCCTGACCATACACTGGCCAGCTATCGCAAGGCCATTGAAATGGGCGCGGATTATATCGAGCCAGATTTAGTCTCAACCAAGGATGGCGTATTGATTGTGCGGCACGAAACCACGCTTAAAGACAGCAGCGATATAGCCTCCCGCCCCGAATTTGCAGCACGGAAACGGAAATTTAAAATTGATGGTATCGAAAAAGAAGGCTGGTTTACTTTTGATTTGACGCTGGCAGAAATTAAAACGCTGAGGGCCATTCAGCCCCGCGCTGACCGGCCTCAGGCTTATAACGGGCAATTTCAGATTGTGACCTTTGATGAGTTACTCACCTTGCGTGAGGAAAAATCTAAAGAAACAGGACGTGAAATTGGCATCTATCCGGAAACCAAGCATTCCACCCTGCACCAGCAGCTGGGCTTGCCCCTGGAAGAGAAGCTTGTTGCCGCGCTGGCTAAGCACGGTTTAAACCACAAGGATGCGCCCGTTTTTATTCAATCCTTTGAGACGCACAGCCTTAAAACATTACGCAAACTGACCCCGGTAAAGCTGGTGTTTTTAGTTGATGGCCACGATGTACGCCCGGATGGCAGTATTGCAGCAAACCGGCCCTATGATTACGTCATCAGCGGCGACCCGCGCAGCTACGCAGATATGATGACGCCAGCGGGGCTGCATGAAATCAGGCAGTTTGCAGATGGCATTGGCCCGTGGAAAGCATATTTAATCGGCTGGAAACACAAAACCGGAGCCGATGGCAAAATCATTGATTTAAATGGTGATAAAGAAATTGATCAGCGCGATGCGGTGCTCTTGCCGCCCTCAAATCTGGTGCATGAGGCGCATAAGGCAGGGCTGCTGGTTCACCCCTTTACTTTCCGAAATGAAGCAGGCCTTTTAGCGTCCGATTACAAAGGCAGGCCAGAAGCAGAATATCTTGCTTATTTTGCACTTGGCGTGGATGGCGTGTTCTCTGATTTCAGCGATACGGCTGTTGCCGCCAGAAAACACTTTTTAACGCACTAAACAACGCCCGCCTGTGCTGCACCGCTTTAGCCTGAATGTTTTGCCAGAAATCCTTCAAGGCTAAAGCCCTTACTCAAAACGCTGTCCGCTTATAAAAACAAAACTTAAATCTGACATTTCCCCGCCGGTACAGACCTCCCTCATTGTGGATTTAAGCAATAGCCTCCTTTCACAAAAAACACAACACTGTTGCTTTGCGTTGTTTTTTGTTGATTTATTGTTTTTTAATAGGGATAAGCAATGAAGAAATGGTCTGTTGTAGCCATCATGATCGCAGCAAGCGGGGCCGGGCAAGCCTTCGCTGCACCAACATTAACGGGTAAAGCCCCCCTCGTGCTCGGGCATCGTGGCGCAGCCGGGCACTTGCCAGACCACACACTGGCCGGATACAGCAAAGCCATTGAGATGGGCGCTGATTATATTGAGCCCGATTTGGTCTCAACTAAAGATGGGGTGCTGATCGTTCGTCACGAGCCCAATATTAAAGACACCAGCGATATTGCATCGCACCCCGAATTTGCTGCGCGCAAACGTAAATTTAAAATTGACGGCGCAGAAGAAGAAGGCTGGTTTGTATTTGACTTTACGCTGGCCGAAATCAAAACGCTGAAAGCGATTCAGCCGCGTGCGGATCGTTCTGCCGCCTATAACGGCCAGTTTGAAATTGTGACTTTTGATGAGGTGCTGGCCTTACGCGCCGCAAAATCAAAAGAAACGGGGCGTGAAATTGGCATTTACCCGGAGACCAAACACCCCACACTGCATCAGCAGCTGGGCCTGCCGCTGGAAGAAAAACTGATTACAGCGCTTAAAAAATTCAATCTAAATCACAAAGATGCCCCGGTTTTTATTCAGTCTTTTGAAACCAGCAATCTTAAAGCCCTGCGTAAGCTTACCCCGGTTAAGCTGGTGTTTTTAGTTGATGGCAACGAGGTGCGCGCTGACGGCAGCATTGATTCGGGCAAGCCTTACGATTTTGTAGTGAACGGCGATCCACGCAGCTTTGCCGATATGCTGACCCCGGCAGGCCTCAAAGAAATCAAGCAATTTGCAGATGGTATCGGCCCGTGGAAGCCTTATCTGATGAGCTGGAAATTTAAAACCGATACAGCAGGCAATAAAATAGATTTAAACGGCGATAAAGAAATTGACCAGCGCGATACCAGCCTGCTGCCCCCATCCAGTGTGGTACAGGATGCACACAAAGCAGGGTTGTTTGTGCACCCGTTTACTTTCCGCAACGAGGCCAAATTACTCGCATCAGATTTCAAAGGCAATCCGGAAGCGGAATACGAAGCTTACTTTGCCCTTGGCGTAGACGGCGTATTTTCAGACTTTAGCGATACAGCCCTTGCCGCCAGAAAACATTTTTTAGCTAAGTAAACTCAAGACGCTTTTCAAAGCCTTGATCGTGTTTTAAGGGCCGGCCTCTGCCAAAAAACAAATCGATCAAGGCTCTTTCATGCTTTTAAAGCATAGCAAAAGCAGGCGTTCGCTTTTCATCACGCTAAAGCCCCTCTGCAATAGAGTACAATCCAAACTATAATTCAATAAATTTACTACTGATTGAACTGGCAGCTAGCCATAGGAGATCACAATGAAATTCTTTAGTCGTGCCGACGTTCGCCAAGTAAATGCAAGAATGATGGCCCCTGATAGAAAAGCGGGGGCTGAGGGCCTGTCTGCCACCAGCCGAAAAATTATCCGTGAAACTTCATTTTCCCGCAGCGAAATCAACTCGGCGTTCCGGCAAGCACGCTTGCGGACTGAGGGAGCAAAGTGAGCGGACAATACAGCGGTGTATACAAAGAACTCGTACAAGGCCCCGATGATGTTGTTGGGGCCTTAGCTTATGTGCTCTACAAACAACAAAAAATTGCGTTTATTGAAAAAATCAACACCGATTTAAACCGAGCCCCCAGCGAAGATGAGCTGCGAAGCTTTCATACCTACACGCTTCTTCCTGAAACATTGCAGGGTTTTACCGACAGAGCCGAAGCACTGGCCGATCAATTCCTTGAAGTTGCTTTAGCCACCAAACTGCAGCAGGCTGAAACCCTGCTCCGCCAATCGGTTACGGTTGAGGAAATCAAAAGAGCGGCATCAGATACCAGCAGAGAAGTTAGCAACGCAAAGCAGATCATCGAAACCAAGCTGAATGCCGTCGCTTCAGAATTAAATGGCAAAAAGGGTTTCTGGGGATGGGTGGGCGATGTAGGCGGCAATCTGGCCGTTAACTTTGGGACGATTTTACTGATCGGCATAATCATCATGGGCTATCAGGGGCTTGCAGGCTTTACGGCTCTGTTTGAAAAAGGCACGGGGGTCAGCGCGATAAGCAATCCGCAATCCGAGCATGGGAACGCATCCATGCCTCTGGTGCTGCCGGCTGAATCAGCCCCCAAATAAATCGCGATTAAATAACAACAGCGGCCCGTTTGTAAAAATGCGAACTTTTTTAAATAATCGGGCTATTTATTTTACCGCGTAAAACGAGGCCGCTAAAAAAATCAAAGAAACAATGATTTTCTTAGCCGCCTATTCACTACCGTTTAAGATTTAACGCGATAGCACAGCAAATCATTACGCCCTAGCCCGCAGCCCGCACAATCGCCATACAATCGGCCAAGCTCAGCTTGCCACGCTCCCCTAGCGGGAAAGCCTTATGCTTAGGCAGTAAATTACCGACAGCCAACGCCACTTCATCCGCATTCAGCCCGTATGCAGCCAGGTGAGTGGGTAAACCCATACGCTCAAAAAAATCGACCGTGGCATCGATGGCGGCATGGGCCACTTCGCTGTCACTGCCAGATAATCCCCACACGCGGCGGCCGTACTGGGCAAGCTTGAGTAATTTATCGTCAAAGCAATAACGCAGTAAGCTTGGCAACACCACCGCCAGTGTTTGGGCGTGATCCATATTATAGAGCGTAGTCAGCTCGTGCCCGATGGCATGACTAACCCAATCCTGTGGCTGACCAACCCCAACAAGGCCAAACAGCGCCTGATTGGCACACCACATATAATTTGCCCTTGCATCGATATCTTCAGGATAAGCCAGCGTCGTTGGCCCGACTTCGATCAAGGTCGATAAAATCCCCTCGGCCAGTCTGTCCTGCAGGCGGGCTTCGGCAGGGTAAGTCAGGTATTGCTCGGTGGTATGAATAAACGCATCGACCACGCCATTGCTGATCTGGCGCGGGGGCAAGCTTTGCGTCAGCGCCGGATCAAGCACCGCACAGCGCGGGAATACCATGGCGTTTTTAAACGACATTTTATCTTGCGTAGCGCGGCGGGAAATCACCGAAGCAAAGTTACTCTCTGCCCCTGTGGCGGGCAAAGTCAGCACCACGGCAATCGGCAAGGCGCGCTTAACTGGCGTGCGATTACCCACAATCAGCCAGGGATCAATCTCCTTATCCAGCAATGCTGCAGCCGCAATAAACTTTGCCCCGTCAATCACCGAGCCACCGCCCACAGCCAGTACCCAATCCACTTCAGCTTCTTTGGCCTGAGCTACCGCCAGCATCAGCGTTTCGTACTCCGGGTTAGCCTCAACACCTGAAAATTCAATGATTTCGTGCTGGTGCAAAGCCGCGGTCACCTGCTGATAAACGCCGTTCTTCTTAATGCTGCCGCCACCATAAACCAGTAGCACCCGGCTGCCTGCAGGAATCTCCACGGCCAGTTGCGACACCTGCCCCTGCCCAAAATGAATACGTGTGGGCGCGTAGAAACTAAAATTTTGCATCATTTTTCTCCCAAGCCAAGTGCAAAGCTTACACCCACTACGAAGATTGGGGAGCAGATAAGCAGGAATGCAGCAAGCCAGGCACAGGCCATGGGTTTACAGACCCCACTTCTTTATTACAATGACATCAGCACGCAACATTTACAGATCTAAGCTATCGTCTCCAACTCACGAGCCCCAGCCATGACGACACATACCGTTGCCGACCATATCCGTAAAACAGAGCATGCCCGACTATCTGCGCTGGTTCAGGGCAATATCGAAGCGGCCAGCGCCTTGCACGCGCCGGATTTTCAGCTGATCACGCCGATTGGTGACTCATTGAGTAAAGCCCAGTACTTAGGCGCAATTGCAGCAGGGCATATCAGATATCTGAACTGGGAGCCCGACTCAATCGACGTGCGTGTAGCAGGCTCTGCGGCCATCATCCGCTACCGCTCAAATCTTTCGGTGGTTTTTGGCGGCTATATGGTTCCACCCGCCCAATACTGGCATACCGATTTTTACGAGTTGCGGGATCACATCTGGCAGGTGGTCTGGTCTCAGGCCACCGAAATCCGCCCTGTCAGCTCAAGAGGCGAAGTACTTACGGCCTGAGTGCACTGAGTGGCATGCATATTCAAGCAGGCCTAAGCTGCGTAAACTGCCCGGCTCAGTAAAAATAAGGCGTTGAACATGTCACTCAAAGCAACCTGGTATCAGGACAAGCTAAAGAAAAAAGCCAAACGCGGCTTTCAAGGCTATCCCATCGCAACCGTTACTTTTTATGGGCCAGACAATCAGCGTGCCAGCAAAGTTTCTGTGGGTATTATTCAGGAAGAAGGCGGCAAAGTGACTGCGCTGGAACGCTGGCTGGATGAGGAAGGTGATATTCGCAAGAATGGTGCCGTTATCGCAGAAGTCCTGGCCTTCATCGCCCGCCATGATGCGTTCTCTGTAATCTCACCCGAGCGCATCTTAGGTTGTCCGCACGAAGAAGGCAGCGACTACCCCGCTGGCGAAAAATGCCCTGAGTGCGCTTATTGGGCAAACCGGGACCGGTTTACGGGTAAGTTGATTGCTTAGGCATCTGGGGCGAGCGCGTCGCCCTGTCTTATCCACTCAAGCTGTATTCGTCACCCGGCAATCCTGATCGCGTAAGCCAATAAGCCTATTGGTTTACGCGGGTTTGTCTGCAAAGCCATGAAACCCGCCAAGCCCAGCGTTCATAAGCCCATCTGCTTTTGCCTGATCGCAAGCAAAGCCTGGTTTCTGAGCGTTTTGAGCAGGTTTAATTCCTTACCCGCTATTTTTAAGTTTCCAGCCTTGGTTTTGTCGGCATAGAGCAGGCCAATTGTGCGTTTCTCCAGCACGAGAGGGAAAATAATAAAGGTTTGCGATGTCAGCGCGCTGCGATACCAAGCCGGAATACGGGTTTTAATTGAATCTACATTGATATCTTCAATAAAAATATCTGCGTTTCTTTCCAGCGCCACCTGAAAAACATCCACTGCCTTATCTAAATCGATCTGAAAACGCGGGATAATTTCATTGATATCCGTACCAAAACCAAAACGCCCCACGATCTGATTTTTTTTAGGATCACGCGTCGCAATCAAAACATGCTCAAAACCCATACTCCGGTACATGGTTTCTAAAATCATTCTGAGTAAATCATTTAGTTTAAAACTCGTTACCAGCGTATTTGTAATATCCTGCACCCCCGCCGATAAAGATTCAGCCGCGGGCCGTGTGGACTCATCCGGCATAACCGTTTCTGGATTTGAATCAAACTGGCCTGTACGTAATTGCGCTCTTTCTAAAGTATCTGCCACCTGCGATGCATTCTTTTTATCGGTCAGCACGCCAGTCAGTGTGCGCAGCTGATTGGCAAAATCACTTTGCTGAGTATCTACCCCTAAAATACCTAAATACCCCAGATAAGCCGATGCCGAATCCTTCAGCAAATCGCCTAATTCACGCGCGCTCCATGCGTAGGCAGGCCTGATTCTTTTTTCAACTTCTTGCAGGCCGCGTTCTGCGCCAGAAGGGGGTAAGTGAATCAAAGGCACGAGAGACGCACCAATATTGGCAAATAAGCGCAGCCGGTCGGTTTGATTTTGCGGTGGCTTCACTGGCCCATCAGGCAGATGACGCATGCTAACCAGCATACGCTCAGGGAAATTCCAGCTTTGTGCTACGCCCATGCCCAGCTCTCTGAAACTTAAGCCCAGCACCTGCACCGAAGCGTTCTCCTCGTTGCCGCCTGCCTGCACACGTTTATTAATTTCAATATTTTCTTCATGAAAATAATAAACCGTCAGCAGCTTACCCAGCGCCGTAAACATGCCGCAAATAAGGGCTTCTTCCACATCCCGCGCGCCGCTTTTTTTGCCCAGCTCCCGCGATAACACGCCGCCAAAAAAGGCACTCAGCACCGCATCTTTCAGCGAAATGGCCTGTGCCTTATTGTGCATATGTTCAAACAGCAGCAGCGTAATCGCCAAATTACGAATAGCATCAAAACCCAGAATCACAATCGCTCTGGAAATGGTGCTGATGGTGCCGCCAAAATGCCCAAAACTGGCAGAATTCACAATTCTGAGTAGTTTATTGGTCAGCGAAAAGTCCTGCAAAATCACTTCAGATAAAACCTGTAAGCGCTCTGCATCGCCCTCGTTAATTTTATTGATGGCCGTTACGGCTTGCGATAAGGCAGGGAAATCAGCGGTGTGGCGCATGCGCCTGAGCAGAAAATCCAGTGTACTGTTGCCGCTGCCCTCGCCGCCTTCCTGCTGACTCTGCCCGCCCAGCCATTCACGCAGCGCCAGCAGCATCTCCCTTGCATCGTGATAGCGCTCTTGCGGATTTTTAAACAGGGCCACCATCACAAGGTGATCCAGCTTTTCATCCACGCTGTCTTTCAGGCTGGATGGCGGCACAAACGGCTCGTTGGCCACGCGGTGCAAAATGGTATAAACCGATTCCCCTTCGGCGGCCGGTCTGCCCGTCAGCATCTGGTACAGCGTCATCCCCACGGCAAACACATCGGCTTCGGCATCCACCGGCAAATTCTGCATCATCTCCGGCGCCATATAGCCCGCCGTGCCAATCATCTCGCCCGGCTCCTTATTGCCACGCCTGGCGGCAATCCCAAAATCCATCAATCTTGGCCGACCCAGCTCGTCAAGCATCACATTGTGCGGCTTGATATCACGGTGAATCAGCCCTTCGGCATGGGCATAGGCCAGGCCTTCGAGTACGCCGCAAATGATTTCCACAGCCTGCACCGGCGGCATCGCCCCCCCTTCAGCCAGAAGCTGAGCCAGTGTCTGTCCATTTACATACTCAAACACCAGACAGGGATGACCATTGCTGATCAGGGTGTCGTAAAGCGCCACAATATTGGGGTGCTGCAAGCGGCTGACTATTTTGGCTTCGTCAACGCTTTTAGCAGAATGGCTGTGCAACACTTTAATCGCAACCAGTCTGTCCAACTGCGTATCATTCGCAAGGAATACCAAACCCTGAGCACCTTGCCCCAGCTCTTTAACGACTTTAAACCGGCCCCCTCCAAATTCATTCATAACGATGCTTTCCTTTTTCTTCTTAGCAATATAGCCTTAGCGCGCTTAAATCTGGAGCCTATTGTCTGTGTCTACACTAGAAATCATTGGTTTTATCGCCTCTTTACTTGGAATCTGGCTGGCAACACGCAGCCATGTGCTGACCTGGCCCCTGCAGCTGATCGCCAGCATGCTTTATGTTTGGCTATTTTTTGATGCCAGGCTTTTTGGCGAAAGCCTGCTGCAATTTATTTATGCCGCCCTAGCGATTTACGGATGGTGGATGTGGAAACGCAGCGCGGCCGATCACTCCCTGCCCATCAGCAAACTCAGCCGCCGCGAGTGGCTGCTGATCAATGGCGGCGGCCTGCTGCTCACGCTGCTGGTTGCCCGTTTTCAAGTGCAATTCTTACCTACCGATTTGCCCCTGCTTGATTCAGGCATCTTTGTGTTTGGCCTGATCGCCCAGTGGATGCAGGCGCGCAAGAAAATCGAAAACTGGCCGTATTGGATAGCACTGGATCTGATTGCCTCGGGTGTTTACGCCTATAAAGGCCTGCACCTCACCGCCGTGCTTTATGTGATTCTGACTGCTCTGGCTGTCTCTGGATGGATAAGCTGGCGCAAAGAAATCAGGCAGGAGGCCGCCAGCGTATGAAAATCGCCATTGTCGGCCCGGAATCCAGCGGAAAATCCACCCTAGCGCAAGATCTGTCCACGGCGCTCAGTGCGCCGTGGGTGGCCGAATACGTGCGCGAATACTTTGCCCAAAAAGGCAGCAATGATTATCAGCTCAGCGATATCATCGCCATCGCCCGAGGCCAGCTTGCCGCCGAAGCCCCCTGTGATGCCCCGCTATTGGTCTGCGATACTACAGCACTGGTGTGCAAAATATGGGCAGAGGTGCGCTACGGGCACTGCCCTGACGCACTCACCGCACTCTATCGCCCACATGACTACGCACTCCACCTGCTCACCCGCCCGGACATCCCATGGGAGCCAGACCCCCTGCGCGAAAACCCCAACGACAGAGATGATCTGTTTAATCTTTACGAAGCCGATTTAAAAACCAGCGGCGCAAATTATGTGGTGGTGGCAGGCGCAAGAGTTGTGCGCCTGGCAATGGCGCTGGAAGCGATCGGGATGCTTAAAGAAACTGATTAACCCAATAATCAATCTGCACTGGAAAGTACCAGCCCTTGCAACACGGCCACCTGCTGCAAGCAAAATGCTAATATGCGCGCCTTAATTTTTTTAATTAAGGCGCGCATATGTTTGGCATTCACGACCTGGGCCTGTTTATTGTTTCCGGCCTTTTACTGAATATAGCCCCGGGACCGGATTCTTTATTAATTGTTTCACGCAGCGCAGCGCAAGGCTGGCGTTCTGGCTCGGCGGCGGCGCTGGGAATAGGCAGCGGCACTTTGGTGCATATTTTTGCTGCAGCGCTGGGCTTGTCTGCGCTATTAGCCACATCGGCTGTGGCATTTACTATTGTGAAATACATCGGTGCAGCCTATCTGATCTATATGGGTGGCAAGCTTTTATTAAACAGGTCAGCCACAACAGCGATCAGTCAGCCAGTAGAAGTACTGGCTGACCGGGCGGTTTTCCTACAAGGTTTTTTCTGTAATTTACTTAATCCCAAAGTCGCACTCTTTTTCCTCGCTTTTGTGCCGCAATTTATTTCTGATCATTCCCCTTCCAAGGCACTTGCATTTATCTTACTTGGCTGCATATTCAATGCCAATGGCATGTTGTGGTGTCACTTTTTAGCCATCACATCGGCCAAAATCAGCCAGCGCATTCGAATCAGCAACGCTTTTACTTGTTGGACAGACAGAGCCATCGGGGCGATTTTTATTTCTTTTGGAATCAGACTCGCCTTATTCAGCCGCAATTAAAACCAGCCACTCAAACATAATGGAGATAGAAATGGACCTTTGGGCCCTCTGGACGAATGTATTTACAGCAAGTATCAGCATGCTGACATCCCACCTGGGCATTTCTGAAGCACTCTCCATTATGCTGATGACGCTCTGCGTGCGTGCTGCCCTGATGCCTCTGTCGCTCGCCTCGGCGTATCAAATGCATAAAAACAAGCTGGCTATGGCCAAGCTCAAACCAATACAGGCCAGGCTAAGTGAACAGCACAAGAGCAATCCAGGCGAGCTCATAAAGCAAACCATGGCGCTATATCGTGAACATGGCATTTCATTTTTTACTAAGGCAATGCTCGGCAATATGGCCTCGCGCAGTGTATTTGGCATGGGGTTTTTCCATGCTTTAAGCGGCATAAGCTTTACATCAAAGTTTCTATGGCTCGCCAGCTTAGCCAGGCCTGATTTTGTGTTAAATATTTTAGTGGGTGTACTGATGTTTTTCGGCCTGATTCTTATGCCCGGCGCAGCCAGTGATGCCAGCAGCATGCTCGTTATGATGATTCCGGTGATTGTTTCCATCATCGCGCTCAGCACCCTGCCTGCAGCTATTGGCGTTTACTGGGCCAGCTCGAATATGGCGACCATTGTGCAGGCATTATTGCTAAAAGGCATGATCAGGCGGGCAGAACAACGCGCCTTGCCTGTTTAATCTATTCACGCCTGTTTATCCTTGTGCATAAAAAAACCAGCTTACGCTGGTTTTTTGTAAGGCCATGATTTAAGTATCAGGCAATGGCTTCAATGGATGTACTTGGCTTTGCAGGCTCCCGCGGCTCTGGTTTCGGCGCGGATTCTGTTGACTGTTGTTGCTTATATTCTAACAAGGCACGCGCAGTTTGCCGGTTTTGTACCGTTTTCAAGGTATCTGCCACTTGCCCGGCATTTGCACCACCAGACTGATCGGCCGATGAATCCGTGCTGTAGCGCTCGTTTGCATTATTTGTACTGCGTGTATAAGTGTCATAAAGCTGCTGTGCCTGTTTAGAGATATACACCTGCTCAGCAACGGGCTTGATCTTGTCGCGTGTTTCCTGCGGCTGCGCTCTGAGCTGCTCCGCAGCAACTGCGCCCTGTAAAACTGGCTGAACCAATGAAGAATAGTTTGTTGTGCCCGATGAGGAAATGGTAGTCATGGCCCACCCATTCAATACAAATCAATAACTTAAGCATACACCAGGCGAATAAAAGCAGCAGTGAAATATGACCGGTTTTAAGCAAATGCAGAGGCAGCCATCCCTGCGCCCACTCAGCAGGTCAGCCTAAGCACCGGATTATTCTTGAATATGGCAGCACACAACAGGCTCAGAGCTAAGCGTTTATCAGGCAAAAGTGTGTATTTATATTTCCTAGGCATCAGCCAGCACAAAAGCTACGACACCCATCGATAACTCGGCAAAAATCTTACACCTCTGTTAATATTCGGCCCCGCCACACTGAAAAGTTTCAACTTGTTATCTTGCACTCTGGAATCAAAGTCTTATGCCCAACGCCGTATCGCTTTCTGAACAACTTCAAAATTATTTCGGTTTTAGCCAGTTTCGCAATGGTCAACGTGAAGTCGTTGAAGCACTGACAGACGGACATTCGGCAATGGCGATTTTCCCTACCGGATCGGGTAAATCGCTGTGCTACCAGCTTGCTGCCTTACAAATGCCGCACCTCACCCTAGTCATATCCCCCTTACTGGCCCTGATCCGCGATCAGCTAGCCTTTTTGCAAAGCAAGGACATCGCATCGGCCGCCATTGATTCAAGCCAAAGCCGTGAAGAAACGCAGCAGGTGATGAAAGATGCGCAGGAAGGCAAGCTTAAGATTTTAATGGTGTCGGTTGAGCGTTTAAAAAATGAGCGCTTCCGGCGCTTTATTGCCCAGATACCCGTATCCCTGATGGTGATCGACGAGGCGCACTGTATTTCAGAATGGGGCCACAACTTTCGCCCGGATTACCTGAAGCTGCCCGATTACAAACGTGAGTTAAAAATCCCTCAGGCGCTGTTACTCACGGCCACGGCCACACCGGCGGTCATTAAAGATATGGCCGCCAAATTTGCCATCAGCGACCAGCACGTTACCGTTACCGGTTTTTATCGCTCCAATTTACACCTGCATATCCGCCCGACTGAAAGTGCTCATAAAGACGCCACGCTGATCCATGTGCTGGGTAAAACGCCCAACGCCCCCTGTGTGGTGTATGTCACGCAGCAAAACACCGCCGAAGTCGTAGCCGCCATGCTGCAAAACAACGGTTATAAAGCCACGGCCTATCATGCCGGGCTGGATAATGTGGTTCGCCAGCAAATCCAGGACGATTTTATGCGGGGCGAGTCACAAGTGATTGTGGCGACCATTGCCTTTGGCATGGGCATCGATAAAAGCGATATTCGCCAAGTGATCCATTACGACTTGCCTAAATCAGTAGAAAACTACAGCCAGGAAATTGGCCGCGCCGGGCGTGATGGCGAAAAATCGCTATGCACCCTGCTAGGCAGCCAGGATGGCTTAAATCTGCTGCAAAACTTTGTTTATGGCGATACGCCAGAGCAGGCATCCATTGCCAGAGTTTTACAAAACATCACGGAGAACACAGACAGCGGCCAATGGGAAATGACGCTTTACGATTTATCCTCGCAAAGCAATATCCGCCAGCTGCCTTTAAAAACCCTGCTGGTCTATTTAAATATGCTGGGCATCATTCAGCCGCTTTACAGCTATTACAGTGAATATCGTTTTGTATTGCAAATGAGTGAAGCCGATTTACTCGGCAGTTTTAAAGAAGAGCGCCGCGAATTTATTGCCTCTTTGCTCAGGCACGCCAGGCTGGCACGCACATGGTACAGCTTTGATTTTGACTCTTTCCTTGCAGAGTTCCCTGATCAGCGCCAGCGTGCCGTTACCGCACTGGAATACCTTGATGAAAGCGGCTATCTGCGCCTTGAAACCAAGCAAATGACCGATGTTTATCATGTGCTCGCCGCCATTGATACTGAGCGCTTATCCGCACAACTTTATCGCCAGTTTAGTGACAAGGAACAAAAAGAAATTGGCCGGCTGGCCCAGATGCTGTCTCTTTTTGAAAGCACAGAATGCCTGAGCCATGCTCTGGCGGTGTATTTTGGCGACGAAAACGCGCCTACTGCCTGTGGCCATTGCAGCGTATGTCATGGCAAACCTGCCACCCTTCCGGCGCCGCCAGCGCTAGTGCCAGTTAATGATTTAGATCTGGAAGCCATGTGTGCCGA
The DNA here is from genome assembly GCF_002735645.1 of Iodobacter sp. BJB302. Taxonomy (GTDB): domain Bacteria; phylum Pseudomonadota; class Gammaproteobacteria; order Burkholderiales; family Chitinibacteraceae; genus Iodobacter. The sequence goes on from NZ_PDZG01000072.1 coordinate 20,216, forward strand.
TCTGCAAAATAAAGCGGGCAAACCACTGAGCGCGCATATCTTAAGCTGCTTTCTCTGCGGCATGACGCTGCCCATTCTGACCAAATACCGTGCCAGCAAGATGGCTTACTTTGGCAAGCTGGCAGATTATCCTTTTGCCGAAGTCAGGGCGGCGTTTGCTGCTGTTTGATTATATTTAAGCAGCCGTAAGCTGCGCAGGCCTGCGGCTAAAACATCGCAAAGCCTGCTCGCAAGCACGCTTTTTACGGCGTAGAATGCGGCCTTTTTTGCCGAGACCCCGCCCATGGCCAAACTCTATTTTCGCTATTCCGCAATGAATGCGGGTAAATCAACGGCCATGCTGCAAGTTGCCCATAATTATGAAGAACGCGATATGAATATTGCGCTCTTCACCGCCGCAATTGATGATCGCCATAGCGTTGGCACGGTGGCATCCCGCCTTGGGGTCACGCGCCAGGCAGAAATATTCAGTGCCGAAACCAACTTCAGCCAACTATTCGAAAATAGAAAAGTCGCCTGTATTTTAATTGACGAGGCGCAATTCTTAAGCTCTGATCAAGTCAGGCAATTACACATTCTGGCGCATCAGCATAACCTGCCTGTGATTTGCTACGGCCTGCGCGCAGATTTCTTAGGCATGCCTTTTCCAGGCTCGGCCTTTTTACTGGCTCTGGCCGATGATTTGGAAGAAATGAAAACCATCTGCCTTTGCGGCAAAAAAGCCACCATGAATGCACGAATTAATGCGCAAGGCTTCAGAGAAATATCAGGCGAGCAAATTGTGATTGGGGGCAATTCAAGATATTTAGCAATGTGCGCTAAATGTTATTACGCTGCAAAAACAGTTTAACTGTTTAATACCCATCTTCGTGTTTGCCCTATTGGAGAGTTGAAATATCCGAGAAAGCAAGGATGCTGGATGTGGTGGGCCGGGTAGATCAGGGCGTATCACTCGTGGGCGAAGCGGGCAATGCCATGCGTGAAATTCGCAGTGCCGCACACTCGGTAGTGGAGCAAGTCAGCGATATCTCGCTTGCCATCAATGAGCAAAGCGCGGCCAGCCACGCCATGGCCTTGCAGGTTGAGCGCACTGCATGCATGGCAGAAGAAGCCCATGCCGCAGCACTGCACGAGGCTGCATCAGCAAAAGAATTACGCACGCTTGCAGACACCATGCAAAAAGAAGTAAGCCGCTATCGTTTAAGCTAGAGCCAGGTCAAGCTCACAACATGGCAACGATAGCCATGAATGTGTAAACAGTCTGAGAAATACTGATTTTAAATCGGGCATCCGCAGCAAGCGCCGGATGCCCGGCTGGCCAGCTGAACAATTAAGCATTAAGCAGCCTCTTGTGTATTCCAATTAATACCCTCAGCAGTCCTTACACAGGATGTTAAAATAGATGCATGCTTATCTGCCCATCCTTTTCTTCCTGCCGCGCTCTGTTGCTCCTTCTGCTCGTCAGTGCCTGCGGCACAGCCCCGCTTGGCGATGGCTTATACCAGGTTAAATCCGGGGATACGCTCTATAGCATCGCGAGGAGCACCGGACGCAGCGTCAGTGAGCTTCAGCGCTTAAACCAGCTGAACGACAACACCATTCAAATCGGGCAGATTCTTAAAGTAGGCACTGGCAGCCCCGCCCCCCAGACCAGCACCCCGGCCAAACCCACTCC
>NZ_PDZG01000073.1 GCF_002735645.1 Iodobacter sp. BJB302
TGTTACCGTTCGACTTGCATGTGTAAAGCATGCCGCCAGCGTTCAATCTGAGCCAGGATCAAACTCTTTAGTTTAATCGCTAAGCTAGTACTTACTGGCTTACTTTATTCAGAGCAACCATCGCTGGCTACTCCTTACTCATGTAAGCACTTGTTTCGCTTCCGAATCAAGCACTCACACTCATCGACTGTATTTTTTTAAAGATCGTTTCGCCACTGCTCGAACACCGTGTTGCTGTGTGTGCTGCAGCGAGAGGCCGAACTATACCGGCGACACCACACCCGGTCAACACCTTAGTAGCAATAAAGTACAAAAAACAAGGTAAACGGTTGATTTTAAAACGATCAAACAAACGAGAAACTTTAACAAGATGCTATTTGACAGGCTCTGCTCACACGCAAAATCATGCTACACAAAGCAAACAAGCCGCTTAAAAGCGGCTTGTTTCAATTTTCAGCGATTTATTCGCCTGAACCAGCAGGTTTTCGGCGCATACCGCCTGCAATCATAATGTATTCAAACAAACGGCACTCCAGACCACCATTATATAAAGGTGTGCGCTTGGAAGCTTTAAGACCCATATGCTTAGTGATGTCCATATCAGCCGTCAGGAAATAAGCTCTCCAGCCCGAAAAACGCTTTTTCAAGGCATCACCCCACTGCGGATAAAGCGCAGCCAGTTTTTCTTTCTCATCCAAGCGTACACCATAAGGCGGATTGGAAAGCCAGACCCCTGTCATTTCTACAGGCGGTTTGGCATCCATAGCGTTCAGCTGTTTTAAATGAATGGTGTCGTCAAAGCGGGCGTAATCTAAATTAGCCTGGGCATGAGCAATTGCGGCAGCTGACACATCACTACCATAGATAGGGAAAATTTCTTTGGTTTCAGCAGCACGCGCTGCAGCAACCAGCTCTTGCCACATGCCTTCGCTATGCAAACGCATTTTCTGGAATGCAAATTCGCGACGCGCACCCGGTGCAATTTTGCGCGCAATCATGGCCGCTTCAATCAAGAAGGTCGCCGATCCACACATTGGATCGTACAGCGCTTCGGCAGGTGTCCAGCCAATCAAGGCCAAAATACCGGCAGCGAGATTTTCGCGCATTGGTGCTTCGCCGGTTTCAATACGATAGCCACGCTTAAACAGCGCATCGCCTGAGGTATCTAAATAGAGAGTGGCATTGCGATCAGTAAGATAAAGCTGGATACGCATATCCGGCTCAGCGGTATCCACACTCGGGCGCTTGCCGCCTTTCAGACGGAAGCGATCACAGATGCCGTCTTTAATCCGCAGCGCAACAAATTCGGGGCTGCGAATCTGCGGTACACGATAGGCCGTAACGCCCACCTTGATGGTGCAATCCACAGAAAACAATTCGGCCCAATCTAAATCACGCGCCATGGCGTAAAGATCGTCTTCTGTTTTCCAGCTTTTTTCTGCAACGCGCCAAAGAATACGGCTGGCAATACGGGATTGCAGATTGGCCTCGTACATCAAAATCCAGGAACCAGCGAAACCCACACCACCATCAGTTGCTTTGATCTGATCGGCGCCAAGTGCTTCTAATTCAGCAACGAGTGGCCCTTCTAGGCCTCGCGGGCAGGGGGCGAAAAAATGGAATACTTGTTTCATACGATCAGCTCTTGTTGTGCAGTTTCAACCCGGCGACGGGTTTGAAGAATAAGTGGCGCCCAAGTATCCCCCGGGCGCTTTTTACGTGTGGTCAGCGTCAAATCAGATGGCGCGTAGACATTGGTGTTATGAGTCAGTGGCGTGGTAATTAAATACTGCGCCTGCGTGGCTTTCAGGAAAGCGCCAACGCGATCAATATTAAAGATATCCAGGTGGGCAAACGGCTCATCAATAAACACAAAGCCTGATGGATTGGCATCATCCATCATCAGGCCAATCAGCAGAATCAAGGACTTCATCACCTGCTGACCACCCGACGCCTCACCGTCGTTCATGCCCATCATGCCTTTCTGGTCGAAATTGAAACGCGCCGCCAAACCTGCTTGCGCCAGCACGGCATCATCGTTATCCAGATGCGGCATTTCGGCCTCTACATCAATCCCTGCCAGCTCGCCTAGGCGGGCAATATTGCGGCAGTAAGCACGTACCGTGGCACGCAGCTTATTAATATAGGCGGCACGCGCTTCATGCGTCAGCTCACCAGTACGCTGAACTTCTTTGTAATGAACTTCGGCATCACGCTGCACGGTGTCGTAATCATTTTGCAGCTTATCGCGGCGGGCCAGAATTGTTTCATCGGTTTCCCACTGACCATTGGCCAGCTGCTGGCGTTGGCGCTCCAGCAAATGCTGCACTTCGCGCACACTGCCAAATTGCTCACGCACGGCATTCAACGCAGATACATCGCTTAAATGCTCCTGCATACTGGTTTTCAGCTCGCGCAACTGGCGTAATTGCTTGTGGATTTCCAGCTGCTGACGCTGTGTCTGATCTTGCTGATAATTCACTTGCCCGGCCAGACGCTCGCGCTGATCTTTACTGCGCTCAAAACCGACGCGCAATTCTTCACGAGCATCCCGCGCCGCTTCCCAGGCTGCTTGTGCTGCGGCCAGCTCGGCACCCAAGTTTTGAACAGATTCCTGCTCACCGGGGAAACGTGCCGCTGCTGCTGCAAATTCCTCCTGACGTGCTGCCAGCTGTACCACCGCCTGCATACCCATCAATTGCTCGGTATGGCCGCTGATATCGCGGCTTAAATCTACATCGCGGGCTTCGGCATCTAAAATTTGATGATTTAATACTTTTAAACGGCTCAGCGCATCGCCTAAACGCGATTGCCGCGCGGCCTCGCCAAAGGCAAAATCACTTGGCCGTACGCTAATATCGCGGCCACCACGGCGCTCTTTGTGATACCCCTCTTTGGTGATCCAGTCGCCATCGACCTTGCCACCCGCTTCAACGGTGACAACGCGCTGAGTGCGGTTCAGCAATTGCACCACCCAGCTTGGCGCATCACCATTGAAATCAACCACTTCTAGCACCGAGCCTTTATTGGCGCGCGGCACAGGCTCGCTGTCAGGCACAATAAAGTGGCGATAGCGTAAGCGCTGGGCAATTTCCCATGCGCGGTTTCTATCGCTGGCACGCTTAAGCAATACGATGTGACGATAAGGAGCCAGCAAGGCTTCAACCGCCTGCTGCCAGCTAGCATCGGTGACTTCAACGATTTCAGTCAACACCAGGTGCGGAATAGCCGCCTCATCCAGGGCTGAGCGCATATTCCGGGTAAAATCTGGCGACGGCGCTCTGCCCGCTTGCAGGGTGTTTTGCATATCGGCCAGCTGCTGGCGCTCTTCTTTAGCAGTACGCAGCCACTGTCTTAAGCTGGCAAGCTGCTCTTTTAAAGCCAGCAACCGGTCATTAATGCTGACCGCATCACGGCCATGCTCTGACTCGGCCAGCTCACGCAGGCGAGTTTCTTCTTTCAGCAGTTTTTCAGTATCGCGGGCCGCATCACGCACCTGTTGAAACAGGGCAAAGTGATTATCGTAAGCCTGCTTGGCTTCACGCTCGCCTACCATGGCAGCTTCGCGGCGCTGATCGAATTCTGAATACGCCAGATTCAACTCGTCCAGCTCTTGCTTCTTAGCCCGCAGATTAGTGCGCGCAAGACGGAACTGCTGCAAACCAGCCAGCAAGCCATCCCACTGCTCAAGGTACTTAAGGCCAGGCACCACGTCTTTTTCCAGGCGAATCACATCGCGTTGCAATGCCTGCCATTCCAGAAAGCTGTTAGAGCGCAGCTTCATCCTCTCCACATCCAGCCCGATCTGGGCCATCTGCTGCTCAACTTTACCCAGCTCGCCTTCGGTTTCTTTCAGGCGCAGCTTGGCATCCTGATAGTTATCCAATACCTGCTTATCGCCAAACACCTGGAACACCAAATCCAGCAAAGCCTTGGGGCTGTACTCACACAGCTTATCGGTATCGCCCTGCTCCAGCGCCAATACTTCGGCAATCGCCGCAGTCAGGCCCGCCGATTCAAGACGGCGCTTGTATTCATTTACGCCCAGCCATTGCAGACCACTTTCGGTTTCTGGCGTCAGCTCAACCACGCCTTCGGCAATGGCGTAATGACGCACCCAATCGCCACCCTGTTTTTTTACGCGGCAAAACAGCGTGACCTCAGGGCTAGTAATGGGGAAAAACAAATAGGGAAATAAGCCACCTTCGCCACGACGCGGATTGGAAACCACACCACGCAGCCAGGCAAAGTTTTCTTTATTATTGCGAACATAGCGCTTGTAATCACGGCGACCCGAGCAGCGCAAAGCCAGCAAGGTGCGCAGCGCGTCCAGCATAGTCGTTTTGCCTGAGCCATTTGGCCCGACAATGGTCACAATCTGGGCATCCAGCGGCACACGAATCGCACGCCAGAAATCCCAATGAACCATTTCTATTTCACGAATCTGAAACATTAATCTTCAACCTATGTCCCGATAAAACTGCATTGCAGCTTATCTGCTTACTGACTATTTTGACGCAACCCGGAAGCCGCTTTGAAGGGGCCTGCTGGCTCAACAGCACTCGTCATCAATCCATGCGGCCGCAAACTAATTGCACGCCAGAGCACCGAATAAACGCTGATCCTTCACAAATCTTCACATCAATCTTCAACCGGTGTTTCAACCGCAACGGCATCAATCTTCAGCAAATCAGCCAAAGCACCATTAATAATCCGCGGTGCTAAGCGTGAATAATCGATCATCAGATCAAGCAGCGGCCCTTCAAAAACCATTTTATTGCGGCGATTAATAAAGCCGAGTTTGGCTAACTGGCTTAAATTCATCGAAAAGCGAGCCTTACCACCGAGCTTTTTACCAAAATCAGCGTAAATCGCTTCTTCAGGAATACCCGGAGCCACCTCATCACCAAACTCAATCGGCGATGCTTCGCCAAACATATCGTCAGGGTCTGATGCCGACAGGGCAATCTGGCGCTGGCGTTTTGGCAAAATAATTAAGGCCCAGACCACAATCAAAAGGGCAATCGCGTCTCTTGGCATGCCCATATTATTGGACAACCAGTTTTCGCCCTCGCCAAATACCCAGTCTTCCATCTCGCTGGCAAGGCCGACGGCGATATATTCTGCGTAAGGATTTTCTAATAGGCGCAAGCCACAACCGGCCAGCCGGTGGTCCAGCGATTCGCGGAACGCTTCATCAATCAGAGCGCGCCGCGCTAAAGGATCTTTGCGCGGTAAAAAGCGATGCGCCAGGAGGCGCGCGACCAAAATATTAAGAGCTTGATCCATGTACACCCATACAGATATAAAACGCCAAAATTAAACAAATAACTCAAGCAGGTAGCGAAACTTAGCCAAAACTTTGGCATGCTGCACAGATTATGGCGGCATACTGCACAAATAGATAAGGCCAAATTTACCGAAAGAATGCAGGAAAGCCAGCCGGGGTGGCCAACCCCAATATAATCATGGCCAGGCACAGCAGACGGCAGTACACGTTAAGCTAATAAATCAGCCAAATGATGCGGCTTGCCCAGCATGGCCTTGGCCAGCTCTTCACAGAGCACAGGCGTGCATTGAGCAGCATCCAATAAATGCTGATCTTCGCCTAAATTAGCCAGATTACGAATATTTAAACGAATTTTCCCGGTGTCATATACCGCATCAAAGCGAAAACGCGTTGGCACCAGAGGGGCTATCGTTATTGCCGAGCGGATAAATTTACCATCCGGCGCAGCCTGAATTTTTTCTTCCAGCTTACATCCGTACTGCCACATCTGCTCTTTTAAGTGTTTAGCAGCGCTTTGCGATGAACACACTGTTCGTAAAGCCTCCCGCCCCTGCCACTCAACAATAAACTCAACGTAATCAGGGTGCTCTCCACCCTCCAGCGATTTATTACGCGAATTTGCCGCTGCAAGCGTCATATTCATCTGTGTAAATTCACCCACTCCCCATACCCGGTAGGTATGCGGGCTGGCCGGTTTAACCACCTTAAGCTGATTTGCCAGCTCGTAAAAATAAGCAAGGACTGCACGCATTGCACTATCAATCAGGCCCATATTGGCAAGATAAACACGCCTTTGCTCTGCACTATCTGTTTCTACTGACGCGGCCTGCTGCTTCAGATCATCCAAAAGACCCATTATGCACTCCACAACGATTTGATTAGACCCAAGCCTACCTTGTTAATGCTGTCTAGAACAGAAAGCAACATGCACTTATTTAAACTATTTTATGTCAACAGGCCGTAACCTGCCGCGACTAATTGCTGCTACTTCCAGGTGTTCCAGCAGCTCCACCCCTTCCTCTGCCTCCAAGAATAAAGGCAGGCGGACTAAATCTGCCACCACACTTTGTTCTAGTGCAGCATCGGCATCACCAAGTAAAGAAAGCAAAGATAAGCGATAAGCAGTGACATTGTAAGTATCAGCCACCACCTGCTCAAACAGCTCGGCCGTGCCGCCACGGGCAGCTAAGGCGCCCAACTCTTCAAACAGCGCTTCCGCATCCAGGAGGCGCTCCACTTCCATCGCTTCAACGTCTTCTGCCACCTCACTCGACGGCAGGGCGCTCTCGATATATTCAAGACGCTCACGGCTAACCAGCTCGTACTCGGAAATATCTAACAACTCATCCGCAGTCACAAACACTGGCTCCGGATGGAAAATCAACAAATCCCGCCCCAAATTGGCCAATTCATCCTGATCCAGACGCCGCAGCCAATCGGCCACATTAGTCGATGTCAGCCCGGATTCGCCCAAATGCACGCGCTGCGCAGCCAGCTCGCTTAAGCGGCGCTGAAATACGCTGGTTAAACGCAACATACGACTTTGCGCGGTAGCAATGGCTTGCGCCTGATTCAGTGTCAGCAGATCCAAGGTGTCATCATCGAGGATGGAGTGCATTACCTCGGTGCCTTTTTCTACCCATTTCCAGACACTTTCCAGCTTAGATTGCGCCTTGCGAATTTGGAACTCGGATTGCGACTCAAGCGCTTCTTCAAAATCGCGGTATAGCTCGTTCAAGCGGGCCAATAGGTGCTGCAATGCTTCATGCGCCACCCGCCCAACCGACTGCCCCGCCGCTACTTGCGCGGTTAAATAGCCCAGCTCGGCATCGCCATCAGAAAACTGTACCAGGGTGCCAATCGAGGCCAGCGCAATGCGGCCCGGCTCAGATAATGAATAAAGCTGCTCATCCGAATCCCATACCAGAAGACCGTTATCGCGAATCCGCTTTAAAACGGTTTCAAGCTTTACAGGATTGATATAGGCAAAGTGCGCTTGTAAGTCTTGCGGCGTCCAGCGCGGAGCCTGTGCACGAGCGCCAATTTCCCGCAACACCAGGAGGCGCACCATGACTTCTTCCTCACCCCCGCGAAAGAGCGTGATAAAAGCGTCTAAATAGGGACGGGCGCGGATCAGCCCTGCCAGTGGAGGCAGATCGAGCGGCACAAAGCCAGGCTGAAAAAATTCTAAGAGAGCGGAGTCGTTCTGCATGTGACCGGCAGATGAGTACAAAAGGGAAAGGAGCTTAACGCGTACACCCGCCAAGTACCAGAGGTAGTTGTAACATGGCTGCGCACCCCGAATACTGAGTTAAAAAATGGCTCAAAATCCTTATTTACCCTTTGTAAATTACGATTTTTCGCCATTTTTTATCTTGTACCCGGGCGTCTGCTACGTTTTTCTACTACCCCGCCAGCCTGAATAATTCAGGCCAAGGCCAGTACTTAGCGAAGTATTAAATCTGATTACGCGCTGGCGCTGTCGTCTGAAGCCAGTAAATCTGCCTGAGTAGCGGCTACTTTTGCAGCTTCTTTTGCAGCATTGGCTTCCGCTTTTGCAAGCGCTGCAGCTTCACGGGCTATTTCAAGTTGCTCGGCGCGAATTTTATCTTCATTACGCGCGTAAATACGGGCCGCTTCCAGGTAATCCATAATCGCGTAAGTTAAATCGCGACAACCTTCACCTGTTAAGCCAGAAATAGTAAACAAACGTGGCTGCATCGGATCAAACGCCTCATAGGCATCGTGCTTGCCTTCTTCCCAGCCATAAGCTTTCAGGAAGTTGGCCACACGCTCGGCCCGTTCGTCTTCCGGAATCATATCCAGCTTATTAAGCACCAGCCAGCGAGGTTTTTTATGCAGCTCTTCGTCGTATTTACGCAGCTCTTCAACAATGGCGCAGGCCTCAGCTACCGGATCAGTTGACTCATCAAACGGAGCCAGATCAACGATGTGCAGCAAAATACCGGTACGCTGCAAGTGCTTCAGGAAGCGATGCCCCAAACCAGCCCCTTCAGCCGCGCCTTCGATCAGACCAGGAATATCGGCCACAACAAAGCTGCGGTTATCATCGATACGTACCACGCCCAGATTTGGGAATAAAGTGGTAAACGGATAATCAGCCACCTTAGGTTTAGCAGCAGAAACAGCGCGGATAAAGGTGGATTTACCCGCATTAGGCATGCCTAGCAAACCTACGTCAGCCAGCACTTTAAGCTCTAAACGCAGCTCACGGCGCTCGCCCTCTTCAGCCGGTGCAGTCTGGCGCGGCGCGCGGTTTACAGACGATTTAAAGTGCAGATTACCCAAACCACCCTTGCCACCCTTAGCAATCACAACCCGCTGGCCGCTTTCGGTTAAATCTGCAATCAGCTCGCCAGATTCGGCATCCACAATCGACGTGCCCACCGGCATGCGCAATTCAACATCATCGCCGCCCTTACCGTAGCAATCTGCACCACGGCCATTTTCACCGTCGCGTGCTTTGTATTTTTTTACAAAACGATAGTCAACCAATGTATTGATATCTTCATCCGCAACCGCCCAAACACTGCCACCACGGCCACCATCACCGCCATCCGGGCCGCCACGGGGGATAAATTTCTCACGGCGCATACTTGCGGAACCACTGCCACCCTTGCCGGCAATGGCTTCAATTCTTGCTTCATCAATAAATTTCATGCGTAGAGCTCCAGCAAAATTCTTTAGAAGACTGCCCGCGTGCTTTGGGCGAGGCACTGTTGCTTATTTATTTTTAAAGCATAAAAATAAAACAAATGCCGTGCAAAAATAATAAGCAACAGAACCAAAACTTCCGATAGAAAAAAAGCCCCATCCATGATGGACAGGGCTTTAAAATATACCACTATCGCTTAATAAATTAAGCAGCTACTTCTTCACCAACGTAAGGCAGAATGGTAACAGTGCGACGCTTCAGAGCGCCTTTAATTGCGTACTGTACATAACCATCTTTCAGCGCGAACAAGGTGTGATCCTTACCAACGCCAACGTTATCGCCTGGGTGGAATTCTGTACCGCGCTGACGCACGATGATAGAACCAGCAGGAATTAATTCGCCGCCGTAAACCTTAATACCAAGTCGTTTTGAATGTGAGTCGCGGCCGTTACGTGAACTACCGCCAGCTTTCTTGTGTGCCATGTTGCAACACTCCTACTGAATTACGAAAAGGCGGAATTACTTAACGATCGCGTCGATACGCAATTCAGTGTAATTCTGACGATGGCCTTGATGGCGCTGATAATGCTTACGACGACGCATTTTAAAAATGGTCACCTTGTCGCCACGACCGTGTGTTACCACGGTTGCGGAGATAGATGCACCAGCTACCAGTGGGGCACCAATCACCACTACTTCACCGTCTGCCACCATCAATACTTCATTCAGTACGATCTGGCTGTCGATGTCTGCAGTAATCTGTTCTACTTTAAGTTTTTGGCCGACGACAACTTTATACTGCTTGCCCCCGGTTTTTACGACTGCATACATAACAAGCTCCATTGGAGAGTTTGGGTCTTGCGCTTTACTACCTGTCACGCCCTCTATTATTAAATAGCGCGAGCAGCAAAACGTCTTCCCGAATCGGGAAACGCGCGATACTACGCCGAAGGACTAATCAAGTCAAGCACTTACGCACCGCCGCCTTCCGTATTCCAGTGGAATCGCGGCAAACTCCTGTACCCAAGACAGAGCGGAGCGCCGAAGTTTCTGCTAACATGCGCGATTAATTCATGCACGAGCAGTACGGGGCACAAGCGTGGCAATGGAGTTCGTAAAATCAGTTATTGGCGAAGAAATGCAGGCGGTGGACCAGGTGGTCCGCGATCGCCTCTATTCTGACGTCATTCTAGTGCGGCAAGTCGCCGAATATATTGTGAACTCGGGCGGTAAACGCTTGCGTCCAATGATGGTGCTCTTGTCTGCAAAAGCCTTGGGCTATGAAGGCACCCATCACCGCGAGCTGGCTGGCGTGATCGAGTTTATTCATACCTCGACGCTGCTGCATGACGATGTGGTCGATGAATCGGATCTGCGCCGTGGCCGCGATACAGCCAATGTGCTGTTTGGCAACGCCGCATCCGTTTTAGTGGGCGACTTCTTATACTCGCGCGCGTTTCAGATGATGGTGAGCTGTGGTTCATTGCGAATTATGCAAGTGCTGGCCGATACCACTAATATTATTGCTGAAGGCGAAGTACTGCAGCTGATGAATATCGGCAATGTGGATATCGATGAAGCCGCTTATTTAAAAGTGATTCGCTACAAAACAGCTAAATTATTTGAAGCCGCAGCACGCCTTGGCGCCATTCTTGCCGAAAGCGATCCTGATACGGAAGATCGTATGGCGCGTTTTGGCATGCATCTGGGCACTGCCTTCCAGATTATTGACGATGTATTAGATTACTCTGGCAAAACCAGTGAAATCGGCAAAACCCTCGGCGATGATCTGGCTGAAGGCAAAGCGACTTTGCCACTGATTCATGTCATGAGCCACGGTACGCCAGAAGCCGCCCATATTGTCCGCACCGCATTGCAACACGCCAACCGTGATGAGCTGCCTGCCGTACTGACTGCAGTTCAAGCCAGCGGCTCATTAGAATATGCGCGTGCTGTTGCGGCAAAAGAAGCCCAGCTGGCTAAAGACTGCCTTGAAGGCTTAACGCTAAACCCTTATTTGCAATCACTTCTTTTGCTGGCCGATATATCAATTAACAGAAACAGTTGACAAGCGGTACGGCCTCAGTAATAATGCGCACCTCTTCACAGCAATGTGAAGAGATTTCGGGGCGTAGCGCAGCCCGGTAGCGCATCTGCTTTGGGAGCAGAGGGTCGTGAGTTCGAATCCCACCGCCCCGACCAAATATTAAAACCTCAGAACTTCGGTTCTGAGGTTTTTTATTGCCTGCCATTTCTCCATCCGCCACACCACACATGATTACCCCCAAGCTAAATAGGGCTTATATCAATAGTCAGCCAATGCAATTAAGTAGTAATCTCTAATATTCGTTTATCATCCAGCAAAACTGCATACACATCGCCAGCCTGCAACATGCAAGCATGGCTAACCCATGCCTGTCAGCCCCCTATTGGATTTCGCAATGCGCAGCAACTTACCGATTACCGAACATGAAGTCGCCGTTGATCCCCGCCGCCCTATTGTCAGCAAAACAGATTTAAAAGGTCGAATCAGCTACGCCAATTCATCTTTCAAAGAAGTGGCAGGATTTACCGGGCCAGAAATCATTGGCGAGCCGCACAATATTGTTCGTCATCCCTTTATGCCCGGCAGTGCCTTCGACGATATGTGGCAAACCTTAAAAAAAGATTTGCCTTGGCGTGGCATTGTTAAAAACCGCTGCAAAAATGGCGATCATTACTGGGTAGAAGCCTTTGTCACGCCGATACGCGAAAACGGCCAGAAAATTGGCTATATGTCGGTACGCAATACGCCCAGCCGTGCGCAGATCTCTGCTGCCGAAGCGCTATATAGCAAAGTAAACTCTGGCCAGGCCAAGCTGCCCGCCACCGAATGGCCACAGCAAAGCTCAATGAAGCAAAGAATCTGGCTGGTACTGGCTGCAGTAGCGCTTCCTGCGCTGGCCTCCCCTTTTGCCACGCCATTACTTGCCGTATCTGCCATTGCAGCCATTGCTGGCGGCTGGTATTTAAGCCAGTCGATGACCCGCCCTATTCAGCAAATCGAGTACGCATTTTCACAACTCAGTGAAGGTAATTTCCGCTTTGATGTAGACGCCAAAGCGCCTAAGGAATTCAGCCACCTGCTGGTGGCGCTGGAATCAATGCGCATTAATTTGCGCGCCATTATTGCCGATGTAGTGCTTGCAGGTAATCGCGTGGACGAGCGTGCAAAGGGCGTTGCTAAAAGTGCTGAAGAATTACTCAAACGCAGCAGAGAGCAATCAGATGGCGTAGGCACAGTTGCCGCCGCATTAGAAGAAATGGCAGCCAGCGTGGGTGAAATCAGCCTTGCCACACGCCTGAGTGCAGACCACGCCGCTAAAGCCAATGAGCTGGCAACACGTGGCGCAGAGGAAATGGGCGCAGCACAGCAAGCCACGCAAGAAGTGGTTAATGTGGTTGATCAGGCTCGCGTAACCCTCGGATTACTATCCGATGCAGTAAGAGAAATCAGCGTGGTAACGCAAACCATCCGTGAAATTGCCGACCAGACCAATCTGCTGGCTCTGAATGCCGCTATTGAAGCGGCCCGTGCAGGTGAAACCGGCCGTGGCTTTGCCGTAGTGGCCGATGAAGTGCGCAAGCTGGCCGAGCGTACCAGCGCCAGTACCATCAGCATTGCCAGCACCATCAGCAGTGTGGAAGCCCGCACCAGCGAAGCCCTTGCCACCATGCGTGAGGCTGTGGCCTCGGTCAATCACGGCACTGCGCAGATTGATGCCTGCACCCTTACGCTGGGCGAGATTGCTGCGGCCAGCAACGGCGTAGATCAATCCGCACGCCATGTGGCCGGGATGCTGGATCAGCAGTCTTCTGCCACCGAAGAAGTAGCGCAAACCATGGAAAAAATGAATGCGCTTACCGAACAAAATGCCAACCGGATTACAGATGTGGGCCAAACCGCATCACAGCTCACAGAAATAGCCAGCGAGCTGCATCAGCTGGTGCAGCAATTTGAAAAATCGCTGTAAATATCACAGCAAGAAAAAAGAGGGGCGCTAAATGCGCCCCTCTTTTTTTGCTTCTCTGCTTATAAAACCGCTTTACCACCAGTACTCAAGCTGCACACCGTAAGTTGAGCCATTTAAATCTGCACCAAATGTGCCGGTTTTAGACAGCGCAGAGCCAGCAGATGCGGCATTCTGGGCCGCTTCATTCCAGCGGGCGTAGGTATAAAACAGACGCAGCTCCGGGCGGCTCCAGAATGCTTTATCTAAGGTAAACGTTGGCGCAATAGTCAGCTTACTTAGGTTTCGCGTTTGCCCGTCTAAAGCCTCCACCCGATCATGGCCTGCCTCGCCCACTAATTTAAAATACTGGCTGAAGGCGTAAACCGGCCTTGCCCCGGCCGACCACCAGGTTTGCCTGCCTGCATCGCTTTGATCGCGCTGATACACCGCAGTCAGCTGGCCGCCGAATTCTGGCGTAGCCTGCCAGTCAAAGGATTCAACTAAGCGAAGACGTTTATTGCTCTGGTCCGCCAGCAAAGAGCCCGTATAACTCAAACCCGTGCCGGGGCCAACGCCATACTGAATGGCGAATTTATTGCTGCCACCCAGCCAGCCCTTTTGCTCGTGCTGCGCGGTGAGCGACCAGCCGCTATTGGCACCGCTCACCTGCCCTGCTTCCTGGATATAACTCAGGCCCAGCGCCACTTCCCCCCCCTGATTTGTCTTAATCCCGCCAAGCTGAAAATCATGTTTATTGGCGTAATCAGCCTGATAAATATTGTCCTCGCGCGAAAACGCATAGCTAAGCTTTAAATCGCCAACTTTATAATCCTCAATCCCCAGCCCCGTGCCGCTTGGATTCCAGTAGTAAAAATCAGTGATATGCACATCATGGCGCTTGTAATAGCGGCGTCCTGCCCACAGTGTTGCACCGTTTAACTCAGGGATATTGCTGTACTTGGCATAAATCTGCGGCGCTCTGGCGCTGCCATCTTCTGGCTGAAAAGTGGGCGATCTGTCGTTGCGGTTATAGAGGCTGCCCATTCCCACCACGGTAAAGGTGCTGCCCTGCTCGCTTTTAAAAAAGTCGTGGCTGATTTCCAGCTCGCCGTATAACTCGCACTCGTTACCAAGACGATACTTGGTCTCGGCACCGGCCAGCTGAAAACAGCTTTGCGCACCGCCAGATCCTGTTGAAGCCCCCGAGCCAATCCGGCCATAACCGTGAAACTCAAAAGCCATTGCGGGCAAGGCCGTCGCTACCAAAACGCCACTTAACAGCGTGGTTGCTGTTTTAATTACTGAATGAGACATCGCTCTACTCCTTATATATTTTTAAAAACAAACTAACAAGCAAAAGCGTCCCTGGCCCTGCACATTGGGAGGGGACAAAACTTCCTGAAGGCAGGAATTGGGGTGGTGTTAAAACTGGGCGGCGGGTGCAGCCCAGTGCGTGTTAAACAATTTTTTTACTCGCACACAAAAAAATGTAATAGCCACACTTTCTGCATAGGGCTTAAAAATCCCCTTGAAGCACGCCGAAGCGAGGAACAAGCGGGCGGGGTTTCGGCGAGGACTGTTTGAGCGAAGCGAGTTCCGCAGCCGCCGCTCGATTGTCCGCAGATGAGGGGCCTTCGTGCTGGTCGGGGTCGCCTTCTTTGCTTACTTTCTTGGCGAAGCAAGAAAGTGAGTCCCAGCGGGGATCCCGCACCAAAATCAACGTGCCGAAGGCACTTAAAAAGTACTGCTTGCAATGTTGCATCAGCAGTGCCCCCTAAACTAAGAAGGACTAAACCTCACCATCAGCGATTCAAATGGCCGTAAATTAAACTGGCTGAAATCTGCGCCAATATCGGCGTAATTAGCCAATACCCGCTCCGCCGACCAGCCAGCGGGGATGCCTGCATATGAAAACACTGCCCTGCTCGCAGTAAAGTTACTCACCACTAGCAAGATTTCATCCGGCAAGCTGCGGGTATAAGCCCAAACGGCCGGGTCTTGCGTGCTCAGGCAGCGGTATTCGCCATATTTAAGCGCAGCCGATGTTTTGCGCAGGGCGATCAGCTTGCGGTAGTGATGCAATACTGAATCTGCATCTGCCCTTGCAGCAGCCACATTTACCCCCTCTGGCTGGCTGGCGATGCCTATCCACGGCTCAGCGCTGGAGAAACCAGCGTTCAGGCCATCATCCCACTGCATTGGCGTGCGCGAGTTATCGCGGGATTTTTGCTTAATTGCGGCCATGATGTCGGCCTCGGCCACGCCCGCTACGCTGAGGCTTTGGTAGGCATTCAGCGTTTCCACATCGCGATAATCGCTGATCTGGGTGAAGGCCGGATTAGCCATGCCAATTTCCTCGCCCTGATAAATATAGGGCGTGCCTTGCAGGCCGTGCAGCGTGGTGGCGAGCATTTTGGCGGATTCAACGCGATAGCGGCCATCGTCGCCAAAGCGTGAAACCACGCGCGGCTGATCGTGGTTGCACCAAAAAATAGCGTTCCAGCCCCCCCCCTCGTTCATGCCGCTTTGCCAATCCGACAAGATGCGTTTTAGCTCAATAAAATCGTAAGGCGCGGCCACCCATTTCTCGCCATTCGGATAATCCACTTTCAGATGGTGGAAATTAAACGTCATGGATAATTCATACCGGTCTGGCCGCGAGTATTGAATGCAGTGAGGCAAAGTGGTCGATGACATTTCGCCCACGGTCAGCAAATCCCGCCCGGCAAATACGGCGCGGTGCATTTCTTGCAGATATTCATGCACGCGCGGTCCATCGGTGTAAAAACGGCGGCCATCACTATCGTCGTCGCTAAAATCTTGCTGCTTGGAGATCAGATTAATCACATCGAGGCGAAAGCCTGCCACGCCTTTATCGGCCCAAAACTGCATCATCTCGAACACGGCCTGGCGCAGCTTTGGGTTTTCCCAATTTAAATCCGCCTGGCTTTCATCAAATAAATGCAGATAATACTGGCCGCTGGCCTGATCAAGCGCCCATGCTGAGCCGCCAAATTTGGATTGCCAGTTATTGGGCTGATCGCGCCAGATATAGAAATCACGATAAGGATTATCACGGCCCTTTAAAGCCTCCTGAAACCATGCGTGCTGTACCGAAGTGTGGTTCACCACGATATCCAGCATGATTCGCAGGCCACGAGCAGATGCTTCGCTCAGCAGCAAGTCAAAATCGGCCATGCAGCCGTAAGCCGGATCAATCGCGTAGTAATCGCTAACATCGTAGCCATTGTCTTTTTGCGGCGAGGCGTAAATTGGCGTCAGCCACAGATAATCCACTCCCAGCCATTGCAGATAATCCAGCCTGTCTACTATGCCCAGAATATCCCCCGTCGCCTTGCCCTGATGGCTGCAAAAGCTTTTAGGATAAATTTGATAAACCACCGATGATTGCCAGTCTTGTTGCATCTGAATACTCCCTGCGCAGCGCCACTGATACGGCGCTGCTTACTAAAAAACTGAGGCGTTGCCGCTCCGGATATCTACACAGATTGCTGAGCCAGCACCGGCTCAGCTTTCCACGCCATGCGCTTGGCAAAGACCCAAGTCAGGCAAAACGGCACAATGACGGCAACTAAGGTACCCAGCAGGAACACCGGAATATGCACAGGCACAATCGAGATAAACGCCGGTAAGCCGCCCACGCCAATCGCGGAAGCTAAAACGTGGTTTAGGGTAATCAAGACCGATGCGCAGGCTGAACCTATCAATGCGGCGTAGAAAGGATATTTAAAGCGCAGATTTACCCCAAACATAGCTGGCTCGGTAATGCCGGAGAACGCAGAGATTGCCGAGGTAGAGGCCATGCTTTTTTCGGTAGCGCTTTTTGCAATGCAGAACATCGCCAAAGCCGCACTGCCTTGGGCAATATTTGATAGCGCAATAATCGGCCAGATAAAAGTACCGCCGTGGCTAGTAATCAGCTGCAAATCCACCGCAATAAACATATGGTGCATGCCGGTAATCACCAGCGGCGCATACAGCGCACCAAAAATCGCCGCGCCCAGCACGGGGGCCACTTCAAAAATATGCACCAAGCCTTGGGTAATCAACACGCCGAGGCCACGCGCCACCGGCCCAATCACCGCCAGCGCCAGCACGCCACTGACTACGATGGTGGTAATCGGCACGACCAGCAGTTGAATCGCATTAGGCACGCGCGCTTTCAGCCAGATTTCTACCTGACTCATCACCCAGGTTGCCGCCAGGATAGGCAAGATCTGCCCCTGATAACCAACGCGCTCAATCTTAAACAAGCCCAAAATATCGAAGTAAGGAATCGCCTGGCCATCCAGCCCCGCTGCGGCCTTGCCGTAATTCCAAGCGTTGAGCAGATCGGGATGCACCAGCAGCAAGCCCAGCACAATCCCCAAAACTTCGCTGCCACCAAAACGCTTGGCCGCCGACCAGCCCACCAGGGCAGGCAAGAACACAAAGGAGGTATTGGCCATCATATTGACCAGCTGCCACAGCCCGCTCAGGCCCGGATATGCATCCAGTAAACTTTTGCCTGGGATAAACATATCCTTAGCGCCGAGCAGATTGTTTATCCCCATTAAGAGGCCCGCGACAATAATCGCGGGCAGAATTGGCATAAACACATCAGAGAAAATCTTGACCAAGCGCTGCAAAGGGTTGAGTTTATTGTCAGCCTTGCCTTTTACATCCGCCACGGTGGCAGCGCTTCTGCCTGCCAGATCGATCAGCTGCGCGTAAACCCTATCCACATCACCCGAGCCAATCACAATCTGAAACACACCGCCGTTGCTGAACTGGCCTTTCACCAGATCAACCACCTTCAGCGCCTCATGATTGATTTTGCCTTCGTCTTTTAAAGCAATCCGCAGCCGCGTAATACAGTGCGCCGCCTGCTCGATATTTTCTGCCCCGCCTATTGAATCGAGGATCTGCTGTGCAATCTGCCGGTAGTCATAGCTCATCTGTCTGCCTCTTTGTGTAATATTCACAGTGACGCAACTTAACTCGTACAGACGAGTTGTGTCAATACTCGTATGTACCAGTTAAGTACTTAAATTCACTGCCTTTTAAGCTAAATCAAACACAGCAAGACTAAGTATGCGTAGAAAAATGCGGTGTAAATGGCCTTTCTGGCGGGTATTTTCAGAGCAGAAATGGCTTAAAACCTCGCTTCCCCGTGCTGTGCTGCGGGCCATTACAAAAAAACCACAGACGCAGGCGTAAAAATGCCTGTTTTAAGGCTGGCTTGATCGTGGATAAAGCATTCCAACGTAATTACTTTATGATGAAAGCTCTGTTGACGTTTGCCTGATCCTGCGCGGAGCCAATGAAAGCCATCTACGCACTGACCGATATTCTGACGCTGGCCTTAAAAGCAGGCCTGCTTGCCCATCAATCCGGGGCGGGCACGCATCGCACCTCGCTGATTATTCAGCGCACGGCCAAGGCGCTGGGCGCGGTGCAGGTAGAGGTGATTATTTCATCCACTAATATAGGCGCCACCATAGAGCGGGAGCACGAGCGGGAAACGGGCTTTAGAAAAGCGCCGCATATGGGAGTAAACTTTTCTTTATTAACGTCATTAGATGGCTGGCTATTTGCATTAGAGCAAGGCCAGCTTGATACCGATGCGGCCCATGCCACTTTAGATTTAATCGCCCAAGCCAAAGGCCATTACCCGCGCAGCGTGGTGACTTTATTTGTGGGCTTATCTTGCGGCGCATTTGCAGCTTTATTTGGCGGCGATACAGCGGCGATTTTGATTACTACTCTTGGCGCATCAGTGGGAATGGCGGTGCGGTTTCAACTGGTATTACAGCACTTTAAGCCCTTTGTCTTTGCCAGCGTAGCCAGCTTTGTGGCCCTGCTTTGCACCGGCTTATTAAGAGATTTCACCAGCACGCCCGATACCGCAATGGCCGCCTCAGTCTTATTTTTAATTCCCGGGGTGCCCTTAATTAATGGCGCATCTGATTTACTAAATGCTAATTATTTAAATGGCATTGTTAGATTTACCATGAGCGCCGTTATTGTTCTGGGCATTGCCATTGGCATTAGCTTAGCGCTCAGGATATTAGGAATCTAAATGTACACACCTTGGTTAATCGAGCTAATGGCTGCGCCCGCCGCATTAGGCTTTGCACTTTTATTTAATGTACCGCCAAAAGCATTATGGATGTGCGGCATTCTGGCCGTATCCGGCCATGCCGTACGAAAATTGGTATTAACACTGGATGGTGATATTGTATTTGGCACGCTATTGGCCGCATTATTAATCGGCATTGTGGCCGAGCTTTGGGCAGACCGCCACAATCAGCCTGGCGTGATTTACGCCATTAGCGCTGCTATTCCCATGATCCCCGGCAAATCGATGTATCAATCCGTGCAAGCCTTATTAGGCATCGCCACCATGTCGGCAGAAGCAGACGGCACGGCCCTTTTAGTGGCAGCCGGGGTGCACGGCGTAAAAGCCATCATGATTGTATTAGCGCTAGCCTTTGGCATTGCAGCGCCTTTATTGCTATTGCCAAAGCGGGGGAGATAATGAAGTAGGTTTAGTGCCTGCGGCACATTGATTTAGGAGCGGTAGCCCCCGCATGGGCCTTCCTTTCTTGTGTCGCCAAGAAAATCAACGCCGCGCAATATCCGAGAAAAAGAATTTATCCAGCCTGTGCCGGGATTCCGTGTATTCAAACTGGCGGCCATCGTAGAAATGGGTGTGGTTTTTCACCACAATCACATGATCCATACCATTTAAATCTAAATAACGGCGATCGTCTTCAATACAGGGCTGGGCTTCAAATACGCGCTGGGCGTAGCAGATATTTAGCTTAAGCACTTTTTCTATATATTCATAAATCGAATTCTGCGCAATTTGCGGCGTAAGGCCGGGAATCAGTCCGGCGACAAAATAATTAATATCCAGAATCACATTCTCGCCATCGATATTACGCACCCGCTTAATACGCACCAGCTCGGTTTTTTCCGGCACTTGCAAAAGCTTAACCTGCGATTTATCTGCGCTGATCAATTGAAAATCAGCAATCTGCGTCGTCACCGCCCGCCCAAGGCGCTCGTAAGATTCTTTAAAGCTGACAATACCGCTGAGTTGAAATTCGATATTGCCCGGCTTTAAAACAAACACGCCCTTACCGTGGATTTTTTGCACATAGCCACGCTCCTGCAACTGATCCACCGCCTTACGCACCGTACCCCGGCTTGCCGCATAGCTATTCATCAGCTCAGATTCTGAAGGAATCTTCTCGCCTTTTTGCAAACGCTGGTTATCAATATCCGCAACGATATCGGCAAAAATCTGGCTGTATTTGTTCACGCTTGGGTCACTTCGGGGGAATCAGGAATAGAACAGGCAGTCTGCCTGAAACTGACTTTGGATGCCAGTTTGGGGAAGCGGTTAATCCACAGAACAGCATCATCCTCTAAGGCCTCAGCAACGTTAGTCTGCTGTTTTGATAATCCCATACCGAAATGTAATTTTTTAGAAAGTGGTAGCCCAATCCAAGCTGATTAGTTTTGCCAATTTTAAAAGTCAGATTGCGGGCATCTTGTAATGCTTGGGGACCATAGTTTAGCCCCTTCAAGTTGGCGCTCTCATGTGGCTCGCGCAGGCCGTAGGTGTATGTTCTGGGGGTAAGTATCAGCTCGCCGCTGGCGATAAGCTCGTTTTTCATTGCTTCTGTTAATTCCAAGCTTCCCAGATTACCTGTATCAAAAGATGCTTTGACGGTTTTGTTGCCGATTCGCAGCACGACTTCCGGCATTTTTCCATCAACCCCGGTTGGGGTAAATTCGAACGTGGCAGCAACGCGGGCGGGATCAATCACGCTGGCGGGCAGGGTTTTGCTCTGATTAAAAGCGTGAAATGCGATGGTCTGCGCTTCATAATCGATCACAAACAGATACTGCCGATTAAAACCATGACCAATGCTGCCTAAAAAATAGGGCGTATAGGCCTGCTCAATAAAACTCCAGTCTGTATGCAAAACAGCCGTCAGGTTATTAAGCTGTATCTGCCCGGCAAGATCTATCGTTTTAATGGGGTTCTGTTGCTTATAAAGCACCATTTTCTGCCCTGAAGCCGCCTGCCCCTCTCCAATTTTCAGATCTTTTGCCAAGGGTAAATAGTGATTATTTAAAAAGAAAGGAAACTCAGTGCCCGTATCAAACATCAGCTTTCCCTGACGGCCATTAACCGCGCCATCAATCAGGATGTGGCCGTTAAATAAATAGAATGGCAGCGTGAAGTTGGCCTTATCCGCTAAAAGCGGCGTAGTAGCTGGTGATGCGGTCTCTGCTGCTGATACAGGCAGGGCAGTCAAAAAAGCAGAAATAGCGACAGCCCTTAGCATTGTTGGTAAAAACATAATCGTACAAGCTCCTGTTTGAGAAAACGCATTCAGTGACCTGATTATGTCTCTTGCTCAATTAAGGCTTGAAATACCCCTCTTGGACAAGGTTTAGCCTGCATCACGGCTTTGAGTAATCGAGGAATCAGAGCGCACAGGTCTGCTCGACGATTGAAACGGT
>NZ_PDZG01000074.1 GCF_002735645.1 Iodobacter sp. BJB302
TCGGAACTGGAGCTGGCAAGATGAAGTGCAATTGAACCCCGACCGGGCTATTGAGCCTAAAACAAGCGAGGAATTACAGGTCGCTTAAATCGTAAAAACATCTCAACTATCTTGACAATTACCGAGCCCTGTAGACACAGAGATCAGTAAGCAAACAAAGAACACAGAGAACGCCCTAAACCAGCCCCGTTTTTCTCTGTGTTCTCCCTGAGCTCTTTTTAACGCTGTGCCTGCAGATCTTTTTGCTTTAAAAGGTTTATTCCACAAGCTTACAACGCCAAATACGTCTCAAACTTGCTTCTGAACATCGAAAAGAAGCTTCTTACATTGCGAATATTCGATTGGGTGGCAAACAGGCGGTGGGCCAGCTGGTGGTAAGCGCTCATATCCGCCACCTGAATAATCAGTACAAAATCCGGCCCTGGCGAAACGCGATAGCATTGCTGCACGGTTTTTTCTGCGGCGGCGAGCTGCTCAAACTCCTGCATCTTTTCTGATGTTTGCACATCCAGCGTAATCTCCACAATAGCCGTTAAGCCTGCGCCGACTTTTTCTGGCGCCAAAATCGCTACTTGCTTGGCAATCACGCCTGTATCCATTAATCGCTTTACCCTTCGCAGGCAGGTAGGCGGCGAGGCGTGCACTTTGGCGGCCAAATCCTGATTACTTAATGAGGAATCTTGCTGTAAATATTGCAAAATGCGCTTATCCAGCTCATCTAAGGCTGTAATTGATGTCATAAAAATTCACTATTTAAATAAATATGAAATAAAAATTCATATAAATGAATGTAAATATATTTATTTCATAATACATTAAATTTTGAAAGATATATTCACACCAAACCCTTTAGCATGGCTATATTCCAATAAATATTCCTTCCGAGGTTGCTATGTGCGGTATTGTCGGTGCAGTTGCTCAGCGTAATATCACCCCTATTTTGCTGGAAGGGCTTAAACGGCTTGAATACCGTGGCTATGATTCCTGCGGCGTGGCCCTGCATGTGGATGGCAAGCTGCAGCGCTCGCGCAGCACCTCCCGCGTAACCGAGCTGCAAGCGCAAATCGATCAGACCGGCTTAGCTGGCTTTACCGGCATTGCCCACACCCGCTGGGCCACCCACGGCGTGCCTTCATCGGCCAACGCTCACCCGCATTTCTCGCGCGAGCGGATTGCGCTGGTACACAACGGCATTATTGAAAACCATGAAGAGCTGCGCGCTGAGCTGAGCACAGCTGGCTATATCTTTGAAAGCCAGACCGATACCGAAGTGATCGCGCATCTGATCGATCATCTTTACCAGGGCGATTTATTTGAGGCGGTTCAGCAAGCGGTAAAACGCCTGAGCGGCGCTTTTGCCATCGCCGTATTCTGCCGCGACGAGCCGCACCGCGTAGTGGGCGCACGTTTAGGCTCTCCCTTAATTGTGGGCGTAGGCAAAGGCGAAAACTTTATTGCCTCGGACGCGATGGCTTTGGCTGGCACCACCGACCAGATTATTTATCTGGAAGAAGGCGATGTAGTCGACCTGCAATTGCAAAAATGCTGGATTGTGGATAACCAGGGCAAATCGGTGCAGCGAGAAATCCGCACTGTGCATGCCCACAGCGGCGCGGCCGAGCTGGGCCCTTACCGCCATTACATGCAAAAAGAGATTTTTGAGCAGCCACGCGCCATTGCCGATACTTTAGAAAATGTCACTAATATCATGCCCGAGCTGTTTGGCGATAAAGCCTATGGCATTTTTAAAGAAATTGACTCGGTACTGATTCTGGCCTGCGGCACCAGCTATTACGCCGGTCTTACCGCCAAATACTGGATAGAATCCATCGCCAAAATCACGGTAAATGTAGAAATCGCCAGCGAATACCGCTACCGCGACAGCGTGCCTAATCCTAAAAGCCTGGTTGTTACCATCAGCCAAAGCGGCGAAACCGCCGACACCCTGGCCGCGCTCAAACACGCCCGCAATCAGGGCATGCTGCACACCCTTACCGTGTGCAATGTAACCACCAGCGCCATGGTGCGTGAATGCGAGCTAGCCTATATCACCCATGCCGGGGTAGAAGTGGGCGTAGCCTCCACCAAGGCCTTTACCACCCAATTAGCTGCACTATTCTTACTGGCGCTCTCTTTAGCGCAAATCAAAGGCCGTCTCAATGACGAGCAAGAAGCCGAACACATCAAAGCCATGCGCCACCTGCCCGTCGCCATCAGCGCCGTGCTGGCACTAGAACCGCAAATCATTGCATGGGCAGAGCAATTTGCCAGCAAAGAAAACGCCCTCTTCCTGGGCCGCGGCCTGCACTACCCGATCGCCATGGAAGGCGCACTTAAACTCAAAGAAATTTCCTATATCCACGCCGAAGCCTACCCCGCAGGCGAGCTGAAACACGGCCCGCTGGCGCTGGTGACCAAAGAAATGCCCGTCGTTACCGTGGCCCCTAACGACACCCTGATCGAAAAGCTCAAATCCAATATGCAGGAAGTACGCGCCAGAGGCGGCGAGCTGTATGTGTTTGCCGACGCCGATTCGCACATCACCGCCAGCGAAGGCATCCACGTCATCCGCCTGCCCGAACACTACGGCCTGCTCTCCCCCATCCTGCACACCGTGCCCTTACAACTACTGGCCTACCACACAGCACTGGCGCGCGGGACAGATGTAGATAAACCGAGGAATTTAGCGAAGAGCGTTACGGTGGAGTGAGGGGGATAGTTAGTTAATTTTTGTTGACACAACATAAAAAAGTTTGACACAACATAAAAAAGTTTGACACAAACTAAAAATGTTTGACACAACTTTAGTACGACAATGACTATTTATCTTCAATAGTTTTTGGCCCTATGCAACTCTACCTTACCCAGGGAAAGCCCTTGTCCTTCCAAAAAAGGAAGTGAGGGCTTTTTTGTTGCTTTACATTTTCATTCTCCACTCAAGCCGTATACCCTTACCTGCAGCACAAGTCGCAAAAGCAATTACAAGAGGATTTCGTGATGAAACATTTTTTGTTGGCGCTGATGAAATTGACGCCATGTTCCAATCCCCAGCCTTATGGAAACGATGCATAAGGTGGCAAAAGCACGTGTGGGACACTGCCTAGCTGATCACTATGTGAATGCATATGAAACTCACTTGGCAATGCCATCGTGGCCAGACCTGGGATGCTATTACGAGCATGATTCTTAAGAGACATTGGCGTCCGCAATGTAGCTTTTAAAGACAGATTTAAAGCCCCCACAGCAAGGCACCGAAAAAGCATGAGGTTTCTGAATGGCACGGGTCTTAGAGCAGATGTTTTAAAAATTAACCCTTGGTCCAGTTGAAATAGGTTGCCAAATAAGGGTGCCTTTATTTTTCTTAGATGTTCACTTCTGCCACTTATTGTCTTATTGAGTTATTTGGATCCACAGCAGACACATGTGCCCCCTACAACGCTTATGCATATTCAAGCGTCGTCCCTTCTCCTGTTCTGCTACTTGAATATGCGTAGTAGCGACATCCTTGCACGTCATCAGGCTCGTTAGCTTACTGGCAAAGATTCTCCAAATATGATCACTACTATTTCGGTGTTACTCAGGCTTTCTGAAACGCCCCTAGATATAGGACGTCGTTAAGGAGGGCTTTGTTGTAGGCGCTGATGAAGTTGACACCGTGTTCCGAGTAGGGGGAGCCAGTCTGCTGATTAGAAAGGCCACCTGTTCCGGTTAAGTTGAGCCAGTGTGCTGGTTCGTGACTGGCAGTGTTAAGCACGCATTATGAGAACAGAAAGGCACCTATGCTGTGGCGCTGCAAAAATGGTCATGAACTGTAAAGAGTGCTGTGATGTTATTTTTGGCAAAGAGTGTATGCAGTGCTTGAATGATTACTTGCCTTCTCTGGGCACAATGCATAAGGCGGTAAAAACACGTGTGGGACGCTGCCTAGCTGATCGCTATGTGAATACAAATACGAAAATCACTTGGCAATACCGTCGCGGACATATCCGGGATACTAATCCGAGCATGATTCTCCGAGGGCATTGATATCAGCAATGTAGCTTTTTAAGGCCGATTTAAAGCTCCCACAGCAAGGCACAGAAAAAGGATGATTTTTCTGAATAGCATGGCTCTTAGAGCCGTTGTTTTAAAAACTAACACTTTGCCCAGTTGAGGCAGGTTGCCAAATAAGGGTGCCTTTATTCATCTGAGCAAGGTGACACTATTTTTTGCAATTGCACTGAACCATCGCCCTGAATCTGGCAATCGAGAATGTCTCCCTCGATCCACCCCATTTCTTCTAATAAGCCATCAGGAAAGAGTAATGTGCCATCGCCGCTACCATCACCAGCGTTTTGAATTGTGGTGTACCACCTTTTTGCCGTTACCATTGTCCTTACTCCAAATTAAAATGCCATTTCAGGGAATGTTCTGATCAAGGTGCGCACTTTAATTAATATTCTAAATGGCAGCCTTGTCATTTTATCTTTAAGCGAAAAATAGACTTCTAAATTAAATGTAAGAATAAATTGTGTACCTTTTGCTGTAGAAACGTAGTCCTACCCATCAATTTTTGTGATGGTGGGGCGGTGGTATAATGGACTTTCCTTATGCTTTTGATCTAGAGAGATGGCTACTACTGCCTAGTCATGGTTGCATGGGGCTTTTCTGCTGCGGATGGTGCCATAACAGTAGCTTGGATTTAGATTAATCATTCATTGGGCATGTCCAATCCCATATCCCAAGATCATCCATCGATACTTAATCATTTCGTTAAAGCTGTTTGAGTCAGGAGTTTGAAATGAAATGCCCTAATCAAAACTGTTATTGGGTAACAGCAGGACAATTGCTTGCGGGTGAATATCCACGTGATCAAGACCTCAAAACATCACAACAAAAACTGCAGAAATATCTAAATACTGGCGTGAGTTTTTTTGTGGATTTAACGCAAGAAGGAGAGCTGTCTCGCTACGATAATTTGCTGCCAGAACTAGCCTTAAATGGCCTGCCCATTGGATATATGCGCTTTGCAATTCCGGATAAATCAGTTCCTAGCAACATACTGCTGATGCAAAATATTCTAGATTCAATTCATCATGCAATCGGGCAAGGACATTGTGTTTATGTTCATTGCTGGGGTGGGGTTGGGCGAACAGGTACCGTGGTGGGTTGTTACTTAATTGAAGGGGGGATGTCAGGGCAAGAAGCGCTCATGCATTTACAGCAGCTATGGTCCTCCGTCGATAAAATACATCGTCATCCAGTCTCTCCTGAAACGCAAGAGCAACGGCAATGGGTTTTAGATTGGGCTACCAATCAGTACCTGCATGAGAATAATAATGCTCGTCGTTGACTTGATTAGTAGTGCAAGTGATTCTAATACTTCGTGCACATGCCTTTCAAACTTCAAAGCTACACGCTCGTAAACGCGTCGCACTTTTTGTACGGGCTAAACACTATCGGTACACTTTTCTCGCATACGGCCCATGCCCAAACCCCAATTTAAATCACTCGGCCTTGCAATTCGTGAGCCAATGGCTACTTTAATCACAAACGATAGTTGACCACTATCACCTAGTTAACTCACCTGATCAGTACATACACTAATATAGCAACAATAATGCGCTGATTAGGATAACCCAACTTTAGTTGGGTAACACAATAACTGCGTCAGCAATGGCTCAAATTGCAGTTGCCGCAAAACCATCGACAAAACCCACCAATTGTAGAAAACAGCATCCCAGCTCCCATGCTAAGTGTTGATGATCTACGTCCAGAATATATACCCGTTTTTTTACTAAATCCATAGCTCTCATGGCTGTCTTATACCTGAATTTTTTATTCAGAAATCTATTTATCCATAATTAAATAACACTGAAAATTCAACAAATAATTTATTTTATCCACATTTAATCATTTGTATTTGTTGAGTTTTTTCTAGTTTATGCTATGATTACAGTGTAATCATAAATGACTGAAATAATATGAAAACAACAGCAGATTCCTCTCTACCTATGCTTACAGATCGTCGACGGACACAGCAAATACTTGAGGCGCAGCAAAACTATCGATCACGCAAACGGAAGTCGGGTTGTCGTCGTATTCAGGAGTGGGTAGCAGATGAAACATTGGTCCAACTAAGCAAAATTGCCCATGACACAGGCCTTAGTAGGGCTCAATTGCTGGAGCAATTAGTGGCCTGTGCTTTTTCAGGAAAAATTGATATGAGGGAGATAAACCATGACAACCGGTAGCAAGATCGAATGGACAGAAATGACATGGAATCCAACGGTTGGATGCACCAAAATCTCACCAGGATGCAAGCATTGCTATGCGGAAGTGATGGCTGAACGCTTAAAAGCGATGGGCACTCCAGGGTACGAGAATGGATTTACGCTGCAATTATTGGAAAATCGAATCGAAGATCCATTGTCCCGTAAAAAATCAACGGTTTACTTTGTAAATTCAATGTCCGATCTATTTCATGAGGATATTCCTTTCGAATTTATCGATAAGGTATTTGATACAATTCGTCGCGCGCATTGGCATACTTTTCAGATATTAACTAAACGAGCCAACAGACTTGCTGCATACTTCGAAGGCAAAGTTGCTCCACCCAATGCTTGGTTAGGTGTATCAGTGGAAGATCAGAAATATGGATTACCACGGATTGACTTACTGCGAACAATAGATGCTCCTGTCAGGTTTCTTTCTGTTGAACCATTACTGGAAGAGCTTGGCAGTATTGACCTTACGGATATACACTGGGTGATTGTAGGTGGAGAGTCAGGCTCGAGGGCGCGCCCAATGAAACCAGAGTGGGCTGAGTCGATCCAGTTGCAGTGTGAAGAGCAAAATGTTGCTTTCTTCTTCAAGCAATGGGGCGGCTGGGGTGCCGATGGTAAACGCCGTGCAAAAAAACATAACGGCAGGCAGCTAAAGGGTCGGACATTTGATGAAATGCCCACTGGAGTTCAACTTTAACGATGACAAGGCGTCACTATAACTATAAAAATGGCCCTGCTGAAATTCAACCACACAGTATCGCCAAGCATCGGATTTTGCAATCTTACCTAGCCGCCTACTACCAAACATTGGTAGGCGGAGGTAGGCGCGACGAATTTAAGCTAACGGTTGTCGATGGTTTTGCGGGCTGTGGCCGTTATGTTTTGAAAGGAGCCAAAGAACTCTCAGATGGCTCTCCTTTGATTTTGCTAAGAGCTGCCAAAGAAGCCACCTATAAAATCAATCAAGGACGGCAAAAGCCGGTCAATGTTGATATCACTCATTTCTTTATTGAAGCGGACAAGCAAGGCTGTGCTTTACTTAAGCAAGTTTTAATTGACGAAGGCTACGGTGACAAGCTTGATAAATCTATTGTATTGCGGCAGAGCAAATTCGAAGACGAAATAAGTAATGTGCTTAGTTTCGTGCGTCGCAAAACACCTCGTAGTGGGCGATCAATTTTTATACTCGACCAGTATGGATATAATCAAGTTCCGTTATCTCAACTTCGACAAATTCTAGCACTCTCAAATGCTGAAATCATTCTAACATTTGGCGTTGATTCACTTCTTAACTTCGCCAACGATGCTAGTTTCAAAGAGCAATTGAATCGGATCAATTTGCCTGACATATTCAAAGGGCGCACTTTAGATGAAATTAAAGAATCTGAACACGATTGGCGATTGTTTGTCCAATCTTGCTTATATCAGCACTTAGTTGTTGGATCAGGTGCTAAGTTTTTTACTCCATTTTTTATTCGAAATAACGATGGCCATGGTGATTACTGGCTACTCCACCTTTCTCAGCATCCGCGTGCCCGTGATGTTATGACTGAGGTGCATTGGCAAAATAGCAATTATTTTATTCACTATGGAGGTGCAGGTCTCAATATGTTCCATATGAATGGGTACGATTCCGCTTTTGATGCAAATTTAAGTGGCCAATCGACACTCGATTTCGTCTTTGATGACGTTGCACGCCAAGCAAGTATAAGCCTGATGACTGATCAAGTAGCTCGTATTCTCCATCAGCAGGAGTGTGGGCTTTCTTTTGGCGATCTCTTTATGGGTACTTGCAACACCACGCCGGCAAGTAAGGCTATCTATAAAGACTCACTTGGAGAGTTACTTACAAATAAGCAGATTTGTATCATGACCAAAGTCGGTGGTCAGCGCTTCTCATCACAGCAAATTGTAGACTCCGACCACATTGTGCTTGCCCCACAGAAAAGCTTCTCTTTCTGAAAAAAAATTTCTGAATTAGTTAAATAAATTATGCTGTATAGGTGGATTCTAAAACGCCCTTAGATGAGGGTAACTTACCAAGGCAGTCATGCTAATGTTATTTTTTAATTAAATTGTTGGTTAAATGACAATATTGTCATTGGGCGGCAATGCTACAGGAGGGAGCACTTTTATAGACTAGAGTTAAGCATGCGGCTGATGTGATGTTGCATCAAAGCATGTTGGTTATGGTGGGTGAGCTTGCAAATATTAAAAAATGCACTTTCTCAACAGACTATTTTTGCGTACCTCTGTTTATATAAAGGAATTTCTCATGAAAACAAATTTTGCGCTAGCTTTGATGCTTGCAGCTGTAATGTCTTCTTCTGCTTTTGCTAAAGATGGCAACCGAGGTGAAGGAGCTTATTCAATAAGCGCGGCCACCGAACAAAAAACCACCCCCATGGTCACTGAGGAAAAGCAAAATTCCGCACCGTCTGCACATCATGCGATGAGTGAAGCAACTCCTTTTGGTGGTTGGAATGCACACCATCAACAAGCAGCCAGCAATGATGTAAATAAAATGGAAAATCCTAACGTGAGTATTGAGGCTTCGCCGCTACATCATGCTCGTAGCCAAAATATTCCTTTTGGCGGCTGGGTCAAACATCATCAGCAATAAGTGATGAGGCTTTTAATACAGGGGAGTGCTTAAAAATTATAGAGATTAAAAAGGCCACCTTAGTCTGCTTATCCTTTTTAAGGATTTGACAGACTAAGGTGATAATCTCATCAAATAGGCTGAGGATCTCTATATGGCTCATCTGGTTAATCTATATAGCAATTCACTTTAATTATGAAAGGAATACATTTCATAATTAAAGTTATCGTATTCATCATGGCATTAGCCTTTACAGGAAGTGTGATGGCAAGCCTCGACCACAATGCTTCTGATCAGCATCGTGGTTGCACAAAGCCGCCTGCTCAATGCTGATGTTATGGCCTTATCTTGAGATAGCAAACGCTTAGGTTGAAGCCTCTGAGCGTTTTCAAAGAACAGGACAAAAATTATGGACATCAGGAATATTGAGCATTTCTCATTATTACAAACGGCAGCGAAGCCAGTCCCTAAGCTAGAGCCTACCGCGACGCTTAACCCGATTTCAACAGGAGAGAGTACGGAAGGAGCTCGTGAACGACCTAAAGAAGTGGGTAAGGGCAACACTATTGATACTTATGCCTAAAATTCAGCATCCCGCTAAAACCAGCTAAGTATCAGTTCGCCGGTTTTTTATGTATTTCTTACATAAAAATTATATTTAAAGAGGATCAATACTTAGACTCACTTTGACAAGTAAGCCATTTCTTTCGCCCAAGCCACATAATTCTTGTGGTACTCAGTTAAGTCTTTTTGCCCTGCAGTCTTTATCACAAAATAATTTAATATTGGCAGTTGTTGCCGAGCAATCTGCTTGGCTTCAGTATTTCTGGTCGCTGTTAAAAATGAAGATAAGCTGGTTACGACTTGGCCAGCTTTCGCTTTAGCTGAAGCTTGGACCAAGCTATCAACAATCAAGGGCATATATTTCAAAATATAATCAGCGTAGAGGCGTATTAAAGGAGCTTGTTGCAACAAGGCTTGTCGCTCCTGATCAAAATCTTCACGCATGATGATTTTCTTTTCATGAAAGACCACGGGAGCTGCTTCTGATGTATCGCATTCCCAGCCAGGTCGAGGTGTTAATAGCTCAGCTTGATATTGCTCTTCACGGTAAGGGTAAAACGGCATAGTGCGGCAGCGAGATGGTTTATTCGCATGAATACTGCAGAGATTGTCTTGTCCCAAAGCCGGGCATGCAAAAGAGGAAGGGATGTAGGAGCTTGGAACAATCAGCACAGCTAACTCCTTGCGATTAGCGAGCTTAATGGTGGTGCCTAAGTGGGATACCATCGGGTAATCCTTGCTTCCTTCTCGCAAAGGCGTCCAGATCATCGCTAAAGGAAAGCGGTCTGCATGCAGAAAGGCATCCGCAATCGTTAAAGGTAATTGCCCATAGCAGCACTTGCCACATGCTGTGCATAGGAAATTTTTAGCCATCAGTCCTGCTCATCCGCATCAATAACGGTCGTCGTTCCGCAACACTTTTTGGCTTTTTTGCCTGAGCCACAATAGCATGGATCATTACGGCCCACTTTAGTCACATGGCGCTGTGGCCCTTTAGGATTAAGCTCTCCACTGATATAAAACCATTGGCCATCTTCGCGGCGAAAGCTGGCCAACTCAGCCTGAATCATCTCTTGCTGATCTCGTTTAAAGCGAATAGCAAACTCAACTTGTGCTGTGTCTCCTGTTTCTATCGCTCGACGAATATCTAAACGCCGCCACTCACATTCTTCAGAGAGCCTTTCTGCTTCTGCTCGATTGAAATCGGCCCGTACCTCAGGCGCATGTGTACGCTCAATATGATCCAGCGAGCCTTGAACAAACGCCGTATACCGTGATCGCATTAAAGCCTCGGCCGTCACTGCCGGTGTACCTGCAATAATAGGACCACAACATTCGGAGAAGTTTTGTTTGGAACCACAAGGACACTGGGTCATAAAGAGTCTCTTTTCAAAAATATTACGAGCAATAGAAGAAAAATAATTACTTAATGTAATCCAACCCAGCCATGGTAGCCAACATATAAGCCGACAAGCAGAATCAGCCCGCCAGAAAAATACGGGGCTTTACGCGCAAACTCACCAAATCCGCTCCAGCGTTTTGCAACATGTTTCACGCTTAAGGCTGCAACTACGCCTGAGAGCACCAAGGTCATGGCAAGGCCGATACTAAAACCTAAAACCAGCGTTGCACCGAGTGCAATTTTTTTGAGTTGCAAGCAGAGTAAGAGCACGGTGATTGAGGCGGGGCAAGGAATCAATCCCCCTGTCAGGCCAAACATGACGATTTGCCCCGTTGTGACTTCGCGATTTGCAAAGCGGCGACGGATATCATTGGCGTGGGCTAATTCATGGGGGTCTTGATAGCCTGGAGCAGACACATCCAGTTGTTCGTAATCTGCGATCGCATGGTGATGGTGCTCAGTAAACTCCACATCATAATCATGGCTATGATGTTCATGCCCTAAGCGTAAGCGAGCCACAAACTGATGCGGTTCAGGGATTTCTTGCTTTGATTCAACAAAGCCATCACGCTGTTCAAAACTAAAAGCTTGCTTGCTGCCATCTGGGCGTTCTGTCTCAATATTAACTTGATCAGCTCGCCAGTTTTGGCCGTTCGGGCTATGACGGTACAGGCGAAAGCGTGGTGGAACGCCCTCTTCAAAGACTTCTAAACGCACTACACCATGGCCAGTATCGATATGTTTTACTTCATCATGGTGATGGTCATGGTCGTCGTGCTCATGTGCCGCACGCTGTTGCTGCCAGGTTCGCCACATCATCCACAGTGCCGTCGCGATAATCAGCACCGCAGAAGCCAGTTGCAAATAAGGCTCGCTGGTCTCGGCACTCCAGCGTTGACCAAAATACATGCCCCCCATCGCAATCGCCCAGACGACGGCGGTATGGGATAGCGTAGCGGCCAAGCCCAGCAGAACAGCTTGCGTGAGCGTACCGCGCACGGCCACGATAAAAGCGGCCATCATAGTTTTGGAATGGCCCGGTTCCAGCCCATGTAAAGCACCGAGTAAAATGGCACTGGGAATAAAGAGCCAAGCATTACCCTGCTGCAGCAAAGTTGAAAAATCTAGCATCATGCGTCCTTATAAATACTTGGTAATAGCTTTGAACTCACGGATGGTGTCGTCGGCACTCTGAATACCGTCACGCACCGCGTGCTCAAGGCAATGATCAATATGATCATGTACCAGTATTTTCTTTGCATTGGCGACCGCGCTTTCGACAGCCTGGAGTTGCTGAGCAACTTCCAAGCAGGCTCGCTCTTGTTCAAGCATGGTAATCACGCTGGCAAGATGGCCGTGAGCGCGTTTGAGACGCTTGATGATGTCGGGGTGTGATGTGTGTGTGCCCATGTTTTTGCCTTATCCTATCCTATCCTAGAGGGTAGGATAAGGGAGGAGCAAAAAAACGGCAATAGGTTTTAAATTTATCCTCATAGAGCATAAAGTAGCCTGTGTAAGTTGAATCACTTTTCTAAAGTCATTCAACGTACACAGCCATGATTTCAAAAATTAAAGGCAGACTATTTAGCGGCTTGAATATCGGTGACAACTAACTTGCCATTCTCGCTGACCGCTTTAAATTTTACCTTATCACCCGCTTGCAAAGGCTCCAGCTGAGTCAGGTTTTTGGCAGTAAAAACCATCGTCATACCGGGCATATCTAGATTTTTAAGTTCTCCATGCTTGAGCGTGATTTTTCCGGAAGATTTGTCGATTTTCTTGATTTCGCCATCACTAAGCTCATCGCTATTAGCAAAAGAGGTATTTAAGGCAAAAGCCATTGCCAGTACGGCGATTAATCGTGTGCTTTTCATGATCTACACTCCAGTCTTGAGTCGTTTATTTAGCGGCTGCTTTGACATTAACAACACCCTTCATACCGGCCTCGTAATGACCTGGGCTTAGGCAAGAGAAAGGAAAATTACCTACCTTAGTAAATTGCCAGATCACTTCACCACTCTGGCCCGGAGCAAGACTTTTCATATTTGGCTCATCATGCTCCATTTCGGGAGATTTCTTCATTTGCTCAAGGTGTGTCTTGATTTCTTTTTCACTGTTTAAAATAAACTCATGTTTAACCTTACCCGTATTTTTTAATGCAAAACGAATCGTTTCTCCCTGTTTCACATCGAGAGAGGATGGAGTAAAGCGCATCGTGTCGGCTAAATCCACTTTAATCGTACGGCTTACTTTGCTGGCGATGCCAGGCTTGCCCAAGCTGTCATCGTGACCACCGGCATGATCGCCACTGGCCAAGGTCAAAGAAGAAAGAAACAGGGTCGTGATTGCGAGTAAAGGAATGGTTTTCATGGTATCTCCAGGGTATATTTATAATTAATGGCCGGATTGGCCTTTCGGTTTACGGACTTGCACTTCTACTGCGGTTTTCTGTTTACGAGGCATACTGGCATCCCCCTCGGCTTTAAAGCGGGCAGGCTCGGCGAGCGGGCCTTGGTATTCATAAGCCACCGTGCCTGCGGGATGCTTGTACCAGCCAGGGTTTTTGTAATCGCCCGCTTTTTGATCGCGCCTTACTTTTAGCATGCTAAACATGCCGCCCATTTCAACCGAGCCAAAAGGGCCTTCGCCGGTCATCATCGGTACGGTGTTATCAGGAATTGGCATTTCCATTTCGGCCATATCGGCCATTCCGCGCTCGCCCATCACCATATAGTCAGGGATGAGTTCGGTGATTTTTTTTGCGAGTCCACGATGCTCTACGCCAATCATGGTTGGCAAATCGTGGCCCATGGCATTCATGGTGTGGTGGCTCTTATGGCAATGAAAGGCCCAATCGCCTTCTTCATCGGCTAAAAATTCAATCTGGCGCATTTGTCCTACCGCCACATCGGTGGTGACTTCCGGCCAGCGCGTGCTTTTAGGCGTGGGGCCACCATCGGTGCCGGTGACCATAAACTCGTGCCCATGCAGATGGATGGGGTGATTGGTCATGGTTAAGTTGCCGATACGGATCCGCACCTTATCGTTTAAGCGCACATTTAAAGAATCAATGCCGGGGAAAATACGGCTATTCCAAGACCACAAATTAAAATCGGCCATGGTCATGATTTTAGGTGTGTAACTGCCAGGGTCGATATCGTAGGCATTGAGTAAAAACACGAAATCCCGATCGACTTCTGCAATGAGGGGATGCTTTGTTTTAGGGTGGGTAATCCAAAACCCCATCATGCCCATCGCCATTTGTGTCATTTCATCGGCATGGGGGTGATACATAAATGTGCCAGGCCGTCGTGCCACAAATTCATAAACAAAGGTTTTTCCAGGCTGAATCGCTTTCTGATTCAAGCCCGAAACGCCATCCATGCCATTAGGCAGACGCTGGCCATGCCAATGCACGCTGGTGTGCTCGGGGAGTTTGTTAGTCACAAAAATCCGCACCCGATCGCCTTCGACTACTTCAATAGTTGGGCCGGGCGATTGGCCGTTATAGCCCCATAAATGCGCCTTAAAACCGGGAGCCATTTCCCTAACGACCGGCTCGGCCACAAGGTGAAACTCTTTAACCCCCTGATTCATACGCCAAGGCAGGGTCCAGCCATTTAAAGTCACCACGGGGTTATAAGGGCGGCCGTTTTCTGGAGTGAGCGGCGGCATAGTGTCGGGCAGGGCTTGGCTAACTGGCTCAGGCAAGGCGGCCATAGCCACTTTGCTCACACTGGCGGCAATCACTGCACCAGCCATACCCGCCGTTCTTAAAAAATCTCGTCTTGAATTCATCACTGCTGCCTTTTTAATGAATGAGCTTAATGCCCTGCATCCGCACTGGCATTACCCGCTGTTACTGAGCTGATCATGGATGCACTAGGCTTGCCCATCAGTTCGGCTTGCAAGGCCGCGTCACTAAGCCAGAACTGCTGCTCTGCCGCGATGGCTGAAATAACGCTGCTAATTTGCTCACGAGAATCTGCTAATAGCTCAAAGACACTAAGAAGCATGCCGTTGTAACGCAGGGTATTTTCTTCCGCGATGATCTTTCGTAAAGGCAGCACTTCATCTCGGTAGTGACGGCTCATATCGTAGGCTGTTCGATAGGCAGAATAACTGCTGCGTAAATTTGAGCCAGCTGCTCGCACCGTGGCTTCCAAGCGATTGGCCGCCACTAATGTTTGGGCATTCATGGCATCGCGTTGGCCACCGCCCCAGTCAAATAGCGGTAAACGCAGCGCAATTTCATATCCCTTGCGATTCTTTTTTGTCCCTTCTGCATTATCAAAGACGGTGTCATGGCGTACGCCTAACTCGATATCAATTAAGCTGGTCAGTCCATTCAGCCCCTGCGCCTTTGCTGAAGCATCAAATGTGGCCTTGGCTAGTTTGATATCTAGCCGTTCTTTACTGGCCAGCTGACTAATTTCTTCTGCACTACGAGGGCTCTTAGGGAGATCAGGTAATTTATTGGGCAATTGGAGTTGGGCCGCTTGGGCATCATTTAAGCCCAGCACTCGAACTAACTCTTCACGGCTAGCAAGGGCTGAATGTTGTGCAGCAGCCCATTGCGTAGCAGACTCAGCATAAAAAATTTGCTGTTTTGCATGCGCTAAACGACTGTAATTGCCTACGGCTAATAATCGCCGGGCGAGTTCGGCACTGGCTTCTGCTGTATCAAAAACTTGCTTGGCATATGCCAAGCTCTGCTGCGCTGCAACCGCCTTTACCCACACTTGACGTATCTGAGTCACTTGCTCAATCGTATCTAAGCTCAGTTGCAGCTGAGCCTGTCCGATACGACGCTGTGCTATATCGTAGCGCTGTGGCAAGGTGAGCAAATCCAGCAGGCCAAAAGACAATAAACGGCCCAATTCAAGCTCACTCCCTAGGGTGACTCGCTCAAAAGTGAATAGCGGATTAGTGATACGCCCAGATTGCGCGGCACTTGCAGCATCGGCCCAGTTTTGCCCCAACATCGCTTGCACATTGGGGCTATTGAGCAAGGCCAAATGAACAGCACTATTTTGGTCTAATGGCTTTTGCAGTAAATCAGCCGCCGCTTTGTCCATCTCAGTGCGCTGCGCTGTCGTCGTTGCGAGGGCCAGCTTGCCTTGGGTAAAGGAGGCGGCAGTTTGATTGCTTTGTGCGAGCGATCGATCAAAATCGACACTGGCACACGCTGTTAATCCCAGAACAGACAGACTAAGGACGATAAGCCTCATTCTCGACCCATGAAATAGTTTATTCATGAGCAGCTCCATGACTTGCATCGGGTTGAGCCTGAGGTGCAGAAGCTTGCCTTGCCTCTTTGGCATACACGCGCCAGCCACCTATTTTGGCGACCGTATCATTGGCTTCACGCCAAGGAATAAGCACCTGTTCTCGATATGGCTGATATTGAACCAGCACCGAGTGATACTCCAAGCGAGTGACAGGGACACTGGATTCATCCGATTGGGCAGCAGCAGTCGTTAAAAGCAAACTGATGAAAAACAGGGATATATATGGTTTCATGGCTGCCTCTACCCAATGATTGCTTAAACTGACTAAGTCAGCAGTATAGACACTACATACCTATTGTAAAGATGACTCAAACATTACAAATTTGTCATTTTAAAATAAGTAGAATTAGCTTACTTCAGTGATCCACCTACATTTCCTTCTGAAATTAAAAATTATATTTTATGTACGTTTTTTAAATGATGACAAAGATGTAACGTACCAGTCAGCCTTTTGACCATTTCTATCAAGCAAAATAGCAGAGGGCGAACAGGGCAGAGTTGCTGCTTTTGTTAGTGCTCACGGTACTTGCAAAGGAATTGATCATGAAACGGAAACCAATATTTATGCTTACCCTCCTTGTCTGTGCTCTTAGTTCTGGCATTGTTCAAGCGGAAGATCATCGGTACAAGCACTCTCATTCAGGAAGCCAACAGGCACGTAATAATAGTGATGTTAGTTTTGGCAATCCTGCGGATATCACATATACCGATAAGCGGATTAGGATAGAGGTCCGTGCGGATGGCTCTTTAGATAATAAAAATTACAATGTATTTGCACACGACAGCGTCAGATTTGAGCTTGTAAATGGCTTACAAGATACCATCGCTTTTGTTGTTGGAGATGAAGCTAGTATTTATGAGTTCTCACGCCTATATGCAGCTAACTCGGGAGTTGCTATAAATGATTTCCATGCTGTGCCAGTTTCTCCAGGCAAAAATCAGTTTTTTGGCTGGAAGTTTAGTACCTATTCGATGAGTAAGGTTCATGCTGCCTATGTACAGCGTGACGGGACAATCATAGGGGGAATGGTTGATATTCGTATAGAACCTGAACTTAATAAATAACCAGCTTGGCCTTGCTTGAGGAGGCTCAGCACTCAGCTTTTAAAAGTAAAGTAATCACATGAAATATAAAAAATACCGCGTAGTCAACTATTTCGTTGACTACGCACTTAAAATGTTAAATTATAAAATGTCATGACTTAAATAAAAAACACATAAATATCTCACGAATCAAGCTTCACGGAAAACCTCTTTAGCTTATTCTTCATATTTCTAGCTACTAAAAATTTACGCTTAATTAAAATTAGGCCAATATTTGAAATATTATTTAAGCAATAAATGGAAAATAAACGTGCGCATTCTGATTGTCGAAGATGAGAGCAAAACAGCGGCTTATTTAAAGCAAGGCTTAAGTGAGAGCGGCTATGTCATTGATATTGCCAGCAATGGCATCGATGGCTTACATAAAGCACTAGAAGAAGAGTTTGATTTAATCATCTTGGATGTGATGTTGCCCCTGCTCGATGGTTGGGGGGTGCTTGATGGCCTGCGGCGCAGCAAGCAAACACCGGTGCTGATGCTCACTGCGCGTAGCCGGATTGATGATCGGGTGCGCGGGCTAGAATCGGGCGCAGATGATTATTTGCCTAAGCCTTTTGCCTTTCCTGAGCTGCTGGCCCGCATTAAGGTACTGCTTAAAAGAAATCATAAAATTAGCCCTTCAGAAACATTACAGCTGGCAGGGCTAGAGTTAGATCCTGTTAAACATAAGGCCTACCGTCATCAACAGCAGATTGATCTCACCGCCCGTGAGTTTGCCCTGCTGCATTTGCTAATGCGCCGCCATGGCGAAGTGCTAACACGCACCCTGATTGCTTCTAATGTTTGGGATGTTAATTTTGATACCGACACCAATATTGTCGATGTAGCCATTCGCCGTTTAAGAGGCAAAGTAGATGATGGCTTTAGCCCTAAGCTCATCCATACCGTACGGGGTGTGGGCTATGTTTTTGAAGCAAGGGATGAAGAATGATCGCCGCGCTCAGTAATCATGCGAGATATCAAGTATGAAAGTGCCAAAATCTTTAGCTTGGCGGGTGGGCGGCATGGTGGGGGTATTTTGTGCCGTCTTGGTTTTATTAATTGCGATGGGAACAGATCACCTATTGCGTTTGGCTTTAGATCAACGAGCTAAAACTGAATTAATCGGCAAAATGAAAGCTTTACAGCAGGTGCTTAATGCCAATATGAGCGCTGATGAATCCAAGCTATCGGCACAATTAGTTGGCCATCCTTATTTACACTGGGCCATTGTTTCAGGCGCGAGCGTTTTAAAAAGCTCAGATCCCTTTGCCAAAAAACAAGCCCTTGCTCAAGCCCGCTCCCAATCTCAATGGATTGCCGGTGTATTCGCTAAAAATAATGATCGTGATGATCCTATTTTGCTAGGTATTCAAGCGCATCCCACACAAGCGCAATGGCTACTGGTTTTTTTAGAAAGAGACAGTGATCAAAAACTATTGCGCCTATTCCGCCAATCACAAGCCTTCGCCCTACCGTTTGCAGTGTTATTTATTGCGCTAGGCTCATGGCTGGTTGCTAAGCGCGCTTTGCAGCCCTTGCAAACCTTTAATGCTTTGGTAAGCAGTGTCACCGCAGCATCATTACATGCCCGATTAGGTATTGAAGCGGTACCCACTGAATTACAAGAACTGGCAATTAGCTTTAACGGCATGTTGCAGCGCTTAGAAAATAGCGTTGAGCGGCTATCCCAATTCTCTGCCGATCTAGCCCATGAAATGCGCACCCCCTTAAGTAATGTATTGGGCGATATTCAGGTCAATCTAAGTAAAACCCGTGAGGTGGCAGATTATCAGCGCGTATTGGCCTCGGCCGAAGAAGAGCTACTACGGCTAAATCGTTTAATTAATGATCTCTTGTTTTTAGCCAATGCAGAGCAAGCCGAACAGGCTTTAAATCTTGAGGAAATTGATTTAAAGCCGCTGATTGAAATGCTATTTGATTTTTTTGACGCACTGGCTGAAAGCAAAAATATCCAATTGCTTGTAAGTGGTAGCGGTCAAATATTAGCTGACAAATCCATGCTGCAACGCGCCCTGACCAATTTACTCTCTAATGCCATTCGGCATGCCGATCTTGCCAGCGCTATTACAGTAGCAATAGGGCAAGATCCGCAAATGCTAAATATTGCGATCACTAATAAAGGAGAGATAATTCATCCTGAGCATCATGCACACTTATTTGAGCGTTTCTACCGAGTAGACCCCGCCCGTAGCCGCAACGATGGTGGCTCAGGCTTGGGCCTCGCCATTATTTCCTCAATTATGAAACTACATCATGGCGATGTTGATGTAAGTTGCAGTTCAAACGCCACGACGTTTCGACTTCGCTTTAAAAATACATCAAGATAAAAATAGGCAATATGAATGGGGCAAGTAGATAAGGCGGCCAAAGCCGCCTTATCTACTTAGCTCATATCACGGTTGTAGACATGCTTGTTCCTTCTATCTGCAGCTCAAAAGTGACTTGCTGACCGATATCTGCTTATAGAAAGTGATTTATGTATGAATAAATCCTTTTTACATAGATGTGGTACTTAAAAGGCTTGAGCCACGGCGGCGCATCAAGTAATACGCCACAGGAATCACAAACATGGAGAGCAACGGCGCGGTGATCATGCCGCCGACCATGGGGGCGGCGATTCGGCTCATGACTTCTGAGCCTGCGCCGCTGCCCCATAGAATTGGCAATAGCCCTGCCAAGATAACTGAAACGGTCATGGCCTTGGGCCGCACTCTGAGCACCGCGCCTTCGCGGATTGCATCCAAGATCACCGCCAGCTCCAGTGGGCCATCTCCTACCTGCCGCTTCTCTAATGCTTGCTTGAGATACAGCAGCATGATCACACCAAATTCTGCCGATACGCCTGCCAGCGCAATAAAGCCAACGCCGGTGGTAATGGATAGGTGATAGCCCAACATATATAGAAACCACATGCCGCCCACTAGCGAGAAGGGCAGCGTGGCCATAATCAGTAGGGCTTCATCGATGCGCCTAAAGGTGAGATACAGCAACACAAAAATAATCATCAGCGTGGCTGGAATCACCAGCTTGAGCTTGGCATTAGCGCGTTCTAAAA
>NZ_PDZG01000075.1 GCF_002735645.1 Iodobacter sp. BJB302
CGACAGCCCCTTTTGCATCTGGATTGGGTTGATTGCCATGACGACCACTCCACAAAAGAACGTTCGTTCACCTTAGGCCTTTTAAGTGGTTTGAGCAAGGAGATTGAGCAAGAGACATAATCAGGTACCTTTTTGCTGGCAGGCTATACCTGTGCACTGATTGGGTTTCCCAGCGTCAGCATGCCGGGCGCTATTTTTGATGTGGCGCTCGCCCGCGTGGAAGAAATCACCCTGGGGATTGTCTGCGCCACGCTGATTCACAGCCTGATACTGCCTGTGCCTGTTGGCCCTAATCTGCTGGCGCGGATTGATGAAGCCCGGGGCAAAGCCAGAACATGGATACTGGATGTTTTAAAAAGCGCAAAAGACAGTGATGCAGACCGGCGCAAAATGGCCGGTACCATTTCTGAGCTGCGTCTTTTAGCCACCCACCTGCCTTTTGATACTTCACGCCTGCGCTGGGCAGCAGGGCTGGTGAATGGCTTATGCGATCAGCTTGCCCTGGCGCTGCCGCTGCTTTATGCCATTGAAGACCGCAAGCTGGCCCTGGGCGAATTGCCGCCAGAATGGCAGGCAATGCTTAACCGCATCGCCGCCTGGATTGAAGCGGGCACCGATGCCGCTCAGGCCGGTGTGCTCTGCGCAGAAATAAGCGCACTCACGCCCAAAGCCAGCGCACAAAGCACCTGGCAGGATGTGCTGCTGATCAATCTGGCCACCCGGCTGACGGCGCTGATTCAGTGCTGCATCAATGCGGCAGAGATTCGCCGGGCGATGAATCAGTCGTCCTCGGTTATCAGCCCTGATATCGAAAAAATCCTGATCAAAACCAGTATGGATAAATTGCACCAAGACCGCGGTGTGGCATTCAGATCAGCGCTGACGGCCTTTTTGGCCATTACCCTGAGCGGCGCATTCTGGATTGCTTCCGCATGGCCATCGGGCATGATGGCGCCGGTGATGGCGGCAGTGGCCTGCTCGCTTTTTGCCGCGCTGGATAACCCGGCCCCGGCTATTAAAGTCACTTTTATTTTATCGGTGGTGACGATTCCGCTTTCGGCTTTTTATCTGCTGGTAGTTCTGCCTGCTACGCATAGCTTTGGCATGCTGGCGATGCTGATGTTTCCTGTGTTTTTTATTTTAGGCATTTTTATGATGCGGCCAGCCAGCGCTTTTCCTGCGCTGATGACTACGCTGGTGCTGGCCAGCACACTGGCTTTGCAAGATACCGCCATGGCCGACATGAATACTTTTTTAAATAATAAATTTGGCGAATTAGCCGGTGTGGCGAGCGCACTGGTGGCAACCGGGCTGATTCGGTCTTTATCCGGAGAATGGGTTATCGACCGGCTGCTGCGTGCCGGCTGGCAGGATTTAGCCAGGCTTGGCAA
Source organism: Iodobacter sp. BJB302 (assembly GCF_002735645.1). Taxonomy (GTDB): domain Bacteria; phylum Pseudomonadota; class Gammaproteobacteria; order Burkholderiales; family Chitinibacteraceae; genus Iodobacter. Next base: position 1,392 of record NZ_PDZG01000075.1, read on the forward strand.
AGCCGCCGTGCCGGATAAAGCCTTTGCCTCCCGGATGACAGACAGGCTGGGCCTGCTTGCGCCGCGCTTAGCCACCTTGAGCGACCCGGCCCCTGCCGCCAGCGTGCTTAATGATTTACGCATAGGGCATGAAATGACCATTCTGATTCAGCACCAGGAGCTGCTGCCCCTGCATATTCAGCCCCTCCTCACCCAGCTTTTCGCATACTTTGCAGAGCGTGCTGCGCAAGCCATCCCTTCTGCCGGGCTGCTCAGCCAGCTGGACAACACTTTACGCGGGGCCATTCAGGAAAGCGGCTCGGCGGCGCAGCTGGCCCTGATTGCCGCATTAGTGGGCATCCGCCGTGATTTATTCCCCGATACCGCCGCTGATTTATCTCATCAACCCATCGCAGACTTATCGCAACAAGCCATAGCCCTGCCCAATCATCAGGACGAAAAACCATGACCAACAGGCACACAGAGGCACTACTGCCATGATGGAAATCGAACTCTTTGGCCTGTTTATGCCGCAGCTTTTAGTGCTCTGTATTCTGACTTTTCTGCCTTACTGGCTGAGCCGCCAGATTTTACAGCGCATCGGGTTTTATCAATGGGTCTGGCACCCGGCGCTCTTTGATACTGCGCTCTTTGTAGTCCTTTTAGGCTTTCTCAGCACGCTTCTATCGAGTTAAAAAATGAAAAAAACAATTCAAATTCTGATTACCTTGGCCATCGTAGCCGCTGCTATTTTTACTGGCATGCGCCTCTGGAATCACTATGAAGTTGAGCCATGGACACGCGATGGCCGGGTGCGCGCACAAGTCATTCAGGTAGCGCCCGATGTAAGCGGCCAGGTCACTGCGGTAGCAGTACGGGATAATCAGGAAGTAAAAACAGGCCAGCTTTTATTTGAAATTGACAGGGAACGCTTTGCTCTGTCTTTACGCCAGGCAGAAGCGGCCGTACAGGCGCAGCGCAGCGCTTTAAAACAAGCTGAGCGTGAAGCCAGCCGTAATAAATCACTGAGCGGCGTGATTTCACAAGAAAGCATTGAACAGACACTGGCCAGAGTTGAATCGCTGCAAGCGGCGCTGGCTCAGGCCGTGGCAAATCATGATGTGGCCAAGCTTAATCTGGCCCGCTCGCGGGTCTATGCCTCGGTGAACGGTGTGATCACCAATCTGGATTTACAAAAAGGCGGCTTTGCTACTGCAGGCAAACCCACACTGGCGCTGGTGGATCGGGATTCATTCTATGTAGAGGGTTATTTTGAAGAAACCAAACTGGGGAAAATCAAATTAAATGCCCCCGTTACCCTGAATATCATGGGGCAAAAAACCGAAATTAAAGGCCATGTAGAAAGCATCGCAGCAGGGATTGCGGATCGCGACCGCGCGCCCAGCAGCAATCTTTTACCCAATATCAACCCTACTTTTAACTGGGTACGTTTAGCCCAGCGCATTCCGGTGCGCGTGGCCATCGATAAAGTCCCCGACGATGTGCGCCTGCTTGCTGGCCAGACGGTCACGGTTAAAGTCCAGCCTGAGGACAAGAAACATCAGGCTACAGCACCAGCGACCACAGTCAGCGCCCAGCCTGCGGCAAAGAAATAAGAGATGATGATGCTCAAAAAAATACCTTTATTTGCCATATTAGCCTTAGCGGGCTGCGCTGCCGTTGGCCCTGATTACCAAGGCCCGACAGATAGCAAAATTGACATTAGCGCCGCACAAGGCGGTTTTTCAGAAGCTAAAAGCGAGCAAGCCCTGCCTAAAAACTGGTGGCAGCTTTACCACGAGCCTGCTCTCAACCAGCTCGTTGAGCAGGCCTTTACGGCCAACACCGATTTACGCCAGGCCGCTGCCAACCTTGCCCGCACCCGCGCCCTGCTAGGTGAAGCACAAAGCTTGCAATCCCCCAATATCAGCATGAACCTTGCCCCGGGCTATGGCCGCCCTTCCGCTGCAGCCAAAGGTTTGCCCAAAGCTTTAGACGACGATTACAGCTACGACACCGGCGTGAGTGTGGCTTATCAGTTTGATCTAGTTGGAAAAATCAGCCGGGGCATTGAAGCTTCGCAAGCCGATAGCGAAGCCGCCAAAGCAGCCTATGATCTAGTCCGCGTGTCTGTCGCCGGTGAAACCACCCGCGCCTTTGCCGATATCTGCTCATCCGGCAGGCAGCTGCAGGTAGCGGAGCAATCGGTCAGCTTGCAAAAGCAAAGCCTGAGTCTGGATGAAAAGCTCTTTAAAGCAGGCCGCGGCACATCACTTGACGTAGTGCGTTCACGCGGGCTGCTGGCCCAGTTGCAAGCGGCCCTACCCCCTTTGCAGGCACAGCGCCGCATCGCCATGTATCGCCTTGCCGTACTCACCGGCCATGTGCCCGAAGCGATCGAATCCGTCTTGCCTGCGCCGGTTTTGCAGTGCAATACCACACCACAGCTGTCCAGCACGATTCCCAGCGGCAAAGGCAGCGATTTACTGCGCCGCCGCCCGGATATCCGCCAAGCCGAGCGCAGCTTAGCCGCAGCCACGGCCCGTATTGGCGTTGTGACCGCCGATCTTTACCCCAGCATCAGTCTGGGCTTAAGCGCCGGATCCACCGGCCCCCTAGATCAGTTTGGCGACAGCAACACCATGCGCTGGGGCATCGGCCCGCTGATTTCCTGGACCATTCCCAACACCGGCGCAACCCGGGCCAGAATTGCTGCAGCAACTGCGGGCGCAGACGGTGCATTGGCTAAGTTCGACGCCACCGTGCTCACTGCTCTCAGAGAAGTCGAAAGCGCCCTCACCGTGTACGCGCGCGAACTGGACCGCAATGCGGCACTGATCAGCGCCCACAACGCCAGCACCGAGGCCGCAAGGCAGGCACAGCAATTATATAAATCGGGAAAAACAAACTACCTGACCGTGCTGGATGCCAACCGCAGCCTGGCCAGCGCAAGCAGCGCCCTCGCCAGCTCGAATGCAGCGCTCACCAGTAATCAGATTGCAGTGTTTATGGCTTTAGGCGGGGGATGGGAGGAGTAAGTTCAGGAAGGGCAAGGTAAACCGCTTAGCCCTTCCTGCGGTACTTTTACAGACTTTAAAACCTTAAGCGCGCAGTGCGATGACTTCGATTTCTACCATGGCGTCTTTTGGCAGGCGTGCTACTTCTACACAGCTGCGGGCCGGGTAGCTGCCTGTGCCTTCAAAGAAACGGCTATACGCTTCGTTCACTTCAGAAAAATGGTTTAAGTCTTTTACATACACCGTGGTTTTGATGATGTTTGATGCGTTCAGACCTGCTTCCAGCAAGATGGCCGCCACATTGGCGAGGCACTGAGTAGTCTGTGCACCTGCCGCCGCTGGCATTTCGCCCGTAGCCGGATCAATTGGCAATTGGCCGGAAGTAAAAACCAGCTGACCAATATCTTTAGCTTGTACATAAGGGCCGATTGCGGCAGGGGCATTGCTGGTATTCAGGTCTTTCATTGGGATTCCTTAAGAGATAAGTAAACACTGTACAGACAATGATAACACCCCATGCGCCGCGGTTTAAGTGAAGGTTACCCTGTAAATGGCCTGTGCTGATTACTTCCGCCCATTCAGAGCCATCAGATGCTTTTTGCAGGCGCGGCTAAAAACCCATCTACACATAACTTTACACAAGCAACACATGCGCTTTACCCCGGGCGGCTATTCTGCAGTTGTTGCAAGTCTTCTTGCAAAACCAAACAACATCTGAGGAAATCACCATGTTCAGCGCACTTAAAGCCAAATTTCAACATCGCCATATGAAACGCAGTGCAGCTATTATTGCTGTAATGGGGCTTTCTTTAGGCGGTTTAGCCTATGCAGCAGCACCTGACAATTGTGGTGGCGGGCCGGGCATGCGCCACGGCAATCCTGAGCAGATGCACAAAATGATGCAGGGCCGCTTAGATAAAGCGCTGCAAGAAGTTGGCGCAAGCGATGCACAAATAGCCCAGCTCAAACCGCTGGCAGAGCAAGCGTTTAAAGAAATGCAAACGCAACGGGCCGCAATGCATGAAGACAGAGATGAGCTGCGCAAAGCCTTAAGCCAGACCACAGTAGATGCCGCACAGCTGGAAACACTGCGCGCAGCTAAGATGAAGGCGATGGATGAATCATCCCGCAAACTGACCGCTATTATTGCCGAAGCCAGCAAAATCCTGACTCCGGAACAAAGGCTTAAACTGGTCGAAAAATTGGACAGAAAAGGCCGCAAGCACGGTTAATCAGGCATTTTAAAATAATGATCACTTCAGCCACACAGGAATCGCATGTCTAGGCAGCTCTTACTGATCGACGACGATGAACGCCTTACAGCGATGCTGGCTGAGTATTTGCGGCAGCAAGGCTTTGCGGTGGAAGTAGCACACTATGGTCAACGCGGCTTAGCGGCCCTCGCCAGCCGCAGCTTTGATGCGCTGATTTTAGATTTAATGCTGCCCGATGCGGACGGCCTGGATTTATGCAGGCAAATCAGGCAAACCCACCCGCTGCCGATTCTGATGCTCACCGCCAGAGGCGATGTGACCGACCGGATTGTGGGGCTGGAATTAGGTGCAGACGATTATCTTGCCAAGCCCTTTGATGCCAGAGAGCTGCTCGCCCGATTACGCGCCATCTTGCGCCGCCAGCACAACACAGACAGCAGCAGCCAGCTCACTTTTGGCAATATAGAAATCGACGCCGACGCCCGCAGCGTCATGGTTGCGGGGCAGGCATGCAGCATCACCAGCTACCAGTTTGATTTATTACTTTGCCTCGCCCGCCACGCCGGAAAAGTGCTGAGCCGCGAGCAAATTTTAGATCAGGTACGCGGTGAAACGCTGGAAGCCTTTGACCGCAGCATCGACGTACACATCTCCAAACTTCGCGCAGCGATTGGGGACGATTCCAAAGCCCCCAAACGCATCATCACCGTGCGCGGTGTGGGCTATGTGTTTGCTAAAACGGAGGATTAAAGATGCTCTCCTCTGTAAGTAAAACCCAAATCTTGAAACACGGAGGACACGGAGAGCACGGAGTTTCACGGAGAAAAACGAGAGTTAAATTAAGTTAATTTGATAGATTTTGTGAAGCGCGGCGCGATAAATGAGCGCGGTTGTGCGCGATAAATGGGTTGGCTGCATTTTCCACTATTTGCAAAAGAATTTCACTTTTATCACCAAAGGGGCCGGATGGCCCCTTTGCTTTTGTGTTTAGAAATTACGGATGATCAGCTCTCCCGTTTTATCTTTATTTCTGCCTTTACCGCCAACCGTGTAGTTAATCTCTACCCGCTCTATCGTCAGCCCATCAAATACCTCACGCATCTCTGGGATGTCGTTGACGGAGATAATCATGTGGCCGGTGATCGATTTGGCCAGCTCGGCCATGCGCTGGTACTCATGCAGACCGAACTCTACGCCGTAGCCTGCGGTGCCCCAATAGGGTGGGTCACAATAGAACAGCGTGTGCACCCGGTCGTACTTCTTAATGCACGCGGCCCAGTCCAGATTCTCTATATAAGTACGGCTCAAACGCAAATGAGCCGCTGATAGATCTTCTTCTAACCTGAGCAAGTTCAGCCTTGGCGGTGTGGTGGTGGCGGTACCGAAGGTCTGACCATCTACCTTGCCGCCGAAGGCCATCTTTTGTAAATAGAAGAAACGCGCGGCACGCTGGATATCGGTCAGCGTTTCTTCTGGGGTAATCTGCAGCCATTTAAAGATCTGTCTTGAAGTCAGCGCCCACTTAAACTGCCGGACGAACTCCTCAAGGTGGTGCCGCACTATTCTATATAGGTTGACCAGCTCGCCGTTGACGTCGTTTATTACTTCGACTTTTGCCGGTTCTTTTAAAAAAAACAGTGCAGCCGCGCCGCAAAATGGCTCTACATAGCATGAGTGTTCTGGGAATAAGGGCAGGATATGTTTGGCTAATCTGCGCTTTCCACCCATCCAAGGAATAATCGGTGTTGTATTTAATTGCAACATCTGCAAGCCTCTTTCAAATAATGAAAAAACCCTTTAGGCTTGCTTTTCCGTAGCTACGGTTAGGCAGTCTTTGGGGTGACTTGCAGGCACGCTCTGCGGGTCAGCTGGCCAGTCGGGTGCTACAACACCCGGCTGGTCGCTGTCTTCAAACTACTGCACCACCCCCGTTAAAATTTCCTGACGGCGTGCTGCGGTAATCAAGCTTTGCTCTTCCAAATACATCAGCGCAAAACGGGTTGATTGCAAATTCAAATCCACATGAGTCAATCGCGGGTCTTCTACGATCTCGTAAAAGTCGGCAATCAGCGGATGATCTGCACGAGCGGCTTTGATCGCCACGCGCTCTGCAGCGGTAAATAGCAGCTTAAATTCAATCGGCGTGACCAGCGGGTTGGCCGTGAGCACAGGCGCTGGTGCCACAAACTGGCCCGCTGCATACGTGTAGCCGGTAACGTCATGATCGGTATCGACAATCACCACCTCTTTATTATCAAAACCGGCGTAATTCATTTCTGCTGTATGCACGATGCCATTGGCCAGCGTGGCGCTTGCGCTGCAACCGATAACTTTGTTGTCTAAAACGATGGCTTTCATTGCGGCGTCCTCAGTATTTGTCACGGAAAATAAAGCTATTGCCGTCACCCAGAAGTACCGAAGCCGGGCCAGGCAGAGAAAAAATAGTGTTGATCGTGGTACTGCTGCTCCCACCCACCAGCGGGTAGTCGTAATAAACATTGCTCAGAAGCTTTTTCTCAGCAAAATCAGAAAGGCTGTGGCCTGATAATTTGGGTGTGGGAGTCGGAAAAAGCACCGGGCCAAGAGCGATCACGCCACCCGTTGCCGTAAATGTTTTCACGCCGGGCGTTGAGCTGTTATCTGAAAGAAGCAGAGTGCCATCAGGCAGCTTAGTGATATTGCTTGCCGATGCCGTCGGGTTTACCGCATCACTCACGGTGACAGTTGTGCCCGACACGCTAACATGGCGCAATTTCGCTTGAGCCAGTGCAAAGCTGGTGGGGGTCAAACGAATTAAACGGTTTGCCGCGTGATAATTTTCAGGATAGGGGACACTGGGCGGCGGCACTGACAAGGCGCTGGTGTTTTCCGCAACGGAAACAGCGGTACCCAACGCCACCGCAGTGCCAGTCACGGTGGCCACAGCTAATTTATACGAAGTAGGTGCAGCGCTGTCGTAGCCCCACACCAGCGCCGTATTCGCCGTGATTCCCCCGCAAAGCACTTGATTGTTACATCCCGCCAACGCTGTGACTGTTGCGCCCATTGTGACTGTCGCACCGCTCACCGACAGTGCCCACACGCCCTGGTCAACGCCCAGCATCGCCGATGTTGGGCTAAAAATGACCAGCCTTTGCTGATCAGAGCCGGTGATATATGACGCCTGCACCGCCGCATTGACGGTGATCGTACTGCCAGAAACAGAGATTGTGCGGGCCTTCACCGCATTACTCACCGAGCCTGTAATCAAGAATGTAGAGCCAGACAATAGCCCGGCGGCGCGATAATACTCAGCGCCAACCACGCCCACCGTGGCGATCGTACCGATTGTGATCGTCAGCCCTGTCAGCGTGACCACCACCGAATGAATAGAGCCAACAAACAAAAACCGAGTGGCATCCAGCTGAAACAAACCCACGATGAGCTGCGGCCTGGCGTTGGCTTCATCCTGGATTTGCGACACTTTTAGCGCGGTGCCCAGCGTTTTGGTATCTGCAGAATAGGCCTGCATCAGCATCCCATCAGAGACCATAGTCAGCAGCACCGAAGTATTGCCCATCACAATGGCCCCGCAAGCAGCCCCCTTGCCGCTGTCTGCAGCTACATAGCCCAAATACGTGCGGCGGCCGTAGCTGGCCCCTGCCCAGATCCCCTGTGGAATAGCGTTATTTACCAGTCGGCAGTAATTCAACGGTGCCTGGTTGAGTGTCAGCGGGAAATTAACCTGCACGCCGTCCACAGACTCAACCGTTGGCGTGCCGCCGATTTGTGCAATCGCCATCACCAATTTATTAGGGGTCGCTGTGCGCGAATCCAGTGTGATTTTAGTGAGGCCCAGCATGCTGTAAATCCGCAGCCCGCCCTCAGCTGGCAGCTGCGGTGTGGCATCGGCAGTGAGCCACATGTCTGTCGCCTCGATCACTTCAGATTTTTGCCGGTAGCGCAGATCGCCCTCTGGCTGCGTTAAATACTGCGAGTGAGGATCTGGCTTCTGCTCATGAGCATTGATCGCATTAATGAGCGATTGTGCGGTCACCATAGTCACATTGGGGTCGATCGTCAGCTGCACTACTGATGCATTGCCGAGCTGAATAATCATCCGCAGCAGCATATCCCGCGCCGAGCCTTGCGCAAGCAGCGGTTTATACGTGTCTGGAAAATTGCCTATGGCCAGCAGCTTATTGCCTGCACCGCTGCCACCGATTAACCCCACCTCACGAATCGTCCAGCCGCCCACCGTAGTCGGCACCACCGCTTCAACCACCAGCCAGTTTGGGTTTTCAGCGTCGGGCGTGACAGACGTAATCGCTACGCGGTGGACTTCATGGGTGAGCGCCGTCATGGATTCAACCGGCGTGATCGCTGCGCCATTGCCGTCGCCAAGCGCTAAATGCGTAAATGGCACCAGTGTGCCGGTGGCTTGCGCATTAATCATTTCCGCTGCGCCCAGCGCGGTCAGTAGCGTGTTGTAGCTCATGACATCCTCGGATAAATAGTTAAAACTTCAGAAACATGCATGCCAATGCCGATACAGCGCATCGCGGTGGCGGTTGGGAATTCGGTGTTTTTATAGGGCTGGACTGTCACGATATCGCCCGAAAACAGCAGACAGGCAGCGTGAATCATCTCGACCGAGCCAACAGAAACCTGCAACCGCCGCAAGTGCGAGCGTTGCGGTTTGTACATCTCAATCATCTGCGTGATTTGCTGATCGACCGCCTCGGTGAGCGGGCGATCGATGACGCTGATTTCCAGATCAAACTCGGCCCAGTGGGCATCGGCTGGGTGCTCAATTAGGGTGAAATGCTCCAGCCCCACTGTCGTCAACGCCTGTTTAACGGCCCAGGGCGTGCCTTTGTAGCGATGTAATTCAATCGCTGATTTGATCAGTGCTCTGCGTGCTTCATCATCGGCCGCAAAATTCCAGCCCTCAAAACCTGTGATATGAAACTGCTCAGCCAGAAAGGGCAAAACAGCAGGCTCGGCTAAATCAATCAGATTCACCAAAACACGCGATAAATCCAGGCTTGTGAGCCGCTCAGATAGCTGGGCCAGAGGGCCAAAACGAGGGTCAAGCGCCAGGACTGGCGCAGTTGCATTAACCATCGCTGACCCCCGCGAGCTGGATATCAACGCTGATGCAATGCGCCCACTCAGCATCACCGACGGTCAGCAGAGCCACGGGCGCAAGTAAAGCGACTTGATACACACCGGGTACTGATAAAACACTCACAATTTGGGTCGGCACAATATCCCGCCCTAATGCCGCCGACTGGGTGGCCACAAACAGATTGGCCTGCTGTTGGGCATTGGCCAGCACTGATGTTGCATCCGCATTGCTATATAAAGTGAGCCGCGCAGACAACGAGTAGCTGCGCTCTGTTGGGGTGAGCACCTGCACCGTGTCTGAAAGAGGCCGGACTTTTTCATGGGAGCATTGAGCGGAAACGGCACTCAGGATGGCCGCAGTTGGCAACCCTGTTTTTACCAGTGGATAAAGCTGAATCGTGCCAGGGGTAGACGACAGCACGGCCACTTCCACAATATCCTGATGCGCTCGCATTGCATGCTGACGATAAGCGAGCCGACTACCCGCAACGCTAAACGACTCTGGGGCCAGCTTGATGCTTTCGCGTAAACGGTCATCCTGCTCGTCTTCAGCCCCGGCAGAGGTCACGCTTAAATTGGCCACACTCGCTACGGTAACCCCAATACCATCAATGAGCTGATTTACCTGGCCAGCCAGATAACCATTTCCTGCAATGCCTGCTTCAAGTGCCATCACAGAGACATCAGCAAAAAGGCTGCCTGCGGGCACCAGCTTTTCTGCCTGCAGCTGAAATTGAACGCCACTCGCTGTTTGCAGGCGAATACCTGCAGGAATCAGCAGCACTGTGGCTAAAGGCGCTGCAAAAGTAATTCGTACAATAGTGCGGGCGCTTTGCGCGGCCAGCCGATAGACCCCCACTAATTCGCCCAGGTAATCCAACATTGGCGCACGGGCAAAAGCCACTAAGTTTTGCCTCGCCGCATCATTCATCGCACTGCGTAATAGAGTTTCACGATAAGCAACGAGGTCAATCAGTAGCCGCTCTACCTGAGCGGGATACAGCGTTTTACCTGTCATGGCTTCATAAGCAGCAATCAACTCAGCCGTAATGGCCTGGCTGTCATCGTCGATCACCTTGGGTAAGGTCGTCATAGCGCCACCGCCGTTTGATCAGTAAACCCATCGGGCAAACGCCAGAACACTTTGATCATTGCCTGCCCTGGCTCGCCCAACTCAAACGACACACGCTCAACAGTAACGCGAGGCTCCCAGCGGGCGATCGCTTCCACGCTTTCACGTACTACATGCGGGCGGGCGCGATTAATGGGGTAATCGATATAGTCATGGAGCTTGCTGCCGAACTCTGGCCGAAGCGGGTCTGCCCCCTGCGGGGTACGCAAGATAATGGCGATGGCCTGATGGATATCGTCGATATTTTCAACGATGCCATCACCGCCAAGCGCGGTCTGCCAATGCAGGGAGGAGATGTCTTTGAGCTGAGTCATAGCGCCATGATGGCGCTATGCAGGGGGAAGGGATATTAAAGCGGTTTAAGGTTTACGTATGGGAATGGTTATTGGAATTACCCGCCACATCAATAATAGAGCCAGTGGCATGAACATCTCCATCCACGTCAACACGGCCAGTAAATTTAGAGCCGTCACCGCCGCCGCCTTCCAGCCCACCGAGGTAAGTAAGCAGGCCATCAACCTGCAGCCTGCCGGTGAACTGCGCTTCTGGGGAGTCGATTGTCACTTTGCTGCCCGCTTTTAATACGATGGTTGTGCTGGCTTCCACAATGACTTTAGATACGCCGGTAACGCTTAGCGTGTGGGTTTGCCGGTCGTATTCCAGCATGGCCCCGTCATTAAACCTGATGCCAAATTTATTTGAGTCGGTCACTGGCGGGGTATCGGCATCAGAAAAAATCGCCCCGATAATCACCCCGTCTTCGCCCTGAGCATCCAGCAGCAGCGCTACATGCTCGCCGGTGTCATACGTCCAGTAGCATTCATCATCTTGGGTTTTAGGGTAAGCGATCGGAAGCCACATGGTGCGCAGATTGTCGGTATCCGGCAGGCTGATCCGCGCAAATCCGGGTTTGCTGGCAAGTACGATGCCGAACTTAAGCGTGACGCCGCTTTCTGCAAAAGTCTCATCCATGTTTTTTAGCCTTGGCCGCCGAGTGATCGACCACTTCAACCTTGCCGTTTTTCATACCATAAATGGCTAGTCCCTTGGTTTTTGCCCCTTTGGTTCCTTTTGATGCGGCACCCCGTTTGATTTCCAATGTGGTGGTGTACCCCTCGCCCCGGCTGATGCTGTGAACGGCTTTGCTGATGGTGTAAATACCTGATAGCTGGCCGAACCCCGCTAATTCAATCGTCACCCCAGCCGCCAGGGCCGGATCGCCAATCAGGTTGATATTGCCGGTGGTACGTTCGATCAAGCGCTGATCCAGCGCCGCCTTGGCCTGCACTTCTGCAGACGCTGCAGTTGGGGCACGGCGGGTGATTTTTACCGTATCAGCAGAGCTGCTTTTTCCCGATGTTGACGAGCCAACCACTGCAGTTTCGCCATCTTTTATGCCATAAACCACCAGCTTTTTGCTTTTGGCATTGTGGTGGGATACCTCAACGCCTGCAGGTACATCAGACACTTTATCTGTAAAGCTCCAGCCGGATAAATCGCTGGGGGCGAAGCGGCGCACTGGCTTTTGCTGGTGCAGGTCGGCGCTTTTCCAGAACACGAGGCGGGTGGAGTTTTCAGTCACTTTAAAGGCGTAGCCATATTGCCGGGCGATGCGGTGCAAAAACGCCAGATCGCCTTCTTTGTATTGCGTGGCCCTGTCAATCTGCAGCGGCTCAATCTTGCCCACCAGCGTCATATTGTTTGATTTAGCAATTTGCCCCGCGATATCCGCCAGTGTGGTGTCCTCATAATCTTTGCCCTTGCGGGTACGCAGTGCTTTTTGCGCTCCTGCCGCAAGGGCGCGAATTCGCACCACAGACGGCGGGCCAGACAGCTCCAGCTCATCAATATCAAACCGGCCCGCACTGATCAATGCATGCTGCAGATAGCCAAATCGATAAGACAACTCCGCCCCTTTTTCCGGGTACCAGCTGTTTAGCCAGCGGCCATCGGTGTCTTCCAGCTCAATATCCAGCCCATCAGCCTCGCCGCTTAGATTGTCGGTATACGTGATCGATGTCGCGTACTGGCTCAGCTCCCGCGTGATATTGCGGCCGTTATAGTTCAGCTCAAAGGCTGGGGTGTTTAGCGTTTCCACGGCGGCAGATCCTCGGTTGAAACCTCTTCTTCAATAATCGGGATAAGTACGGTTTGCCCGCTGGGCAGTACTTCGCTAATGGCCATATGTGGGTTGGCATCAATCAGTAAGGGGATGCGCGATATATCGCGGTAGTAGCGCCAGGCTAATAAATCCCAGCGATCGCCGTCTGTGGTGATGTGGGTGAGATTCATCCGGCCACCTGCCGCGTCACTGCCGCTGCTGTCATCCGGGCCAGTGGCAAGGTTGCGCCCCGGATCTCGCTATCTACCCGCTGGATTGCCCCGTTTGCCGAGGTTAAAACAGAGAGCAAATTACCCGCATTTGCGCTGGCCATGTTCTGCGTAATGCTGCTCATCTCGCCTCGTACCCTTAGTACCCGCTGCACGGTTTGCGCTGCATCGCTGGCCACAACAGCAATATTTTTTAGCCCGCCCATTTGTTCCGCCACGGCCCCTAGCCCAGGCAAAGCACCGCCCACCGTGGCGCTCACCCCTGGCAAACGCGCCAGCGCAGAGACAGGATCAGATTTAGCCAGCTGGCGCACTGCAGCTACAGCTGTAAGAGCCTGGCTGGCTGTAGTCAATGCACCTTTTGCCATTGAGATGGCTTGTGATAATGGGCTAACAGCAGGAATAGCCGCCACTACACCGGGCACGGCTAATTTATTGAGCTGGGCCTGCAGCGGCAGCGGGCTGCTGCCGCTCACGATGGCCAAAGGGCGGGGTTTGGCATCCTCGCCCGTATATTCACGAAGGGATAATTGGGCCTCCAGCGCAATCATGCTGCCCGATTTGTCGGTCTGGCGGCCTGTGGCCGTAATATCTGTAATGACAAAGCGGCCTTTATAATCGCCATTGCCCAGCACAAACGACAGCGCCTCATGCGCCGTTACCGCCTTGCGCAAGCGCAGCAGCTCAGCCTCCGGCTTGCAATAGCTGGCATGAAAAACCAAATCAATTTTGATCTCGTCCAGCTTATCGCCTACATGCTGCAGGCGTGGCTTGCGGCCAATCAGCGCATGCTCGGCATAGTCTGCGCCATAGCTGATTTCCAGCCCGTCAAAATAGGTGATGAGATCAAACTCAACGGTGCCGAGAATGGCAAACATCAGGCATTCCCCCCGTAGCTGCCGCGCCGTCTATTGCTCTCGTAGCGCTTCATCATGGCTTCAAACTGGGCAAACGAAACATTCATTGCTTGATTGACCTGGCTCTGTACTGCAGCAGGATCACCGCCCTGAATTGTTATTTGTGGAGAGAAAGAAATGGTCATGCCACCCGACGCATTTGCCCCTTGTTCATGAGTAGATGCGCGAGGCACCACGCTGGCCACACGATTGGCCACATCCACAAAGGGCGATGCCAGCTCTGGCCGCCCCCAGGCGGTGGCGCTGGCCTGCGCCATTGAAGCGACGGCGCGGGTGGCAAATACGGCAGAGCGGCCAATCCCCAGAGCTGCCCCTTGGGCGATATTGTCGCCAAAGCCTAAGAAGACCCGTGAGGGTGATTGAATACCCAAGGTGCTGGCAAACCAGCCCTTAATATTTTGACCGAATTCGGTAATGGTGCGCTCAGCAGCACCCAGCTTGGATTTAATACCATTCACTAAGCCATCAACAATATCGCCGCCGAATTTATAAAACTGTGTTGGGAGACTCAACAGCCCTTTAATTATTCCGCCCAATGCGATGCCAACCATTTGGCCCATGTTTTGGGCTTTTCCACCCACGTCATCAATTGGCTTAATTAAATTTTTGAACCACGTATAGGCAGCTCGTACGCCAACCATGATGGCATTGAAAATAGGCTTGACGATAATACCGATCATTCGAATGGCCACCCCCACACCGGGGATGATCATAACAAGCCGCCCAATTGATTTTGCAAAGGACACCGCGCCCTGAAGAAGAGCTTTGAGGGCAGGGCCAGCCACGCTAGACAAGCCTTGCCACAGGCCAATAAAGAAGGCTTTAAGCGGTTGCCAATACTTATAGATCAGCAAGCCGATGACAGTAATCGCTATTCCAATCGGGTTCATCATCAGCGCACGCCCCAGCCAGAGAACCGCGCGGCCCGCCAGCATAATGCCACTAACTAATTGCCCGCCAAGCATTGCACCCAGTGCCCGCACTTTTAAAATCAGCGGTGTAAAATGGCCCATTTGCCATAAGCCCTGTAACCGTATCCATTTAGAAGCCAGTGTCTGCCAAACCGTGCCCAGGGCATTAAATGGCGATAACACCAGATTAATGCCGTACTTCAGCCCAATAAAAGCCAGCTTGCCTGCTAACAGGCCACCGACTAAGCCCATCACTCCTTTGATCACTCCGGGATGAGTCTTAGCCCATTCGCCAAACGCGATAACACTGGGTTTAATCGTGTTCAGCATCTCTAGCAATGGCGGGAGCAGTACATTACCAATCGTTAGCCCGACCTCAGTCAGCCCAATTTTGAAAGACTTAAACTGCTCTGTAGCTATTTCCATCCGTTTTTTATAATCAACGCCCAGCAAGTCTTTATTCTCGGCCTGAAGAGAGCCTTGCTTGATATCCTTCATCTCGCTTTGATTAGCAACAGCTGGCCGGATAAACGCCATGGCCTGCATATCCTGGAACAACTCGCCCAGCTTATAGGCCTCAGATAAACGATCCAGTGCAGCTTTGCGTTCGGCATCGTCTTTTAGTCCTATGGCGGCCTTGAACTCACCCGCCGCCTTTGGCCCTTTCGTTTGCATGTAGTCGGAGATCATGCTCAGCATCGCTTGTAAAGGCGTCATGCCTTCTGCACGCAACCTGACCATGCTGCTTTTTAAATCAATATGTGCTTTTTGAAAGTCCTTCAGCGTATCCGGGGAGGTGAGCTTCTGCATAAAATTGCGGAAGTTATTCGCAGCTTCGTCATTGGTTCCAGCCCCCTTGCGGGCGATTTGTAACGAAGCGCCAATTTCAGCCACGGCCTCTTTGCCAGTTACACCCAGTGTTTCAAATGAAGGGGCGAGCGCAGGCAACCACTTGGCCATATCGCGGATCTCGAACTGGCCGCGCTTACCGGCATAGGCCAGCATATTCAACGCGCCCTCAAACCCCGCTTCACCCACTTTTAAATTGTTTTTTAGTGCAAGTGCAACGCTGCCCAGATCATCCATACTGGCCCGTGTAGCGGTGGCCGCTTTTGCCATGACCGGCGCATAGGCATCTAATGATTTGGCGCTCTGAATGCCACCCGATACCAACACGCTCATGCCCCGGCCAATTTCATCCTGAAACTGATTCCATTGCCCGGCGGCAGCTCGCACTGTATTACTCAGCTGAGCCTCTTCTTGTTTGCTGAATTCGCCAGTTATGGCGATATCGCGCATTTGGTCCTGAAAATTAGCCGCAACTTTTACAGATTTAGCCACCGGCATACCAATGGCCACGGCAGTGCCGACCGTCTCCATCGCCGCGCCACGCAGCTCAGAGCGCTGTGCAGTCAGCGCGGCTCCCCGCGCCATACTTGCTGCCAGCCGCTCTTGGCGGATACGCAACTGCTCTAATGTTTGGCCGAGGCGTTCATACTGACGGCGCAAAGCGTCTACATTTCGGGCAGGATGGCTGGCGGCACGGGCCATTGCTTCACCAAGCCGGGCATGCCGTGCGCGAAGCTGATCAGCCACATTCCCAAGCTGGCCGAGCGTACCCCGCGCACCAGCAAACGCGGAGGAGAACGATCCCGCCAGCGCTGCCCCAATCCTGATGCCAATTGATAAATCTGCCATGCCGCCACCCGCTTAGTTTTGACTACGGCGCTTTATTTCACGCTCAGCAGCCTCAACCCAGAAAAAATAATCATCCATTTCCAGGGCGTCAATTTCAGACGGCTGTAGCCGTAGTACCAGCAGCAGGATCTCGTCCAGCGGCCTGAGTGATTTCTCCGCCACTCGCCATGGACTGAAAGGCATCATTGAGCGCCTTACTGTCTGCTACATCCAACTGGTCAAGATCTTCCACCACCAGCCCGGTGAGGCGGCTAAACAGAAAATCTTCCTGATCAACCGGATCGCTGCTAAATTTTTGCGCCGCTTTTAAATCGGCACGCTTAGGGCGTGGCAAATCCAGCGAATCAATGCGAACGCCAGCAGCGGTGGTAAATGGGAACTTCAGTGGGATTTTCATGAGATGCCCTTTGTGTGAGAGAGGTTGCCGGAGTAGTGGCTTAACAAACACAAAGGATTTTGCGGGAGGCGGGAGCGGGAGTCAGTTAATGGGGTTTAGAAAAGCCCTTCGAGCTGGTTTTCATTGGGGGTACGTACAAAGGGCTGCGTAATGAGCTAATACTTATAGGCGTCTGCGTCGTTGCCGGACCGGCGTTGGGCATTCTTATCCGGCTTATCTTGAAGGTGACTCAAATGAGCAAAGGCAGTGGTGGTGGAGGCAAAGGCGGCGGCAGTGGAAACTCTGGTGGTAGCGGCGGGAGCAGTGGCGGTTCCAAAGGTGGCTCCAGTAGTGGAGGCAAAGGGAGTGGCCAACCTGGTGGCTGGCCAAGTACTACAGGCAACCCATCGGGCGGTGGACGAGGCAATGCGCCTCCTTCGAGTAAGTAATATATGGCGCTAAGACGTAACAAATCAGATGTTTAAATTGTTAACAAGAGAAGCATGGTTGGGCTAGTGACTTATCAGCCCAACCGACCGAGCTACATCTTGTTAGGCACCTCAAAGGCCGAGGAGGGGGTGATGACCGAGGAAGAACACTATCGAGATATTGCAATCCACGCGTTAGCCGGATTTCAGCTCATTGAGGTAGTACTTAAAGATTATATTGCTGACTATCACGACAAAGTTAGGGAGTTTCTACCCGTAGATATGGTCTACGAGCACAAGGCTGACGAAGTTACAAACGCACCGCTAGGAAAGCTGCTCGATATATTTGGCAAAATAAATGCCAATAAACAATTAGTCGTGGAATTGAGAAACCTACAGAGCAAACGTAATGATCTCGCACATCGAGCGCTAGTAAAACTCTATTGGCCTGCTAAAAATGAATTTGATTTTTCTGGAAATTCAACTCAACTCGATGGACTTGCGGATGACCTAGGTGGGTTGATTGAACAAATTATTGTCGAGCATGCCAAGCTGTTTCAGATTGCACGCGAGTAAATTACTAATGCCTAACCAGTCATTGCAAGCGACGCTGGCCGGTCGGCTGAATTCAAGCATTAGAACTCAGGGGAGGCAGTCGTGCTAATTGTGGAAATCGCTTTTGGAGTCGTTCTCGCCGTCATAATTCTCAGGCTACTGCCTGCAATTGTTGCCGTTGCCATAGTTGTCGGCGTTATTGCGCTTATCACAATCATGGCTCTGCTCATTTGGTTCAACTTCCAAACCATCGCCACCTTTGTCGGCGGGCTAGGTGCTGTTGGTGCCCTGTACGGCATTCCGTTTTGGCTAAAGGCGAAAATTGAAAAAAAATATCCACCTTTTGCTGCTCTCATTCGGGGTGAGCCACCGTATAACCAGATGGCAAAGCAACCACTTCGTCTTACCGTTATGGCTTGCTTTTCGGTTGCAGTTGCCGCTGTTGGGCTTGGCGCTTTGCTTGGGACAATATCTGTAGTTGACATCCTAAGTCAGGCAATTGCCAAATGAGCACGGTTGGTTGGGCTGAAGCTACCCAATAAATACAGTCCCAGCACGGTAGGTTGGGCTAGTGACTTATCAGCCCAACATTCTTAGGCATATTGAAATGTTGGGCTGATAGAGCTTTAGCCCAACCTACCGAGCTGGCACATAGCACACATAGATTTTGGGAAAGTTCATTCATAGTGCTGATTCCTTATCAGTTAATTATGGGGAACTACAGTTTCGGCCAGGAAAAAAACCAGTTCTTCTGAACTGGTTTTTTTTCTGATCACTGGCGAGCTACCCCCCAATATTCTGCCGATACGTTTCCAGCATATCTTCCCCATTTACGCGGAAGATGTTGGCCATGTAATCCAGCTCCAGGATCTCTTCGCCGTCCAGCACCTGCTTGATATACGTCGCTGAAAAACTAGCAGGAAATTCGGCGTTGTCGTGCTGTTTATACGTGCCCAGCGGGTTCTTTTTAAAGCTGACGGTTAAGAATGTGACCAGGGCAACTTGCTGCACGCGCCCTT
>NZ_PDZG01000076.1 GCF_002735645.1 Iodobacter sp. BJB302
TAGCGAGGTGGTCCCACTCCTTCCCATCCCGAACAGGACAGTGAAACACCTTAGCGCCGATGATAGTGCAGATTACCTGTGTGAAAGTAGGTCATTGCCAGACACCCCATAGTGAAACCCCGATATCAAGCGATATCGGGGTTTTTGCTTTGCGCGGAAGAAAAGTGGTTGCAAGAACCATTAGTGGTTTGCGTGTTGGGTTACACGATAAAGCTGCTAACCCAACCTACGTGAGGTAAACCTCGTACGCAGAGCTGCTAACCCAACCTACAAAAGCGATGTAAGAGTTATTTAAGGCCTGCTTGTTTGGCTTTTTCCCAGTCTATGGCTTGGTCTAGCGCGTCACTCAGGCGGTCGATTTCTTGCTCAAGCAGTTGCTGATAATCGACGACTTCTGCGACTTGGTGGCCTATCCGCGCGAGTAAGGATTTTAATGCTGCGCTGGAATCAAAAGAGTCGTGCACGCAGCTGCCCCTATCTGGTCAGAATAATTTCGTAGCTCAAGCAGCATTGCTGCTCTCGCAAATTTTGTCTTTTAGAATAGTTTATTCTTTCAATTAGAAGGAAATCCATAAAACACGTACAGATTTAGCGCATTTAGTGAGGTGATATAGAGTAATGTTAATACACTAACGGAGAATAATTCCGACTGTAAAGATTAATAAAATTATCAAATATTCAGATAAAAAAATAGCTTCCATTTCTGGAAGCTATTTTTATTAAAGCTTATTTCTGTACAGCTTCTACTGCAATATTCAGCTTAACATCGTCACCAATATTTGGTACGTATGCACTCATGCCAAATTCACTGCGTTTGATCGTTGCACTTGCATTTGCGCCGCAAGCCAGTTTTTTCATCATTGGATGCATATCACATTTGAAGTTACTAACTGCTAATGTGAGTGGTTTTGTTACACCTAGCAGAGTGAAATTACCATCTACTGCAACAAGCTTCTCACCTTCAAATACCAATTTATTGGATTTAAACGTCATTGCCGGGAATTTGTCGCTATTAAAGAAATCTGGGCCTTTTACGTGTGCATCGCGTTTTTCCCAGCCGCTATTCAGACTGCGGGTGTCAATGCTGATATCTACGCTGCCTGTTTTCTTTTCTGCATCCAGTGTGATCGTGCCGCTGGATTTATCAAAGCGACCATTTTGAATTGAGAAGCCCATATGGCTTAATTCAAAACTAGGATATGTATGTGATGGATCTAATTGATATACAACAGGTGCTGCAAATGCGGTGCCAGTTAAACCGGCTAATAATGCTGTGGCGATAAAACGCTTCATCTTATGACTCCAGTGGGTGGTAAACTTTATTTTCCTGCAGTACCTGCAAGTGCAATTTTAAATTTGATGATGACTTGGTCTGCAACAGTTTCGGTATCTGCCCAAACGCCTTCACCTAATTTATATTGCAAACGCAGAATAGGTAAATTGCCTTCTACAATAAGATTGCCTGCTTCTGGCTTTGCTGTGAGTTGAGTACTTACATCACGGCTGATGCCTTTAATTGTTAATTTCCCTTTGGCTTCAAATTTATTATTGCCCAGTGCTTTAATGCTGCTGGCTACAAAAGTGGCTTTAGGGAAACTGGCAACATCGAACCATGGCTTTTTCTTGGCTTCAGTATTGCCATCACTGCCGCCAACATCAATGCTGGCAAGATCAACATTAATTTCAGCTTGTGCTTTTTCTGGTTTGCCTGGATCAAAATCTACTTTTGCAGAAAAATTTTTAAATCCGCCATCGACAGTTACACCCATTTGCTTAAAGCTGAAATCGATTTTACTTTTTTGTGTCACCAGTGTTTGTGCAGCATTTGCCGAAAAACTAAGTGCTGTAAGTAATGTGGCGCTAAGGATATGACGAATCATTTGATGCTCCATTGGTGCAGATATTAAATGGCTGATAACCATATCTGGTTTATTTTTTGCGTAAAAAAGGAATCATTCTGGCAAGAATAGTGTCTTTATCAATAAAGTGATGCTTTAGTGCCGCTGCAATATGCAGGCCAATTAAAATTAATAAGGCGGTTGCAAATAGTTCATGGCTGTTTTTTAGCGTGTCGCTCAGCCCTTCATTTTTGGCAACAAGATCAGGTAATTTCCATAAGCCAAGGTAGACAACCGGAAACCCTTTAGCAGAGCTCATCAGCCAGCCTGAAAGCGGCATTGCGAACATCAGCAGATAAAGCAGATGGTGGACACCTGCTGATAGTTTGCTTTGCCAAGCAGGCAAGCCAGGGTCTGCCGGGGGCGCGCCTTTGAGTTTTAGCCAGATAAGCCGGATAGCAACCAAGCCCAGTACGGTAATACCAGCCCATTTGTGCCATGAAATAATTTTGAATTTTGCGGGCGAGAGCGGCATATCATCCATTGTCCATGCAAGGCCAAAAGCTGCAAAGATGAGGATTGCGACAAGCCAGTGTAATAAAACTTGTATGCTATCGTAATTTTGTTTGCTCATTTTTTTCACTATTAGAAAATGATTAAGGTCGTGAGGTCGCAGTACTTAGTCTTGAAACTTGCTACGAAGTTCAGCGAGTGTACAAGTGATTTCTGACAGTTTTTGTTCAGTGAACTCTGAAAAAAATGGCTGTATATATTCAAGGTGCTGTTTGAATGTGCGGTGAAAAACGGCTTCACCTTCTGCACTTAAATAAACACGGAAACTTCGCCTGTCTTCGTTAATGGTTTCCCGGTTGATGATTCCCCGTGCCTCTAAACGATCGAGTACACCCGTGAGCGTGCCTTTGGTAATGAGGGTCTTTTCGCCCAATTCACGGCAGCTCATGCCTTGTGTATTACCGAGGGTAGCGATGATGTCAAACTGAGCAGGTGTTAAATCCATTGCACGGATATGCCTGTTGGACAGTTGCTCAAATGCCTGATAACAACGCACCAGTTCACGGATCGTAATTTGGAAATTTTCCATGAGTTGAGGCTTTAATTGTTCGTGTTAGTACTATTTATATCAGAACAAAAAAAATGCTGCAAGACAGCTTGAGCACTAAGTTAAGGGCTAGGAAAGATGAGTTTTTAAAAATTGTTGTTTTATGAACAGGTAAGAGCTGGGGCGAGTGCTGCAAAAAACGTGCAAATATCAGGGTTTGCTGGCTGGAAGCCGGAGGCTGCGTATAGCCTCCGGAGTGATTAGAATTGACTAATGTGCTATTTGAAAGAGCGTGCGCAAATGCTTTGCTACGCCAGATTCTTCATTACTACCAATTTTTAAAACATCAGGAAGAGCGGCTACGAGGCGTGGATTGGCATTACTCATCAGGCGCGGATGGCCTGCTGTCTGGAGAAGCTCCAGATCATTCTGACCGTCACCAAAGGCAATACACTGGCTGGCAGACATTTTCAGGCGCTCTAATACAACCTGCAGCGCGTGCCCTTTGGATACGCTGGCCGCCATGACTTCCAGGCAGTCCGGCATAGAGAAGGTGATATACAAAGTGTTGCCAAAGCGTTCACGCAGCTTGTGTTCTACGGTAAGCAAATGTGCATGATCACCGATATAAAGTACTTTTGCCACGCCCTGGCCATGATGCCGGGCAAGGTCACTAATTTGATAGGTGAAGCCTGAATCCTGGTGCATATCAAGTAAATACTGGCTGTGCTGATCAATCAGCCAAGCATCGTCTAAGTAAAAATTGAGTAGTGTACCCGCAGCAAATTCGGCCTGAGCCAGCGCTTGTACGACATTGGGCTCAATATTTTCTTCATGAATCAGTTTGTTTTCCGGGCTGTGAATTCGCGCGCCATTTGAAGTAATTAAGTGCGCACGCACACCGAGCACATCACGAATCCCCATTACATCCAGATAATGGCGGCCAGTAGCAATGACAAATTGGATGCCGCTTTTTTCGAGTGTTTGAAGCGTTTCTGCGGTGTAGGCATCCACCATGTGTTCGTTGTTAAGCAAAGTGCCATCAAGATCGGAGGCGATAAGCTGATACATTGTGGGCAATCCGGTTGATTCTGAGAGCATTGATTTTATCTTCTATGTAGCCTGCATTGCGCTTGTAAAAATGCCAATTAAAACTAATTAAAAACCCGAATCCGGTGATGCCAGATATATTTGCTCTGCAGCAGTGGAGCTTCTGTTCAGCAGATGGTTCCGGTGGGGAAAACGGCCAAACTGCCGGATGACGGCGTGATGTTTAACGGCATAGTCATAGAAACCTTTGAGTTGCTCGTGTGATTGCCAGTCTTTCATTAGCATGAGCGTTTTTTCCTGATCGCTAAGGTTTTCAGAGTGCTCAAAAGGTAAATAAAGAAAAAGCTGCTCCAGCGCTTGAAGCTGCTCATGATATTTGGCTTTGATTGCCTCTTTAGCTGTTTGCAGCGCAAGGGGGTCATAGGCAAAAGAGCGGGCATCATTTCTAAAAATATTGCGCGGAAACTGATCCAATAAAATAATAAATGCTAGGCAAGAGTGAGGGGCGTTCAGCCAGTGATTCAGCTCACCTTTTTCAGCGGCAAGGATTGCGGGCAGAAATTGCGCTTGGATGAGTGCGTCAAATTCAGCATTTTTGCGAAACCATTCGGCTCGAACTTCAAGTTGCCCGCCAAACCAGAAAGAGAGTACATCTGCAGGATTCATTGTTGCTCCGTAAGTCATTTCGATAGTGGGTTACAATACGCCGTTTTAGCTTGGCTTGTGCGTGGAGCGTTATGCAAAATGTAGTTGATGTGGTCATTATTGGGGCGGGTGCGGCGGGAATGATGTGTGCCGCTACGGCTGGCCAGAAAGGGCGCAGTGTTGTTTTGATCGATCACGCCACCAAGCTTGCTGAGAAGATTCGCATCTCCGGAGGCGGGCGCTGTAACTTCACCAATCTGAATACACTGGCTGGTTGTTATCAATCAGAAAACCCTCACTTTGTTAAATCAGCGCTCAAACAATACAGCCAGTTTGATTTTATCAAAATGGTTGAGTCACATGGCCTCGGGTACCACGAAAAAACGCTGGGTCAGCTTTTTTGCGATCAGGGATCGCAGGCGATTATTGACATGCTTAAAGCTGAAGTTGATCTTGGCGGCGCAATTTGGCGTATGGATACCGCAATAATCTCTGTGCAAAAAACTGAGATGGGTTTTGAGGTGGTAACAAGCAGGGAAACCTGGCTGTGCAGCTCGCTGGTAGTCGCTTGCGGCGGCTTATCTATCCCCCCGATTGGAGCGACAGGGCTGGGCTTTGAAATTGCCAAACAATTTGATATTCCTCTTGTACCACTTGCGCCTGCTTTAGTGCCGCTCACATTTCAGCCGCAGGATCTTTGGGCGGATTTAGCGGGTGTAGCCATTGAAGACACCATCGTTAAATGTGGTGATACAGAATTCAGGGAGGCCATTTTACTGACGCATAAAGGCGTCTCAGGGCCCGCGATTTTACAAATATCAAGTTACTGGCGCTCTGGTGATGCATTAGAGATCGATCTGGTGCCAGATGTCGATTTTGATGTGTTTTGGGCTGCCGCTAATCGGGATGCACTTATCACTACTGCGCTTGCTGAAATTTTACCAAAACGACTGGTGCAAACATGGCTGGTTGCATGGGGTGAGATCAAGCCGCTGAAACAGTATTCTCCTAAAGAGTTGGCTGTAATTGCAGATAGCTTCCATTGCTGGCGGATTATTCCTTCAGGCTCGGTTGGATATAAAAAAGCAGAAGTTACACGGGGCGGGGTGGATACACAGGCGCTGTCTTCTAAAACGATGGAATCGCGCCAAGTTGCGGGTTTATTTTTTGTTGGTGAAGTGGTTGATGTGACCGGCTGGCTGGGCGGATACAACTTTCAATGGGCTTGGTCATCCGGATATGTTGCAGGATTAAATTGTTAGGTGTATAACTAAATCTCCAGCGACAGCAAAAGGAGATCGAATGAATAGTTTCCAAGGTGTGCTGTTTTCGGAGGTGAAGTTTACCCCCGTTGCGACGCGGCTAATGTGTCGTTTTGCTGGATGCCTGTAGTGCAGTGAAGGCACAGAACCATGCCATCACGTGAAAGCCATCAGGTGTCGTAGTAACTGCTCTTTGCGTGTATTAGATGTAAGTGTGTTTAATGTATGAACTGTTAAGGTTGTAGCTGTAGATGTGGCCGTACCGTAGTATTTTTTGTACGTGTTTTTCCTGTAGCTGCTGTTGAAGTGAAAGTTGTTTTTATTAACATTAACCTTCAGTATGCATTTCATCTGTTTTACCGCAAGAAGCAACGGGACGCATTCGCGTCCCGTTGTCGTTTCTGCTTGTTAATCACTAACTTGCTTGATAGTGCTCAGAACTTGCCAGTAGTTGCGTTCCTAGCCTGATACTTAATCCTGCTTAATGAAGTGCTCCTGCTTTATCTGGCTGAAAATGTATTACAGCTGTTTACAGCGCCACTTTCCAGTCCCTGCTTAAACCAGTACATCCGCTGTGCCGAGCTGCCATGCGTGAATGCGTCCGGAGTGACAGCGCGGCCCGCACTGCGTTGCAGCGTATCGTCGCCAATTGCATTTGCCGCAGCGAGCCCTGCCTCAATGTCCCCGGGTTCTAATAGCTTATTTTGAGCCGCATAATAGCCCCATACGCCCGCTAAACAATCTGCCTGCAACTCAAGCTTTACAGATAAAGCGTTAGCTTGCTTCTTAGATAGCTGCTGCTGTTTTTGATGCACTTTGCCGGAAATACCCGATAAATTTTGCACATGATGACCAATTTCGTGCGCTAATACATAAGCATTGGCAAAGTCACCAGGAGCACCATATCGTTTGGCCAGCTCGTCATAAAAGCTAAGGTCGATATAGACTTTTTTGTCGGCCGGGCAATAAAAAGGCCCCATCGCGGAAGATGCGCTGCCACAGGCGGATTCAACTGCATTTCTGAACAGATACAGCTTGGGACGGATATAGGCTGAGCCAAAGGCCTCAGGATAGACTTTGTTCCACACGTCTTCTGTGGACGCTAAAATGCTGCGGGCAAATTCACTTGCTGGGTCTTTCGCCGGATGCTGTGCGGGCGCATGCCGGGCCACTGGGGCGGGTGGTGTGTGATTTGCGATCAGCCCCAATACTTGCAAGGGGTTTTGCCCCAGCAGCAAGCTGATGATGCCAACCACCACTACACCCCCAATACCCAGCTGACCCAGAGGCAAGCCGCCTGATGAAGTGCCGCTGCTGGTTTCATCATCCCGGTGATCTTCGACATTATCGCTTCGTCTTAAATCTTGCCAGCGCATAGCATTCTCCGGTCTTCGTGGTTTAGCTCAGGCCAAGCACATCCTGCATATTAAACAGACCCGTTGTCTGGCCTGTTAAAAAGCGGGCGGCCCGGATTGAGCCTTGTGCGTAGATATTGCGGTTAGAGGCTTTATGCGAAATTTCGATCCGCTCGCCCATTCCAGCAAAAATCACGGTGTGATCACCAATCACATCTCCGCCACGCAGTGTGGCAAAGCCGATGCTTGAAGGATCACGCTCGCCGGTAATGCCTTGCCTGTCATAAACGGCACAATCTGCAAGATTACGGCCTAATGCATCAGCAACTGCTTCGCCCAGCATTAAAGCTGTGCCGGAAGGAGCATCAACCTTCATGCGGTGATGCATTTCTAAAATTTCAATGTCATAGCCGGTGTTGAGCGTTTTTGCAGCGACTTCGAGCAATTTAACCAGCAAATTGACGCCTGCACTCATATTGTAGGCATGCACAATGGCAATTTTATCTGCTGCAGCCTGAATGGCTGCTTTTCCAGCTTCATCAAAGCCAGTGGTGCCAATAATCATATTCACGCCATGTTGCTGGCAGGCAACTAAGTGTTGCGGTGTGCCTTCAGGACGGGTGAAGTCGATTAAAACATCGGCACCTGCTAAATTTTCAAAATTGGAGCTAATGTTTACACCACAATTTTTACCAAGAAAAGCGGAAGCATCCTGCCCGACAGCGGGGCTGTTTTCACGATCGAGAGCTGCAAAAAGCTGGCAATCACTCTGTGCAAGTACGGCCTCGATGAGCATACGGCCCATGCGGCCACTGCTGCCGGCAATGGCAATTTTTATGCTCATGAATTATTCCTTGCTGGCTGGTGCAGCCGTTACGCCGCTTGCTGGCGTTGTGGCCACTGGCAGGTCTGCTGATTTGAATTTTGCGGGGGCGGGTAATGTTTCGCCGCTGAAACGGATCAGGCTATCTCCTTCAAATACAAGGACAAAGCTCTTTTTTTCTTTTAGCTCACCTGCCCGTGCATCGCTGTAGATGTAATCCCAGCGATTGGCGTGAAAGGGGTCGTTCAGTAAGGGCGTACCTAAAAGAAAGCGGACTTGCGAGCGTGTCATTCCTGTTTTGAGCTTAGCAACCTGATCGGCGGTAATCTCGTTTCCCTGTGGGATATCGAGCTTATAAGGTGTAATAAAATTAGCAACACTGCACGCTGAGGTCATCAGCGCGATAGGGAGCAACAAAATGAGTACTTTTGCCTTCAACATGAGCGATATTCTTCCAGAGCGGGTTGGAGTGACCAACTTAAACGCTATATCATAACCTGATCTGGCCGCTTGCCGAAGCACATAGCCTAAATCAGGGAGATAAGACATGAGTAAAGCAAACGAATTAAAAGAAATGGGTCTGAAAGCAACAGGGCCCCGCCTGAAGATTTTGAACTTATTTGAGACAGGTGATCAGCGCCATATGACAGCGGAAGATGTCTACCGTCTGTTGCTTGCTGACAATTTGGATATTGGTCTGGCCACAGTTTACCGGGTGCTTACTCAATTTGAGCAGGCAGGAATATTAGTACGCCATCACTTTGAAACAGGTAAATCTGTTTTTGAATTGAGCGCAGGCGGGCATCACGATCACCTTGTTTGCGTGAAGTGTGGTCAGGTTGAAGAATTTTATGATTCGGAAATAGAAAAACGTCAGGATGAGATTGCGAAAAAGCACAATTTTGAAATTCAGGACCATGAAATGTATTTGTATGGCATTTGTGCAAAATGTAAGGCCGCGTAATTTGTGATTCCGTGGCTGGATAATACTTTGCAATTCCCTGCGCTTTCCCAAGCGCTGCGAGAGCCAAATGGTCTGCTGGCGGCTGGAGGCGATTTATCGCCCCGGCGGGTGCTGGCGGCTTATGCGGAGGGGATTTTTCCCTGGTTTATGCCGGGTGAACCGATTCTTTGGTGGAGCCCCGACCCACGTATGGTGCTTTTTCCTGAAGAGCTGCATATCCCTAAGTCTCTCGCCAAGGTTTTGCGCAATCGTCCCTATGAAGTACGTTTTGATACCGCATTTGATCGGGTGATGCAGGGCTGTGCTGCGCCGCGGGATGGTGAGCCTGCTACTTGGATCAGCGACGAGATTCTTGCCAGCTACGGGGCTTTGCACCGGGCTGGCTGGGCACATTCTGCAGAGTGCTGGATAGACGGAGAGCTTGCGGGAGGGCTGTATGGAATCGCTATTGGCAAAATGTTCTACGGTGAATCTATGTTTGCCAGAAAACCCGATGCTTCCAAAATTGCTTTTGTGCATTTAGTGCGATATTTGCATCAGCAGGGATTTGAGTTGATTGATTGTCAGATGCGCACCGATCATCTGGCTCGTTTTGGTGCGCGGGAGATTATGCGTGATGAATTTATAGAGCGGCTGAAGCGGCTTACTTCCAAAGAGCATCTTGCCGGGCCTTGGACTTATCAATACAGGGTAGAAGGATGAATGATTCCTTACGAACGCGCACCACTCAGCTGCAATTTTATACAACGGCAACCTATGAGTGTAGCTACCTGGATCATCAGGTAGCCAGATCACAGGTTGCCGTACCTGCCGAGCTGATCGACGGACACGCCTATAGTCAGCTTGTGCAGCATGGGTTTCGGCGAAGTGGCTTATTTGTTTATCGGCCATGGTGTGATCATTGCAAGGCATGCGTGCCTGTCAGGCTTCCTGTGGCTCTGTTTAAGCCAGACCGTACTCAGCGCCGTGCGCTGAAGCGGCATGCGGATTTACAGGTTAGGGTAATGGGCCTGGAATACTTAGAATCCCATTATTTGCTCTATCAGCGTTACCAGGTTGCCCGTCATGCCGGCGGGGGGATGGATCAGGATAATCGTGAGCAATATCAGAATTTTATTTTAAAAAGTAATGTCAGCAGTTTTCTGGCTGAATTTAGTATCGGTAATGAAGTTCAGATGGTGAGCCTGATTGATCAGTTAGATGACGGCATTTCTTCTGTTTATACCTTTTATAACCCGGATATACCCAATAGCAGTTTTGGTGTATTTAATATTCTTTGGCAAATTTCACTGGCCGGAGAAATGCAGCTTCCCTATGTGTATCTGGGGTACTGGATTGATCAATGCCGTAAAATGGCTTACAAAGCACGCTATAAGCCGATTGAGGGATTATTCAATGGCCGCTGGCAGCCTTTGCCAATTGAGTGATTAATAAAACGCAGGCATTCTCTGCAGGCATTTTGCCACTGATTAATGATTAACATAATTGCCACATCTATTGTGCGATGCAATACAAGTTGAATCAGAGCTGCTAACATCTATTGAACAATGATGTGGTGATGAGACGGCAAAATGAAAATCAGAGTGGTTTTTAATCAGAAAGGCGGCGTCGGTAAATCGACAATCACGGTTAATCTGGCCGCTGCAGCAGCGAAAGCCGGCCAGCGTGTGCTGGTGGTTGATCTCGATCCTCAGGGTAATTCCAGTCATTATCTGTTGGGCGCAGGGCTTGATTTGGCTAAGCCCGGTTTATTTGATTTTTTTGATCAGGTGCTCAATTTTAGTATGTATGCCAAAGCCCCTGCGGCATTTGTTCACCGCACGCCTTTTGAGCGGCTTTCAATTATGCCCTCGCACCCTTCAATTGCTGAATTAGAATCAAAGTTAGAATCCAGACATAAAATTTATAAGCTGCGTGAAGCGCTTAATGAATTAGCTGGTGATTTTGATGAAGTCTGGCTGGATACGCCTCCGGCATTAAATTTCTTTACGCTTTCAGCCCTAATTGCAGCACAGGGCTGTTTAATTCCTTTTGATTGCGATGAGTTTTCCCGTCATGCTCTTTTGGGCCTGATCGACAGGGTGGCAGAAATACGCAATGATCATAATGCTGATCTGGCTGTAGAAGGCATCATTGTGAACCAGTATCAGGCTCGTGCAAGCTTACCTGCGCGTATGGTTGCGGAGCTTCAGGTGCAGGGCTTACCAGTGCTTGATGTTTTCCTGGGGGCATCGGTCAAGGTAAGAGAATCGCATGAAAGGGCGATACCCTTGCTGTTGCTTGATCCTAACCATAAATTATCGCAGCAGTTTAGTGCACTATACGCCCTGCTTAATTAACGTCAGGCGGGCAAATTAACGTAATCTTCATGCCCGCTTGCGCTTGCTTCCCTAGTATTAATATGGCGAAGTAAGAAACAAAGCGGGCTGCTTATTATCAAAACCAGCTTTCACTTAATTAAAAAAATTACACTGATTATTGAGCAAGAAAGCTTGAATAAATACTTCATGCGCCGATAGAAAGGAGACGTCATGCAAGAGCGAGCCAGGGTACTCATCGTTGATGATGAACCATTTAATCTGGAAATATTGTCTGAGCATCTGAGTGATGCAGGTTATGAAGTGGTTGTGGCCGAAGATGGCGAAGTCGCATGGCAGATTTTGTTGCAAGACCGAACGTTTGATACGGTATTGCTGGACCGCATGATGCCGCGTATGGATGGAATGGCCTTGCTTGCGCGTCTGAGGCAGCAGCCAGAATTTGAACATTTACCGGTCATTATGCAAACGGCAGTGGGCGCGGCAGAGAATGTGCGTGAAGGCCTTGCCGCTGGCGCATATTACTACCTGATTAAGCCATTTCAGCGCGATATGCTGTTGGCCATTGTGGCAGCGGCGGTTAATTTTCATCGGGAAAAAAGCCAGCTTGATGCACAGCTTGCGGCGCAGGCCAGCTCCTATCATTTATTAATGAAAGGTGAGTTTCATTTCCAAACGCTGGAAGAAGCGCGGCATCTTACATTATTGCTGTCTAATGCCTGCCCGGAACCTCAAAAGGTTGCATTAGGCTTGTCAGAATTATTGGTCAATGCAGTTGAGCATGGTAATTTGGCGATCAGCTATGCTGAAAAAACACGGTTGTTACAGCATGGGTGCTGGCAAGATGAGGTTGAAACCCGTTTAAGCCTGCCTGAATATGAAAAGCGCAAAGTGAAAGTGGCTTTTTATCGTGAGGAAGAAGACATCATTTTCACCATCACCGATGAAGGCAAAGGCTTTGAATGGCAGCCCTTTTTAGAAATGTCGCCAGAGCGTGCATTTGATCCGCATGGCCGGGGGATTTCGATGGCGCGGATGCTATCGTTTCAATCGGTGGAATACAAAGGCTGTGGCAACCAGGTCATTGCAAGGGTCAGGCCCGCTCCGGCTGAATAAGGAGTAAAAAATAAAGCCGGTGCAGTTCAAATGCCGGCTTTATTCGTTTGTATGCTCTATTTCAAATGCTCTATTTCAAATGCTCTGCTTTCCAGCGCATTGCTGCATAGATGCGTTTTTTAGGGCTGGGGTGATCAAAAAAGAATAATTCTTCTAAATCACCCGGATCAGATTTTCTGTATTCGGTGAGTTTTAAATTGGCTTCTGCCATCCCATCGGCTTGCCTTGCGGCGTTAATCCCAAAGGCGTCTGCTTCAGTTTCAATGGTGCGAATAATCGTATTTTGAACAGGCGTCATAAAGAAAAAATAGGCAGATAAAAGCGCCATAAAAAATGGCAGGCTAACCGGATCACTATGATGGCTGATATTATGTTTCTGCCCCCAGTGCTTTACTGAAAAAGTCATGCTTTTATGAATAAAAATAAAGCCAAATAATAAAATTAATCCAAAATTTAAAAGTATTGTATAAACATGATTTAAAACATAATGGCCAATTTCATGGCCCATAACGGCCTCAATTTCTGAAGGGCGGCAGCGGTGCAATAAATTATCGTTTAAACGAATTGCGGCACTGCCGAATATACCGCTTACATTGGCGCTGATTCGGTTGCTTTGTTTGGATGCATCAAACTGATACACATTATCTGCAGGGATTCCATTGGCACGGGCAATAGATAAAATGGGATCTTTAATTTTTTGATCACTCAGTGGCTGGTATTTATTAAATAATGGGTCAATATAAACCGGGCCCAGCAGCATCATGACCGAAAGCAGGCCAATACTTAATACGGCACCCAATGCCCACCATAAGCGGGGCATTTTTTGAATAAGTAAATAAATAAGGCTAAGAAAAAAGCCCATGCTGAGCACTGAAATGGTGGTGCTGATGGCTTGCTCTGTCAGCCAAGCCGAAAAACTCAGATTCGACAGGCCGTATTGATGTTCCCGAAAAAAACTTTGGTACGCTGTGAGCGGAAATGACAATAGGGTTAAGAAAAATACAAAGCCGGTACTGACTGATAAATTGTGCAGAAATTTAAAACGCGTTATTTTTTCTGCTTTCATTCTGATGCGAATTAATATTCCCGATTTAAGAATAATCACGCAGGCACCGATTCCAAGCAGAGTATTAGCCAGCAGCAGCCAGTAGCCACCTTCAAAATAAGCATCGGAGCGGGCTTTATTAACAGGAGAAATTCGCTGCATATAGGCTTCTGTGGCAGCCATTGGGTCGGCAGGTAAAGCGGCCCGCCATGCTTCACTGGCAGGGCTGATGACGGCCGAGGCTCTGGCGGCTGCATTGTTAGAAACAGGCGCAAAAGAGGCAATAGCAAAAGAGAGTAAGAGCGACAACAAAATCAGGGGCCAGAAAAGTTTTTTTACCACTTTTATATCTCCATTCTATTTTTCAGGGGATTACTCAAGTATTTCTACGGCCATGCCTTCGCTGATGATTCCTCCTTTCTCTACATTGATGTTTTGGCCGAACAGCACGCCTGCTGCGCTTTTACGATATTTGGCCATGGTGCGCAAAGGCTCCTGATCTTTCGATTTTTCGCCGGTTTCCGGGTCTATCGTGGTAAAGACGCAACGCTCGCAGGGTTTGACGAAATTAAAAATCACCTCACCAATGCGGATTTTTTTCCAGCTGTCTTCTGCAAAGGCTTCCGCGCCGCGTACGATTAAATTAGGGCGAAAGCGCTGCATGGATAAGCTGCGGCCAACGCGCTCGCTCAGATCTCCCAGTGAAGCTTCGCCAATCAGGAGCAAGGGATGGCCGTCCACAAAGGCGATGGGCACTTCGGTGCTGCTGTGCCGGTTCAGCTCAAAGCCAGCCCAAAGTAGTACGACTTGCTCCCCCAGATAGGCAGAGCACCATGCATCGGCATCGCTGGCACCGTGGCGGGCGGTGAAGTCGCTTTGCCATACGCTGGCCGGGTGGATTTGATTAAAGCGTGAGGTGGCAATAAAAAGCGTTGGCATGCCAGGTGCGCTCAGCGTTAGCCCTTCATCACTGGGCTCGGCCGATAGCAGCACTAATTTGGGAAAATCACGCCCGGTAACCAGCAGCCCGTTGGGCCTGGCAATCATCCACATGCGATCAAAAGGCAGGCCACTGCTCAGTACTTCGCTTTGCTGCAGGCGCTGCCCCTTGCTGGATTTAAGCGGGTAGCGGTAAAGCCCTGTGAGCCGGATTGGCATGGTGTAAACCCTGTAAAATTGCTTACGTTAACTGAATATAAGTTAACAAACAATAGAGGTTACCTTACTTGCCGGGCTGGGGGTGGCGGCTTTATGCGGGAAGATAAATACCTGAATGTTGATGTTTAATCGGCGGCTTGGGCCTGGCCTGATTTATTTTTTGTCATCTTACTTTGTGCTTGCAGACCAATAATGCGGATGAGCTTGCCGCCAGCTTGTGAGTCTGGTGTCTTCTCCCACATCAAAAATTAATGCACCTGTCTGATCTGTGCGTAAGTTTTGTGCCTGGATATCACGGTAGCGTGCGACGATTTCAGCTTTGGGGTGTCCAAAGCGATTTAAATAGCCCACAGAGTAAATGGCGTATTGCGGCGCACTTTGGCTTACAAAGGGCAATGATGACGATGATTTACTGCCGTGGTGCGGTACCAGCAGGATGTCGGTTTTCCCTAGGCCTTGTTCGATTAAGCGGGCTTCTTCATGAATGCCGATGTCGGCAGGGATAAGCAATGTGTGCCGGCCATTGTTAACCTGTAATACGCAGCCCATGGCGTTGTCTGAGCTGGCAGTAAACTGGGCATCGGGCCAGAGCAGGGTAAAGCGTACCTTATCCCAAAGCCATGTTTTACCTGCCTGGCAGTTTTGCCTGCTGCCAGGGTACTCCAGCCAGAGCGGGTGCTGATCAGGCAGGCTGTGCCAGATTGTTTTTGTGGGCATTTTGTTAAGTAAAGGGATGGCTGCGCCGATATGGTCCTGATCGTTATGTGACAAAATCAGCGCATCCAGCTGGCGGATCTGCATACTGCGTAAGGCTGGCAGCAGAACGCGTTCGCCATTGGGCAGCTGGCCAGTATCAAACAGCAACTGGTGCTGCGCGGTTTGCACTATGACGGCCAGCCCCTGGCCCACATCCAGCACGCTGGCCCTGTACTGGCCTGGCTGAATGCTGGTTGGGCTGCTGGTAAACAGCGGCAGGCAGCAGATGACACCCAAATGTCTTGCAGGCAGACCACGGGGAAGAAGTAAAAGCATAACGCCAAATGCAGCGGGCAAAAGCGTGAGTGTGCCGGGCATATTGAAAGCAGGGCTGGGCAAGGTGGTGCACCATTGCAGCAGGTAGTCTGCCAGCGCAAATAAACGCTCTGCACCTAAGAGTAAATAGCCTCCGGGATCCAGTAAGCCGGCCAGGGCGAGGGGGGTAATCAGAATACTCACAATCGGAATCGCAAAGGCATTGGCCAGCGGGGAAACCAGCGGCAACTGGCCGAATACCACCAATAAAATCGGCGCAGAAGCCAGCGTGGCCGCTGCTTGCGTACTGATCCACGTTTTCCATTTAGCTTCTTCACCAAGCTGATTACTGCCAGCCCAAAGCAAGGCCCCAACGGTAAGATAAGACAACCAAAAGCCAATCGACAGAACGGCAAAGGGATCAATGATGACTGTAACAAGAAGGGCTGCAGCCCAGATGGCACTATTGTTGCTGGGCTGGGTGCGCCAAAGGCACGCTGCAGCAATGGCCAGCATAAAGAGAGTGCGCTGAGTGGGTACGGCCATGCCAGCCAGGAGGCAATAGCAAAACGCGGTGATCACTCCGGCAATTAAAGCCGCGCGTTGAGCGGCAAAGCGGGCGGCCAGCCAGGGAATGCGCCGCCATATCCAGCTGCTGATCGCCGCAGCAATGGCTGCCAGCAGGGTAATGTGCAGGCCGGAAATACTGATTAAGTGCGTAATACCCGTGGCCGCAAAGCGTTGCCATTGCTCTTGGGGAATCGCCCCCTGATCCCCTACCGTGAGCGCAATCATCACCCCGCGATAAGGCGCGTCCGGCAGGGCTTTTAATATTCGCGTGCGTAAATGGGCTCGAATCTGATGCAGCCAAGCACCATCGCCGCTGAGCCGCTCACCTGATTTGACTGTGCCGGTTGCGCCTGTGCCCTGCTGCAAAAACCAGCTTTCTGAATCAAAACTTCCCGGGTTGCTCTGGCCGTGAATTTGTTTGAGTTTCACTAAAAAGCGCCAGCGCTCGCCTGCTTTAACCCGGTCGGGCTGGCCGCCATACCACTGCAATTGAATTTTTCCGGGTAAACGTACTTGCGGCGTTTGCTCCGGAATAAACAAAAAGCGCGTACCAAAGCGTGTGGTCTGAGGCAAATCTGTAATCAGGCCAGTGATTTCGATAAGCTGCTGCTCAAGTGCCGGAGTCAGCCGGTCTGCCATACGAATATGCGCCCGCCAGTTCGCCCAGGAAAATCCGCTTGCGAGTGCCGCCAGAATCAAAAAAGCCAGTTTGAAACGCCACTGGCTCAGGATAAAACAAAGTAAAGAGACGCAAATTGCGGGCCAAAGCAGGGGCAATGCGGGCTGGCTTTGCAAAAAGCACACACCACAAATAAAGCCAGTGATCAAAAGCAGGTAGGAAATCAGCATAAATCAGCTTAGCAGCTGATGTTTTACTTTGGCTTAATACGGGCATTCCTGCTTATAAGCAGCGAGGCTTGTTTGATAAAGCCGGCAAAGTCAGTCTGGAAATAGAGAGGTCAATGACATAGTCTGGTTGAGAGCGCTGCGCTGCAGCCAGAACAGAGGAGTGCTGGTATGTATCAATTGCATATTGGAAGTAAAAATTATTCTTCATGGTCTTTGCGTCCCTGGATATTAATGAAGCATTTTAAGATTGAATTCTTAGAAAAAAATGCGCCCCTGGATGGTGAACTAGCTTATCGGGAGTATGTAGAAAACGGCTTACTACCCTGCCTGTACGACGATGGATTTAATGTCTGGGATAGCCTGGCAATCGCTGAATATTTGGCAGAAAAACATCCGGAAATGTGGCCGCAAAACCCCAAAGCAAGGGCGCGTGCCCGCTGTATTTCGGCAGAAATGCACTCGGGATTTTCTAATTTACGCTGCGTGATGCCCATGAATATTAAACTGCGCGCCCAAGGGGGGGATTTAGTTCTTAGCGTAAAACGGGATATTGAGCGTATTTGCAGTATTTGGCGGGAAGCGCGTCAGATGGCAGAGAGGGGGCCTTATTTATTTGGTGCATTCTCTGTTGCAGATGCAATGTATGCTCCGGTGGTCTGGCGCTTGTATTGTTATAACGTAACACTGCCTGATGATGTGGCTATTTACCGCGATGTGATGCTGAATCACCCGGCCATGAAGGAGTGGGAGCAGGGGGCTTTAGCAGAAAAGCTGGTTTTGCCGCAGGAAGACATGCTTCTCGAAGCCTTTGGTGGTCGAAGGTAGTTTGACACTAAAGGGTCTATAGAGCGTTCTGCGGGTTCCCAAAGCGTAAAGCGGCCTGATAAACTCCCCCCCATGGAAAATTTTGACGCAGATGTCATCATCGTCGGTGGCGGTTTGGTAGGGAGCGCTTTAGCTTTGGCGCTGAAAGAAACAAGCCTCTCGGTTTTATTGATCGAAGGCCGCCAGCCTGTCTTTGAATGGCCGCAAGATTCTTGGGATCAGCGTATTTACGCCATCAGCCGTGCCAGCCGGAAAATGTTGCAGCGCATTGGCGCATGGCAGCGTATGGATGCCAACCGCCTGCAAGCCACATCCGCCATGAAGATTTTTGGTGATGCCCATGGCGCGGCGCTGCAATTTAATGCACTTGAAGCAGGCGTTGATGAGCTGGCTTTTATGCTGGAAAATCGTGAGCTGCAAAAAGCGCTGTGGCGTGGTTTACAAGACGAGCCGCAGATTCAGATTTTGTCTCCTGCCAGCCCTGTCAGGCTTACTACCGATCAGTTTGGCGCAACACTGCAGCTTGCAGATGCCCGGCAATTGCGTGCGCGCTTAGTGGTGGGGGCCGATGGTGCAAACTCATGGGTGCGCAGCCAGCTTGCTATTGAGCCGCAAGTTATGCCCTATCAGCAGTTTGGTGTGGTTGCCAATTTTGAAATTGAAAAACCGCATCTGGGCGTGGCAAAGCAATGGTTTATGCAGGATGGCATTTTGGCCTGGCTGCCGCTGGCAGGTAACCGCATGTCGATGGTTTGGTCTTGCAATGAAGAAAAACGTGCAGAGCTGATGGCGTTTTCACCAGAGCAATTGTGTGAGCACGTTGCCGCAGCGGGGGGCCATCAATCAGGTGCATTGCAGCTGATTACGGCGCCCGCTGCATTTCCTTTGCGATTAAATCACTTACCCGAAACAGTAAAAGATAAAGTCGTGCTGATTGGCGATGCTGCGCATACTGTTCATCCATTAGCAGGGCAGGGTGTGAATTTAGGCTTTGGTGATGTGATTGAACTGGCTGCATTATTAGCCATTACGCCACTGAACCAAATCGGCGATTATTTACTCTTACGTCGTTATGAGCGCAGCCGACGTGAAGCGGTTTATACCATGCAAGGCGTGTGCCATGGCTTGCAAAAATTATTTAATAATTCAAACCCCCTGTTAAAAAACTTGAGAAATCTCGGCTTGGGGGCCACTAATCAATTACCATGGCTTAAAAGACAATTAATCCGCCATGCCATGGATGCCTGAGGTTGTTATGATTATGAAATCGATTTCCCGTATTTTGATTGCCGCTGGTTTTATCGCGCTGACCGCTTGTTCTGCATCTGCTGATAATTCAACTAATCAGCTTAAACAGAAACTGGCCAAGCAATTACCTGGCCGTGAAATTACCTCAATCAATACCACGCCTATGAAAGGTATTTATGAAGTGGTGATTGGTAAGCGCCAAATTGTGTATACCGACGTCAAAGGTGAATACATTTTAGCGGGCGATATGATTGATCTGGCTAAAAAATCCAGCCTGACCGAACAGCGCTCTGCTGAGTTACAAAAAACAGATTTCAGCAAATTACCGCTGGAGCAGGCATTTAAAGAAGTACGTGGTAATGGCTCGCGCGTACTGGCCGTGTTTTCTGATCCGGATTGCCCATATTGCAAGCGCTTAGAGCGTGAAAGTTTAAATGGCATCACCAATGTCACTATTTATACTTTCCTGATGCCTTTAAGTATTCACCCTGATGCAGAGCGTAAATCTAAAGTGATCTGGTGTGCTGCCGATAAGCAAGCCGCCTGGAGCAATTTTATGCTTAAAGATCAAATGGCCGAAGGCACTGGTGATTGCGAAAACCCGGTTGAAAAAAATATGAAACTGGCAGAAAGCCTTGGAATCAGTGGTACACCTGCTTTGATTTTTAAATCAGGCCAGATTGTATCGGGTGCCATTCCTAAAGAGCAGATTGAGCAATTGCTTGCTGCTAAGTAATGAATAAGTAATAACAAAAAAGCCAGGCTTTATGAACTGACCCCAATTAGTTGGACAGTATAAAAGCTAGGCGCTCAAGGGCTGGGTTCTGTATTGCACAGGACTCAGCCCTTTTAACTTCAGTTTGATTCGGTCGTGGTTATAGTAATGGATGTAA
>NZ_PDZG01000077.1 GCF_002735645.1 Iodobacter sp. BJB302
GCAAGCATTTTGCTTAAAATGGCATCTTTACGAGCCTTGGGAATACGCGACATGATAAGTAACCAGCCCCCTGAGTAAGTTAGAATCCCTGAAAAGGGAGTATCTCAACTATCCTGACACAGGGGGCCTTGAGGAATGTCTGAAAACCGCACTCATAAATCTTTACTTTGCAATCAGGGGGTAAGATTCTTGCGGGCTTATTGCTGTTTTTTTTCTGCATAGTGATGAATTGGCAGATCGTTTGCTCATTATTGTTCCGGGCCAAAAATTAAATCAGGCTTGGTATCTGTTTATCTTTATAAGTATTCAAAGGAATTATATGGGAATTGATTATTATGGCTGTTTCCCTTGTAAAGTTCGTGAAGCTGTTTCTGATGCTGATTTGCTTAGAATGGAAAAGGCCCGAAATCGGGCTTTGAGTGTATTGGAGATAATGAGAAACAATCCCCAGACTGATAATAAGAGTAAACCAGAGTCCGAATGGAGCTTTAAGATGGTGGTAATGGGGCCAGATGGCCCTGAAGAAACGGAAATGCGAATTGCTGATTTACTTCTAGAAGCCGCACCGTTGGAGCAGCTTGCTCATCATTGCTCAGGTTGCCCTGCAAATATTCGTTCTGTTGATTTTGGGTGTGGTGGGGCGATTCATTATCCTATTTCAGCGCAAGCTGAGCGTTGGTTATTGTCGCGTCTTCCATCTGATTTAAATTCACCACGTGGCTTTCTTTTAAAACAAGCCATTGCAGATTTTAATTTTGATGGATTGGTTATTGATGCAGTTCGCAATCGGCAGGATTTATATGAGTCCAGTAAGCCAGAGGAGCGTAAATGGGGAAGTTTCTTCTTCAAAAAGACGCGAATTACTTCCAGCCAAATATTGCATATGGCTTTCTGTGTAGGTAGCTTGCAAGCACAACATGCCAAGCTCGTTGCGTACTTTCTTGGCTTTTTGGATGATGATTTTAGCATCGCAAGTGATTCTGCAAATTTGCCTCAGCCCGGAGATGATGACAGAACAATAGAGCTGAAATCTTTTTTTGCTGTTGCGAGTCTTGCAGGCGTAAATGAAGCTTCTGTCTTTATTGATGCCTGATCTTTCATTATTAAATAAATTTTATTGGCCGCGCATCACGTTCTAAAGCACATGATGCTTTTGCTGGTATCAGGGCTAAATTGTGGGAAGTGTTATGGCTGCATCAGATTTCTCCAGGAAGTTTATCGACCTTGAGTGCCTCTTGTTAAAAGAAAGCACCCGGCTGGATGCCCAATTGCTAAACAAGCTTATTGATGATGACTTTCAAGAGTTTGGTGCTTCTGGCTGCGCTTTTGGCAAAAGCGATGTTGTTGAGAGATTGCCATCCGGGCCGGCACCGACTTTTTATCCGCAAAACTTTGCTGTTGTGGAATTGGCCCCCTCAGTTGTGCAAGTTACCTTTCGCTTGATTACTTACCGGCCTGATACGCCGGATGCCAGTTATTCCCTGCGCAGCTCTTTATGGCGTTTATCTGGTGGCGAATGGAAAATGATTTTCCATCAAGGCACGCGCACTGATGCGTTTGAAAAAGCCTGATATTTGCATTTAATCATTCGGTTTTAGGAAAACATTAAAAGGATTTCAATGACACATTTACAGCCAGCGCTTGTTACGCGTCGAATTGTTGCCATCGGTGGTGGTGGGTTTTTATTGGATGATGCACGCCTCTTGCAAGAATCTTATTTGATCTCTCTGTGCCGCAAATCTGCCCCGCGCGTTTTGTTTTTAGGCACGGCATCCGGTGATGCCGAACGGGCGCAATTAAAGTTTTACAAGGCGTTTTCATCATTGGGCTGCCTGCCGTCCAGCCTGTCTTTCTTTCCGTTTGATATGCGGCGTGATTATGCGCAGGAGGTGCTGGAGGCGGATTTGATTTATGTGGGTGGCGGCAATACGGTTGCCATGTTGGCGGTGTGGCGCGAGTTTGGCTTAGATGTTGCACTGCGCCAAGCCTACGCGGCGGGCACGGTATTGGCGGGGATCAGCGCGGGAGCGAATTGCTGGTTTGAGCAGTACATTACGGATAGTGTGCCGGGCGGCGGAATACGCGGTGGCTTGGGGCTGCTAGCAGCTACGTTTTGCCCTCATCTGGATAGCGAAGCCTGGCGTCAGCCGCTGCTGGCCAGTGTAACTGGCGTGGCTGTGGGCGCGGGTGAAAATGTATGTGTGCTATTTGAGAATGAGCAATTTAGCGAAGCCGTACATTCGGCCGATTCGATGCAAAGCACTGTGATGTGCGAGAGCAGCGAAGCGGGCGGGATTGTTCCTCGTTTTTTGATGTAAGAGAAACCTGAAATAAATCATGGTTGATTTGGCGATTTATTGGCGGTTAATTCAGATCTGAAGCCTGCTTAATCATATATGTGCTTTTGCTGTACTACGTATGGCTTACTATTTATTTGAAAAGGGTATTACTTAAATGTATGCCGTTCTGCCTCCCGAAAATTTCAGGCTTTTAAATTTTCCTCATGCGGCAGGCGCAAAGCCGGCGCGCTGCATTGTATGGCTGCATGGAATAGGGGAGCGTGGGGATGATCTTGCTTTGGTCTCCAGGTATGGCCTTCCTGCGGCACTTAAAGAAGGCCGTCTTACTGTTAACGCTGATGTGATTTGCCCTCAGCTGGAAGCCGGGTTGACTTGGTCTGCCGAACGCCTTGCGTATCTTTTAGCTGAGCTTAGAAAACAGTACGAAGTAAGCGCTTTGCTTGGCTATAGCCTTGGTGCGGATGGGGTTTGCCAATTGCTTGCTCAGCTTGGCTCACAGGGGAGCATTCATATCGCGATTGCCCCAGGCGCATCCGTGCCGATTGTTGCCAGCCAGGCTGCAACAAGATTTTTGGTTATTTCGGGGGAAGACGATCCCTGGCTGGATGCAGAGGCTTTTTTGCAGGCTGTGCGGGCAAGCGGTGGCGAAGCTGATCACGCTGTAATGCTGGGGGAGGGACATTACATCTCCGAATCGGCCCTTACTCACCCGAAACTAGTTACTGCGCTTGCATCTGTTGGGATTGCCTGGCGCTGAGATGGAAGCTATCCACTGATTAATTGTATTTTTTTGAGGTTCTGAATGGCGGGTTATGCATGCGGCTAATCCGCCATTCAGGGCTTTCAGGTCCTTCATGAATCCTGCATATCTAACACCAATTGCTGTTCCATTTGCCGATGAAACGATGAAGGTTACAAGTTTGTGCTGGAGCGATACTGAGGCCACTCAGATTGTAGTGGCCTCAAAACGTACAGGTCGTAGCTTTGTTGTCGAGTTTCAGTCAGTTGAAGGGTTAAGGATGCTTGATGAGCTTGATCTTGCTTCGGTATGGATCAACTCAGCCAGCCAAGCACTTGCGTCGACCTGGCTTTTCAAAGTAAATGCTGGTGGCTGGCTGGAGCTTGAGAGTACTCGAGATGACTTTTACACTCAGCATCAGGAAAACCAACCTTACGAATTTTTGATTGGTGGATACCTAGAGTGCGTATCTGTTCTTTCGTTGTTGCCTCCAGTCATTCAAGAGCGTACATGACATAAAAAAGTCAGGGCAAAATCATGGAAGCATTTCCACCTCTGTCGCAAGTGCTGTCTAAATTAGATTTGCTGGGTATTTCTTTGCCAGAAGGCCCCGTTTTTATAGATGGCTATGGCGATTCGCCGGAGCTGTCTGCTGCTGCCTGGTGGGGTTTTAAACATCAGGCGATGTTCCATCGCTATTTTGATTAAGGGTTTGATCTATGCATGTCGTCATTCTTATTTTTCAGGGCATGCAAGGCTGTTAAACGCAAGCCAGGCTTAGCTCGTCAGCTGCTTCAAACTTACCCTGCGAAACAGCGCCATCAGTGATAATGCCGCGCAGGTGAGGGCTGCGATTAGGGCGATCCAGTAGCCTTGCACGCCGTGGCCAGGCAGGGTGGATGTGCCGAAGGTGAGCAAATAGCCCAGCGGAATGCCGATCACCCAAAAGGCTGTGAGATGAATCAGCATGGGGCCACGGGTGGATTTGTAGCCGCGTAATACGCCCGCCACCACCACTTGAGTGGCGTCGGAAAACTGAAAGAAGCCAGCCAATACCAGCAGCTGGCTGGCCAGCATCAGCACAACCGTATCGCTGGTATAAAAGCCCGCGATAAAGCGCGAGGCAAAAATCATGGTGGTGCCGGTTAATAGGGCAATGCACAGGCCCATGCGAATGCCGCTCTGGCCAATAAAACGCGCCGCTTTATAATCCCCCGCACCAATCGCATGGCCTACCCGCACGGTGAGTGCGGTGCCGAGTGCCATCGGAACCATAAAGGTGAGCGAGGAGAAATTCAGCGTGATCTGATGTGCGGCTACGGTAACAGTGCCTAGGCTGGCAATCAGCAGGCCAATCAGGCTAAACGCGCTGACTTCTACAAAAAACATCATGCCAATGGGCAGGCCCAGCTTGATAAGTTGCTTTTGAGCGTGCCAGTCAATGCTTTGCCATGCGCGAAATGGATGCGTGTTTTTATAAACGTGCGAATAGCGAATCCATGCGGCTAATAGCAAGAAATTAACCCATACGCAAAAAGCCGTGGCCCAGCCGCAGCCTACGCCGCCCATGGCCGGAAAGCCCCAGTGGCCGTAGATCAGCACCCAGTTGCAGGGGATATTCAGCAGCAGGCAGAAGATGGAAATCACCATCATGGGCTTGGTTTGATTCAGTGCAGCACTATAGCTGTATAAAACGCGGTAGCAGGCAAAAGCCGGTAAGCCCCAGCTGACGGCTTTTAAGAATTCACCCGCTTTATGTGCAACGATGGCTTCAAGGCCCAGATGATTAAAAATCGGCAATAAAAAGCGAATTAATATCAGACCAATCAAGGCGAGGATGAGGGCTTGTACCAGCGCTTGCTGGGTTAGATTTGGGATGGGTTTGAGATCATTTGCGCCAATCTTTTGCGCTACCAGCGGGCTGATCGCCAGTAAAAAGCCCATCAGCGTCACCATCATC
Organism: Iodobacter sp. BJB302; assembly: GCF_002735645.1. Taxonomy (GTDB): domain Bacteria; phylum Pseudomonadota; class Gammaproteobacteria; order Burkholderiales; family Chitinibacteraceae; genus Iodobacter. Next base: position 5,000 of record NZ_PDZG01000077.1, read on the forward strand.
GTTACCCAGATTGAAGAACCCACCGATACCGCCGCCAGATCGCCTGCTGAAACATGGCCTGCCATTACGGCATCAATAAAGGCTGTGCCTGTGGTGGCGAGTTGCCCAATTGCAATGGGCCATGCAAGGTGCCAGGTGGCGCGGATATCGGTGAGTCGGGAGGTGGCCATAGTGATCTACAGTTTTTTACTTGCTTGCCGCAGATCGAGTCCAACAGACTGCTATTTACGCAAACAAAATGGATTGATAGGTTCGTATTCTGCAAGTAAATCGGGATATCGCCGGCTGAACATCAGCGCATCTTGTAAATTTAAATTCAAAATAACAATGCTGCCATTGGCCAGATTTTCGGTGCGAAAGCCTAAGCTGGTGGCTGCTGCAAAGGCCTTGGATAATGCCAGTGGCGAGGTATTGCGTTTGGCATTGAGGCGCAGCCAGCTTTGAGTTTTCCAGCGCAGTGCCGGGTGGAGTTCGCGGGTGGTTCGGGTTAATTCCGGGGCTAGGCAGTCGTACATGGCAGCATTCCTAATTCACAAAGTGGGAAGCTGGTCGCAAGGGTTTTTGAAGTCAGATGCGGCCAACGCTTTAGCGATATTTCCCCAGGTTTTGTACTGCCAACCTGAGCGCGCCTCGCAAGTTGTCGATTAATAGGCGCGTAAAACAAAAAAACCCGCAACGCGGGTTACGCTGCTTTAGCTGCATTTATAAAGCGCCCGCAAGCTGGCAAATTCAACTCGGCGCTGTGTAGTTCATTTTGGCGGCGAGCGGCTTAGCTGTCAAGCAGCTTTACTCTGGATTTTTTGAATCTAACATCAGCGTGATCGGGCCGTCATTAATCAGCGTAACTTGCATATCTGCACCAAAGATTCCTGTAGGGATAGGCTGTGCGCTCAGCTCAGCCAGTTTTGCCACAAAGGCATCAAACAGCGGCTGAGAAATTTCCCCCCTGGCAGCTCTGCCCCAGGATGGGCGATTGCCTTTGTTGTAAGAGCCAAATAGCGTGAATTGCGAAACGGCCAGTATTTCACCATGGCAATCGAGTACAGATCGATTCATCACTCCCGCTTCATCTTCAAAAATACGCAAATTGCATATTTTTTTGGCGGTCCAGTTTAAATCGGCTTCAGAATCGCTGTTTTCAATGCCAACCAGCAGCAGCAATCCAGCAGATATTTGCCCGCAGATTTCGCCTTCCACGGCCACACTGGCCTGCTTTACTCTTTGAATTAAAACACGCATTACTTTCCCCCGGAAGTAGCGATATTACATGGGCTTTGAAATTTCTTAAGCGCAAATATTGCCTGCTGACATTCCTATTGGCGATGGCTTTTGTTCGGCAGAGCCCCAATTTACATTTTTTGAAAAATGAGAAACAGAGCCTAGTAAAGGGGCTGAATATTCAGTATTCTGGTTCATTTTACCGCTAGGGATATAACCATGAAAAAAGTAGGTCTGGTTGGCTGGCGCGGCATGGTGGGTTCTGTCCTCATGCAACGCATGCAGGAAGAAAAAGATTTTGACGTGATTGACCCGGTTTTCTTTACTACTTCGCAAGCTGGTCAGCCAGCACCGAATTTTGGTAAAGACGCGGGCACACTGAAAAACGCCAACGATATCGCAGAGCTTTCGGCGATGGACGTGATTATTTCGTGCCAGGGCGGTGATTACACTTCAGATATTTTCCCAAAACTGCGCGCTGCAGGCTGGGATGGCTACTGGATCGACGCGGCTTCTACCCTGCGTATGGAAGAAAACGCGGTGATCGTGCTGGACCCGGTTAACGATGATCTGATTCGCTCATCCTTAGCTAAAGGCGTTAAAAACTATATCGGCGGCAACTGTACCAATTCCATCATGCTGATGGGTATGGGCGGCTTGTTTAAAGCTGGTTTGGTGGATTGGGTCAGCTCAATGACTTACCAGGCCGCATCTGGTGGCGGCGCAAATCATATGCGCGAGCTGATTAAGGGCATGGGCGTGGTTTATGGCTCGGTTGCTGATGAATTGGCTACTCCTGCTTCGGCGATTTTAGAAATCGATCGTAAAGTTGCAGAAACAATCCGCAGCGATGTGCCTACAGAATTCTTTGGTGCGCCCCTGGCTGGCGGTCTGATCCCATGGATCGATGCCCAGCTGGATAACGGTCAGAGCAAGGAAGAATGGAAAGGCCAGGCTGAGGTAAACAAAATCCTTGGTAATGCAGCGCCAATCCCGGTTGATGGCCTCTGTGTGCGTATCGGCGCAATGCGCTGCCACAGCCTTGCCTTAACGATTAAGCTGAAAAAAGACCTGCCGCTAAGTGAAATTGAAGCCTTGATTCAATCTGGCAATCAGTGGGTGAAATGGGTGCCAAATGATCGTGCGGTTACAGTGAAAGAGCTGACCCCGGCTTCTATCACCGGCAAAATGGACATCGGCGTAGGCCGTGTACGTAAGCTCAATATGGGCCCGGAATACATCAGCGCATTTGTGATTGGCGATCAGCTGCTCTGGGGCGCTGCCGAGCCATTACGCCGTATGTTGCGGATTTTGTTGGGCTAAAAGTCTGGGTGATATAAGTTAGGACAGGTGCAACCAGCCGTTGTTATTACGAGGTAATGGCTGCTTGCACCCAATACGCGCTTAGCAATTGTCTTTTGATTCGCAAACCGCAAAAATACGAAATAACCACGCTTTATGCATAGGGCTTAAACATCCCCTTGAAACACGCCGAAGCGAGGAGCAAGCGGGGCGGGGTTTCGGCGAGGATGTTTGAGCGAGCGAAGCGAGTGAGTCCCGCAGCCGCCGACTCGATTGTCCGTAGAAGAGGGGCCTTCGTGTTTCGTAGGGTGGCCTTCTTTCGCTTCCTTTCTTGGCCACACAAGAAAGGAAGGTCCGGCGGGACGCCCGCACCTAAATCAATGTGCCGAAGGCACTAAAAAGGTCTTTTGTATTTTGCTTAGCTCTCACGTAGCTGCTCCGCCCTACATTTAGTAAATCGTATTTTTTGCTACCCCTAAGAAATAGAACACATCTGTGCTCTATTTTTTTGCCTGTTACGGTGCATGATAAATAAATCTGCCTCTGTTACTGATCTGAAGCTTGCACGATAATAGTCAGCTATCTGCATCTGCGAGTTTCTATGCTTACTGATTTAATTCTTCTGCTCCCTCTCGCTTTTACTGCCGGTTTAATCGACGCTGCCGTTGGTGGCGGTGGTCTTGTAATGATTCCTGGCCTGTTTGCGATCTTGCCTCGTGAAATTCCAGCTGCACTCTTTGGTACTAATAAATTAGCTTCGATGATGGGTACGGCATCTGCTGCGGTGCGTTATGCACGGCGGGTTAAATTGCCTTGGAATATCTTATTACCCACTGCCGGATCGGCTTTTGTTGGCTCTTATCTGGGCGCTCGTTCTTTACACTTTTTGCCAATCGAATGGGTACGTCCGCTGGTGATTGGCCTGCTGGCCATTATGCTGGTCTACACCTGGCTGAAACCTTCTTTCGGGCAAGAAGATACGGGGCGGGAGCTGACCCGGCGTGATCTTTATATCGGCTTATTAATCGGGCTGGTGATTGGTTTTTATGATGGCTTTTTTGGCCCCGGCACCGGTTCATTTTTGATTTTTCTGTTTGTGCGCTTATTTCACTTCGATTTTCTGCGTGCCTCGGCATCGGCCAAGGTGGTGAATTTAGCCACCAATCTGGCCGCGCTGGCCTTCTTTATCCCAGCCCAAATGCTGATCTGGGGTTACGCCATCCCGATGGGACTCGCCAATATCGCCGGAGCCCAAGTAGGCAGCAAAATGGCTTTAAAAGGCGGTAACGTCTGGGTACGCCGCTTATTTTTGATCTTGTCGGTTACGCTGATTTCTAAGCTGGTATGGGATACGGTTAAAGCGATGTGATTGCTGGCTTCGCATGACGCAGTGTTAAGTCTTAAACCGCAGAGAACACAGAGGGCACAGAGTTTCACAGAGGAAACGTTGGATTCAATGGTTTTCTCTGTGGATTCTGTGGCCTCGTTTTACTCTGTGGTTCAAGGTTTAGCTCAATAAACCACTCTGAAATGCTTACTCATTGAGGCTAAGGATGAATTATTGGTTGATGAAATCAGAGCCGGATGATGTGTCGATTGATGATCTGGCAGCGCGCCCTGATCAGACGGTGGGCTGGTACGGGGTGCGTAATTACCAGGCGCGCAATTTTATGCGTGATGAGATGCAGTTAGGCGATCAGGTGTTTTTTTATCACTCCAGTTGCAAAGAGCCTGGCATTGCTGGCCTTGCCACCGTCTGCCGCCTGGCTTATCCGGACCCAACTCAGTTTGATACGGCATCTGAGTATTTTGACGCCAAATCGACGGCCGACAAGCCACGCTGGCTGCAAGTGGATGTGCGTTTCGTGCAAAAAACGCGCTTATTGAGTTTAAGCGAGTTGCGCAGTTTTCCCGAGCTGGCGCAGATGGTGCTGCTGCAAAAAGGCTCGCGCCTTTCCATCACCCCCGTTTCTGCTGCGGATGCTGCTTTTATTCTGGCCAAGCTATGCTAACCGCGATTCTGGCTTATTTAACCGTTGGCCTGATTGCCGGGTTTTTAGCGGGTTTGCTGGGCGTGGGCGGCGGGCTAGTGATCGTGCCTGCGCTGCTGTATGTGTTTGCCCTGCTTGGCTTGCCGCCAGACCATCACCAGCATCTGGCTCTTGGCACCTCGATGGCGACGATTGTGTTTACTGGCTTTGCCAGCCTTAAGGCACATCATGCCCGTGGTGCTGTGCGCTGGCCGGTGGTGAAGGCGATTACGCCGGGTATTTTGCTGGGTACTTTTGCTGGCGCGCAGCTGGCGGCTTTTATCCCTGGCTTAGGCTTGCAGTGGTTTTTTGTGCTGTTTGCTTACCTCGTGGCGGCCCAAATGCTGCTGGATATTAAACCTAAGCCATCCAGAGCCTTGCCTGGCAAAGGCGGTATGACGGCGGTGGGGACTTCCATTGGCCTGGTTTCCAGCTGGGTAGGTATAGGTGGCGGCTCTTTATCCGTGCCGTTTATGACGCTGTGCAATGTGCCGGTAAAAGAGGCCATCGGCACTTCGGCCGCGATTGGTTTACCGATTGCGCTCGCCGGGGCGCTGGGCTATGTGGTCAGCGGCTGGTCGGCCAGCTTGCCGCAGGGCGCTTTAGGTTTTGTTTACCTGCCAGCGCTGGCGGGTATTGTGCTGGCCAGCTTCCCCATGGCCAAAGTCGGCGCTGCCGCCGCTCACCGCCTGCCTGTGCCAGTGCTGAAAAAATGCTTCGCAGCGCTGTTGATTGTGCTGGCGAGCAAGATGTTGTGGAGTTTGTTGCCGTAGCTCGTCAGTGATGAAACCCAAATCTTGAACCACAGAGGGCACAGAGAACACGGAGTTCCACGGAGAAAAGCGGGGCTTGTAATTAAGCTATTTGCTTTGAGCCATGTAGGGCGGGTTTCACCCTCCCTACGATGATCCGAGTGGTTTTCTCTGTGTGCTGCTTTAAAACTCCGTGTTCTCCGTGGTTCAAGATTTGGATTTTTACTTTTCTTTGCTAAATCACATAAAACAAGATGCTGATAAATTGGCAGAGGCTGCCGCCCAGCACGAACAGATGCCATATCCCGTGGCCGTGTGGGATGCGGGTGTCGAGTACGTAAAACACGATCCCCAGCGTGTAAACCACGCCACCCGCCGCCAGCCAGGTCATACCTGCTTCGGGGAGGGCTGCCATTAAGGGCTTGATGGCAAAGATAATCAGCCAGCCCATCACCACATAAATCCCCAGTGATAAGGCGCGGGTGCGTTTACCCAGGATGTTTTCCTGCACGATGCCAAAGATGGCCAGAGCCCAGTTCACGCCAAAGATGGTCCAGCCCAGCGGGCCGCGCAGGGTGACGAGGGCAAAGGGCGTGTAGCTGCCTGCAATCAGCAGGTAAATGGCGCAGTGATCCAGCCGCTGAAAAACCGCCTTGGCCTGGCCTTTGAGCGAATGGTAGAGGGTGGAAATCACATACAGCAGCACCAGTGTGCTGCCATAGACGGCTACGCTGACGATTTTCCACGGGTCGCCCGTCATGCCCGCAAAGGTGAGCAGCACAATCAGCCCGCTGATTGCAAGTGCTGCTCCGATAAGGTGGCTCCAGCTGTTGAAGCGCTCTCCCTGATACATAGTTGTCCTTTATATGTGTGCCACTGGCCGAGGATAACGGCAATGGGTGCGGAGTGCATGGTACAAATGCCAAGTGAATGAGGTCGGTTTTTATTACAGAGGAATGCAGAGTGATTGCTTTGCTACCGGGGCTTGTCTGTTAATATTTTGCTTCATTATGATTTTATTACGTTAATGTGTTGATTTTATGATAGATTTGCCGCCCTTTTGGATTATGTGTGCACTCGCCGGTTTATGCTGATGTCGTCTTCTGTAAATACAGCTTCATTTAAAAAAATAGCTAAGCAATTGGCCTTTATTTTGGGCCCTGTGCTTCTGTTGCTGCTTGGCCGGTTTTTTGTGGATCAGAATTGGAGCACTCAGCGGCTCTTGTTTTCTGGCCTGTTGTTTGCATTTCTGGCGCTATTGTTAAACCGCTGGGCTGCTGCGGTATCTGCGGTCAGTTTAGAGGGGCTGTTATGCCAAGCCAGCTGGCTGAAAGAAGGTCAAACGGGCGAGCCGCTGCTGGCCCGTGATTTGTTTGAAGTATCGCAGGGCGTGTCTTTAGCCAGTTATTTAAACTGGGAAATGATTGCTTTTACACTGCTGGTGGTATGTGCTGTGGGCCTGGGCGTCTGGAAAAGGCCTCGTTTTGCATGGTGGCGCCTGGCTTTGGCCCTCCTTTTACCCTGCCTTTTATTAACGCGTATATTTGATCATGGTGTGCTTAATAAAACCACAAGCAGCATTTTGGCCGATCATTTTAACGCCAGTTATCTTTCTTATAATTTTATCCAGAATACCCGCCAGAACGGCCTTTTAGTTCACCTTTACCAAACGGCGGAGAGCGTAAAGCTGCCCGCCGCCGGGCCGCATTCTTTTTACAAGCTGGGCTCGCTTAAAACTCAAGAGGCCATTGAGCCCGATGTGGCGCTGATTTTATGTGAGGCGTGCTTTACCAGCCTGAATGATGAGCGCTTTATCACACCGATTGCGCGTTTAAAGCAAAAGGGCTTTAGCGCCAGCATGATGCTCAGCCCTGTTTACGGCGGCGGCACGGCCGAGGCCGAGTTTGAAATGCTCACGGGTTTATCGTCAGCAGTATTGCCGGGCATTGATTATCAGAATTACGCCAGCAGCTATCGCGAGGATGCAGCAACGCTGGTTTCCCGCTACAAAGATGCGGGCTACCGAACGATTGGTATGCATAATTTTCATGGTAATTTCTGGAAGCGGCGCGATGTTTACCCCAGCTTCGGTTTTAGCTCTACACGCTTTGTAGAAGAAATGTCATGGAAAACCAGAACCTGGCCAACGGACGATCTTTTATACGACGCGGCGCTCAAAGCCTATGCGGAAGGCCCGGCTAAGGGCAAAACCATGCTGTCTTTAGTGACGGTGATGACTCATGGCAATTACACAGACAGGGATTATGACGGTGGTTTGGGCGATTACAATCAGCGCCTGGATGCTGCAGTCAAACATTTGGAAAAATTTGTAAAACAGCTTGAGGCGCAGGCTAAAAAGCGCAAACGCCCGCTGGTAATTGCATTAATTGGCGATCATAAGCCTTCTTTAACCGCGGCGTTTTATCGCAAAGGCGTCTTTGACGATCACTTCTTCCGCAGTAAAGGCGATCGCAACGATAAATTTCGCTTTGCCTATAAATTAACACCACAGCAATGGCGAACACGCGCTGAAGTGCCCTTGTTTATCAAGGCCAGCACACCTGAACTAGCCGCCAGTATGGCAAGCAATCTGGCAGATAAGCCGATGTTTTGTCTGCCAGGAGAGTTAGCGCAGCTATTGCCGGAGGAAGATCAATTCTGGGGGGCTTTATCTGCGCTTTGTGCCAGAGAGCCAGATCAGCTTGTGCCCGCTCAGCAAGTGGAGTGGCGCAAGGTGTTTGAGCCTGCATTATTTGCAGAGCGCTTGTTTTAAGCCTCTTCGCTGGCGGCCTCTACACTCAGCAGTGCCTCGTAATACACTTTGAAATAGTGATTTGCAGTGATGCCGCATGCAACAAGCAGCCTGGCATCCGGGTATTGTGCGGATTCGCTGGCAATGGCGAGGTTTAAAAATGGCGCGTAGGGCCCAGTGCCGTGCAGCAAAGCCGCACAGACGGCCTCCGGAAGCTTAAGTAGCCCGACAATCTGCGAAAGGGGTCTGTGGATCAGCTGCTCAAGCACAGAAAACAGGCCCAGCAAATACAGGTGATCTTTTTCCTGAGGCCAGCGCTGGCTGCCAAGGCGCTCGGTCAGCTCGGCGCGTAATAAGGCGTACTCCAGCAAGCCTGGGTTGGGTTTTTCCTGGCCGGGTAAAGAAAACAGCAGCAAAGATAACCAGCGGTATAAACGCTCCCTGCCTATGGCAACCAGGGCCTGGTCCAGCGTGTCGATTTTTTTATTGCGCGCTTCCGCTGCAGAATTCGCCTGTGCCAGTACCCTGAATGAGAGCAGCGGATCGGTTTTAAGCGAAAGTGCTATTTCGCTATTACTGGCGTCTTGCCGCAGCAAATTCAGTAAATCCATAATCCTTAAAAAACCTGCCTCGACAGGCCCTTCTTGCCAGGTGCTCTGATGAAACAGCCTGCCTGCGGCATAGGCAATATCAAGCTGCTGGCAAAGCTGAAATTCATCGTGCCATGCCAGATCAAGCATCAGCATGGGTTTTTCCAGGCCTTGCACATGAATACGCCTTGCCAGCCTTTCTATATCCGGGGCCAGCTTGCCATTGACGGAAAAAGCCAGCCATTGCGCCTGGGCAATGATTTCGGATGACCAGGTTGCGGGCAGCTGAAGGGCGAGGCCAAGGCCTGCTTTCTGCAATTTTTGTAAGGCCGCAAGGCCACGATCCGGCAGAGCTGTATTGGTGTTCAGCAGCAGCATATTGCCTTGCGCGGCCAGCTGAGCCAGCTCGGGTTGCAGCAGGCTGCCGGCAGAGATTTCCAGGAGGCGCAGGCGTTTTTTGCTCATCGTTGTGCCAAGTCGCACGGCGTGGCGAATGAGTTCTCCTTCTTCAAGCAGAATCTGTGCAAGGCTTTCTTTATTTTGTGCCCGCCTGCGCAGCAGGCTGCCCACGATCTTGCCGCTGTTATCAATGATATTTACGTGCTGCAGCTGCAAAGTAATCGCTGGCCTCAGATGTGCGGGGTTCACAGGGGGAGGCGGTGGCGCTGGTTTCGAAAAAAGCTGTTGTAAAAACTTAAACATGGGCGCTGAATACCAGGCTGATGAGTGCTTAAGCCTAGCAGAAGACGGGGGGATTGCAGGAGGGGCCGGCGTGGTGAAAGCCCGCCAGGTAAATGTGTTCTTCTTTTCGCCAATAAAAAGGGCGGTGGCTTCTGCAAAAAGAAGCCACCGCCCTTATTGATGCATGGATTACTTAGTCAGCTTATCCAGCGCCTCGCGATACTTAGCTGCGGTTTTTTGCGCTACTTCTAAAGGCAGCGCTGGCGCTGGCGGGGTTTTGTCCCAGCCGGTGGTTTCCAGCCAATCACGCACAAATTGCTTGTCGTAGCTCGGTGGATTGCTGCCAGGCACGTACTGATCGGCAGGCCAGAAGCGGCTGGAATCCGGTGTGAGTGCCTCATCCATCAGGCAAAGCGTGCCGTCTACATCCAGACCAAATTCAAACTTGGTATCGGCAATGATAATGCCACGAGTCGCTGCGTAAACGCTGGCGGCTTTATAGAGTGCAATCGCGGTGTCGCGAACCTTGGCGGCAAGCTCCACACCAATCACTTCTTCGCAACGCGCGTAGCTGATGTTTTCATCATGGTCGCCCAATTCTGCCTTGGTGGACGGGGTGAAAATTGGCTCTGGTAATTGATCTGCTTCGCGCAAACCTGCAGGCAAAGGCATGCCGCAGATGGTGCCGTTCTGTTGATATTCTTTCCAACCCGAGCCTGCGATATAGCCGCGCACAATCGCTTCTACAGCAACCGGCTTCAGGCGTTTTACCACCACCGCGCGGCCTTCAACTTGTGGCAAATCAGCTGCGCTGACCACGTCTTCGGCACGCTCGCCGGTGAAATGGCTGGGCACCACATCTTTTAGCTTATCAAACCAAAAGTTGGAAATAGCGGTCAGGATTTTGCCTTTTTCAGGAATCGGCTCGGCCAGAATCACGTCAAACGCGGAAAGGCGGTCGGTTGCGATCATCAGCATGCGCGCATCATCAATCGCGTAAAGATCGCGTACTTTGCCTGAGTAAATTTTAGTCAGGCTGGTCAAATTGGTCGTGGTAAGGCCGGTCATCGCAATTCCTTAAGGCATCAGAGTGGGGCAACAGGCCGCTATTTTGCCCGATTATTGGCCACTTTTGCATAAAAGCTGGCAAGTTCTTAGCCCAAAGGTGCCCGCCCTGCACAATTTAAAAGAAGAAGTTCTGCAGACACCGTGCTAAATGAGAATAGGGATAACACAGAGCTTACAAACTAAACGCCTTAATCTCTTAAGGTTTTCTCAGTGTGCTGCTTTTTACCTCTGTGTTCTCTGCGTCTGCAGAACTTTGGTTTTTTTAAACGCCCGCATCCAGCTGCTGCAATAGGTAGAGCCGCTGATAAATGCCGCGTTCGATTTGCATCAGCTCGTCGTGATTACCTTTTTCTGCGATATGGCCGTGGTTGAGCACGATGATCTGATCGGCGTCGCGGATGGTAGACAGGCGGTGGGCGATCGAGATCATGGTGACTTTACCGTGCAGGCGGCTGAGCGCTTGCTGGACGATTTGCTCGGTTTCGCTGTCGATATGCGAGGTGGCTTCATCCAGCAGCAGGATGCGCGGCTTGCCTGCCAGTGCGCGGGCGATGGCGATCAGCTGTTTCTGGCCGGTAGAGAGCCGCGTGCCGCTTTCGCCCATATCGGTGTCGTAGCCGTTTTCTAAGCTTAAAATCAGCTCATGCACATTGGCGGCTTTGGCGGCGGTTTCGATTTCTTCCTGGCTGAGTTTACGGCCCATATCGATATTGTCGCGCGCGCTGGATGCCAGCAGGAACGGGTCTTGCGGTACCAGGCCGACGCCACTTCTGAATGCGGCATCGCCAATTTCTAGCAGAGGATAACCATCAATTTCGATCTGCCCTGCTTGCGGCGTGTAAAAGCGCAGCAGCAGGGAAAGCAGCGTTGATTTACCGCTGCCGGTATGGCCCACAATGCCGTAGAAAGAGCCCGCCGGAATCGTCAGCGACAGATCGTGCAGCACTGGCAGCCTGGCATCATAGCCAAAAGCCACGTCTTTAAAGTGCACGGCGCCCTGGCTGACCTGCCCCTGGCCATCGCCATTGATGGCTTGTTTTTCACCCAGTAACACATTAACCCGTGCCGCTGAAACCACGGCTTGCTGGATTTGGCTGAACTGCATGGTAATCTGGATCAGCGGCTCTACCACGCGGGCGATATAGCTGACAAAAGCGTAGAGCACACCGATTTCCAGACCGCTGAAGCTTTGCTGGCCAAATACCCAGATGACGGTAGCCAGCAGCGCCACATTTAAAAAGTCGAGCGCAGGGCGCAGCAGCCAGGCATTGGCGCGCAATTCGGCCATCCGTGCGGCGTACAGGCTGTTGTTGGTGCTTTGAAAGCGGCCGGTAAAGCGTTGCTCAGAGTTTGTTGCCTGCACCACGCTCATCCCGGCAATGGATTCGGCCATCTGGGCATTGATATCGCTGCGCAGCTGTCGTGCTTTGGTGACCGATGGCGCGCTCCAGCGCTGATACAGCCATACAATTAAAACCACCGCCGGAATCAGGATCAGCACCATCAGCATAAGGCGCCAGTTCAGCCATGCCATGGCCGACAGCGTGCCAAGCACCACAATCAGGCTGTCCAGCATTACAAACAGCACTTGTACGTACAGCGCTTTAACTGACTCGGTATCGTTGGTGACGCGGCTGACCAGCTGGCCCGTGATGGCTTTATCAAAATACGCCATCGGCAGGGCTAACACATGGCTGTAAACCTGTTCGCGCAGGCGTTTAACCGAGCGCATCGCCACGCCGGCAAGCCGCAGTAATTGCATATAGCGGATCAAAGACGCCGCCCAGCCGCAGGCCAGCCCGCCACCCAAGAGCATAAAAATCTCTGGCCAGTTTAAAACACGCGGCAAGAGATGCTGATCAATAAACGCCTTGCCCAGAAGCGGCCCGGCGGCCTCCAGCAACGCAGCACAGATCAGCCAGAATAAACCCAGCCATAAATGGCGGCGCTCTGGCAGCGCGGCCTTATTAAGCAGCGAAATAGCTTGCTTACGTTCGCTCATACATCAACCTTTTTCTTGGTTACAACCAATTTCAAATCTGTAGGGGCAAAGTTAGTGTAAAGACTCAAAAACCCAAGTCTCAAAACACGGAGGACACTGAGAACACGGAGTTTCACGGAGAAAACCTTCAAGGATCTTTTTCTTCCGTGGCGTCTTATAAGTATCAAGTTAAGAAAACAACAGTAAAGAAGCCGATTTTTATAGGGTGTGCAAGTCGTTTTTCTTGCGCACCGGCTTTCTGCACTCCGACTTCGTTGTTGTACACCTTATAAAAACTGCCTTATGGCAAATGCTTAGCTTGATGCCTGAAGGCTTGCTTTTCTCCGTGAAACTCCGTGTCCTCCTTTTCTCCGTGGTTTAAGGTTTGGGTTTATTCGATCACTCTTCCAAGCTTGCTTCCAGCTGCTGGTAGCGCCATTGGCTGGCGTACCAGCCGTCTTTTTCGACCAGCTCCTGGTGCGTGCCGCTTTCTGCCACCCTGCCGTGTTTCAGTACCGCAATATGGTTGGCGTCGACCACGGCAGAGAGGCGATGGCTGACGATAATCATGCTGCGGCCCTGCTTGGCATCCCGCAAGTGCTCCAGAATTTGCGTTTCAGTTTGCGTATCCACTGCCGACAGCGCGTCATCAAGTAGCAGCAGTGGTGCGTCAGACAACAGGGCGCGGGCGATGGCGACGCGCTGGCGTTGCCCGCCAGAAAGCGATACGCCTTTTTCACCAACCGGAGTTTCATAGCCCTGCGGCAGACGCAGAATATCGTCGTGCACCGCCGCCAGCTTAGCGACATGCTCAATCTCGGCTTGCGTGGCGTCTGGCTTAATCAGGGCAATATTCTCTGCAACCGATGCCGAGAATAAAAACGATTCCTGAGGTACCCAGCTCATCGCCGAGCGCAGCTGCTGCAATTTATAGTCTTCAACATTCACGCCGTTCCAGCGTACTGCGCCACTTTGCGGGTGGTATTGGCGCAGCAGCATACGCAGCAGCGTTGATTTACCCGCTCCGGTCGGGCCAACCAAAGCCAGCGTTTGTCCGGCAGCAAGGTTGAGTGAAATGCCCGCCAGTGCAGCAGTGTTTTGCTCTGGGTAAGTAAATTCAATCGCGTCAAAATTGAGTAAGCCGCTGGGGGCGGCTTCAACCGTGCCGTGATCGTCCACGGTCAGTGGCTGGCTCAATAGCGGATCAAGCCGCTCCCACGCAGCTTTACCGCGCTCCAGCAAGGAAAGTACCCAGCCCGCTGCAAACATCGGCCAGATCAGCTGGCCCAGATACATGCTGAAGCTGGTCAGCTCACCAATGGTCAGCTGATTGTGCCAAACCAGATAGCCGCCTAAGGAGATCGTCAATAAGTTGGCGGCAGTTAGCGTCATGCCGACTACCGGCTCAAATGCGGCCTCCCAGCGCTGTGCATCGAGGCTGGCTTTGGCCGCGTTTTCGGCAAGGCCAGACAGTACTTTGCTGTTACGGCCCTCTAAGCCCAAGGCACGAAGCGTGCGCACGCCCGCCAGAGTTTCCTGCACATGGTCGTTCAGCGCCGAAAAGCGTTGCAGCGAATCGGTAGAGGCCTGATGTACCTGGCGCGACAGCCGCCAAAAGCCAAAGGCCATCAAAGGGAAGGGCAGCAGTGCAACGGCAGCAAGCCGCCAGTCTATGCCCAGCGTCATCATGGCCAGCACCAAGATCAGTGTCATCGAGCCATCAAACCCTGCCAGCATGGCTTCACCTGCGGCCATTTCTACAGCATCAATATCATTGGTGCCGCGTGCCATTAAATCGCCGGTACGCTGACGATGATAAAAAGCCGGGCCCTGGGCAGCCAGCTTTTGGTAAAGCTGTACCCTTAGTTCAATTCCCAGGCGATAGGCTGCGGTAAACAGCTGTAAACGCCAGCCTACACGCAGAAAGTAAATCGTCAGGCCCATGGCAATCAGCTCTGCCAATTGCCAGAGCAGTAAATCAGGCGTTAGCGATTTATTAACTAAGCCATCAATCAGCTGCCCTACCTTGCGTGGAATCCATACCGTTAGCACGGCCACAGCAAACAGCATAAGCGCCGCCAAAATATAGGCACGCCAATGGCGGCGGACAAAGTCGCCCAATAATTTAAACAGCGTCATATGGAGTAATCTCGAAAGCTTGAGGTGATGCAGTAACGAAGAGTGTTCGCGTATTTTAATACTTAGATATTACGCAAGAGTTTATCTAGGAATTGGTAAGCTGAAAAGCAAGCATTACCTGCTTCTTGTGTATTAAATGTACGGTGTGTTGAACAGAGCGGCGGTAATGCAGAGCAGACCCAATGCTGTTCACTTTATGATTTTTATTCCCCAGTTATGCCGTTGATTAAGAATTTCCGTGCCTTTTCTACTTGCAAAATGCTTAGTTCGTCGTTTCACAACCCGCGGATTACTGCGTCCTGTTG
>NZ_PDZG01000078.1 GCF_002735645.1 Iodobacter sp. BJB302
AGGCTAGGCGGCCGTTTTCGCTTTTAAGCATGGGCGGGCCGTCGGCGATACTGATTTTGGCGACCGATCCTAAGGTGATTTGTTGACCATTTGCCGTCACAATCGGCAGATTACGCAGCGCCTCGGGGGAGTCTCTTAGCTCACGTGGGTAGCGCACATTGATTGGGTAGCGGGCCGTGCCTTCTACCGTTTCACCAACGTTTTCACCACCAATCAAGCGGGCGACCACCGATTGCACATCGGCCACATTTAGGCCGTAGCGAGCGGCGGCGGCGCGGTTGATATCCACATCGATATAGCGCCCGCCACTGAGACGCTCGGCCAAGGCCGATGAAACACCGTTGACGGTTTTTGCGACCTTTTCGATGGCAATCGCGGTGGCATCGATGCTGGCGATATCGGTGCCTGCCACCTTGATACCGATGGGGCTTTTAATGCCAGTGGCCAGCATATCGATACGGTTACGAATCGGCGGCACCCATAGATTAGCAAGGCCGGGGATTTGCACCGTGCGATCGAGTTCTTCCACCAGTTTTTTAGGCGTCATGCCCGGCCGCCATTGATCTTGCGGCTTAAAGTGGATGGTGGTTTCAAACATCTCCATGGGCGAATTATCGGTGGCGGTTTCTGCTCTACCTGCTTTACCAAAGACGGTGGCGACTTCAGGGATGGTTTTAATTAGGCGATCACTTTGTTGCAGCAACTCGGCGGCTTTGCCTGCGGATAGGCCGGGCAAGGCGCTGGGCATATACAGCAAATCGCCCTCGTTCATTTGTGGCAGAAACTCGCCACCTAATTGGCTGGCAGGCCACAGCGCAGTGATAAACACCAAGGCCGCTGCGATTAAGGTGGTTTTTGGGCGCTTGAGCACCGCTTCTAGCATCGGGGAATACAGCTTGACTAAAAAACGGTTCAAGGGATTACGGTTTTCATCGGGAATGGCGCCGCGTATCCAATAGCCCATCAAAATCGGCACTAGCGTGATTGATATCCCCGCCGCCGCCGCCATGGCGTAGGTTTTGGTAAAGGCGAGCGGGCCAAATAGTCGGCCTTCTTGCGCTTCTAAAGTAAAAATCGGAATAAAAGACAGGGTGATAATCAACAGGCTAAAAAATAAAGCAGGCCCCACTTCGGCGGCGGCGTGGCCGATGACTTGCCAATGCTCGGCACCCACTAGCTTTTCACCAGGATGAGCATGGGCCCATTCTTCGAGCTTTTTATGCGCGTTTTCTATCATCACCACGGCTGCGTCGACCATGGCCCCGATGGCAATGGCAATGCCGCCCAGCGACATAATATTCGCGTTCACGCCCTGATAATGCATAACGATAAACGCCGCTAATACGCCCAGCGGCAGCGAAATAATCGCCACCAGCGCCGAGCGTAGATGCCATAAAAATACGGCGCAGACGAGGGCGACGACTATAAATTCCTCGAGCAATTTATGACTGAGATTCTCCACCGCATGATCAATCAACTGGCTGCGATCATAGGTGGTAACGATCTCTACCCCAGCTGGCAGGCTTTTCTTTAGCTGCTCTATCTTGGTGTGCACCGCGCTAATTGTGGCGCGGGCGTTTTTGCCCGAGCGCAAAATCACCACGCCACCGGCCACTTCGCCTTCACCATTGAGCTCGGCAATGCCACGGCGCATTTCTGGCCCAATTTGGATACGGGCTACGTCCCCCAGCTGCACCGCCACGCCATTGGCCGATGTTTTAAGGGGAATGGTTCTAAAATCATCCAGCGTTTTTAAATAGCCGCTGGCACGTACCATATATTCGCTTTCGGCCAGCTCAATCACCGCACCGCCGGTTTCTTGATTGGCCTTTGCCATTGCGTCGGTCACTGCATCATGGCTGATGCCAAAGCTGGCTAATTTCAGCGGATCAAGCACCACCTGATATTGCTTGACCATGCCGCCAATCGACGCCACTTCGGCCACATTAGGCAGGGTTTTAAGCTCGTATTTAAGAAACCAATCTTGCAAGCTACGCAGATCTGCCAAGCTATGCTTGCCGCTTTTATCGACCAGCGCATATTCATAAATCCAGCCCACCCCCGTGGCATCTGGCCCTAGGGCTGGGCGAGCTGCGGCGGGTAGTTTTGCTTGCACTTGATTTAAGTACTCTAAAACGCGGGAACGCGCCCAGTAAAGGTCGGTGTTGTCATCAAACAAAACGTAGACATAAGAATCACCAAAAAAAGAAAATCCCCTTACGGTTTTGACGCCTGGTACAGAAAGCATGGTAGTGGTGAGCGGGTACGTGACCTGATCCTCAACAATTCTTGGCGCTTGCCCCGGATAAGGCGTGCGAATAATCACCTGCACATCGGATAAATCCGGCAAAGCGTCGATAGGTGCATTTTTAACCGCCCAAACGCCCCATGCCACTAACATGACCGTAGCGAGTAAGACCAAAAAACGATTACGAATCGACCAGTAAATGACTTTTGCAATCATGGCTGATCCCCTGTGGAAATCACCGAAATGCTTTGCACCACGCTGCCCTGCTCAATAAAGGAGAAATTCACCTGCTGGCCGACGCGAATTCCCTTGGCTAGATTGGGGGTGGCCAAGGGAAAAGGCATTGTCATGGCGGGCCAGTTGAGGGAAGCAATCGCACCGTGCTCTAGCGTAATTTGCTTGCTGTCGATAGCTTTAACGATGCCTTGGCCTTGGTGTGTTGCTTGAACAGGGGCGGTGGTAGCGTGGTCGGAATGGGCTGAGGTGGCGGCAGAAGCCGCAGGGTTCATCCTTGCCAATACCCCACGCAAGCTGGCCTCTGAATCAATCATAAATTGCCCAGACACCACAATCTGCTCACCTTCTTTTAAACCGGAAATAATTTCAGTTTGCCCTTGATGCTCGCGGCCTGTTTTGACGTCGCTGGGTGTAAAGCGCCCTTGGCCGTCGCTCATAATCACCACGCTGCGTTTGCCGGTGGCGATAATACTTTCGCTAGGGACAAGCAATGCCGAGCTGCTATCAGGGTTGTCCAGAGCAATGCGTGCAAACATGCCGGGGCGCAGCAGCCCCTTGGGGTTAGGAACCTCGGCTCGTACTCTTAGGCTACGTGTTTCCTTATTCAGCTCAGGCACGAGAGCGGTGACTTTGCCGCTGATCGGTGCATTGGGCTGGGCCGCAAAAAGGGCGTGAATTGGTGCTCCGATTTTGAGCGTGGCGGCTTGGGCCTCAGGCACTTCGGCCTCGATCCACACGCTGGCCAAACCATTAATCCGCGCCAGAGGCGCACCAAGGCTCAGTACCATGCCTTGCCGTACGGATAGCTCGGCAATCATGCCGCTGCGGGGCGCTGTGATAGTAATGGTGGCTTGCGGCTGGCCACTTTGTTTTAGGCGAGCAATCTGTGCTGTGCTCATGCCAAGCTGCTGCAGGCGAGAAAGCATAGCACCTGCTAGCTCGGCATCATGGCGTAGCGCCAGATATTCATTTTGTGCGGCCAGCCATTCAGGCACGCGTACCTCGGCAATCGGCGCACCGGCTGCAATCACATCGCCAGTTGCGAGTGGATATACCCGCTCCACAATGCCATTGCTACGTGCCTGCACAATGGCCACGTCTCTATCGTTAAACACCACGCTACCGGGCACTTCAATCCCCTGCGATATCGTTCCGCTATGGACGGTGGCTAATTTAAGACCGGTATTTTGTGTGAGGCTGGGGTCAATCTTGATACTGGCATTTGCCGTGGATGAAGATGAATCAGTGGCATCGGCATAGCGAGGCAACAGTTCCATATCCATAAAGGGAGATTTACCTGGCTGATCGAAATGCTGTTCTGGCTTCATAGGGTCGTACCAATAAAGGGCTTTGCGTGCCTCAACGGGGACGTTGGCGGTGGTGTGGTTTAGCGTTGGCTTTAGCCACCAACCTGCGGCACTTCCGATAAAAAGGGTGGCAATGGCTAAGGCGATTGTGTTGTTGCGATTCATGATTAATAGCCTCCAGTTAGGAAGAATATTTGCGCCTGAATAGAGGCAAGGCGGGAGGTCAGATCAAGGACGCGTAATTGGGCTACTCTTTTCGTTTTGCGCGCTTCAAGTACCGCATTGCTATTAGCTTTGCCAGATTGCAGGCCCGCTAAGGCCAGCTCAGTTTGCTTTTGAATTAAGGGCAGTGTTTGTTGCTTTAGCCTTTGCAACTGGCTAGTCAGCGCATCACCTTGCGCATTTAACTCGGCATATTGCTGACGATAGCCCGCACTACGAGCGGTTTTTTCTGCTTCGGCTCGTTGCAAGTTGGCGGTTGCGGCGGCGATTTTGGGGTCTTGCCGTGAGGCGGTAAAAAATGGCAGGTCAAAAGAAACCTTCACCATCGCTTGGTTTTGCCCCATATCGCTGCGTTGCAGGGCCAGCTCCACCCCCCAGTCGGGCCGCTTGCCTGCCTCCATCAGCGCTAATTCGGCACGGGCGGCGCTAATTTGCGAGCTGGCCGCGTGCAGATCAGGCTGCTTACTAAATTGAACAGATTGATCTTCAGAAGCGGGTTCGCGTTGCCACACTGGCAGCGGGCCATTAACGGCCTCACGCGCCCGGTCAGGCCCAATCCAGCGTGCCAATAGCGCCCGTGCCTGTTGAACTTCGCTCTTTAAATCATCCCGCGCATCGGCTAATTGCTGGGTTTCTAGCTGTGCAGCTAAGGCATTGTCGACTGTGCCGCCCCCTGCTATAGCTGCGCGACTAAGGCTTAAGCTGTTTTGATTTTCGATGACTTGCGCATCAAGAATCTGAGCTTTTTCTTGCGTGTAATAGAGGCTTAGCCAAGCGAGTGTGGTGGCGCGTTGTACATTAAGCTGTGCAAAGCGATACTGGGCGCTACTGGCTTGCCACGCTGCCGTGGCGATTTGGCGCTCCGCTGCCCGCTTGCCCGCATTAGGAAACTCCTGCATCAGGCCAATGCTGCGCATTGATTTGCCAATACGGTATTGGTCTTCTCCCTCTAGCGGAAGGTTATCAATGGCAAAAGAGAGCTTAGGGTCAGGTAAAGCACCAGCA
This sequence comes from Iodobacter sp. BJB302, assembly GCF_002735645.1. GTDB lineage: Bacteria > Pseudomonadota > Gammaproteobacteria > Burkholderiales > Chitinibacteraceae > Iodobacter. Next base: position 5,020 of record NZ_PDZG01000078.1, read on the forward strand.
GATAGCGTTAAAGATTGAGCTGCAGCAGCGCCTGATCGACTGACAATGAGATCAGGGGCGTAATTTTGAGCCGCGATAAGGGCCTCGTCTAAGGTCAGCGCCTGTGCGCTGGCCACGCAGAGTAAGAGCACAATGCTGCGAAGTGCATAAGGAAACATGAGTGTTTCTCCAGATCATACTGAATACGAAACACCAAGACGTGAAGGCGAGCAAAGACGCACCGCAGTCCTAGTGATGTTCAAATGGATCAGAGAAATAGGCTAGTTGCGAAAGACTTGATATTGGATACGTAAGGGCGGGGAGGATGCGAGCAGTGTAGGTGGCGCTGTTAATTGCTGATTAGCCATCGGCAAATAGCTATCAAATAAAGGCGCAAGATAAAACAGGGTAAATAGCTGTGGGGCAGGCAGACTAGGTGTTTTATATGCTTCTGATTGCGAATCTTTTTGGCAGTGTGCTTTACACACTAAAGGCTGTTGATTGGCCTTCATTTCGACACAATCACTCATGTCGGCCATTTGCATCATAACAGGCGTAGTAGGCAAGCTTGCTAGAGCATCCGCGCAGGCATAAGCCGCTACAACGAACTGGCTGAATGTCAGCAAGATCATCATGAGCAGGACAGCGAGTGGATGAGCTAAAAAGCGATGTTTCATGAGCCTAGCTTTAGTGGGGGCAGTGAGAGCTTACAAGCAGTGTGGTAAAGAGTTTTTGATAATGCTTAAGATTGGCCGTTATTATCGCTTAAAGCGGCATACCAACAACTCCTTTAAAGGTGCGGCTTGGGAGCAAGTCATGTCGCAAACAATATTCCCTGTTTTTATGCTTTCATAAAATACTTATTTTTTTAATTACTTCTACTCAGTTCTTAGGGCTAGTCTTTTGCAGGTCAATGTCCCTGTGATTGGTTTCTTTGACCTTTATTTTTCTTTCTCAGTAATGACCATCTCACGAATAGACACAAGCAGAGCTAACTTCTGTTCTTCACTTAGTGCTTCAGCAGTCTGAAGAATAGAGGCAGTCAATTCATCCTCATAGTAAAAATAGGCTACGGGCACATCAAGCACATTCGCAATACGTTTAAGTGTATCGAAGTCGGGAGGTGCTTCCCACGTTCGTATTGGTTCATGCGTGCGCTAGCATTACTGGGATTGCGCATGTCACCCCATCCAAGCGGGCAATATCAGAGCACGACGCGCTCGAGATACTGACGCATGATCCTTCATGCATCGCAAGCTTGATATCGCCAAAAGAGTCGCACGCAGGCCATTAAACAAGCTGCAGCTTTGATAACGCACCGTTTTACTGATCTAATTGGAGTGTTTCAATACTCAGGTAGATAGACGAGAGCCTAACTATCGCGGTTATACTTATGATTGATTTTATTTACAAAGGTTGAAATAGTGCGGGGTCGACGATTTAAAACACAAGCGGATATAGACCGTTATATTAGCCAAGGATACGGTCAGGGAGAAGGGCCTCAATACCTACCTTGGCTTCGAGTACAAGATGTTCCCTCAAAAGGAAGGTCACGCAAAGTACAGGGAACAAAGGTGGATCGTCTTCACCATCTGCTTTCCGATGTAGAGTTTGCCTGTTTTCTTACCTTAGAGTTCTCCGAACAAGTCATCGACATCAGGGAGCAATTTCCGCTATTTCCCACAGAGCAAGCGATTGACATCGCCAATCAACTCGGAATCCGCTACCCGCTCTACCGTGGCACGCAACTGCATTTTGTCATGACCACAGATTTCTTAGTCACGTTACAAGCTGCCGATGGCACACGCTATCTTGCCGCGCGTTCGGTCAAAACCGAGAGCGATCTATTACCCTCCAGTGAATTGAAACGCACAATCGAAAAATTAGAATTAGAAAAAGCGCTGTTGCAAGTGCAAGGTGTGCATGACTGGAAACTCGTCACGGAAAAGACCATGGGGGCCACACTTATAGAGAACCTGATCTGGTTACGAAAAGGAAAAGCTCTGGAGCGCCACCTTCTCAAACCGGACACGCAGTCACAATTCATACATGCGTTAGAATTCTATGCCAATAAAGAGCGCACATTGGCGTCGGTCATCCGTGCTTCTGCAACTTCAACCCATATCCCTTACACCGACGGCATCCTCCTTTTTAAGTATTTGGTATTGAATAAGAACATCTGCTTTGACATCACTAACCAGGAATTGAAGCTGACCGGGTTTTGTCCATTATTGACAGCAAGTAATATGCCCGTATCCAAGGTATTAAAGGCTGCATAATATGACCAAATTCATCAATGTGAACAGCGCCTTTGAATCTATCACTAAAGAACCACCGTTCCTGCATCCCGCCAGAATTCTGTGGATAGATAAAGAAAACGATTCGGCGGTCTTAATCACCATCGAAGATCCACCCAAACAGCCTTGGTCAATATCATTAACGGAATTGGATTCACTGTTACAGGAAAAGAAAATACGCCACACAGTCATTAAAGTGCCGGCCTTTATGCTTGCGCTGGAGGATGAGATCGACACAAAAGCCAAACGCATTCGCGAAACTAGCTGGGAGCGAATACAACCGCTACTAGAAACAAAATACCCTGGTGAGATTTTCGTCCCTCAGGCAATGGGCACCATGATCGCGGCGCATGCTAAAGCCATTAATTTACCGCGCAAAACCTTATATCGCCTACTGTATCGCTATTGGCTGTTTGGTGGAACCAAGAATGCCCTGTTACCAAACTATGTCCGCTCAGGCGGTGCGGGTAAGCCGAAGACCTTTGCTAATGGAAAAATTAACGGTCGCCCCCCCAAATACTTGGGATTAGTGACGGAAACCAAGGCAAAAATACTCACAGAAGAGGACAAAGCTGCAATCAAGATTGGCTATGCCTTATACAAAAACAATGTGGTGGAATGTGTAACAGATGCCTACAACAGAACCTTAAATAAATTTTACCGCGCAGAGCATTCCGTCCTTGGGTACTCCGACGATGACTTCAACTTAAAACCAGCGCACGAATTACCCAAACTGACCCAATTCCAATATTGGGGAAAGAAGGCCTTCGATGCCATTACTGTCCTTCGTAGCCGAAAAGGAGAGCGTAAGTGGGAAAAAGACCATCGCGCCTTAATCGGCAGGGCCAATCAAGGACTGTTTGGACCGTGCCATCGATTTGAAATCGACGCAACGATTGCCGACGTCTACCTAGTCAGCCGCTTCAATCGCAATTGGATCATTGGTCGGCCAGTAGTATATGTTGTAGTCGACGTATTTTCGCGAATGATCGTCGGCATCTATATCGGACTGGAAGGACCAAGCTGGAACGGCGCACGACAGGCATTGTGGAATGCATTTAGCAATAAGGTCGACTTTTGCCGCCAGTTTGACATTCAGATCAACCCCAGTGATTGGCCATGTCATCATTTACCGCAAGAAATCTGCGCTGATAGAGGTGAAATGCTAGGGATTGCAGCGGAGAATCTGGCCACAGGCTTGGGAATCGACCTAGCCATCGCGCCACCATATCGCCCAGACTGGAAAGCAATTGTAGAAAGCCGGTTTCGGGTACTCAACCGACTGACGCAGATTCAATGGGCGCCAGGCGGCGTTGCACAACGCATCAAGGAACGTGGCGAACGGGATTACCGCCTCGACGCGACACTCGATTTGCACGAATTCACCAAGATCATGGTTGCCAGTGTGTTGCACTACAACCGGCATAGTCGACAGCCTGACTGGCTGAACAAAGACATGATTGCCCAAGAAATTGACTCTACGCCAATCAGCCTCTGGAACTGGGGCATAGAACATGGATTTGGTGCACCTAATATTCATTCTCCTGAGCTGGTCTACCTGCACCTGCTCCCGAAAGCAAAAGCTAGCGTGCAAGCCGGCGGCATCTACTTTGAAGGCATGTTTTACACGTCTGCATCCGACGGAGATGGGATGAAGTTCGCCCGTGCACGCGCCAAGGGCCGCGAACCCATTGAGGTCTGGTATGACTCAACTAAACCTGAGCACATCTGGATACGCAACGAGGACAAGTCGTTCACCACCTATCATCTGCGTGCGTCCGAAATCAGATACCGAGGACACCGGCTAGAAGAAATCATGGATATGCTGGAGATCATCAAGCAATCATCACCTGACGACCAATATACTGAACTAGTCAGCAAGGTACAGCTAGATGACCAAGTGCAAAGCATTATCAATCAAGCTACCGCAGAAAAGAAACTAAGTCAGGAAGATATCTCCGCAGCACAGCAGGTTGCCGGTATTCGAGCCAATCGTACCATTGAACGCGCGGCCGAACGTGCAGCTCACACCAACCCCGTTGTCCCTACACCAACAATCAACACAACGCCTACAGTACAGCCTGTCGCCAACATTTCTGAGACCTACGGTCAACGCGGTGGTGAGGTCATCGACTTACTGAGTCGACTGCGTAAAAAATAGCGATCCACATCATGAACAATACAACACCGATCTATGCCACTTACACCTCATCGCTCGTTCCTGAATATCAGAATAATGCCTTAATCGAAGCACTACCGCCGATTTGGTCTGAGCAAGATGCAGCAACTTTGATTGCACATTTTCCAACGCGTGAAGAGCATGAGCATTCATTGCCTAAAGAAATTCGCCTACATTGCATTAATCGTCTCAGAAATATCGTACAACCATTGCCAATTCACCTCGAGCTAGAAAGTGCTATTTCTTCGTTGATTCGCAGCGGGTATGTGAACCGTAGTCCAATGGATCCTGCCACTTGGCGTCATTTGCATACCTTATCCACCGATCAGCGCGCGATGACGAGCTTCCACTCCTCCGCCTCCACATTCAGTTTAGTAGGACTAAGCGGTATCGGAAAAACAACGGCGCTTGAATCCATATTGCGGCTTTATCCCCAAACTATTCTCCACAAGAGCTACAAGAGTAAGGAGTTTGTCCATACGCAAATCGTCTGGTTGAAAGTCGAATGCCCATTCGATGGGTCCTTGTCAGGTCTATGCCGAAATTTCTTTAGAGCCGTCGATCAAGCATTAGGAGTGGATAAATACGCCAAGCGCTATCAATCTAAAGGCGGCATTCCAGAAATGATTCAACGTATGGAGCAAATCGCCACCACCTACTTTGTAGGTGCGATCTTCATCGACGAACTTCAGCATTTGAACGCAGCTAAAACCGGCGGCAAAGATAATATGCTGAATTTCTTCGTCAATCTGGTCAACGCGATTGGCATTCCCGTCGTCTTCATTGGCACCAATCCCATGGTGGAGCTATTTGCTGATGTGTTAAGGAATGCCCGGCGTGCGTGTGGCTTAGGCACCTATGATTTCAAGCAGCCCAATGAACACGATCCAGCATGGGATCTATTGGTGGAGGCCATCTGGGAATACCAATGGGTCAACTCTATCGCCCCTTTGACGCCTGCCATCAGAGCCACTCTGTACGACTTAACTCAGGGAGTAACCGATTTCCTCGCGAAGCTCATGATTCTCGGGCAACGCTATGCAATACAGTCCAATATTGAGACTCTGACAGAAGAGGTTTTTAAGCACGTTGCCAATACTAAAATGAAACTGCTCAAACCATTGGTTGCGGTACTGAGAAGCCGTGACCCGAAAAAAATGCGCCTGTTTGAAGACCTGATGCCAACCGATGATCAGCTCAGCGCGATGATGGAGGATGCTGGAGTCTCATCTACAGAAAATCGTTTGTCAGTCATACGTCAATCCAAAAAAAATAGCGTTCCCGTTGTGGTGCCTGATACCACGGCACAAGCTCCGCAAACACCAGTTGCTAAGGTCGCGCTTCCTAGTGCCACGATCTCCACAACCATCGCACAAGCAGTTGATCCTATTGATATTTTACGCAAGGCTTGCTGGCTGCAAGTCGATCCGCTCGAGTTTTCAGATGCCTATCGTAAAAGCGCTTGAACGAGGAACCAAGCTTTGCTTCTTTCCTACTAGCCTACCTGATGAATCAGTATTCAGCTTAATTGCAAGATACCACCAGCTGTCTGGTAACGCCGATGATCGTGATACGCTTCGAGAGCTGTTTGGGAAACATACCATTGTCGTCACTTCGCACCTTCCAAGTTCAATCGATAGCTTAGTCGGGATACTTCCAAGTGGTGTGCTTATCGATGCGCAAGGCATCATCAACAGGCACACCATCTTCCCCTACTATCGGCCGTTCCTAACTGAACGACAAATCTCCTTGGGCGTGGCTGCCATGAAAAGCGATTCCGCCATTGGTCTCAAGACCATGATGGGACTCGTTGCAAGCCAGGTTGGCGGGGGTAACCCCTATCGCTTTTGCGCCCAATGTGCAGAGCAGGATAAACATCTTTATGGTCAACCTTACTGGCACCGCGCCCACCAACTCCCCGCGGTCCACATTTGCCATGAACATGGCACTGCGTTGTACGCGCTTGATGCCAGTTGGGTGGATCGACACCGACACAGCCTGTTTCTGCCAACGACACCAGATGTAATCAATTTTGCAAATCAAATTGCAATTGAAAAGAGCTTGTCAACTTGGATGCACAGCTTATCCATCTGCAGCAAGCAAGTATTAGATGCTGAGCTTGGAGCTATATCCCCAACTCAATTGAGAGGCATTTATCGTGACTTAGCCTCAGATTTGAAGCTAACGCATGCTAGCGGCAGATTGCGTGTACCAAAATTCTCTACTTGGATCCTGCAAAAAATCGCTGATTTACCAACATCTGGCACATTCCAATTTACCAAAGCAGAGACCTCTGGGAAGCCCGAATGGGCGCTCGGCCTATTGCGCAAAGCACGTAAATCGACGCACCCGCTAAAGCATCTCCTACTGATGCACTGTCTCAATGGGAATTGGGCTACTGTCATGACCAGCTCGTATAAAAACAAAAAGCCATTGCCACAAACAAGTATTCAATCAACATCGTCGTTACCAAAGCCATCTTGTGTACTAAGCGAGCAATTAAGATCCATGCTTGTCGAGGACAAAAAATCACTGCGGCACTGCGCTCAATTGCTGGGTCAGTCGGTGACTACATTACGAGTAGAAGCAACAAGACTGGGGCTCCAAGTTCCCTCACGCCCAAAAACATTGAATCCGTCCAAACTTGCGGAGCTTCGCACAGTACTCGCGTCGACAACATCACTAAATACCTTGGCACAACGCCATGAAACATCTGTGGTGTCGTTGTATCGGATTTTGCGAATGTACCCTGATGTCGCAATTGCCAGAGATAAATTGATCAGTGCACGGGAACAAGAAATTAGAAGAAAAAGATTCTCTCTAGGATGTCAAAAAATGCTTGCCCGTGGGCTTCCTGATTATGCCTGGCTATACAAACATGACCGACAATGGTTAAGCGAAACGATCGCGACCACCCCAAAGAAAAAAACAGTTTCTGCTACTCGAATTGACTGGGGAATGAGAGATCGTGAATTTGCAGAAGCAGTGATGAAGCACAGCCGACAACTCTATGCCATTCAGAAACCTGTATGGGTGACTAAAGCGTCGATAGGCCGGTCGATGCGTAAGCGATCGCTATTGGAAAAATACTTATTAAGATTACCACTCACCGCTCAAGCCTTGGCGGCAAATATCGAATCAATAGAAGACTTCCAATGTCGGCGTTTGCAGTGGGCTGCCCTGCAAGTAAAACAACTTCATCCAGCCCCACTACCATGGATGTTGCTCCGTATCGCCGGACTAAAATATGCCGGGTCTGGAAAGGTGTCTAAGGTATTGGATGAACTTCTTAATGAAGCCCACGACGTTATTTAAGAAACTAACATCATGTTCCCTCAAATTAGCGCACGGCATAGATTCAAATACAGGTGATGACCACGTTTTTTCTGACATAGCCCCTACCACCAAATTCTCCCAACTTAGATTCCGATGGGCCACGCCACGTCCGAGTTATCCCTGCTTTAGCCAGCAGCGCCTGAGTATTTATCTTGGTACTGCTTATTTTTTTAGCATCCCAGTCAGCAAATCGAAGAATACTCTCGACTGCGGAAAATATAACCACTGATGTCAAAGCAATATTTGAGATAATAATTTTCTCGTCTAGACGATTTAACTCCCCTAGTGCCCACAATATTCGTCTGGCACTAAAACACCAAGCAGTTTCTTTGCACAAATCAATCGTGGCAAATAAGATGGGAAAACGCTCACGGTTTGCTTTTGTAGATTTTATATTCTTTGTTACACCTGCGAGAATTTTTGCCATTCCAATACGCTGCGGCTTTCCCTCCTTTTCAAATAATTTGCGCGAATAGTCCTCAGCCAGCAAAGCATATTCACGGTCTAATACATCATCAGATTTAGATTTGGAACTTACAGCGAAATCATCCGTCTTTGCATCGCCGCCTAGTACCGTATTGTTCAGCCACTCTTTGTCATTGTCATACAGCCAAGCAACTGTACGAAATTGCTTCTTCCATAGTTGCTCCATTGATAGGGATGGTACCTTCTTCAGCGCCGATGCAATTTTTCTTCTAAATTCGTCACGTATTGAGTTCTGAGAAGAATCCGATTTTTTTCCCTTTTTACGCGCAATAGCATCATCCTCATTCGCCAACACTTGCAAATGATTATGGAAATTGTGCGCAGTCCCAAACAAATACATCCCCAAAATAATATGACGAGTAATCGGCATATCTAACGCCGATTCAATATAGCTTAAACGTAACCACCAACTCGCACGCTTCATCGAAAATGCGGGATCAACTTTGCTTATAAATTCACAACCGAGTTCGTCAATCATCGACGCCTGAAAATCCTGTAATGCAGGCATTGAGCCGCGAGAGTAACCTCGCTGCCTAATTTTCTCTCGATAGGCATTCATCAATATTTCAGGATGATACGGAGGTATATTTTCAGCTAGCAATTCCCGAGCAAAGAGCCCATAAGCGATTTCAAGCGGATTGGTCGCTTCATCTTGCTTCTTTTTTTCCAAATGAATCGAACATACGGGACAGGCCCCCCAAGGAACAGACAATAGCTTTTGGGGGCGTAGAAAAGGAAAACGGCAATTTTGGCAGCTACTGATAAGTAGCTCCTTGTGCTTCCAGCAAACGGTCACGCCTGGCATTTGATGCGACCTGTGCCAATAGCCAACACCATGTATCTGCTCATCTTCGAAAACACAGCTAATGCACAACTTTGCATTGCCCACCATCCCAACAACGTGCCTCGGGAAGTGCGTAATCTTTGCGTTCACATCAGTCTCGCCGGCAGAGGGCAGCGGTGCATTGGGTCGCCCCAGAAATGGCCGGAATGCGGGGAGCAGAGTGTTATCTTGTAGAATTTTAGCTAGATTAGCATCGGCGTCACCAGGCAAGCGGGCAGCTAACACCTCTATGTAGGCAGGAACGACGCTCCCTAAGTTTAATCTAACCCGAGAGCAAAGCTCGCCGAACGTTGATTGTTCAGTCCTATTGCCCGAGATAAGATGGTATCGAGAGACGCGTGATATTAAAGATTCATCAGGTAGAGAAGGAGGGAAAAATAGAAGCTTGTCTTGCATTATCGAACGTCGCCCATGCCGGTGCTAATATGGAAAATATTGTGTCAAACTTTTTTATTGCAAGATTTCACCATAGTTTTAGTTTTAGCATACTTGTGTCAAACTATTGCAACTAGACGCATGAGCACGTTTTAACGTATGTCATTGATTTATATAGGTCAGTTGTGTCAAACTTTTTTATGCGTCGACATTGTTGTCCTTGAGAAGTAGAAGTGCTTTTATACTTCGTTTTCTTTAAAAAAATAAGGGGTAGTTTCTGGCTGCAACCCGCAGCCAGACTAGAAATAATACTCTTTTATTTCCAAGGACTTTTACAGTATAGCGCGCTCATCATTACCCCCTCAAACCCACTATTTTTTGTATTTTCAATATCGCAAGACCTAGGGTCTGTTGACGTCTCATTCACGGCTGCGTTTGGCCCAGTTTTGGGGCTGAACAAGGAGAAAATTGCGACATGGTACGAGTACCATGAGCGATTTTTAACGCAGTTCCGCCCCAAAAATGGGCTAAACCCGAAGGGCTGAGCCGGAAAATGGCCATTCACTGCGTTATGCTCCTCAACAATAAACAGTTATTACCTTCGCCCTCCTGCCTTGTACATGGCCGTTTTCCGGCTCAGCGCAATTGTGAATGAAACGTCAACAGACCCTAAGTTAAAAAACACTTGGGTTAAGATCGGCACGGCCAACTGCGCAATAATTAAAGGTCTTCTTGTCAAAGTTGATTACGCCAATTATACAGCGTGGCTTCAGGGAAGTTTTCTTGCAATTCCAACGACCAGATACTGGTAGGGTAAGGAGGAAGCATTTTGCTTAGAATTGCATCTTTAAGAGTCTTTGGAATACGCGATACGATAACTGTTAAAGTTGTTGACATCATTTGTCAGCATATGAAACCATCAAAGAACTTGCATTCACTTCTTTGACTGAGCGACGCTACCGATGATTAATAATGCATTAAGCAACAAGCGCAGGCCACGAATCCTTGTTGGAGCCAGTGGTTCTGTTGACATTCTGAGCTTACCTTCATATTTATCAGCAATAAAAATCGGCATTGATTGTGATTTAACTGTGCTGATGACACCGAGTGCAGTGTCTTTCCTGCCCGCATCCAGCATCGCACTTTACGCAGACAGAGTGATCTGTGGCGAGCTTCCAACTGATTGGCCTACTGATAAGCCATCTAGGATTGTTGCAGACCATGATGTATTACTCGTTCTTCCTGCCACTGCCAACACACTCTCCCAAGCTGCTCAGGGGGCCGCGCCCAATCGTCTAACAACCGTCATACTGGCGGCAAATTTTCCCGTGCTTTTTTTTCCTGTAATGGGGGCCGTGATGTGGGAGAAGTCAGCCGTACAGCGCAATGTGAGTCAGTTGCGGGAGGATGGTTACCAAGTTATAGAACCAGTCTGGCATGAAAATTATGATGCCTCACTAAAACGTATGGTTGGCCACCCATCATTACCCACTCCCGATCATGTTCTTGAACTATTAAAGGCAATACTGCAATAAAACTAGCCTTGCTAACTTGTATCAAGGCTAGGGTGCGGTTTCTCATTAGCCGCTCTCAAGCCATGATCAATACCAATAGTCGGGCGGAGAGATATAAGCCAAGGCCAAATACAGCGTGGGCAGCAACGCTACGCAGGCGGGCAATATGTGGCTGGGGAGTCTTGCTTGCTGCTATTCCTGCTCCCAGGCCGGGTTGTAATATGAAAAAAGGAACGACTACCGTAGCAATTCCGAAAATAATGGCAGGAAACAAACTGGGATTACGAAACCACTCCAGCCCGTAAAGGCCCAGCAGCACAGCTGAAAAAACGATGCCGGTCAGATAGTGAAGGCCCCAGCCCAATACATTTTCCGCATAGACGGCCTGAGCTTTGGCAATATTTTCATGCTGAAATTTTCCATGATGAAAATGCCCAATCCAGCGCGCCACCATTGCATAATTGAGTGATGGAATCGTAAAACAACGTCGTAAGAACAATGCCCACAGATCCATCACAATGGTTGCCCCAATTCCTGTGGCAAGCACCCTGATCACATACTCTATTTCGTAGCTCATTTTTTTCCCTTTTGTGTTGTTGTTTTTTCCTGCCCGCGTTGGACCTGCCAGTAGCAAGCTCATCTCTCAGTGGCATAAGCAGTTCTTCTGTACTAATTCAAAATATCATGTAATCTTTGAGGATATTGCATTCAATAATTCTATTGAATGATGAATTGGTATACAAAACATGTCAATCTCTGAAGCTGCTAGTAAGTATCAATTATTTTCGGAACAGGCCGATTTAGCCAAAACACTGGGCAACAGCCACCGCTTGTTTCTACTGGAACTCATCACCAAAGGAGAAAAAGCCGTAGACCAACTGGCCGAATTGTCTGGTCTGTCAATTGCAAATACTTCCCAGCATTTGCAGCACTTAAAACGTTCAAGCTTTGTTTATTCACGGCGAGATGGGAAAAATGTGCTCTATCGTATTGGCAGCAGCCCAGTTTTAAGTCTTCTTGCTGCCCTGAGCGCCTGTGCAGAACATAATCGTGCAGAAATACGCGCGCTGATTTCTGACACTTTTGACCAGAAAGATAAGTTAGAAGCGATTTCTAGGGAGGAGCTATTAGCCAGAATGCACGATGCCAGCATGGTGTTGCTTGATGTACGCACCGAGGAAGAGTTCTCTCAAGGCCATTTACCAGGGGCAATTAATATTCCACTGGACGAGCTGGAACGTCGGCTGACAGAACTGCCGCAAGATCAGGATATTGTTGCTTATTGTCGTGGAACTTATTGTGCACTTTCTGGTAAAGCGGTGGCTCTATTGCGTACTAAAGGATGGAATGCCCGCCACCTGACAGGGGGATTTATTGACTAATACCCTCTTGGTTATCTGATTGATTAGGTAAGCCACAGACTCTTATGCGGGCCTTGTGGGGGGGATTACCACAGAACCTAAATTGGGGTGTGTTTGCTCAAAACTGCCCCTCAAAGAATGTCATTCCCGTGTTGGTTCAGCCTGAAGTCTGGTTGAGAAGCACGAACTACTCGCAGGCAAGAGCCAATTCAGTAAGCAAATCCGTTAAATTCCGACACAACTGTACAACGTAATAAAGAGCCTGCAACTTGCAGGCTCTTTTGTTTTTATTACATAAAGAGCAAGCAAATTAGCAGGTTAAATAATTTCAACTTGAATAAGCTTGACAGCAAATTGACTTAATATGATTATATCATAAATCAAACAATCAATAAATTAATTGATTGTTTGATTTGCGCGCGTTGGCTTTTCATAACGATCCAACCTATCTGAGCACATTACATACAGGGATACTTATTGTGCATACCCCTCAGCATAAACAAAGCACAGGCCGGGAGTTGTCTACCCAGTGGGCCTTTGTTTTGCTTGCAGTTGTCCAAGCAACCCTGATCTTCACCATTACCCTGATTGCAGTGCCTTTGCCCGATATTGGCCGTGAATTTGGTTTAGATACCGCTTCGTTAATACTGGTTAATGCCGCATATGGATTGTCATTCAGTGGATTATTGCTGCTGGGAGGGCGGCTGGCTGACCGTTACGGCGGGCGCCGTATATTTACGGCAGGTTTATTATTTTTCGGCTTAGCATCAGCAGCGGCAGCCTTTTCGCCTCATTTCATGATGCTGGTTACTGTGCGTTTTATGCAGGGTATTGGTGCTGCATTGGTTGCACCAGCAGCACTGGCCATTTTGCGCAATGTGCTTCCTGATCCTGCTGCATTTGGCAGGGCAATGGCTGTTTGGGGGGGCGTTTCTGTGCTGGGCGCAACGATTGGCACTGTTATCTCTGGCGCAATGACGACATGGATCTCTTGGCGCTGGATGTTTCTGGTTCCTGTCTTGGTGTCATGTATCACTCTTCTCCTGATGTCTAGATTGCTACCCAAAGATCACGACATTTCTTTGACTAACCGCCCCGGACAAGATGTATGGGGCGGGATTTTGGCAACCCTGGGCATATCCATAGCAAGCTACGGCTTGATTTTCAGCAGCAGTTACGGCTGGAGTTCACCCGCAGTACAACTCCCCCTATTGCTCGGCAGTGCTTTACTGGTTGCCTTTTCCCTGGTTGAACGCAGGGTTAAAGCGCCGCTCTTGCCGCCTGGCTTCATTCTGGAGTCACGCAGATTAGCGGGATTAATCGGCATTCTGCTGGCCGCCGCAAGTATGGGGCTTGTAACATTTTTGCTGTCACTTTACCTGCAACAAGAAAAGGGATGGTCGCCATTAGAGACAGCCGTGGGCTTTCTACCCTATATGACGACCCTGATTGCGACTGGCCGTATAACAGCAGCACTGATAGAGAGGTTTGGGGCGGACAGGGTCATGGTTTCAGGCTTATTACTTGGAGCAGCAGGTTTAGCTTTACTTACGGGAATCAGCCGGGAATCGTCTTATATGCTTGGATTGCTTCCCGGGCTGGTCATCTTACCTCTGGGTACATCCTTTATCTTTGCTAGTTCTGCAGTGATCACCACCATCAATGTCCCTCCTTATCAGGCTGGTTTAGCTGGCGGGGTAATGAATACAGCAATGGAATTAGGACCAACAGTTGGTCTGGCATTTTTTATGTCTATTGCTGCACTGCAATCAGATGTCATTCGGGGTTATGCATGGGCACTTGGTGCCGCATCGGCGGTATTTGTAGCTGCTGCTTTGCTGTCCATGGTGCTGACTAAGCGCACTGAACCCGAAGGTGAGGCATTGCCGGCCGATATTAGTTAGCCGGCAAGCCTGAATTGGGGCCGTGATAGAGCCATGGCCGCATCCATAGACCGGGTCAAGTCACGAATGTCCGAAATTTGTTCTTTTCACTCCCAAGTGTTCGCATCAAAATTTTTAATTAGTTTTATACCAATGGAGCCAGACAAGCAGCCTGTCTGGCTTCTGAGCAATGGCGTTGCTTCGTAAGCGCTCAGCCCTCCCACCTAGCCAGCTGCTTTAGCCTTCGTTATCTTGTGGGTTCTGATCTTTAACAAATGGCAGCAGCTCGTCAATTCGGCTATTGGGCCAAGTCGGGAGTTTTTCTAATG
>NZ_PDZG01000079.1 GCF_002735645.1 Iodobacter sp. BJB302
GCTTGGAAATGAAAAAATACATCTTACTTTTAGTTATCACGATGTTGACTGCTTGTGGCGGTGGTGGTGGTGGTGGTGGTGGTGGTCAGTCACTAACTCCTTCTCCAGGAAAAAAAGATAAACCCCCTGTAAACCATAAAGGATTGTGGGGGGGCAGCTACAAGATAATCGTAATGTGGCGGCACTTTTTTTAGATGATGGTTCGTATTGGCTTGTTATTGCTGATCATGAAAATGAACAGCAAAATCAGCAATCAAGATTGAATATTATTCAAGGATTAATGAATAGAAATGGTGCGCTCGTATCTGAAAGATCACAAGACATAACTGATTCAATAGTAAAGAATCTAGTAATTAATGGTTCGGTCTTGCCTAAAACAAGCATGAAGTTGAATGTTTTGTATGAAAATGGAACACATTTAGCTGCAGACTTAAATTATGATGATAGCTATGACTATGATAAAAAACCCAATTTAGGTTTAATAGCAGGTTCATACTCGGGGAAGATACAAACACATCAGGGTGTCGAGCCGATATCATTTGATATTAGCCAAACTGGAGAAATAAAAAGTAAAAACCCTTTAGTGTGCCAGTTTAGCGGAAATGCGAAAGTGCGCCCGAATGGAAATTTGTATTCGATGGATGTTGAAATAAGCAATGGGCAATGCCAAACAAATCAGCGCAGTATTAAAGCGATTGCTGTTTATGATAAAGAAGAGAAAGAGATTGTTGCTATTGCAGAAAATGGTAGAGAGAGTGGATTTATTCTATCCGCGACAAAATTCTGATTGGGTAGTCATCAACTTAAGGCATCAAATGATTCCCTTTTAAAAGGGGCCATTACGGGGGGATTACCAAGGAGCCAATATTTTGCAGTCACCTTGGTTGGAAAACCTGTAAATGATTGTTTTATGAAAGACCAAGTACATAGCATGTGTTTAGTATTCTCTTTTATTAAAAGCCAGTTGATGGTCGAAAAATTTACTTGAGGAGGTTTACATTGGGATTGGATATTAGTAGTTTTCGTGCTCTGGGTAGTGCGGGGCTTAGCTTGAGCCGTGAGATCAAGCTTAATACCGAGCAGCAAAAAGTAGTTAAGGGCGAATCTTGTCTGGCGGCACGTTTGCGTGGCTGGTGTAATAGTTTGGTGAGTAGAGGCGAGCATCGGGCGGAGGATACTTCCCAGCCTTGCGCTACCAAGAGGGATTTTTTTGCAGCGCTGGAGCGTAGCGAGGGTAAGGATAATGCGCAGAAGGCCATTATTAAAGCTGGGCTACCTGAAAATTGGAGTACTAATAACAAGCCCCTGACTTCTAGGCAAATTAGTAAGGTGCTGGATAGCGCACAGGCTATTCGCGAGGTGTGGACGCGCAGTATTGAAAAAGAAGTTCGGGGCCTTATGCCAAAAGATGTTTCTAAATCCTATGAGCGGGATCTGGAGACAAAGATGTGGTTAAGCCTTAAGGGCGCTGACTATACCAGTGGTATAACTGCCAAGGGCGCTGCAGAAGAGCTACTTGTAGAGGCGAAAAAGCAAGTCAAAGAGAATATGGCTCATTTGTGTAAGGAGCGTTTCCCTCACTTGAGTGAAGCGTTTAATGAAGTGACAACAAATGGCTCTATCTGCCTAGATGCCAGCACGCTGCCTCAGACGATGCGGGAAGCATACGCGATTGAGCATAGCTCCATTAAGGGCAAGGTTTTATCTGCGTTTGAGGAAACAACTAAGCTGTTGGGGGCTGAAGCATGGGATCAGCAAAGCTTACAGACACTTCATGAGAATCTTAAGGAACACTGTAAGAGTCTCAGTGAGCTACAGAGTGAAGTGAGTACTGAAGATGCGATCGAAGATGGGGTGTTGGGTGCATTAAAGCAAGATCTGCCGCGTCAAATCGAGCTGATTGAAGCCAAACAGCACTATGTGCTTTCCCTGAGTGAGCAGAATCCTTTGTCCATGCGCGCGCTTGCTCAGAGCGATCTGCTCTGGGCAAAGACAGTGGAGCAGTTGCTGTTGGATGTCAAACCAAATCTAAGTGAAAATGATTCAAAAAAGCTTGACGGCGTAACTACGAAATGGCCCGAGGTTGTCGCAGCTAAAGCGAAGCAGCTGAGTGATAGTAGTGAAAAGGAAATTAAGCCGCAGCAATTGGATGCACCAAACAAGCAAAACAAGAAAACTCACCCTGTTGCGCTTGGCAAACAAGGAGTGTTAAGTGACTTGCGCGGTGAGTTGGAAAGCGCTGGGTTTAGCAAAAAACAGATTAAATCCATGATGAGTACATCGCAGTTGAAGCTGGCTCAAACTAAGGTTTTGTCCCGCTCGCCAGAGTGGGTGACGATTGACCGAAACATGGTGGTCGTGCGCAACGGGGCCGTCAGCAATTACCGTAGCGTGATTACGCCGGTGCAGCATTGGGATGCTCGCTTTAAAGATACATATACCGTCGATGGTCAAATGCGTGGGGTCACCGCAGGGGAAGCGGGCAATCATGATCATGCGCGCAACCTTAAGGTGAGCCAGCTATTTAATTCGGCTGAGCAGCCAATGATGACTGTGGTAGGGCATGGCGTGTTGGATATGTGGGAGATTACTGATTCGGCCGAGCGTCAAAATGCGAATACAGCGGGGGCCAAGGAAGTGCTGGAACTTGCGCTGGCAAGTAACCCTAGGTTGAAGTTAGCTGCTATTAATGGCGACAAAACGCGCTTGACGCACGTCAGCGTTAATTTGATTTCGCCGGATACGCTGCGTAGTACCGGCTTATTCAAACGGCTGATGCCCGCCTACGCAGAGAAAGATTTTACCCAGGCGCAGTTTGATGCGTTTAAAGCTAATTCTGGAGCTACGCAAACATTGCAACTGAGGGATGGTGATAGCAACAAAGAGGTTAAGGTCGACGTCGATACAATTACCTTTTCTTTTGGCATCAACAGTATCGCGACCACGGCCAAGTTGTCACTAGGCATGCTTGGCGTTTGGCGTAATGTACATGCCCATAATCGTAGCAATATGATCAAACTGGTAGGCGATTTGGGGCAGGGTACATTCGGTGCGCGTAGCGCTTTGCCTGGCGGTTTCATCGGGGAGGTTTATGATCGGCTGAAGGCGAAGGCTGAGAGTGACCCATCTCTGCAGGAAAAATATAAGGCGCAGATGCTAGCCTTGCGTGCGCAAACCGACACAGTGCGCCAGATGTTTACCGAGCGAAGCTTTGAGAGTGGCCGTGGTGATACGGCTAAAATGGGCCGAGAGATCTTGATGCTGCAAGGTTTGGCGGAACGTGCCTTGGTAAGTGTTGAGGCCAACGATCTGGCCGCTACGATGTCTAAGGGATGCAAAAGCGATAAGGATCGTGGCGGAGTGACCGATGTTGAGCTAAAAACTAAGTTTATTTTGCAAGATCTGGGTGGTAATCTGAAGCCGGACGCTCGGCTCGTAGGCGATGATCAGTTGGTGTACAACATGGTCAGTGCCAGTTCTGGTCAGCTGGAGAATCAACGCGCCAACACCGGCTTGGGTGGCAGTAAGGAAGCGGGGCACTTGAAGGAGCGCCTGCCCGATCCTAAGTTTAGGGATTATCTGATGGGGCTGGGTATGTTCGCCGCAGCCTGATGTTTTTGATTAATTGAAATTAATGGTAAATAGGTAAATAAATGAACATGTCGTGCTATCAGGCCCTGATCCGAGAGTTAGGCGTGGCTTTGGCCGTGCCGGATATGGAGGCTGACGAAGGCGGTTATCTGAGTTTGACGATCGATAGTTTGCAGATTCATCTGCAATACGACGAAGAGGCCGATGATATATTGGTGTTTGCTGGGTTGTTAGCGCTGGACAATAGCCGTAAGGTAGAGATTTATGAGCAACTACTGGCGGCGAATTTATTCTGGCGGGGCACGAGAGGTGGCACGTTCAGTGTAGATTTTGACAGTGGCTGGGTCTATCTGGCTAACCGCCTTGCCACTACTGGTTTGGAACTCAAGACACTTGAGTTGTGGCTGGAGTTATTCGTCAACCTTGTATTGCATTGGCAGCAGCTATTGGAAGGGAGGGAGGTACTGACAAGTTAACCAAGATGGTGGTGCATGGTAGCTGTCAGTATGAACTTAGACTTCTACTTTCGTCACCGCTATCTTGTTGAAATCATCAGTCATACCGTTGGGGTTGGTAAAGTGCCACTTGTAGAAAGAGGCCGTGCTCACAGGCACGGAACCAGCTTTGTCTTGTTTTAAAATTGCCATAATCTTGCTGTAGAAGCCCCTCAATGACTGCGAGAAAACTCTGCTTAAAAATGAGCTTGTTGTGTGTATGGACACCCTTTAGCCACTATGTTTGTCAATAATATTTCAAATATTAAGGTGACAGCAGGGTATGTTGAAGCTGATCACGCAACTATGGCTATAGCATTGAATAAAGCAAGCGCCATAATGGTTTGATGTCAGAAATATTACGGATTAAGTGCAAACAGATTTGCGTTCGTTTTTTAAATGGTATAGTATCCATGCCGTATTTTGCTGCTTACAGGGAGCTTGTATAGTTGACGTCGAGCTATTCGCCGACCGACGAGACTGTGCAATGTTCATGTTTTTTTGGGCAGATGAAGAATTCTGAAATAGCTAGTTATTGTGAAATAACGCCGATGTAGCTCAGTTGGTAGAGCACCTGACTTGTAATCAGGGGGTCGCGAGTTCGATTCCTGCCGTCGGCACCAAATAGAAAAAAGGGTTAGCAAGCAATTGCTAACCCTTTTTTTGTTTCTGGCGCATGGGCGCAATGCCCGTGCTGGCCGCTGTGTGCCGCATGCTTATTGGCGGACTTCCCGTGGTGAAAGGCCAAATTGCCTTTTAAAGGCTGTCGCAAAGTTGGCGGGTGAGTTATAGCCCGCATTGAGCGCTGCTTCGGTAACAGTCTGCCCTTGTTGCAATTCATTTCTGGCCAGTTTCAGACGGTAGCTGCGCATATATTCCGCAATGCTGTGACCCGTGCTTTGGCGAAATTGCTTTTGCAATGTCGTAGGATTGCTGCCTACTGCGTGTGACAGTGTGGCGAGTGACCAATCATTGCGCGGCGAGTGGTGAAATAATTCTAATAATTGTTGGATGCGTTGCTGGGCCCGCATGTCCAGCCGGGTGGGTTGCTGCGGGCTGATTTGCTGAAGTGCGGCAAGCAATAAGTTTAATGCGCGGCTTTCCTGTTGCAGTGGGTGTAAGGGGCTGCTGGCGTGCCCGGTTTGTAAGAGCTTAGCCGCCAGAGAAAGTACTTCCGGGGAGGCCGGCCAGCTGCGGCTGTTTAAAGCCGGGCCTTGTAATTCTTCAATAGCCACCCAGTCTTGTACTTCCCCCATTCCGGATTGGGCCAGCCAGTCTTCACTAATCGTGAGTACAACCTGGCGTTGCTGTCCGGCTTGTTCAACGACCCGCTTAAAAGACTGTGTTGTTTGCGTGCTGAGCAGCACACAACTGGCTTTGGCGCCTCCCAGCTGCAAGTGTGTATGGTCAAAACGTGCGCTAATTTCCCCCTCCAGCATCACAATTAATTTAAGCCCGGCGTTTATTTCGCCTCTGCCTGTTATGCCTTGCTGAAAAGAAACAGTGGTGCCGTGCAGTGCCAGTCCAGGACGGAGTTCTTGTTCGATAAATGTACCGTGCATCACTGGCTGAGTTGCGTGATCAGCCCACAATGAATATCCCTGCTCTGTTTTTCTCCATTCCAGAGTGGCAGCATCTAATAGTTGCTCTTCTTTTTTTCCCATCCTGCTACACCTGTTTTGCAAACAAAAAATTGCCGATCGCAAAGGACAGTTCATTTTGGCAATGCGACAATGACGCCATTGTAATGATATTAATTCTCATTTGATAGTCGGGCGTATTGTAATCGCCTGATCAGGTCAGGAAACCTTGATATGACGCAAAAACCACCTTTTCCCTCCCGCTTGCTTGCTCTGATGTTACCGCTGTGCTTAAGCGGCTTTGCATTGGCTCAGGATGCTGTGCAGCTTGATGCCGTGGAAATAAAGGCCAGTACACCCACACAGGATGATACTTTGGCACGCACTGAGCTGATTAATCAGCAGGCAAAAGATTTAAAGGAGATATTTGTCTCTGATGCCGAGATAAATGTAGGAGGCGGGGGAAATCCTATTGCTCAAAAAATGTATATCCGGGGAATGGAAGAATCTTTGCTTAATTTAAGCGTGGATGGCGCTCAGATAAACAGCAAGGTTTATCACCATCAGACAGCGCTGATTCTTGATCCGCAGCTGATTAAACAAGTTGAAGTAGAAAAGGGTACGCCTGCTGCAAGTGCCGGCCCTGGCGCTTTGGGCGGG
Organism: Iodobacter sp. BJB302; assembly: GCF_002735645.1. Classification (GTDB taxonomy): domain Bacteria; phylum Pseudomonadota; class Gammaproteobacteria; order Burkholderiales; family Chitinibacteraceae; genus Iodobacter. The sequence continues at coordinate 6,326 of NZ_PDZG01000079.1, forward strand.
GCGATCCGTTATGAAACGGTATCTGCTGGCGATTTGCTGCGCCCGGGGCAGCAGGCGGGCGGCATACTTACAGGCAGCGTATCCAGTAATGAAGGCTGGCGCAGCAGTGGCAGCGCATATGGACGCTTTGGTGATAAAGCCGATGCGCTGCTGAGTGCCAGCGTGATGAAAACGCAAAATTATCAGGATGGATCGGGGCAGACGATTGACAATAGCGCAACGGAGCAGAAAAACTACCTAGCCAAACTGGGCTGGCAGCTGACAGATCAGCAGCGTATCAGTGCAAGCTTCCAGCGCAGCAAGGATGAAGGCGTGCGTACTGCCCGCGCCAATATGGTGGGATTTGCGCATCCGGTGCTGCCTAATGATGCGATTCCGCAAAGCCTTGCCAGAGATACTGCCACGCTTAGCTACAAAGGCCGTCAGCTGGGCTGGGCTGAGGGGCTGGACGTTACGCTGTACCGCTCTGAAGTAGAGAGCGAGCGCACCAATAAAAAGGCACGCCACTGGGGGGAAACGCTCACTACAAGTGGTGCTGATGTGATGCTGCGCCATGCTCTTGGCGATCATATTCTCAAGTACGGGCTGAATTGGCGCGAAGAAAAGTCTTCGGCTAATCAGGTGGCAAACCCTTTTGGCTTAACCGGCAGTGGCCGTGAAGCGATGCGGGTGCTGGGGGGCTTTGCCGAGACCGAGCTGAGCTTTAATTCCATCCTGTTCACAGCTGGCTTACGTTTTGATGATTACAGCTATGAAGATAATCATCAGCAAAAATTCACCAGCGACGGTTTCAGCCCAAGCGCAGGCGTGCGCTGGCAGGCAACGGATCAGCTGCAATTGCGTGCCGGTTATGCACAGGCTTTGCGGGGTGTGGGTTTAAAAGAAGCATTTATGCTCGATATCGCTCAGTGGAAAAATCTGCCATCAATTAAGGCCGAGGAAGCCGATAACACCGAGCTTGGCTTTCAGTATCAGCAGGGTGGATTCAGTCTGAATGGCAATGTTTACCGCCAGACTATCGACAACTTTGTGACCACCTTCAGTTGCCCGGCCAGCCGGGGCGGTTGCCGCGGAAATCTGGGACAGGCAAGCATCGATGGCTATGAGCTGGCTGCCGCTTATCGCTTGGGTGCGCTCAGTTTAGGTTTAAGCGTGGCAGATAATCGCTCAGAGCTGGCTGGCCGTATTTGTAACGATGGTGATCTGGGGCTTGGAACCAGTACAGGCCGCAGCTGGGTTAGCCGTGTGGGCTATTCCATACCGCAATACGGTGCAGAGCTGGGCTGGCTGGGGCGCTATACCGAAGCCCTTGATTATCAGCCGGTGGGCAGTACGGTTAACCGAACTAAAGCAGGCTACGGTGTCCACGATGTCTTTGTCAGCTGGATGCCTTTGAAAAAAGACACTTTGCGTTTAAACCTCGCGGTTAAAAACCTGTTTGATCAGCATTATTACGATCAGGCGACCTATGCCTGGAATGGCTGGCAAAACAAAGTGCTGGGCTACGCCGAACCTGGCCGTGATGTGCGTCTGGAAGCCAGCTGGAAATTCTGATTTTCAACTTAAAGACCCCACCCATTTTCATGGGTGGGTTTTTGCATTTTCAAAAATGGATTTTGAATGAAGCAATTTAAAGGAAAAATAGTGCGGTTATTTTGCTTGGTTTTCGGGCTTTTACTCAGCCCGCTGACGCTTTCAGCCACATTAACCGATCTGGCTGGGCGCACCGTGGTGCTGCCCGCCAGAGCCGAGCGCATTATTTTGGGCGAGGGCCGGATGCTGGCCAGCTTAGCTATTCTTGATCGCGAATTACCCGCTAAGCATGTGGTGGGGATGCTGGGAGATTTCGAACAGCTTGATCCGGGCAGCTACGAGCAATACCGCAAGGTTTACCCAAAACTGGATCAGATCACCCGCCTTGGGCGCAGCAGCCAGAGTTTTAGTGTGGAAGAAGCCATTGGGCTAAAGCCGCAGCTGGCTATTTTCAGCCTGCGTGGCCATGGCCCGGATGCCAGTGATCAGGCGACTTTACAGCGCTTGAGTAAGGCCGGCATTACAGTGATTTATGTGGATTTTACCAAAGACCCACTGCGCAATACCGAGGCCAGTATCCGGGTTTTGGGGCAGGCTTTGGGCAAAGTCAAAGCGGCAGAAGAATATATCGCCTTTTATCGTGAAGAAATGGCCAAAGTCAGTCAGGGGCTGGCAGGGGTAAGCCGCAAGCCTAAGGTTTTTCTGGAAAGCCGGGTAGGGCTGTCTAATGGCTGCTGTGAAACGATTACCCACGGCATGCTGGGCCGTTTTGTGGACGCGGCGGGAGGCGACAATATTGCCAATGCGCTGGTACCGGGCAGCCATGGCACGGTGAGTGTTGAATATCTGCTGCAGTCGCAGCCCGAGGTTTATATCGGCACAGGGATTGGTAATCCGCTGACGGCAAGGCAATCGGGCAGCCCGCGGATTGCCTTGGGCGCAGGGATTGATGAAGCGACTGCCAAAGCGTCTTTACAGCGCTCGCTGGGCCGCACCGGCATTGCTCAGCTTACCGCTGTGCGCCAGGGCCGGGCCTATGCGATTTCACATCAGTTTAATTACAGTGCCGCAAATGTGGCAGCAGTACAGGCCATGGCTAAATGGCTGTATCCGGCCCGCTTTGAGCAGCTGAATCCCCAAGCCACATTGCAAAATTTTTATAAGCGTTTTCAGCCGGTACCACTGCAAGGCACGTTCTGGGTGGAGGCTGATTAATGAGTGTATCGCTTGATTTGGCGGGGCAATACCGCCAGCAAAACCGCTGGCGCTTACTGCTGCTTTGCGGATTGCTTCTGGCACTGGGGCTGAGTTTTGCGGCGGATTTAGCTACAGGAAGTGCGCGTTATCCTTTATCTGCCGTGCTGGCAGGGCTTTGGAATCCTGCTCAGCTGGATGAGGGCATGAAGGTCATTTTGTTTGATGTGCGATTGCCATACGCATTAATGGCGCTGGTTGTGGGCGGTGCTTTAGGTTTGGGCGGCGCGCAGCTGCAAACCGTTTTAAATAACCCGCTGGCCAGTCCGTTTACCCTTGGGGTGGCTGCGGCTGCTACTTTGGGGGCATCACTGATGATTGTATTTGAGCATCATCTGCCCGCATTACCCCATGATTTGCTCGTGCCTGCGGGAGCATTTGCGCTGGCCTTGCTGACAACGGGTCTGGTTTTATTGCTGAGCCGTGCACACGGTGGTGGTGGCGATACATTAGTGCTGTTTGGCATCGCCTTATTGTTTGCGCTGGAAGCGCTGGTTTGGCTTTTGCAGTTTTTAGCGGATGCCAATGCGCTGGAGCAAATTGTTTTCTGGTCTATGGGTAATCTGGGCCGGGCCACATTGCATCATGTGGCGCTGGTTGCCGTGGTGCTGTTGGTTTGCTTTGTGCTGGCCATGCGCCGGGCATGGGCCCTGACTTTATTACGCGGTGGGGCTGCCCATGCAGCAAGCCTTGGCGTGCACGTTGAGAAATTAAGCTGGCGGGTTTTGCTGGAAGTGAGCCTGCTTACGGCGGTGGCACTAGCCTTTGTTGGCACCATTGGTTTTGTGGGCCTGGTCGGGCCGCATATTGCCCGCTTGCTGGTGGGAGAGCAGCACCGGTTTTTTCTGCCTGCCAGCGTGCTGTGCGGCGCACTGATGCTGTCTTTGGCCTCACTGGCCAGTAAAAGTATTATTCCCGGTATTTTAATTCCTATTGGTATTGTGACTGCACTGGTCGGTGTGCCGGTTTTAATTATTCTGATTTTGCGCCGCCGGAGTGTTGTATGAGCCTGCAGATTTCACAACTTAATATTGTTCGCGGCAAAGTGGCCGTGGTGCAATCGCTGGATCTGGCTCCTATGCCACCGGGCAGTATCACCGCCCTGATTGGCCCGAACGGCGCAGGTAAATCAACCCTGATTCATGCGCTGGCCGGATCACTGCCTGCCCGTGGGCAGATGCTGCTCGATGGTGTGCCTCTGGCCTCTTTAACGCACCGCGAGCGCTGCCAGCAAGTGGGTCTGCTACCGCAAATCTTGCCACAGGGGGCGGGGCTGACGGTTTATGAATTATTGCTGGGAGGCTTGCTCACGCTGGGCTTGCCACACCATCAGGCAGAACAGCGGATTGAGCAGGGTTTGCAGCAGTTGCGGCTGAGTCATCTGGCGATGCGGGCGATGTCTTCTTTATCAGGAGGACAGCGGCAAATGGTGGCTCTGGTGCAATTGCTGGCCCGTCAGCCACGGCTCTTGCTGCTGGATGAGCCCAGCAGCGCGCTGGATTTGCACTGGCAGCTGGCCATGGTGGAAGCTATTTCTCGTGATGTGCGTGAACGGGGCAGTATTGCTGTACTGGCCTTGCATGACCTGAATCTGGCTTTGCGTTGTTGCGAGCGAATTATTGTTTTGTCAGAAGGGCGCTGTGCCGCCGATGGCTCTGCGCTGGAAGTACTGGACCCAGATTTACTGGCAAAAGTGTATGGCATTACTGGCCGAATCGAGCAATGTTCGCAAGGCCGGCCGATTTTTGTTCTCGATCATCTTGTTCACCCCCTTTAATCAGAGTGCTATTTATGCTGCAAAGTGAAACACAAGTGGATACCCCGCTGGCTAAGTCTTATTTATTCAAACTCTGTAAGCATTTCGCCCGAAAAATCAGGGTGGAGTTTGATGAAACAACAGGGCTGGCTTATTTTCCCTATGGCACCTGTCATTTTACGGCCTCGGCGACTGGCCTGACTTTTGTGCTGGCCGCATCAGACGACAATCAGATTGAACAGTTGCAACAGGTCATCGAGCATCATTTACAACTGATGCGCCGTGCCCCTGACCCTGCGCTGCACTGGTTGCCTTGAAGTGGCTGCACGGGGGATGAAGTAAGATAGAATATATGAATTGGGGCTGTTCAGGTAAGGTTCTGGCCGGCACTGTTTGTATTTTCTTTCTTACTTATTGTGCCTCGGAGCAAACAATGACGATTCGTAATGTAATCAAAATGGGCGATCCGCTTTTGCTGGAGCAAGCTGCGCCAGTAGAGGCGTTTGGCACGCCAGAATTACACAGCCTGATTAGCGATCTGTTTGACACCATGCAGGCCACAGGGGGTGTGGGGATTGCCGCGCCGCAGATTGGTGTAAGCCTGCAGGTGGTGATTTTTGGCTTTGATGTGAGTGATCGTTATCCGGAGGCCGAAGCTGTGCCAATGACCGTGCTGATCAATCCGGTACTTACGCCACTGAGCGATGAAATGGCTGATGGCTGGGAAGGCTGCTTATCTGTGCCCGGCTTACGCGGTGAAGTGCCGCGTTATACCCGGCTGCGCTATCAGGGCTTTGATGCGGAAGGGCAGGTTATTGATCGCAGCGTCAGTGGCTTTCATGCGCGGGTGGTGCAGCATGAGTGTGATCATTTAAACGGGATTTTGTATCCGCAGCGGATTAAAGATTTGCGGCGCTTTGGCTATACCGACACGATGTTCCCTGAGCTGGCCGGGTAAATGATCCTCTGAATACTTAAAAGGATGAATGATGCGTCTCCTGTTTTTTTTCTTACTTTCTGCCCATGCCCTTGCTGGCCCTTTGCCGCTTGAATCCCGCACCATGACGTGGAAAATGCCAAAAGATGCACCTGCTTATACTTCTGGCTGGGCGGGAGGAGAGATCAGGATGCCCTATGCGCTGGGAGGGGGCGATGTGGCGGGCCGTATTAACGAAGCCTTGTATTTATCGCTAGTGGGTATTGCTGCGCCACTTAAAGCCGGAAAAACCTTTCCCCTTACCGAAGGCAGTGGCGAGCTGGATGGTACTGCGTCTTTGGATTTTCGCGTGCAGCGTAACGATGGACGTATCCTCTCGCTGGATATTGAGGCGGAAGGCTGTGGTGCTTATTGCGAAGCCTATGTGCGCAGCTACAGCTTTGATGCCGCAACGGGCAGAGCACTGAGTGCCATCGATTTGTTTACTCCAGGTGGTTTATCTGTGGTGGCAAAAGAGGTGCTGGCAGAGCGTAAGCGCCGCTACTCAGAGGAAATTAAATCCTTAAAGCGGCAACAGGCTGAGTTAAAGCGTAAAAAAGCGAAGGCCGATGATTTAGCCGATATCGATGAGCGAATTGATTTTAATGAGCGCTGCCTTGAGAGTGAAAAAGAAAAGCAACAAAGCAGCCCTCAGCAAGATGTGCTTTCTTACGCACGTTTGTCTTTGCCGCAGAATAAAGCCGTATTTACAACAGGGCGCTGTAGCGCACATGTAAACCGTGCCTTAGACGATGTGGGTGACATTAGTCTCGCGATTTTGCCCAAGGATTTAGCGGCCTTGCTTAATCCCTATGGCAAGTTTCTTTTGCTGGGACAGGCTGCCGCAGCACCTGCAGATTCGCTGTTTGCTCAGGTTTTGCATGGAAAAATAGGCAGTGCAGCGATTACGATGCGGCTTGAAATTCCTAATGGTGATGGCTCTTTTTCAGGCGTCTATTTTTACGATAAATACCGTAAAGTGATTGCCTTGCGTGGGATGAAAAAAGGCACAACGCTGGAGCTGATTGAGCAGGTCGCAGAAAAAGATCAGGCAAAATTGAGTTTAAATATCAAAGGGAATCAGCTTGTCGGGCAATGGCAGGGCAATAACAAGCAAATACCCGCAATATTAGGCTGGTAAAACGTGTTGGCAAATGAGGCTGCTCATCTATCTTAGATAAAGGAGGCTAAATCAATGAGTGCTTTGGAAGTAGTAGAAATTAAAGCGTTTATTCCTGCTAAAGACCATGCAATATCAAAGCAGTTTTATCAGGATATGGGCTTTACTCTGGCCTTTGATGAGGAGGGCGTTGCATATTTTAAGTACGGCACCAGTAGTTTTTTACTGCAAGATTATTATGAAAAAGATCATGCAGAGAATTTTATGATGCATTTATTGGTTAAAGACGTGGCGGCATGGCATGCGCATTTAAGCGCGCAAGATCTGGTGAGTAAATATCAAATTCACTTATCTGATATAGAAACACAGCCATGGAAAATGCGTGATTTTACAATAACAGACCCTGCTGGCGTGCTGTGGAGAATTGGCCAGAATATTGAATAGTTTTAACAGGCGGTAAAAGCATTAAACTAGGCCAGAAGATGCAATGTTTTTCGCAGGTGCAGCACTAACAGCGTATAAAAAAATTTGCTGCTGGAGCTGCTCCTCTATTACAGATTCTGGGTTGGCAGGACTGGGTAAAAGATATCGCTGCCCCCGAAGTATTAATGTTTCTTCTGCCATGCCGATTTATTAATCAATAGTGCAATGAGCATAATTACCCCGCCAATGATCAAGCGTGGAATATCCTGCGCCTGATGCCAGAAGATTAAATTAATCATCAGCCCCACCGGAATATGCATATTATTCATCGCGCCTAAAGTACCCGCATCCACTAAACACGCCCCTTTATTCCACCAGTAAAAGCCCAGTGCTGATGCAGCAAGGCCAAGGAAGGCTAATACGGCAAATTGCTCCATATGCTGGGGAAGCTTGCTGGCGTTGCCAAAGATTAAAAATGAGGGCAGGGCAATCAGCAGCGCGCCTAAAAAGAAATAGCCAAAGCTGGCCGATTGGGGCTGCTGATCCGGGTAATATTTATTTAAATAGCGATAGCCCACCTGGCCGGCGGCAAAAGTGATATTGGCCAGTTGCAGTAATAAAAAACCATTTAATGCATTACTGTCAATGTGATTGTAACGAATCACCAAAGAGCCCAATACGGCGATTAAAGCAGCGGCCAGGGCCCGTGGATTAAAATGCTTTTGTAATAAATCATCGAGCAGGGTGATATAAATCGGCGTGAAAATAGTAAACAACAATACTTCTGCCACGCTGATAAATTGGAATGAGCGATAAAGGCATAAATAGGTAATGCCAAATTGCAACGCACCTGCTGCCATGGTGCCTAATTTGCGTACCGTGCTGATCCCTGCCCAGCGGGTAAAGGGCAGAAAAACCAGCCCTGCAATCGCAACGCGGCTGAGTACGGCAAAATCACTGTCTACATGGCCCGCTAAAAACACGCCAATCAGATTAAACGATAAGGCCCAGACAACGGTAATAAATGCGAGATAGGGCAAGAATCTTATCCTCTTTAACAAAACTGCTGATTTTAACTGTTTAAGATCTTGCAAGCGCTATTCCCCTCCATTCTTTTTTACACTCGTTTATTCGTGTAATTGTTAATTAAGCCAATCAATCTTTACTTACAAAATAAACCGTACTGCGGCGTGTAAGCTAAAAATAGCTGGCGGTTTTTATAAATTAACATACGCTAATGAAACGCTGCTTAATGACAGCCCTCATTAAGTAAACATCAGGCATTGCCTAATGAGTCTGATGATTTGTACTCACCCTTTCAGGAGAGGCATCACGATGAAGATCAGTCATAAAGTGGGATTAGCAGCAGCACTCGTGTTGTTACTTACTGCCAGCTTGCTTTCAATCACCCAAATTAATCAAATCAGAAGTACTTTACGCAGCCAAGCAGAATCTACAATCAGCGAGTCGAGCAATGTATTGGCGAGGCAGATTGAGAATTGGTTAAATGGCAAATTACAGCTGATTGATTTAATGGCTCAGGATATTGACCGCAAATTCAGCAATGAGCAAATTGATCACACTTTTTCCATGCCCATATTAAAAGAGCAGTTTTTACTCATATTTGGCGGGCTGGAAGACAATGAAGGTAAGCGGATCACCAATGATTTAACCTGGAACCCACCTAATTGGGATGCCCGTAAACGCCCTTGGTATCCCGTTGCCAAGGCAGCTTCAAGAGCGGTGCTGACCGAGCCCTATGCCGATGCAGGCACCGGGGAGATTTTGATTTCTGTGGTGGCAAGGTTTTCTGATAAGGGGCAGTTTAAAGGCGCTTTTGGCGGTGATTTAAGCCTTAAAACGGTTTCTGAAGCCGTAAATACGCTGGATTTTAATCATGCAGGCTATGCTTTTTTGCTGAGTAAATCGGGAAAAATTATTTCTCATCCCAAGGCTGATTTAAATGGTAAAAGCTACAGCGAATTATTTGATGGCAGCAGCCCTGCGCTGGAAAAGACTCTTCAGAATGTAAAGGGTGGAGGAAAAAAACTACTGGTTTCATTTACACCACTGGTTAATTTAAAAGGAATGGATTGGTATATTGGCGTGGTGCTGGATGAAGATCTTTTAATGGCAGAAACCAATGCCTTAAGCTGGCGCTCTGCACTGGGCACGATTGCAGGCGTGCTGATCAGTATGCTGGTGCTGGGTATTTTAATGAGCAAATTACTTAAACCGCTCGATCATTTAAATCAGTCGCTGCATGAAATTAATCGTGGTGAAGGCGATTTAACCAATCGGCTGCCTATTGTGGGCAACGATGAGATTGCCCATGTTTCTAAAGAATTTAATTACTTTTTACAAACACTGCAAACGTTGATCAGTGAAGTAAAAAGCAGCTCGGTTTTAGTCAGAGAAAGCACGGTATTTACATCCGATGCAGCCAATCAGGCTTCCGGCCGCCTGCAGGTACAGCTTCAGGAATTAGATCAGCTGGCTGTTTCCATGCAGGATATGTCGGCCAAAGCGGAAGAAGTAGCAGGCAATGCTGAAGCCGCGGCGCAGGCCGCTGTGACAGCGAATGAAGAAACTCAAAGTGGTGTGGCGCTGGTTTCACGCTCTACCGCAGCGATTCAGCGCCTTGCGGATGAAATGAATGACACCAGTCAGGCGATTAATGAATTAGCTAAATTAAGCCAGAGTATTGAATCAATTTTATCTGTGATTACCAGTATTGCTGACCAGACTAATTTATTAGCCTTGAATGCGGCTATCGAGGCTGCCCGCGCAGGTGAGGCGGGGCGTGGTTTTGCAGTAGTCGCGGATGAAGTGCGAAAATTAGCGTCGCTCACCCAGCAATCCACGCGTGAGATCAGAGAAATGATCGATCAGCTGCGCACGGGGGTAAAACAGGCAGAAGAAAGAATGCAGCAAAGCAGCAGTACTGCCAGTGTGACGGCAACCGAGGCGGGGGCGGCTAATGAAATGCTGGGCAGAATCAGCGAGGGAATTACCCGGATTAATAAAATGAATTTACAAATTTCTATCGCCGCTGGCGAGCAAAGCGCAACCACAGAAGTGATTAACCGCAATACCACCAATATCCGGGATATCAGTCATCAGGTAGCAGATGGCGCAGACAGCCAGGTCAGGCAATGTACGGTAATGGTTGATCAGGTCAGTAATCAGGATCAATTATTGGACCGGTTTAAAGTTTAGGGCAGGGCGCCGCAGCTTTTATTTAAGTTGCGGCGCTTTTTGTTCTTTTATATTGGAAAAGCCCCTATCCGTTTTAAGGTGCCCGATCCCATCATGGATAAATGCGTTTGCGGATCGCCGTAATATTGAATATTGCCTGAGCCTGCCACACTAGCGCTTAGCCTGTTTTGCGCCGCTACAGTAATTTGCCCAGAGCCCGCCAGGCTTAAGCTGACTTCTTTGGCTTTTAACTGTGCTGTATCAATATGGCCCGATCCGCCAATAGAGACAGATAACTTATTGCTGTTACCTGCGGCTTTAAATGAGCCGCTCCCGCCTAAAGACACATCTGATTCATCGTTTTGCAAAGTTTGAATGGCAACCGCTCCGGAGCCCCCGATATTGACGCTTAAATCTGGAGCATCCAGTTTTTCCAGCTGAATTTTTCCTGAGCCGCCCACATTAATGCTGAATTTTTTAGCAATTAAAGCATTTGAATAGACAGTGCCTGAGCCGCTTAAATTAAGCCGGTTTATGTTTTTGGTGCGGACAACGATATTGAGTGTTTTGGTGTTTAATTCAATGTTTTTATGGCGAATTTTAAGCGTGCCATTTTCTACTACGGTTTCAATTGCTGGAATGATATTGTCGTCACTTTCAATGGTCACGCTTTCAATATTGCCCTGGATGATTTCTACCCGGCCGGTGGTTTCACTGCTCAGCGCATTAAAAGTGGCAATGGCCCGGGTTTGTTTTTCTATCTTGCCCGAGCCCTGTATGGTTTTGCTAAACAGAGAAAACGCATGGGCACTATTAAATTGAAAAATGCTGAGGGTGATTAAAAGCAGGCTGCTGAGGCGTTTCATTTTTATCCCTTACGTTGTTTGTATGAACAATGTGGACTAGATGTTAGAAATTATGCGCTCAGCGTAAATTTTATGCTGCAATCATGCGATATTCTGCTTAAAGCGTGGCATGGATTGCAGTTTCAGCGGCTTAGTCTGCAATTTGCCTGGTGTTAGAAATGCCTGCTGCCACATGGGCCGTCGGTGCAACGCTGGCTGCAGAATCACAATGGCCGGTTTGATCATCAAAAAATAAATCAGGGGCAAATACTTTTAAGAAAGGGCCTTTTTCCAAGCCACCTAAAAAGTAAGCTTCATCGATCTGAATATTCCAGCTCATCAGGGTACGAATCGCCCGTTCATGCGCCGGTGCACTGCGTGCTGTCACCAGGGCCGTGCGGATTTTCATTGGCGAGTCGCCTGCGTCTTTCTGCAGGCGGTGCAAGGCTTGTAAAAATGATTTAAACGGGCCGGGAGGGAGCGGCTGCTGCACTTTAGCGCTTTCGTGTGCCTGAAAAGCGTGCAGGCCGTCCTGCTGGTACACGCGCTCTGCCTCATCTGAAAACAGCACGGCATCGCCGTCAAAAGCAATGCGGATCTCATCAGGGTGCTGCTCGGTACTGGCCGATTTTGGGTAAACCCGTGCCGCAGCAAAATCGGCAGCCAGCGCATCACGTACATCGGCTTCGTCGGCAGATAAAAACAGATTGGCCTGCAAAGGCTCTAAAAAAGACCACGCTGGCCGCCCGCGGGTAAAGACGCCACGCAGTAAGGGCAGGCCGTGGGTATAGCAGGATTTAAATACCCGCAGCCCGCTGACCGGATCATTGCGCGAAAGAATCACTACTTCTACCCGCTGCTGCTCAGGGCTGTTAAAGGCCAGTAGTTTTTTGACCAGTGAATAGGCCATGCCAGGCGAGGCAGGCTCGTCGATTTTATCCAGCTGCAGGGCCATATAAGGCTGATCGTCGGCCTGATCAAAAATGAGATTTTCGGCTTCAAAATCAAAGAGCGCGCGGGATGAAATAGCGATCACTAACTGGCCGTCCAGAGATGCAGGCATGGGTTTTCTTTTTGGGAGGGATGATGAGTTCAGGAAGCAATGTAAGTGCTGAGATAGTTATTTGCAAGTCAGGCATGCGCCTTGGGCAGGCGATATTGTTTACGGTAACGGGCGGGGGGCTGGCCTTTCAGCTCGGTAAATTTCCGGTAAAACTGGCTGAGGCTGGGAAAACCACAGTCTTCTGCTAAAGCAGGTATAGATTGTTCGCTGCTAAGTAACATCTGGCAGGCGTGGCTGATGCGTATTTGGGCCAGCAGGGCGCTAAAGCTGGTTTTCATTTGCTCCGCAAACAGGCGCTTGATGGTGGCGGTACTGGTTTTGGCAGCAAGGGCTAAATCATTGAGCGTGACCTGCCGGGTAAAATGCGTTTGCAAATAGCCCAATGCGGCATTTAAGCGCCGGTCTTGCGCTCCGCTGTGAGGCTCGCCTTGTAACAGCCGCTGCTCCGGGTCTTGTTGTAAGCAGGATAAAATTTCCAGCAGGCAGGCCAGCCGTGCCAAGCCGCGCAGCTCATGAAGTTGTACAAAGCGTGGTGCCAGCATGGCGCTGATGTTCTGACCAAATATCACCCCCATACGAATTTGCCCCAGCCATTGGCAAAGCGGCAACAACTCAGGTGCGCCCTGGCTGGCTAAGGTTTGTAACCAATCGAGCGTAAAGTAAGCCACTTGTACTTCTTTTAAATCACCTTCCGGTGCCGAATGCCATGTATGCGGCTGGTTTGGGGCAACGAGGGCTAAATCAAGCTCAGTAAACGGGCTGGCATCACTGCCGATATAGCGTGTGCCATGGGCATGCCGGGTAAAGGTCAGCTCGAATTCCGGATGGTAATGCCACTGAAACGGGCAGAGCTGCGCTTTAGAGTACCTGATTATGTCTCTTGCTCAATCTCCTTGCTCAAACCACTTAAAAGGCCTAAGGTGAACGAACGTTCTTTTGTGGAGTGGTCGTCATGGCAATCAACCCAATCCAGATGCAAAAGGGGCTGTC